>DASUUC010000001.1:0-31705 GCA_036374335.1 Acidimicrobiia bacterium
GAGATGACGGCAGCGAGGCCTCCCCAAGCGATGGCGAGGACGATGATGAGGCCGAGCAGCCTTTTTGACACTTAGGTGTCGTCTCCGGGCGTGTCGTCACCGACACGGTTTCCGATCGCTCGCTTCGAGAACCTGATCTGACCGTCTTCCACCCGCAGCACCACACTGTCCTCGGTCATCGAGACAACGGTCCCATGGGCTCCTCCAATGGTGCGGACCTCGTCACCGATCTGTAGAGATGCTGCGAGGTTTCTCTGCGCTTGGCTGCGCTTGCGTTGCGGTCGGATGATCAGGAAATAGAAGACTCCGACCATCAGAGCCAGGAAGAGAATGGACGGCAATGCGCTTCCTGGCGCCTCCTGGGCGAACACGACAAGAGTCACGGTTCCTCCGCGAGTGGGGTAATTCCGGTGCGAGATTAGGCCCCAGCAACCTCTAGGTCGAACCGTTCCCTCGTTGACTGCTCACCTTGGCTATGTGCTCGTCCAGGGCACCGGACTCGATCGCTTCCCGAGCCCCTGAAACCAGATCGAGGACGTAGGTGAGATTGTGGATGGTCAGCAGGCGGTGGGCACTGAGCTCATTCATGCGCACGAGGTGTCGTAGATATGCCCGTGAATACCGTCTGCAGGTCGGGCAACGACACTCGGAATCGAGGGGGCTCGGGTCGTTGGTGAACTCGACCCGGTTGATGTTGAAGTCTCCCGTTCTCGTCAGCGCGCGGCCGTGTCGGGCCAGCCGTGTCGGGATGACGCAGTCGAACATGTCGGCACCCCTGCGTATTGCGTCGAGCAGGCCGACCGTGTCGCCCAATCCCATCACATAGCGGGGTTTGTCCTCGGGCAGTTCGGCCACCGCTGCTTCCAGGGCCGCGTTGCGCTCCTCTGCTGGCTCGCCCACCGACAATCCACCAACTGCGATGCCATCGAATCCGAGCTCAGCGGTCCTCCGGGCGCTTTCGGACCTCAGATCGAGATCGGTCCCACCCTGGACGATCCCGAACTGAGATTGATCCGTCCTGCTGTGAGCGGAGAGACTTCTCTCGGCCCACCGCAGCGTGCGCCGCATTTGGGTTTCGACTTCTTCCCGTGGAGCCGGGAGCCCGACGCAGACATCGAGGACCATGGCGATATCCGCACCGAGTTGCTCCTGGATCTCGACCGCCTCCTCTGGTGTCAGCTCGACGCGGGCTCCGTCGTATATCGACGAGAACACGGCTGCCTGCTCGGTGATCTCAGGCTGTAGCGAGAAGATCTGGAATCCGCCGGAGTCGGTGAGGATGGGACCGTCCCAACTCATGAACTCGTGTAGTCCTCCGAGTTCAGCGATCAAGTCGGAGCCCGGGCGGAGCATGAGGTGATAGGTGTTGGCGAGGACTATCTCTGCACCCACTGCGATCAGATCGTCGCTGTCGACCGCCTTCACCGCGGCGCGGGTCCCCACTGGCATGAACGTCGGGGTCCGTACGTCTCCGTGTGGGGTATGAAGCACACCGGAGCGCGCTGCGCCGTCTGTCGCCTTCGATGTCCAACTGACCGCTGGCATGCCGAAAGGCTAGGTCCCGGCTCTGATTGCGAGCATGGCGTCCCCGAACGAGAGAAACCGGTAACCACGTTGAAGTGCCGTCTCATAGGCCTCCCGCCAACGATCGCCCACGAAGGCCGCGAGAAGGACGAGCAGCGTGGAGCCCGGCAGATGGAAATTGGTGACCAGGGTGTCCACAACGCTGATCTCGCTCCCTGGTTTGAGGAACAAGTCTGTTCGCTTCTCCCCCGCTTCCACCCCACCGGTTCCATTCGCCATCGACTCGAGAGTCCGAACCACCGTGGTTCCGATCGCGACCACTTTGCCTCCTCCGCGGCGGGTGGCGGCGACCGCCTCGGCTGTCTCAGCTGGGACCGCGCACCACTCGGAGTGCATCTGGTGATCCTCGACGTTCTCGACCGCGATTGGCCGAAAGGTGTCCATTGAGACATGCAGGTCCACCGAGGCGATCCGGATGCCTCGCCCCTCGATTCGGCGAGTCACCTCCCGGGTGAAATGGAGCCCGGCCGTCGGCGCCGCTGCTGAACCTGGCGCCGTGGCGAAAATCGTCTGGTAACGCTCCGGGTCCTCCAGGTCGCCGGTGAAGTATGGCGGCAGGGGGACGACTCCCCGCGCCGCGATGGCCTGTTCCGGATCGGCTGCGTCGAGCTCGACGGTGACCCTTCCCTCCTCCGGTCCATCGACGATCGTGGCCCTGAAAGCGTCGAAGTCGACCACCACTCCCGGACGCAGTCTTCGTGCCGGTTTCGCCAGCGCCTCCCACGTCGTGTCGCCCAGGCGATCCAGAACCAACAATTCGACCGTTCCGCCAGTCTCGATGCGGGTCCCGACGAGTCGGGCGGCTCGGACCCGGGTCTCGTTCACCACGACGAGATCGCCCGGTTCGAGGAGATCGGCCAACTCGAGGAACGTGTGGTCGCTCATGTCACGGGTGTCAAGCAGGCGGGAGTCGTGTCTCGGCTCGATGGCATGCTGAGCTATGGCCTGTTGGGGCAAGTCGTATTGAAAGTCTGAGACCTTCAGAGGAGAGTTCCTTGGGGGTCCATGGGCGGTTCGACTCCGAGATGGGTGTAGGCGTGGGCGGTGGCCATCCGGCCTCGCGGGGTTCGTTTGATCAATCCCGACTGGAGGAGGAACGGCTCGTAGGCGTCCTCAACGGTCTCCGGCTCCTCACCGACTGCGATCGCCAGCGTGGACAGGCCAACCGGCCCGCCACCGAATTTGTGGACGATCGAGTCGAGAATGGATCGGTCCACCTTGTCCAGACCGAGGTCGTCGACCTCGTAGACTTTCAGGGCTTTGACCGCCACGTCGAAGGTGATGCGCCCCGAGGCTCTGGCCACGGCAAAGTCGCGGACCCGGGCCAGCAGCCGGTTGGCGATGCGGGGAGTTTGACGACTGCGCTCTGCGATGCGCGCTGCGGCTTCGGGCTTGATGTCCACGTCGATGATCCCGGCCGAGCGGCGGATGATTCGGGTCAGGTCGTCGACTTCGTAGTAGTCGAGCCGCTCCTCGATGCCGAAACGGTCGCGGAGAGGAGCGGTCACCTTGCCTTTGCGTGTGGTTGCTCCCACCAAGGTGAATTTGGGCAGGTCGATGCGAATCGACTGAGCCGTGGGACCTTTGCCCAAGACCACATCGAGCTGGAAGTCCTCCATCGCCGGGTACAGGACCTCTTCCACGGCCCGGGGAAGACGATGGATCTCGTCGATGAAGAACACGTCGTGGGGCTGGAGATTGGAGAGGATCGCGGCCAGGTCGCCCGGGCGTTCCAGCGCCGGGCCAGAGGTGACCCGGAAGCTGACGCCTTTCTCCGCGGCGATGATCCCCGCCAGGGTGGTCTTGCCGAGACCGGGAGGCCCGGAGAAGAGGACATGATCCAAGGCGCGTTCCTCGGCTATCGAAGCCTCGAGTGAGATCTGGAGGCGTTCTTTGACCGGCTCCTGGCCGACGAAGTCTCCGAGGTGACGCGGTCGAAGGGTGATGTCGTCATCGTCTTCGATGATCGGGCTGAGAAGGCTCTCTTCGCGGTTCATCCTTTGGCCAATCGCTGTAAAGCGGCTTTGACTTGGGCCTCGATCGGGTCGTTGGGGTCGAGGTCCTTGACCACGGCGTTGATCTCGGCTGTGGAGTATCCGAGACCTTCGAGGGCCTGGCGAACCCCTCCCAGCGAGTGTCCCCCGACGACTTCGGTCTCCCGACCCGCGAGTTTGGGTGCGAGCTCCAGAACGAGCTTCTGTGCTCCTCGCTTGCCTACGCCCGGCGCGATGGTGAGGGCGTCGGGATCTTCGCCGGTGATCGCCCTAACGATCTCCTCACCCGTCATCGAGGCCAGTAGCGCCAACCCGACTTTGGGCCCGACGCCACTCGCACTGATGAGGACACGGAACAACTCACGGTCCGACTCGGAGGCGAAGCCGTAGATGCTGATTTCGTCTTCGCGAACGTAGGTGTGGGTGTGGACCACGATCTCTTCGCCTATTCCTGGGAGTATCACGAGGTCGCGGGTGGTCATGGCCACTTCGTAGCCCACTCCTCCGACGTCGATCACGATTCCCGATTGGCGGCTGGCGACGAGAACGCCGCGAAGGCGCCCGATCATCGGCTTGCCTCCAGGGGTGCGACGCGGAGATGGCAGAGGGCGATTGCGAGGGCATCGGCGGCGTCGGCCGGTTTTGGTGGGTCCTGCAGGCGGAGAAGCCGGGTGACCATTTGTTGCACCTGATCCTTGTTAGCGGAGCCGTCGCCGGTAACCGCAGATTTGATGGCCGTCGGCACGTATTCGAACACGGGGAGACCGGCTTGGGCGGCCACGAGTAGGGCCACGCCCGAGGCACGGCCGACGGAGATAGCGGTCTGCAGGTTTCTGTTGGTGAAGATGGTCTCCAGGGCGATGACCTCCGGAGTTGTTTCGTTGATCACTTCGGTGAGCCCACGGTGCAGCTCGGCGAGTCGCTTCGGTGTTGGCATGTCGGTGCCGGTGCGGATCACCCCGGCGCGATGGGCCCGGGGGGGATGGGATCCTTCGACCAGCCCGTATCCGGTGGCGGAGAGCCCGGGGTCGATACCCAGAACGAACATATGTTCTAGACGCTAGTAGGGAATTGTTGGGTCAGAGGGATTTGCGAAGGCGGGGGCGAGCTTGCCCCTAGCTAGATCGCTGGGCATAGGGTGGCGGCGAGGGCCTGCGGAAGCGGAAGCGCCCTTTGTGGAAATAGATCTCGTAGCCGCGTTCGTGAACGACCACCTGATGGTGGAACCAGCACAATAAGACCAGGTTGTCCTAAATCGGTCTCTCCACCCTTCGCCCAAGGGACCAGGTGATGGATCTGGAGACGGTTTCGTGACTCGCAGCCATCTGCGCCGCACCTGAAGTGGTATTTGGCGAGCAAGGCTCGCTTCAATGCAGGTGGTGCGGTCCGTCGATCCGCCCATACTCCATGAACCGGCCGTCACCAGTCCGGGCTATGACTTCGGTGTCTGCGTCGCACAAGATCGCCTGCAGGGCCCGACGACCCACTCTGAATCCTGAATCGAGGACGACACCAGCCTCACCATCGGTATTGGCCGCATCTTTGGCCTCGACGATCACGGACACGTGACCAGGAGCAGGGTCATCGGAAACGAGAGATTCGACCAACGCGGTAGCTCTGCGCCATCCGGTCGGCCCAGAGGTACGGTCGGGAAGGTCGGGTAGGGCATCAGCGGCTTCGGTGAGCACCTTGTCGACAAGGGCGCCGGAGTGCCCGTCCAGTTGCCCCCAGAGCTTCCACCGGGATTCGTCCAGACTGGGCTGCATGGCGAGATGACGCTCTTCGGCCGCGCGGGCTTCTGATTTCGAAGCGATACGAGCCCGCTTTGCTGCCTCTCGACTCACCGCAGCGATATCGGCCCATTCCATGAGACCGACATCTCCTTGAATACGAGAGAGCGCTTCGACGCGGTCGAATGAAACCCGGCCCTCCGCCATGTCCTCCTGCAGGTCGGGACGGTCGGCGAGACGCCGCATTGTCTGCACCAACGTCTTCGCCGTATCAGAACCAACGTCCAACCGGGAAGCCACCCACTCCGACAACGACCTCGAGCCGTCAGCGGTAGCAACCTGGGCCGTACATAGCTCAGAGAGATCCTGGATCTGCAGCTCGCGAAGCCGTGCGATCGCATGTTCCGCCCCGATCAAACGTTGCTCTCGCTGATCGATCGAAAGTCTCTCCCCAGACATGCTGCAAACATACGAAACCGCTGGGACAAATTCGGGGTCCGAAGGCCGGGTTCGAAGAATTTTCTTCGAAAGACTATCAGTCTCGCAACATCCACCGTCCCAGGGCGCTGGCGTTCCTGTGACTCTGGACATCCGGGAAGGGCTCGATCACACGCTGCAGGATGACCTCGATCGAACCATGGTCAGGGGTTGGACTGGATCCCCTCCAAGTGTGAGTGCCCGATCTGTTGGACGCTGGTGGGCGTTGAAACGTGCGCAACAGATCCGTTGGACGCCGGAGTTGCACATTCATCGACGCTCACGCCTCGGTCAGGACCTTCTCCATGACCGTGTCCTCGATGTCATAGTTGGAGTAGACCTCCTGGACGTCGTCGAGGTCATCGAGAGCGTCGATCAATCGGAGCAGCTTCTTGGCGTCGCTCTCCTCAACGGGTACGAGATTGGAGGGCAGTTGAGTCACGTCTGCGCTTTCGATTCTGACCCCACTCGACGCCAAGGCTTCTCTGACCTGTTGCAGATCGCCGGCCTCGGTGACCACCTCGAACATGCCCTCGCCTGCGTCCCGGATGTCCTCGGCTCCGGCGTCGAGGGCGGTGAGCATGACTTCCTCTTCGGATCCCTTGGCGAGGATCACACCCTTCTGGCTGAACAGGTACCCGACCGACCCGGGCTCGCCGAGGTTGCTGTTGTGACGGGTGAAGGTGGATCGGACATCAGAGGCGGCGCGGTTGCGGTTGTCGGTGAGGATCTGGACGTAGAGGGCCACGCCACCGGGGCCGTAACCCTCGTAGAAGAATTCCTCGTAGGTGGCGCCTTCGACCTCGCCGGTGCCGCGTTTGATGGCCCGGTCGATGTTGTCATTGGGCATGTCGGCCGCTTTGGCCTTGTCCACGGCGGTGGCGAGTGTCGGGTTGAATTCGACGCTGCCACCCCCCTCACGGGCGGCCACCTCGATCGCCTTCGCCAGCTTGGCGAACAGCTGGCCCCGTTTGGCGTCCTGTCGCCCTTTTCGGTGCTTGATGTTCGCCCATTTGGAATGTCCAGCCATCAGTACCTCAGATCAACTCCAGGAGCATGCGATGGATGCGCCCATCGCCGGTCAACTCGGGGTGAAACGACGTCGCCAGGATCGACCCCTGACGGACCATCACGGGATGCTCGTCTACTTCGGAGAGTATCTTCACATCTGCGCCGACCTTCTCGATCCAGGGCGCCCTGATGAACACGGCATGAAATGGGTCGTCGAGGCCCGAGATGTCGAGGTCCGCTTCGAACGATTCATTCTGACGACCGAAGGCGTTACGTTTGACCACAACGTCCAGAGCTCCGATCAGAGGCTGGTCCCCTTCGGTCACCGCGCCCGCGAGCAGGATCATGCCCGCACAGGTCCCATATACGGGCAGTCCTCCCTCGACCGCGGAGCGCAGCGGCTCCAGCAGGCCAAAACGGACTGCCATCTTGCCGATGGTGGTCGACTCGCCTCCGGGTATCACCAGCGCGTCTACGGAATCGATTTCCTCGGCTTTCTTGACGGGCACCGCTTCGGTTCCGAGCGACTCCAGAATCCGAATGTGCTCGCGCACGTCGCCCTGAAGGGCCAGGACACCGACGCGAACCAAGGTCACCAACCCCTGCGGGCGAGTTGCTCTGCCTCGGACAGCGTTCCCATCTCGAGCCCGGGCATGGCCTGGCCCAGCCCACGGGACACCTTGGCGACCACCTCAGGCTCGTTCCAGAAGGTGGTTGCCTCCACAATGGCCCGTGCGTAGCCCTCGGGGTCGGAGCTCTTGAAGATCCCGGAACCGACGAACACCCCGTCGACGCCGAGCCCCATCATCAGGGCTGCGTCCGCGGGTGTGGCGATCCCGCCGGCTGCGAAGTTCACCACAGGGAGCTTCCCGGCTTCGGCAACCTCACGGACCAGCTCGTAGGGAGCGCCCATGTCTCGGGCCGCCGACATCAGCTGTTCCTCGCCCATGGAGGCGACGGCACGAATCTCGTTGGTGACGGTCCGCATGTGACGGACAGCCTCGACCACGTTTCCAGTGCCGGCTTCACCTTTGGTCCGGATCATGGCGGCACCCTCGCCGATGCGACGAAGGGCCTCGCCCAGGTTGCGGGCACCACACACGAATGGTGTGGTGAAAGCCCATTTGTCTACGTGATGCTCCTCGTCTGCGGGGGTGAGTACCTCGGACTCGTCGATGTAGTCGATGCCGAGTGACTGAAGCACCGCGGCCTCGGCGAAATGACCGATACGGCACTTGGCCATGACCGGGATGCTGACCGCGCTCTGGATCTCGGAGATCATGTTGGGATCAGACATGCGAGCGACGCCGCCATGTTTACGAATGTCTGCCGGCACGCGCTCTAGCGCCATGACCGCTACGGCGCCGGCCTCCTCGGCGATTTTCGCCTGTTCGGCGTTGACGACGTCCATGATGACGCCGCCCTTCAACATCTCGGCGAGTCCGCGCTTGACCCTGTCTGTCCCTTTGTCCACGAATCGATCCTCTTTGGTGTGGATCGAATTGTACCGCTGAGACGTATTCTCTCCTAAGAGATGGCCTCGAAGTAGAGACCGCGGTACTCATCGACGACGGCTGACCAGTCGTATCCCGCGGAACGCACCCTCATCGAGTGCCCGAGTTCGCGGGCCTTCGCTGGGTCGAGGAGCAGGTAGATCAATCTTTCAGCGAGTGTCCGCACATCACCGACCGGGACATGGACGGCCGCCCCTCCTGTCACTTCGACGAACGCGGGGATGTCACTGGCCACGACGGCGCAACCAGCGGCCATCCCTTCGGCAACGACGATGCCGAAGCTCTCTCCTCCCAGATTCGGCGCTACAAAGACAAGGCTCGAGGCGAGAAGACGGCGTTTCTCACCGCCGCTGACGGTGCCTTTGAACTCGACACCCTGAATGTCGATGTCTCGATCCGCTCCCATCACGATCAACTCGGCCTCGGGGACCCGGCTTACTACATGTGGCCAAGCCTCGAGGAGAACGGACAGCCCTTTTCGAGCATCGTCCCGCCCCAGAAACGCTACTCGTCGGTCGACACGGCCCACCGGGAGGTCATAAGCCGACACATCGATGGCGTTGGGGACTATTCGCACCGTCCCCCAGCTGGAGGGAATCGACCTGGCGGCAGTGGAGCTGACCGCGGTGATGATCGACTCGCGAAGTCTTCTTTCGATGCCGGGCAGGACCCGGTAGAGCCTGGATACCCAATCCGGGGCGTCGGCGTGAAAGGTTGCGACCAGTGGCCGACTCGTCGACAGGGCCATCCAGCCGATCAGCGGTATGAGTGGCTCGTGTACGTGTACGACGTCCACATCGGCCAGCGCACGCCGAACCCGACGCCACGGCACCGGGCTCAGAGTCAGCGGCGCCTTGGAGAGATTGGCCCTGATGCCGATGGCTCGGCCCGTCGGAACCGTGACATCGTCGAGCCCGGGCCCTCCTTGAAACCAACTCCTTCCTGCACCGACGAATACCACCTCGTCGCCCGCGTCGCGAAGGTGGGTGGCCAACTCACCGGTCAGTTGCTGAACTCCGCCGGGCTTGGAGATGTCGTACGGGCAGACGACACCGACCCTCACTCAGCTCGCCTCTCGGTCCGATGGCCAGTTGGGCTGAACCAGGTGCCACTGTTCTGGCGCCTCTCCGATGATCTTCTCGAGTCGGGTCGCCAGGGCCTGAGTAGCCGCGGCCACCTTCTCAGTTCTTGATCCCCGGTCAGGAAGGGCAAGTGGGTCGTGTATCACGACCCGGTATCCGCCGTCCTTGAAGTAGCAGCCCACTGGAAACAACGGCGCCCCGGTGCGCAAGGCCAGAGTGGCCGGGCCCGCCGGAAGGGTCGTTTGCTCACCGAAGAACCCGACCTGCACGCCTTTGCCCTTCAGGTCGCGATCGGAGAGAAGGGCGACGGCTTTGTTGGCGGAAATCGCTTCTTCCAGGCGGCGCATGACTTCGACCCGGCCGGTAGCCAACACAACCTCGATGCCCATCTCCGCCCGCATCTCACTGAACCAGTCGGTGATCCTTCGGTTGGGAAGGACTTCGGCCACCGCCACCACCGGGACACCCACACTAACGGCTATTGGAGCTGCGGCTTCCCAGTTGCCCATGTGAGGAAGGGCATAGATCATCCCGGTGCCCGCGTCCCGGGCGGCGATGATCCTTTCGAGACCTTGCACCTCGGTCGTAGCGAGCATGCCGTCGACCCGGCGGGCACGTAGCCAGAGAGCCTCGGCGTAATAGCGACCGTAGGACCTCATCATCTCCACCGAAGATCCGTCCAGGTCGACAGCCTGGCCGCGGACACGTTCGGCGTGACGGCGAGCCATCGCACGGCGTTTGCGGTCCACCGCCGCCCAAACCCGGCCGAAACCCTGACCGAGATGGCGCACGACCGGACCGGGCAACGCTCCGATAAGCCCGACTCCGGCGCGGAGCCCCAAATACGCCAGGTAATCCTTCACGAGATAGAACGGTACGACCGGAGGAACCTGGTCAGGGCCGTGAGCCAAACGAGCACCACGAAAATCCAGAGCATGGGCTCGACAAAACCGAGGATGAGTCCGGCACAGAAGAGAACCAGGCGCTCGGTTCGTCCCATCAATCCACCCGTGCCGATCAGTCCTTCCGCCTCGGCACGCGCACGCATGTAGGGGACGAGCATCGCCCCGCCCACCGCTAACACGATCAACAGCAGCACCCGCGCCTCTCCCTCCATGGCGAAGGCAAGGCCGGCGAATGCGGCGATCTCGCCGACGCGATCGAATGCCGAGTCGAGGAACGCACCGCGCCCCGAAACCCTGTCCGAAGCTCGGGCGACTGCCCCGTCCAGGCCGTCGAGCAATGAGCCGACGGCGATGACCCACCCGCCGGAAACCAGGCGTTCGGTGCCCACCATCGCCGCACCGGCGAGAACCATGGCCAACCCCAATGCGGTCATCACCGTCGGCGTCATGCCGATTGCCGCCAGGGCCCGCCCGATGGAATCCAGGTATCGGGTCACATGAGGTCGGACCCGCATGTCGATCACGAGCGGGAAAGTAGCACCCCTGGGAACGTCGTCCACAACCAACGTTAGGATCGGAGTTTTCCACATAGGAGGTCACGTGGTTCCCGAGAAAGTCCGAAACATCGCTTTGGTCGGCCACGGTGGGAGCGGGAAAACCACCCTCGCCGAGGCATTGCTCTTCGTAGGGGGCGCCACCAAACGCATGGGCTCGGTGGAAAACGGCACCTCGACTTTCGACTATGAGCCGGAAGAGATCGACCGTGGCATCTCGCTCGGGCTGGCGGTGGCGACGGCAGACTGGAGGGGAACCCGGGTCAACATCATCGACGCACCCGGGGCGACGGAGTTCAGTGGTGACGCCAGAACCGCCCTGCGCGCCGCCGACCTGGCTCTTTTCGCGGTTTCGGGCGTAGATGGCGTCGAGGTGCAGACCGAGGCTCTCTGGAGGGCCGCAGAGGAGGAAGGAATCCCCCGAGCCATCGTCATTACCAAGCTCGATCGGGAGCGCGCATCATACGAACGGGCACTGGCCGAGCTGAGAGACAGCTTCGGCAAGTCGATCGCGCCCATTCAGGTTCCCATAGGCTCCGAGGAAGACCTGCGTGGCTTGGTGAGAGTCGCCACAGAGCGCGCCTACGAGTACACGGAGGGGAGTGCAACCGGCAAGCAAGTCGATCTCCCCGACGAGGTAGCCGAGCTGGTTCACTCGGCGCATACCGGCCTCATCGAAACCGTCGTGGAGACAGACGACGAGATGATGGAGGCCTATTTCGAAGGCAAAGAGCCCAGCCGGGAGCAAATCGTCGACACCATCCACCACGGCATCATCGCTGGTGAGATCAGTCCCGTCCTCGTTACCTCCGCCACCAAGCTGATCGGCATCGATACTTTGTTCGAATTCATCGCCGACTACGGGCCGAACCCGTTGGAGCGAGAGATACCCCCGCTCAAAGAAGGCTCGAGCCTAGAGCCGTCCGCCGACGGGCCGGTTCTCGCCTACGTCTTCAAGACGTTCTCTGACCCATTCGTGGGCAGGATTTCTCTCTTCCGCATCTACTCGGGAACAGCGAAGGCCGATCAGGAGCTAGAAGTCGCCCGCGGTGGCAAGCTCCGACTCCACAACCTCTTCAAGCTCCAGGGCAAGGAGCACCAGGACGTCACCGATCTTCCAGTTGGAGGCATCGGCGCCGTCGCCAAAGTCGAAAACCTGCATCCCGGGGACACGTTGCGGTCCCCCGGGATCGACGCCGTGATCGAGCCCATCAAATATCCGCGGCCCGTGGCCGAGCTCGCCATTACGCCCCGTTCCCATCAGGACGACGAGAAGATGTCGGTCGCTCTTCACCGCATCGAGGAGGGTGATCCCACGATCCGGGTCGAGCGAAGGGCCGAAACCGCCGAGACCATACTCTCCGGGCTGGGTGACACGCACCTGGATGTCACCCTGGCCCGGATCAAGAGGATGTTCGGCGTGGAGATAGACGGCACGCTTCCCAAGATCCCCTATCGAGAGTCGATCATGGCCAGCGCCGATGCCGAGGGGAAACACAAGAAACAATCCGGGGGACGGGGTCAGTTTGGCGTCGCCAACGTCCGTTTTTCCCCAAAGCCGAGGGGGACCGGATACGAGTTCATCGACTCTATCAAGGGTGGCTCGATCCCTCGTGGGCTGATCCCTGCGGTGGACAAGGGAATCCAGGAGGCCCTCCAACGTGGGATTCTCGCCGGATACCCGGTAGTCGACGTGGCCGCAGAGGTCTACGACGGCAAGTACCACGCGGTGGACTCTGACGAGATGTCATTCCGAATGGCCGGCATCCAGGCTGTCCGTACTGCCAGTCCCCAGCTACGCCCGGTCCTGCTCGAGCCCATCATGAAGGTGTCCGTCACCGTTCCAGAAGCACATCTCGGAGACGTGATGGGGGACATCAACTCCAAACGAGGAAAGGTTCTGGGCATGGAGGGTGAGGGGATCTTGCGCACGGTGACCGCCGAGGTGCCCATGGCCGAAATGCAGCAGTACGCTGCTGAGCTGAGATCACTCACCTCCGGTCGCGGTACCTTCGAGATGGAATTCGACCACTACGAAGAGGTACCTCACAACGAGGCGCAGGCTGTTATCGCCGCCCGCACCGATAACGAGTAGGAAGGATTGGAATGGCCGACGCAGTCTTACGCTACGGAGATGACGAATTGACCCTCCCGGTCAGAGAAGCTACCGAGGGAAATGCAGGTCTCGACATCTCCCAACTGCGCGGGTCATTGGGTCTGGTCACGCTCGACCGTGGATTTGGGAACACCGCGGAGAGCACGTCGAGGGTGTCGTATATCGACGGTGAGGAGGGGATTCTCCGCTATCGCGGATATCCCATCGAACAACTGGCGGAAGGTGCGTCTTTTCTCGAGGTGGCCTATCTCCTGCAATACGGGGAGCTCCCCACCAAGTCCGAATTCGGAGAGTACGAGGAGTCGATCACCTATCACACCCTCCTACGGGAGGACATGAAGAAGCTGTTCGAGGCGTTCCCGCACAATGGACACCCCATGCAGATCCTCGCTTCGGCGACTTCGGCGTTGGCCACCTACTACCCCGACGCCCTAGACCCACTCGATCTCGATGCCGTCGACGTGAGCTCGAGACGTCTGATTGCCAAGACCCCGACGATGATCGCCTGGTCATACAAGTATCGGGTCCACCAGCCATACGTCTACCCGGACAACTCGCTCGACTACTCATCCAACTTCCTCAAGATGATGTTCTCGGTGCCAGCCGAGGAGTACGAGCCCGATCCTGTGGTGGCGAAGGCGTTGAATCTCTTGTTGATTCTCCACGCCGACCATGGTCAGAACTGCTCGTCATCGGCGGTGCGACTCGTCGGCTCCGGACATGCCAACATTTTCAGCTCGATCGCTGCCGGCATCGCCGCACTGTCGGGTCCACTCCACGGTGGCGCCAACCAGGCAGTGCTGGAGATGCTCGACGACATCGTCGCTTCCGGGGATGACATCGACACGGTGGTGAAACGTGCCAAGGACAAGGAAGACCCTTTTCGGCTGATGGGTTTCGGCCACCGCGTCTACAAGAACTTCGACCCCCGCGCCAAGATCATCAAAAGCGCTGCGGAGGAGGTGCTCGACTCTCTCGGTATCGACGACCCCATCCTCGATCTCGCCGGTCAGTTGGAAGAAGTGGCACTTTCGGACGACTACTTCATCGAGCGCAAGCTCTATCCGAACGTCGACTTCTACTCAGGGATCATCTATCGGGCAATTGGGTTCCCGACGGACATGTTCACCGTCCTGTTCGCCCTGGGCCGCCTCCCGGGCTGGCTCTCGCAGTGGCGGGAGCTCGAATCCGACCCCAGCTCCCGCATCTTCCGCCCCCGCCAGGTCTACACCGGGCCTGCCCAGCGAGACCTGATCCCCCTGGACCAGCGCTAACAGTTTCCTAATGCTGTAGCTCCCACATATGGGAGCCACCGCGTCTCATTCGGCGTCCGCCCCGGATCGCGTCGGTCGGGACGGGGCCCGTGGATGTCCCCTAGAACTCAGGTGTCATCGTCGGCCCTCCGCGGTGAATCCGAGGCGTCGAATTGTGCGCTATCAGACCGGGGTGATCGACTCCGTGTACGGAGTTTCCACTATGCCACCGGAGACTGCGTCGACGACGACCAGCGCCCTCTCGTCGGGTGGCTCGGTGGCCGAATAGAGCACAACCGACCACCGTGGCCGGGACCGCCATCCATGGAAGCGCACCGATGCCGAGGAGTGCCCGATCGGGAACTCCACAGCCGACGCGGCTGTGGTCATAGCCTCGTGCTCGTCGACTGTGAGGGGCCATGAGCTGAGGAACTGCCACAGGCTCAGACCGGCAAAGCCGAGGCCGACGATCCAGCCTGCGTCAGTGGTCAGCACCGCCACGACACCGGCGACCAGATAGACCAATCCTGCGATCCGTCGCCGTGACGGTGACGGGAATCGGTATTCACCCTCGAGATTGGCATCGAGCTCCTCCTCGATTGCGACCCGGTCGGCGAGGTCGCGCTCGATATGGATTCCTTGGCGGTCGACCCGGGGCTTCTCATCGCTCATGAGGGACGTTGCGCCAACTCGGCGAGACGGTTGGACGCCTCGATCAGGGGCACTCCCCTGGTGTCGCGGTCCTCACCATAGAGACGCAGACCCACCGTCGTGTTCTCCACATCGTCGTCGCCGACCACGATCACGGCCGGGTGCTTTTGGCTGAGCGCACGCCGGATCTTGTCACTGACGGTCTCCGTCGACAGGTCGACCTCGACGCGAAGACCCAGGTCGCGAAGGCGTCCCTTCACCTGGTCGGCATATTCGTCGTGCCTGTCGGCCACCGGAATGATCGACACCTGGACGGGGGCCAGCCACATGGGGAAGGCTCCGGCGTAGTGCTCGACGAGGATTCCCATGAATCTCTCCAGCGATCCCGCCTTGGCGCAGTGGATCATGTAGGGAACCTCGGGTGAGTTGGTCGAGTCTATGTACTCCAGACCGAACCGTCGCGGCGTGTTGACGTCGAGTTGGATCGTCGAGCACTGCCAGCGTCGTCCGATCGCGTCTTTGATGTGGATGTCGATCTTTGGCCCGTAGAAGGCTCCCTCACCCGGCGCCACCCTGTAGACGACATCGTGCGCTTCGAGGGCGTCGGCCAATGCCTTCTCGGCGACATCCCAGCGATGCTCCTCATCGAGGATCGCCTTCTCGGGACGGGTGCTCAGCTCGGCCTCGAAATCGTCGAACCCGAAATCACCCAGCCAGGTCAGGACGAAGTCGAGATGCAGTTTCAGCTCATCCTGGATCTGGTCCTCGGCGCAGAAGGTGTGTGAGTCGTCCTGGGTGAAGCCGCGGGCCCGGAGGATTCCATGGATGACACCGGACTGCTCGTACCTGTAGACCCCGCCGAGCTCTCCAAGCCGCATCGGTAGCTCACGGTAGGAGCGCTGCGAGCTCTGATAGATGAGCACATGGAACGGGCAGTTCATCGGCTTGACCCGATACCCCGGATCACCTTCGTACTGCATGATCGGGTACATGTGCTCGGCGTAGAAGTCGAGATGTCCGGACGCCTCCCAGAGATCCTCTTTGCCGATGTGCGGTGAGAAGACGAAGTCGAAGCCGAAACGCTCGTGGAGTTGGCGACTGTGATCCTCGACGATCTTCCGCAACATCCCACCCTTGGGGTGCCACACGGCCAGACCGGAACCCAACTGAGGTGGGAAGCTGTAGAGATCGAGTTCGGTGCCGAGGCGCCGATGGTCCCGCTTCTCGGCCTCTTCGACACGATGCAGATAGTCGTCGAGGTCGGATTTCGAGGCCCAGGCCGTTCCGTAGATCCGCTGCAGCTGCTCCCGGTCCTGGTCACCGCGCCAGTAAGCCCCTGAGCTGCGCAAGACCTTGAACGCCGGAATCCGACCGGTTGACGGGAGGTGAGGGCCCCGACACAAGTCGATGAAGCCGTTGTTGCGGTAGGCAGTCACCACATCGCCGCCCGACACCTCGCCGGGATCCACGTTTTCGATGATCTCCACCTTGAACTTGTGATCCGAGAACACGTCGAGGGCCTCTTCGGGGGACATTGCCACCCGCTCAAAAGGCTGGTCCTCGGCCACGATCTCGGTCATGCGCTGCTGGATTCTCTCCAGATCCTCCGGAGTGAAAGGCTCGTTGACCTCGAAGTCGTAATAGAACCCGTCTTCGATCGGCGGACCGATGGCGAAGGTCGACCCGGGGAACAGGTCGAGCACGGCTTGAGCCATCACGTGGGCCGTCGAATGGCGGAGGATATGGAGTCCCTCGGGACTGCCCAGGGTGATGACTTCGAAGTCGCCGCCATCTTCGATGGGGCGGGCAAGGTCCATTTGATGGTCGTTGACCTTGACAGCCACGGCTGCACGGGCCAGACCCGGTCCGATTGCCCTGGCCACATCGAGTCCGGTGACTCCCACGTCATGGGATAGCACCTTCTGGTCGGGTAGACGAAGATCCACAGATTTGCCTTATGATCGCTAGCCTGCGGCAGGGTAATTAGGTGACCGGGGATAGTCGCCTCGATAAACAACAGGGTGAGTGGGAATGACCGCACGGGGACTCGTTGAGCGGCTCTATCCGTCTGGGCGGATCAGGGAGCTGGCGGCTGGAGCCAATCAAGTCTTTCGCATCACCGAAAACACGGACACTGCGATAATCAAGGTCTACCCGGTCGCTTCTCGGGAGAAGCGGGAACGTCACGCCCTGGAAGCGCTGGCGGGCATCGACGGTGTCCCGACGGTCCACAACCACGGGATCGACGGAGATATCGCCTGGCTGAAGATGAGCGATGGAGGGAACTGGAATCTCTCGAGTCTCCCCAAGAACCTCGATGTCGTCGAGGCAGCCGGACGAACCTTGAGCAACGTCCACCACGCCAAAGCCGAGATCACCAACCTCGTGGTCGGGATCGACAGCGAATACGTCAGGAGTCACTACCGGTCCACCATCGAGCGCCTGGGACGCTACCGCCGACGGTTTGGCATGGAGCAGATCGTGCTCGACAGGGCTCTGGACATCGACCCACCTCTGGCGACCGCCCCGGTGCCGTCACACACCAGACCAACACCTTCGAAGTTCGTCGTGAACGAACAAGGCGAAGTCACCCTCGTCGACTGGGAGTGGGCAACAATGGGTCCACCGGAATGGGACTTGACCCTGGCGGTCTGGCAGTTCGCGGTCTACCACGGTGAAGATGCCGCCGCCGCATTCCGCAAGGGCTATGCATCTGAGCTCCCGGAGAGTCGTTATCGCTCCTGGGTCGCCTACCACTCGGCGATGATGATGCTCGACGCTGCCGAGGTCCGGGAGGGTCGCCTGGGCGACCTTCACTACCTGGTCGATGATCTCACCGAAGCGGTGATGGGTTCCTGAGGGCACGCGTCGAAATCCACTGAATCTGGCTCGCCTCCTCGTAGCCTTTCCGAGTCTCGACAAGGAGAACGGACGATGCTTGTAGCTCTGGTGGTGGCCACTGCGACGTCGGGTCTGTTCGCACTCGCCAAGGGGGTGAGAGGCAATGAGCGGTTCGAGATCGATCCGCGGTTGGTCGTCTCGGTGAGAGATGAGCGGGGCGACGACCTTCCCTGTCCCTGGTGCTATGCGCCCACCGAGGAATCCGATAGCCGCTGCAGCGGCTGCGGGAGGAGTTTCGGCTGAAACCCCAGGTAAAGGCGGGTCGGGCGAGCTTAAGCCACCACAGCGAGTTCCTACTGTGTTAACCCGTCTTTCGATCCTATTGTGAAACCGTGAGCAGGGTAGGACTGGTCCTGGGGGGCGGGGGTGTGACGGGTGCTGCTTATGAGATAGCCGCCCTCATGGCCTTGCGTATGGCCACGGATTGGGATCCAAATCAGGCGGAGGTCGTCGTCGGCACCTCCTCGGGTGCATTCGTCTCTTCGCTGGTGCGTCACGACGCGTTGACCCTCGACTCCCTGGTCCTCCCTTCGGACGATCGGGCGGACGTTGCCGAGCGGATTCGCACCCACGTCTATTCCAAGAACGCATCGGCGAGTGTCGGAAAATGGCTCCGCTACGGGCTGGTCCCCGGAGTCAAGAACCCGGGTCTGACCATGTTCCTGGGCTCACCGGCGCGCTACTCGGCAGAGGGCATCTGCGATTGGGTCATCGCCCACATCGGTGAGCAGGCTGCTTCGTCCTGGCCTTCCCGGCCCACGGCCATCGTGGCTTACGACCTTCGGAAGAATGCGCGAGCGGCTTTCGGGACGGACGAAGCACCCGATGTTGGCATCGCCGAAGCCGTCGCGGCGTCTTCCGCAGTCCCCCTGGTATTTCGCCCTTACCCGATTGGCGACGGTCTCTATGTCGATGGCGGGGTCGCCTCCGGGACTCATGCCGATCTGGTGCTCGGCCACGCACGCCCCCTCGACCTCGTGCTCGTTGTCGCTCCGATGGCAGCCCAGGTACAGCGCGCCCGGGCCCGATTTCACGAGAAGATGTTCGATCGGGTCGGTATCCGATCGTTGAGCGGGGAAATCGAGCTGATCAAGAACACATGGCCCGAATGTGACGTGGTGACACTGTTCCCTTCGCCTTCGGTGCAAAACGCGATGCGGCCGAATCCCCTGGACGCATCACGCGCTGTGGCCACGTTCATGCGGACGTTGATCTCGATGAAGCGAACACTGGCGCGGCCCGACATCTGGAATCGGCTCGACCACCATCTCGGAGGCTCGACGGTCAGCCCGCGAGCTGCGGCTCGCTGATCTCGTCGTCTTTGGGCTCGGCGAGCCGGAAAACGACGAACACCACCCCGAATCCAACCACCGAAGCCACGAGAGCTGCGAGCCAGTCGTCACCAGGGGCATTGAGACCGGAGCTCTCCACACCCTCGGGCCACGGCCAGAGCACCCGCAGAGAGCCGGCCATCAGTCCTACCAACCCAGCAAGGATCACATCATGGTGGCGGCGAAGGGCCCAGTGGAGGACCTGGGAGAAGAAACCCAGACCGACGATCGTCCCCAATGCGAACACACCGACCACCAACAGGTCCCGCTCGTCGACCGCGTTGAGCACGGATGGGTACATCCCGATCAGCAGGAGGATGAGCGATCCCGAGATACCAGGCAGGATCATGGCGCAGATGGCTATCGCCCCGGCGCCGAAGAAAACCACGAGGCCCGGACTCGCCACAACGGCTTCCTCCCCGAGGCCAAGAACCACGAAAAGGACCACTCCGACAACGCCGGCAACCAAATAGTGGGAAGGCATCGGCTGTCTGAGCAGACGCCAGGCGATGATCACCGACCCCACGACGAGCCCAAAGAACAATCCGGCCAGGAGGGTGGGCTGCTCTTCGAGCTGTTGATCGAGCAGGCTGGCAAGGGCGACGACGGCGGCGAGGATCCCGGCGAGTAGTGGCAGCAGGAATGCCCATTCCACCTTCCTCAGATGCTCTTTGAAAACTGTGAAGTCGCCTCTGAAGAGAGATCCCAGCGCCGAACTGCCTTCCCTGATGGAACCCACCAAACGTTCGTATATACCCAGGACCAGGGCGATGGTGCCTCCCGATACCCCAGGCACGAGATCTGCGGTGCCCATGAGGAAGCCACCGACGAAAGAGCGGATGATACGAATCACGAAGAGGCGAGTATGGCGGGGTCGGTGGCGGACACCAAGGTCAGGCAACGCTGGCGAGATCCACATTCGCGCCGGACAACACCACGACCACATTGGCCCCCGCTTCCGGTTGGAAGCGCCCGGTGAGGAGTGCTGCCAAAGGAGCTGCGGCTGCAGGCTCTACGGCCAGCTTCGTCTCCATCCATAGCCAACGCTGAGCGTCGATGATCTCGTCGTCGCTGACCAGAACCGACCGATCGATCCAGGCTCTCGCCCGCCAAGGGTTGCGGCCGATGGCGCGGGCTCCCAACGACGAAGAAGCCACGCCCGAAACCTCCACTTCCACCGGATGCCCGGCTTCCACCGCCGCATTGAAGCTCCGGCACAGCTCTGGCTCGACGGCGACGACCTGCGTCCTCTGGCGAAACCAGCTTGCGATCCCACCGATCAGGCCTCCTCCGCCTACCGCGCAGAGCACCACGTCGACAGGTACTTGCATCTCGATCTCCCTCGCCAGTGTCCCTTGCCCGGCCACGACCTCAGGATGGTCGTAGGCATGAGCCTGGAACGCACCAGTCTCAGCGGCGTGTTCCTCTGAGGCTGTTCGGGCCTCGTCGTAGTAGCCAGGGATGACACGGACGTGCGCCCCGAACTCGCCTATCCGGTCGATCTTCTCTGACGGGGATGTCTTCGGGACGAACACGGTGGCATCATGACCGAGCCTCGAAGCCGCATAGGAGACGGCGATGCCGAAATTGCCCCCTGACGCGGCAACCACTCCAACAGGCGGAATGTCGGTGGCGGTGAGGACGGAGAATGCCCCCCTCGGCTTGAACGATCCAGTCACCTGTAAATGCTCGAGCTTGAGAGTCAACGAGTAGCCGTCAGACAGGATTCGGCCCAACTCGAGAACCGGAGTGCGTCGGACGAAGCCATCGATGCGCGACGCGGCCGCGTCGATGTCACCAGGTGTCACTTCGGGGGCGTCCACGAGACTCAGACGATACGACGTTTGCTGGCCCATCTCGCCAGCTCATGCCGGTTGGAGAGCTGGAGTTTGCGCAGCACCGACGAGACATGAGTCTCGACGGTCTTGATCGAGATGTTGAGCTTCCGGGCCACCTGCTTGTAGGCGAACCCTCGGGCGATGAGCCGGAGCACGTCTTTCTCCCGGGAGGTGAGCTGGTCGAGCTCGGGGTCGTCGTGAGAAGGGATCGCCCCCGCAAATGCATCCAGGACGAATCCGGCAAGACGTGGCGAGAAAACGGCGTCACCAGCATGGATGCGACGGATGGCATCGGAGAGCTCCGCCGGTTCGATGGTCTTGGTGACATAGCCACGGGCACCGGCGCGTATCATCGCGATCACGTCTTCCGCCCGATCCGACACCGACAACGCGAGAAACTTCACGTCGGGATTGGTCTCAGTCACACCCTGTACGACGGCGATGCCGCCACCGTCGGGCATGTGGACGTCTACCAGCGCGACATCGGGCCGGTAACCGCGGATCTCCCTGATAGCGGTGTCGACGTCGTATGCAGATCCGATGATGCGGAACTCCCCCGCCAGCTCGGCTTTGACGCCGGACAGGAAGAGTCTGTGATCGTCGACGAGGTATACCTTGATGCTCACAACGCCAGCCTCAGGATGACTTCGGTTCCTTCTCCGAGCTCACTCTCGATCTCGACCTCGCCCCCCACCCTTTCCACTCGGGAACGTATCGACTCTGAGATTCCTCTGCGATCCGCCGGGACTGCATCGGGCTCGAAGCCCGTTCCCTGATCAGTCACTATCACATCGAGTGACTCGTCCTCGACCTCGAGGAAAAGAGACATCCGGTCGACTCCGGCGTGTTTCGCCGCGTTGACCATCGCCTCGGTGGCCGCGGCAACCAGGGCCTTCGTACGGTCCTCAACCGGATAGTCACCAATCGTCACGACGTCGACGGGGATCTGGAAGTCCTCCTCTACCCGAGCCGCAGCTCGCCTGAGAGCAGTCGAGACCAGATCCGCTCCGTCGAGGGGAGCCGTCCCATAGAGCCAGTCCCGCAACTCCGACTCCTGATGGCGTGCGAGAATTGCCATACGTTGCGGGTCATCGCTGCGTTGAATCAATGCCAGGGTCTGCAGCACCGAGTCGTGAAGATGCGCCGCAACCTCGGCTCGCTCCTCTTGTCTGATTCGCTCGCCTCTCTCTGCACTCAGATCGGTGATCAGTCTCCTCACCCATGGACCAAACGCGACGAAGATCCCCAACCCGGTGAGGAAGACGGCGAGGAACACCATGGCGAACTCGAAGATCTGTCCGATCGCCGTGGAGAACATCACGATGCCGGCGACGAGGAGCACCCCACCCAGGACCAGCCGAACCTTGCTGACCCTCTTCACCCCTGGGTTGATCAGAGCGGCGAGGGGCCCTGGGCTCGAAGGGTCGGTCACAGCGGCTGTCCCAAACGAAAGAGCTCCGGCAGTGAGAACCAGTACACCGTTCGGCCAGAGCCCGACGGCGGCAAACAGAGACAACAATCCGACGAAAGCCAGCCCAAGGCCCGCGGCTCTGGTGCTCTCCACCGGCTCGATCGCACGGTCCTCGACTCGATTGAAGGTAGCGATCCAGAAGAGGAGATAGATCACCCCACCAATTCCCCAAATGGTCATCAGGGTGACGAAGCCAGCGCGCACATAACCATCGCGAACACCCACCGTGTCGGCGATACCACCGGCCACGCCTGCGATCACGCGATTCGTCCTGCGGCGATGGGGATGGAGGAAACGGGCTTCCGATACGGATTCCACGAACGGAATGATGCCCCCGACGGCAGCGAACCTCAATCGGGGGATCCCCTGAAGACCATCAGGGTGGGTTCAGGGTGCTCACCGATACCGTTCTGCAAAAGCTAATGGCGAAATGGTGGATATGGAAGAAACAGAAACACCAACGACTTCGGCGCAGTCGGAACGTCGCTCTCCAGAGTTGGTCCGGCCCGTACAGGGCCGGATGCTCGCCGGAGTGTCGAAAGGCATCGCCCACTACTTCGGGATTGCGGAATGGATACCAAGAGTTCTGTTCGTGATCACCGCCTTCACCGGCGGTCTAGGGATCGCTCTCTATGCGGCCGGATGGGTCTTCATCCGGTCGGAGGATGAGCCCGATTCGATCGCCGACAGATTCTTCTCGGGCGGGTCCACTCCGCGATCCTGGCTCGGTGTCGGTCTGGTGGTCATCGCCGGCATCATCATCCTGTCCAACTTCACCTTCCTGGCCGGAGAGGTCGTGTGGGCATTGGCGTTCCTGGTTGTCGGCCTGCTCCTCTACCTCGGGTACATCCCGACGACGAGGCCGCAGGAGTCAGAGGGACAGTCCGATTCGAAGGAGGGAGTTCAACAAGTGACTTCGACTACTGAGACGTCTTCGAATACCGACACAGACGGACCTCCCGGCGACTCCCCCGCCGGAGGGTTCACACCGCCACCGGCCACCCCCACCCCCACACCTCCGGATCTGCCGCCTGTCCGCCCGAGAGAGCAGTCGATCCTCGGACGGGTGACCATCGGTGTCATGCTGGTCGGCATGGGCGTGTTGGCGGTCCTCGACAACGTCGACGCGTTGCCGATCGAGGCCCATCCCCGGCATTACCTGGCCCTGGCGGTGACCATCCTCGGAGTCGGCCTGTTGGTGGGATCGATCGCGGGAAGGGCTCGTTGGCTGATCCTGGTGGGGACAATTCTCGTCCCTACGTTGATGTTCTCTCCGGTCTTCGAATACCGGGACTTGAGAGAGTTCGACTTCCACTGGAGACCCACCACGTTTGCCGGCGTCGAGCCCAGCTATGACGTCAGCATCGGAGCCATGGTGATCGATCTCACGGGTCTTCCGTGGGACGGCGAGAAACTGGACATCGATGCCAGCATCGACGTCGGGAACCTGGAGGTCTACCTCCCCCACGGTGTCGGCATCGTCGGGGGTGCCAGCGTCGATATCGGCCGAGTGTCCGGACCAGGGGGTGCCACCGGCGGTCTGGGAGATCCCCATCTCGACTGGAACGAGTCGGGAGAGGCAGGAACCGTCCTGCTCGACGCCCATGTCAGCCTGGGCAACATCGATATCAGACGATAGGAGAGGCCAGATCAATGAAACTCCACAAATTCGACCCCATCTCATTTCTGGCAGGATTGGTGATTGCTGTCATCGGCATGGCCTTTCTGCTTCTGCCAGAACTCGGCAACGTCATCGACCTCTTCACCGACGCCGGAGCCTGGTTCTGGCCGATTGTGCTACTAGCCATCGGGCTCGCCATTCTCCTACCGGTGCTCACCCGGCCTGCCGGTTTGCACAATGGCGATGAACCGGAAGACACAGAGTTCTAAGCAGCTGTTGGTTGCCGTAACGTCCGAAGTAGCGAGCGAACCGCGACGAAGAGCACCAGAAACCCGAATACGACCGACAGGATCCGACCTTCGATGAGGAGGGCGGTGCGTGATCCGATGAGCGATCCAACGATTCCACCAACCCCGGCCAGGAGTCCGTCTAAAGGACGGACTCTATGGTTTCTGAGGTTGACGAGCGAACCGGATACGGCCGTGAAGACTATCGCCACCAGGGAGGTTCCCTGGGCCTGATGCTGATCGAGCCCTAGCAGCAAGACGCTGGAGGGGACGATCACCACGCCGCCGCCGATGCCGGCCAGACCAGCGAAGAAGCCGGCGATCAGCCCGACGCTCAATGCGATCAAAATCTTGGATATCTCGGAGAAGTCAACCGCGCCGGGCAGCGGGTCGGCGCTGAGAATCATCCTGATCGCGGCGACCAAGAGGACGACCCCAAAGATGATCGTGAGGGCTCTCGAGCTCACCCGGTGCATCACCGAAGCCCCAATCACCGAACCGAAGATCCCTCCGACACCAACGGTGATGCCAAGGCCGAAGTCGACCTCTCCCGACCATCCGAACGAAGATGCCCCGGCAGCCGCGATGAAGACAATGGCGGCCAGCGACGTGGCATGGGCACGGTGCCGGTCTACTCCAACCCAAACGAGCAGGGGAACCATGATGATCCCACCGCCTACACCGAGGCCTCCTCCGAGTATCCCAGCAGCCAGCCCTATCGCACCCAACGTCCATGGGGCGATAGGTGCAGGCTTGCTCACGGCGAGCCAGCCTAGATAGCTCATGTTCTGAGTCGTGAGTTCGCGCTGAATTCCACCGTGCCACGCGGGAAACTAGATTTGAGGGTATGGAATACGACGCGACTACGGCTCTCTTGGTGGTTGATGTCCAGAACGACTTCGCCGATCCTTCAGGCAGTCTCTACGTGCGTGGCGGCGAAGATGTGATCGAGTTCATCAACGACCAGATCGCAGCGGCCTCGCAGAACAACGCCACCATCGTCTACACCCAGGATTGGCATCCGGAGTCAACTCCCCATTTTCAGAAGGACGGAGGGATCTGGCCGGTGCACTGCGTCGCCGACACCGAAGGTGCGGCGTTCCATCCACAGCTCGACGTGATCGACGAGGCCTTGTTCATCAAGAAGGGCGTCGGAGGTGAAGATGGATATTCGGCTTTCCACTTGCGCGACCCGATCACCGGGGAAGAGTCGTCGACCGGATTGGCTGACAAACTCGAAGGCATCAAGTCGGTGGCCGTGGTCGGTCTCGCTCTCGACTACTGCGTGAAAGAGACCGCTCTGGACGCGGCGAGGGGATATCAAACGATACTTCTCGCCGACGGCACCCGGCCGGTCAACCTGGAGACAGGTGATGATGCCCGCGCCGTTGCCGAGATGGTCATCGCGGGCGTTTCAGTCGAATAGTCGGACTGGTTTGTTAGGAGCCCAACTCTTCGATCAACCCAAGCTGGAGGTCTTTCATCTTCTTGGTCAGGGAGACGTGATAGATGTGCGGGTTGACCAGCCGACGGACGCCGCGGTCGAGGCGTTCCAGATCCCCGCGGCGACGCTTCCGGAGAGTCTCCAGATCGGGTTCGCCGTCGCGACGTAGGCCCTCGGCAAACACCTTCTCCAGGAGGTCCTCTGAGCCCGACAGCTCTGCAGTTCTCACGGTGCGGTGAGTCTCCCGATAGGGATGGAACAGCTCAAACGACTCTTGTGTAGTGGGCTCCTCGCCGGCCACGGCGATAATGTCCGCCGTTGCCAGCCCACGGCTGTCGTAGGCCCGGATGAGTCGTTTCTCACCGGGGACGGGCATCTTCTCGATGCTCTCGGAGATCTTGATCGCAGGCTGCCAGGTACCTGTGCCGTCGTCGATGGCAACCAGCTTGTATACCCCGCCCAGGGCAGGATCACCGTGAGAGGTGATCAGTCTCGTGCCCACCCCGAAGGTGACCCGTCCTACCAGAGCCTTGGGATCGAGCCCGTATCGAGGGGCTTCCGATTCGAGTTGGGACAGGATCTGCCATATCACCAACTCGTCGAGGTCGGAGGACAATACGATGGAGACCGCTTCGAATCCGGCGCCGTCGAGCATCGCCGCGGCCTGAATGGTCAGATAGGCGAGGTCACCGGAGTCGAGTCGGATTCCGACCGGTTCGTGCCCGTCGGCCCGCAGCTCCTCGAAGACCTTGATCGCGTTGGGGACCCCTGAGCCCATCACGTCGATGGTGTCGACCAGGAGGATGCATTCGTCGGGATAGAGGTTGGCGAATTTACGGAACGCATCGAGCTCTGTGGAGCCGAGCGCGATGAAGGCCTGGACCATCGAGTGGGCGTGGGTTCCTTTCGGATCCAGGCCCACGGCATGGGAGAGGGCAACGTTGGAAGTGAAGGCGGCGCCTCCGATCAGCGCGGCCCGCCCACCAGCGTGGACACCGGAATCCGGGCCGCGACGCATCCCGAACTCCAAGACGGTGGCCCCTCTGGCTGCATCCTCGACCCGGGCTGCCTTGGTTGCAATCAGCGTCGGATAGTTGAGTCGGTTGAGCAGGGCAGTTTCCAGGATCTGAGTCATCGCCAACGGTCCCCGGATGATGGCCATAGGTGCGTTGGGATGGACCACCCGACCCTCGGGAACTGCGTCGATCCGGATGGCGGAGAGGTCGCCATTGTCGAGGAGCCAGTCGAGGAACCCTTTGTCGAACCGCTTCGACCCGGTTGCCGTCTCGTGACTGGCGAGCAGCTCTATGTCGGGCTCTTCGATTCGCACCGACTCCATCCAGTCGAGCAGCCAGCCCATTCCCGCGGTGATGCAATATCCGGCCTGATGGGTGCCGTAGTCTGGATATCGTCGGAAGAAGTAGTCGAACTGGGCATCCCGCTCGGCGAGCCCTTCCTTCCAGTACACCTGGGCCATGGCCAGCTGGTACTGGTCGGTTCCCAGCAATCCCCCGAGGCGATCTGATTTTCCGGGCATCACCCAATCATGGCACTTCCGATCAGGAGTGATCGATGACGGTGCCTTCTCTCGGCGCCGGGGCAGCTCGTTGGCGACGTGGTCTACGGCGGTCGGGGTCGGCAGTGGAAAACCAGCTCACCGCGACCCGCATCGATCATCCGCTCCTCTTCGGAGGAGGGGTTCTGATCGGAGGTGTGATGCATCACGTGGTCGACGATCGCCCTGATGACGTGATGACGAGCTTCCTCGATGAGCTCTCGAGCTGCATCCCGCCATTCACTCCAACGCGAGGGCGATTTGTGTCAAGATCGCGACAACTCCGTCGACGTCTTCCACCCGATGTGTGGCCGCGGTGGGGCCGTCCCCGACCTTCACGCCGATGTCATCGGGGCCGAGGATCTCGAAAACGGACTCATCCGTGGTGTTGTCACCGATGTAGATGATGTTCGCCGGGCCGGCGAGCTCGCGTATGGCGTCTCCCTTGTTGCGGGTCGCTGTGCTGAGTTCGATGACCTTCTTCCCCTCGAGGACTTTCACCTCGTCCCGATCCTGTGCCCACGCCCGAATCCGCACCAGGGCTTTTTCTGCCTCCTCTTCCCCCAGGTTGCGGTAATGGAACGTGACCGACCTCGGTTTCCGCTCCACCGTCGCCCCCAGACCTTGTGCTAACCCATAGATCATCGCAGCGGCTTCGGCGATCAGCGGATCCTTCACGGACCCGGACCCGATGTCATTGCCGTGCTCCCCGACGAGTGTGGCCCCCGGGACATCTCCGAGGCGCAAGCGCAGATCATCGAGGGCGCGGCCCGAGACCACGGCGACTTCGATGTCGGGACGTTTGGCGAGGTCCGTGAGCACCTCGACTGCCCGCTGATCGGGAACGGCGTCACCCGGATGGTCGACGATTGGGGCGAGGGTTCCGTCAAAGTCGATACCGACGAGAACCCGATCCCGGGACATGAGCCGCTCGATCGCGTCCTCGAGACTCAAAGACCCAGAGCGCTCAAGCATCTCTCCGCCCACCAGAACACGTCGTGTCGTTTCACCGATCTGCGCAGAGCTTTCATCTGCGAGTTGCCCTTCACCGAGGCGGTCCCTATCGCCTCGTTGAGGGTGCTGGCCAACCCGTTGAGGTCGAACGGGTTGACGAGGAAGGCTTGGGTCAACTGTTCGGCAGCACCCGCGAATTCGCTCAGGATGAGCGCACCGGTGTCGTCGTATCGGGTGGCTACGTACTCCTTTGAGACCAGGTTCATCCCGTCGCGCAGTGGAGTCACGAACATCACATCCGCTGCTCGGTAATAAGCGATCAACTCCTCAAAGGGCACACTGCGGTAGAGATAGTGAATCGGGGGTCGGCCCACCTCGGCGAGGTCGCCGTTGATGTGCCCAACGAGTCCCTCGATATCGGCGCGGATCCGCTGGTACTCCTCCACGTCCTCACGGCTGGGCACTGCGATCTGGACGAATGCGATGTTGTCGATGAGGTCGGGACGTTGTTCCAGCAGGGTCTGCAGCGCTCGCATTCGGAGGTCGATGCCCTTGGTGTAGTCGAGTCGATCGACACCGAGGATCACCACCGCCGGGTCACCGAGATGCGACCTGATCTCGGCAGCGGCGATTGTGGTGCGATCCGAAGCAGCCTCTCGTTCGAAGATAGAGGTGTCTATGCCAATCGGTGCCACCTGAAGGATGATCTCACGACCCTGCCATTGCAGCTTTCTCGAAGAGCCAGTGGCGCCCACCAATCGGCGCGCCGCAACCGCGAAGTTGGTGCGGCTGGATCGTGATTGGAAGGCGAGAACATCGGCGCCCAGAAGCCCTTCGAGAACCGGGCCCCGCCACGGCAGCTTGGCGAAAAGCTCAACGGGCGGGAACGGGATGTGTAGATAGAAGCCGATGCGGTGGACGTCGGTGTTGTCTCGTAGCATCTGTGGGACAAGCTGCAGCTGATAGTCCTGGACCCAAGCCACGTCGTCGGGCCCGAGTCTCTTGGATGCCACCGCGGCGAATCGCTCGTTGACGGCTTGGTAGGGCCGCCACCAGTGGCGATGGAACTCAGGGGGACGTACCGAGTCGTGGTAGAGCGGCCACAAGGTCCCGTTGCAGAACCCCACGTAGAACTCTTCGTACTCCTGTTGGGAGAGGGTGACCGGAACCTGGTTGATCCCGGAGTGCTCGAACGGCTCGAACTCGCGGTCGGGGATGCCGCTCCACCCCACCCAGCTCCCCTTGGAGCGTTGCAGGATCGGGGTCAATGCGGACACGAGCCCGCCGGGGCTGGTGTTCCAATCGCCGGTGTCCTCGTCGTAGGCGACCGGGAGACGATTGGCGATCACGGCGATACGGCGTTCGCTCGCTGGCATGGGGTCAACCTATCGCGCGCTGAGGGCAAGGCATACTGTGGCCTCACATGGCTGCAGGTGGAGGAACAAGGGCCATAATCGCTGCGATGCTGGCGAACGCCGGCATCGCAGTGGCCAAGTTCGTCGCCTATCTGGTGACGGGTTCGGCCTCGATGCTCGCAGAGTCGATTCACTCGGTCGCCGACACCTCAAACCAGGGTCTGCTGCTCCTGGGCGGCAACCGGGCCAAGAAAGTGGCCGACGATCGTCATCAATTCGGCTACGGGCGGGAGCGATACTTCTGGGCGTTCGTGGTGGCCATGGTGCTCTTCGCCCTGGGTGGACTGTTCTCGGCCTACGAAGGCGTCGAGAAGATTCGCCACCCCCATGAGGTGGAAGCACTGGGCTGGGCTGTGGGGGTTCTCGTGTTCGCGATCGTGGCCGAGACGTGGTCGTTCCGCACGGCGATCGTTGAATCGCGGAAGGTGAAAGGTGATCGGACGTGGTTCGACTTCATTCGCCGCTCCCGCTCCCCCGAGCTTCCCGTGGTGCTTCTCGAGGACGCTGGCGCCCTCATCGGGCTGGTTCTCGCCCTGATCGGAGTTGGCCTCGCTGCCATCACCGGGGACGTCATCTGGGATGGCATCGGGACCTTGAGCATCGGGATCCTTCTTTTGGTGATCTCCGTCGTTCTCACCATCGAGATGAAGTCACTTCTCATCGGTGAGGCGGCCACCAATGAGCACATCGAAGCGATCACTGGGGCCGTTTCCGGAGTGTCCTCGGTGACACGAGTACTCGATCTCAAGACACAGCACATAGGTCCTGACGAGCTACTCGTGGCCGGCAAGCTCGAGTTCGATGTGAGGCTCACCAGCCCCCAGATCAGTGATGCCATAGACCAAGTGGAGAAGGCGATCCGGGACGCAGTTCCCCTATCCATGCAGATCTATCTCGAGCCCGATGTCTTCGACGCCGACCACGTCGATTCACCGGATATCCATCCCAACTCCTGATACCGCATTCGCCGACTCTTTCCGATCTCCCGTTTGAGGCTCCCCCTACCTTGGGTAACGGATGTGTCGTTCGCTACTTGAGAGGAGAACCTCATGTCCCGACTCCAAGGTCGGAAACGCTGGGTGACGATTGCCGTCGTCGCTTTGGCGGCATTGATCCTGGCACCTGCGGCCGTATGGGCGTCGCACACGTTCAATGACGTACCCGACGACAACACGTTCCACGAGGACATCGAGGCGATAGCCGATGCCCGTGTGACCATCGGCTGTAACCCACCGGAGAACACCGAGTACTGCCCCGATGACTTTGTCACCAGGGAGCAGATGGCGGCGTTCATGAACCGGCTTGGAGCACTGGCCGATGGTAAGACCCCTGTCGTGAATGCGAGGGCGGTCCAAGGACTTGGCATCTATAGCGACTCGATTGACGTCACGTTGGCAGGCGGCGACGCCCGTGAGTGCGAGCCGGTTGGTTCGCTTTTGGACGACCCTGATTACGGCACATTCTTTGTGTCGGTGGAGTTAGGGGCTGTTCCGGACGGTACTGCAACCGTCGACGTAAACGTGGCCACGTCAGGCGAGGACCTCGATGAAGCTCCGGCCGCTACCGGCTACTTCATCTGCTTCTCCTCCAACGACGGCGCCACCGCACTGCCCGGGGGCACTTACACAGTGATGCGCATGGAAGCCCACAACATCGGTTCAGTGTCCGGCTGATTGGTCGATAGTGGAAACCAATTGAATCGAAATGAATTGCGCCCCCTCCGCCGGACGGAGGGGGCGCATGTACGTGGTGACTCAGTAGGAATACGTCTCTAAGACCTGCCCCTTGTTGTTGCGGTCTGATCTCGTCGCCGTCATCGCCTCCGCACGCCGGGCCTCGATCAACGTGCTCTCCGCTGAGCCAGTCCGATGCATCCCACATTGATCCACTAACCAACCCGAGACCTCGGTATCAGTCGGTAGGCATCGGAACATTGATACCTGGGTACGTTATATAGCCCCAGGTCAGGGACCTGTTTCCCCTCGTCAGTGTGGTGGGCCCGGCAGGATTTGAACCT
>DASUUC010000002.1:0-41088 GCA_036374335.1 Acidimicrobiia bacterium
AACCAGGGTCCAGCAAGACGGTGGCCGACCTAAGACTCGGAAGCGGACAAGGCTCACGGAGAAGCGGTGATGCCGATGCGCACTGACGACGCCGCCTACGTGTTGACGGACCGGTTGCGGGCTCACTGCCGTTCATCGTAACCGGGCGTCACAACCTTCAGCGGGCTTCCCAGAATCTGGATGTTCGATAAATGTTCGATGAAACGACCGAGGTGCTGGCCGGAGACCTGACTGCAAGCCTCTGACCAGCACCTTTGTGGTCGGGACGGCGGGATTTGAACCCACGACCTCAGCGTCCCGAACGCTGCGCGCTACCAAACTGCGCCACGTCCCGATTGGCTGGATTGTATCGGTGAACCCTCGCCACGCCAGATCGGATGGTTTGATCCCTTCCAGCAATCCCATGTAACTGACTGAGGGTGACGCCGTCTGAGCCAGCGAGGGAGAGACCTGATGTCAAGCCTGCCGATGCAAACGGCCCTTGAGTTGGCTGCCAAAGAGGACATCGCCCGCCTCGATAGTCCTCTCGACGATGTCAGCGAAGAGTGGAGCGAGTTGCCGGCAGAGTTTCAAGGTATCCACAAAGCCTTTACGCCAGCAGATGATCGCCACCATCGGGGCATTGACCGCGCTAACCGGGATCTTCTCGATCGTGGGACTAGTTACTTGAGGTTTCTATACCCAAGGGCCTGAAATCGGGATAGTCTGTCCGGGTCCGCATTTGTGAGGAGACATGACTGCCTATGACGCACGACTGCAGATAGAGGGCGAGGACACCCAACCTCTCCCCGTTGTCGTCGACCTGACCGGCGAGCGACTCACCATGAGCATCAACGACCAGGAGATCGCCGACTGGGCCAAGGACGAGATGAGGATCCAGGCCCTCCCTGACGGATTCCACATCAGGGCAGAGGGCGAGGCGATCGTCCTCGATGTCACCGATGACGCCCAGTTCGCGCTGGAGTTGGGTCTGCGGAACGCGCATCCGGCCCTGCGCAGGAAGATGTCCGCCCTCATGAGAGACGACGTCTAGACGGACTGATCAGATCAGCAGCTCGGCGATCTGGACTGTGTTCAGGGCTGCTCCCTTGCGGAGGTTGTCGCCGACCACCCAAAGATTGATCCCACCCGGAGTCGAGAGCGTCTCCCGAACCCGACCAGCGAGCACATCGTCGATGCCGGCGCTGTCCAGTGGAGTCGGGGTGCGGTCCTTCCAGAGATCGACTCCGGGAGCGGAGCTGAGCACCGACATCGCCTCGTCGGACGACATGGGCCGCTCGAAGTAAAGCGTGGCTGCCACTCCGTGGCCGACGAGCACGGGGACCCGCACACAAGTGGGCTCGACGGCGAGATCGGGTATGCCGAGGATCTTCCGTGACTCGTTGACCAGCTTCATCTCCTCATCGGTATAGCCACCCTCGATCTCGTTGCCGGCGAAAGGCAGGACGTTGAAGGCGATGGGCCGCTGGTACAAACTCGGCCCGGGATCGGTCCATCCCCCGGTCATCAGCGAATCGAGATCGGCGCCCAGTTCGCCGTGTTGGTCGAGAAGTTCCGTGACTCCGTGCTGGCCGGAACCGGAGACCGCCTGGTATGAAGTGGCGACCATCGAGCGCAATCCTGCCGCCTCGTGGAGTGGCCCGGCGGCCATCATCAGGGTCATGGTGGTGCAGTTGGGGTTGGCGATGATCCCCCGGTGGTGGTCGGCGGCGATGTCGTTGACTCCGGTCACGACCAGCGGCACGTCGGGATCCATGCGGAACGCTGACGAGTTGTCGACAACAACGGCTCCGGCTTCGGCGAAACGGGGGGCATGCTCCTTCGAGCGGGCACCGCCTGCAGAGAAGAGCGCGATGTCGATGTCTGCGGGGTCCATGGTGTTCAGGTCCTCGATGATGATCGACCCGAGATAAGTTTCGATGGTCTGTCCAGCCGAACGGGCGGAGGCGGCCAGGCGCAGCGCGTCAGCCGGAAAGGCTCGCTGCTCGAGGATCGAGAGCATGGTCCGGCCCACCGCACCGGTGGCTCCGACCACGGCAACTGTGGTCATTTAGTGACCTCCATCTGAAACAGCCGAGTGTGTAGAAACCGCACCGCCGCCTCGATTTGTTCCGGATCGACCGAGAAAGACACCGACTGCTGGTTAGAGCCGACCAACGCGGTCACGATTCCCTCACCGTGAAGCGCCACCATCTCGTCATTGGCCGCCTCGTGAGCTCTCGATCCGACCACCGTCAGCAGCGCATGCTCGGAATCGACCCGGTGGGCGATTCCCACGAAAGGTCTGGTGGGGACGTCGGGACGCACCCAGGTGCCATCCCTTTCCGTGAAGGAAGATCGGACATGAACCGGAACCTGGTGATCACGGGCGAACTCGACGGAGTGGGGCATGAGCACCCCTGCACCCGCCTCGGCAAGGGCGAGCATCTGGTCGTATTCCACATCGGCCAGCAGTCGGGCGTCGTTGACCACCCTGGGATCTGCGGTGAACACTCCCTTGACATCGGTGAGGATCTCACACGACACCGCTCCCAAGGTCCCGGCCAGAGCCACGGCAGTGGTATCCGAACCTCCTCTGCCAAGTGTGGTGATTTCCTTCGACATCGGATCCACACCCTGGAATCCGGCGACGATCACTACCTTGCCGGCGTCCAGCGACCCGCGAACCCGCTCGCCGGTGATCTTGGTGATACGGGCGCCTCCGTGTGCCGAGTCGGTGAGGATCCCCGCCTGCGATCCCGTGTAGCTAACCGCGGGCACTCCCCTGTCGTTCAGGGCCATGGCCAACAGTGCCATCGAGATCCGCTCCCCGGCGGTCAACAGCATGTCCATCTCCCGGGGATGAGGAGCCGTGCTCATCTCGGCGGCGAGCTCCAAGAGCGAGTTGGTGGTCTGGCCCATCGCTGACACCACTACGACCAGGTCGTTGCCCTGGTCCCGGGTGCTGACGACTCGGTCGGCAACCGCTTTGATCCGGGACGGATCGGCGACCGAGGTGCCGCCATACTTCTGAACCACAACCGGCATGTCAGTGGACAGTTTGGATCTTTCGGCCCCGCATTACGAAACACCAGGTGCGATTTGGGCCGATGCGGAGCCTAAAGTCGCTCCCCGATGTCAGATCGACGCCATCGCCAGAAAGAGCAGCGTGCCGCCAAACGTGAAGCCGAACGAAAAAGGGAGTCACGCCGGGAGCTGGTTCGTCGTCTGTTTACTGCCCTCATCTTTGGTGTGGTCGTCATCTCCATATTCGCTGTGGGCGGATTCTTCGGTAGTGGCGAAAGCGATGTGCCCGGCACATATGAGGATTATCGAACCCAAGAGACCGCGTGTGGTGCCGAACAACCCCCTCCGGAACAGGTGATGAGTTTCGACGTCCCGGAGGCGCAGACCGATGTCACAGCCTCGAACGACGTGAGCGCCACCGTGGCGACCTCGTGTGGCGACTTCGTCATCGACCTGAACACCGATGGCGCCCCTGAGACGGTCAACTCCTTTGTCTTCCTGGCACGTGAGGGGTTCTACGACGGTCAAGTCATCCACCGGATATCTGAGAACTTCGTTTTCCAAGCCGGTGACCCATCAGCCGACGGCACCGGAGGGCCAGGCTACGTGGTGGCCGACGAGCCTCCCGAAGAGGGCTTCGTGTACGAGGAAGGTGTAGTGGCCATGGCAAATCAAGGATCGCGGAGTACGGGATCGCAGTTCTTCGTAGTGACCGGACCTGACGGTCAGTTTCTAACCAGCCAGTTCAACGTCCTGGGTCGTGTGGCATCCGGTGAGGACACGATCGACCGGATCATGGCCATACCGACTGCCACGGCACCAGGATCCCGCGAAGAGAGCAGACCCCTCGAAACTCCCTACATCGAGTCGATAACCATCGACGTGGCCGATTCCTGACGTATCCACCCGGCATCATCGGGTGACAGACTGATGATTGTCGACCTCCATGCCCACTCCACCGCATCTGACGGCTCCGACCCGCCGGCGGGCCTCGTCGAGCTGGCTGTGCAAGCAGGCCTGGGCGGTCTCGCCGTCACCGATCATGACACCCAGCAGGGGATTGCCGAAGCGGTGGCTGCCTCCGCGGGCACCGATCTCGAGCTGATACCAGGCGTCGAGCTTTCGCTGGACTACGACCGCGGGGGGATGCATCTGGTGGTCCTCTGGCTCGACTCAGGAGACGGGCCCTTGCAAGACCGCCTGGCCGCGTTGCGCGCCGGACGTGATGTCCGCAATCTCGAGATCGTGGAACGGCTCACCAGCGTCGGCCTGCCACTCACCATCGAAGAGATCGAAGCCGAGGCCGGTGAGGGCAGTGTCGGCCGTCCCCATATCGCCGCGGTCATGGTTGCCCGCGGCTACGTGCCAGATATCCGGGCCGCCTTCGACTTGTGGCTGGGCGCCGGCAAACCCGGATATGTCGGTCGTGACCGGCTGTATCCCGAGGAAGCCATCGCCTTGGCGCGAGAATCTGGCGGAGTGCCGGTCCTCGCCCACCCTCACACGCTCGGAATTACCAACGCCACAGAGATGGCCGACCTGCTGACCCGGCTGAAGAGGGCAGGTCTGGTGGGGCTCGAGGCGCTGTATGGCGCCTATCGACGGCACGAGCGGGAGGGCTATGCCGACCTGGCCCGGAGGTTCGACCTCATCCCTTCAGGAGGCAGCGACTATCACGGCACCTATAAGCCCGGGTTGATGCTGGGCGTGGGATACGGCGATCTGGTGGTACCCGGGGCCCTGCTGGAGGAGCTACGAGAGCACGTGGCAAGTCGATGACCCAACCAATAAGGATGCGGACCGCGGCGGCGGTGATCGCAGCGAGCGTCCTGCTCTCGAGAATTCTCGGTCTGGGGCGTGACGCCCTGATCGCCAGTCTCATCGGCGTCAACGTGGAATCCGACCTCTACTTCGATGCCTTCTTCATCCCCGATCTCCTCAACTACTTCCTCGCGGGTGCCTATCTCACCATCACCCTGGTTCCCATACTGAGTCGGCACCTGGAGGCTGGAGATGCCGACGGCGCCAGTCGTGCGTTCTCTTCGGTATTCCGGTTCATGACCGTGGCCATCGTCGCCCTCACGGCTCTGATGTGGGCGTTGGCCGGCCCTCTCGTCGAGCTCGTGTTTCCAAGGGTTGAGGAAGCAGACCGACTGGTTTCGATGACCCGGCTGGTCCTGCCCGCCCAGGTGTTTCTCGTCCTTGGAGCGCTGCTCATGGCGGTGCAGTACACCCACAAGCGGTTCGTGATCCCCGCCGCGGCACCGCTCGTCTACAACCTCGGCATCATCGTCGGCGGTGTCGTCGGATGGGCACTCGGCGACCCCAGCCCTGAAGCCTTCCTCATCGGCGCGGTGATCGGAGCCGCGCTGGGGAATTTCGGGCTGCAGTGGTTTGGCGCCCGGCGTACCGGCACCTGGTTCACATCAGTTGTGAAAGGTGAGTCGGCGGTCCGTGAGTACCTGGTTCTGGCCATCCCGCTGATGATCGGCCAATCGGTTGCGGTGCTCGACGAACAGTTCGTCCGGCTGTTCGGGCAACTCGACCAAGGAGCCACCGCCGCGCTCTCCTTCGCCCGTCGTCTCAATATGGTGCCGATCGGGGTGATCGCCCAGGCGGCCGGCGTCGCCGCCTTCCCCTTCCTCGCGGGCCTCTACGCCCGGGGCTCCCATGACGAGCTGATCGAAACCACCGGCCGGGCAGCTCGCAAGACTCTGTTCGTCGCCGCTGCGGCCACCGCCGGGCTGGTGGTGCTCGCCCGTCCTCTGGTGCGTGTGGTGTTCCAATACGGCGAGTTCGGCACAGAGGACACCGAGCTGGTTACCTCCTTGCTGGTCCTCTTCGCCTTCTCCATACCGGCGTGGGGTCTCCACCAGCTCCTGGCCCGCCACTTCTACGCCAAGCGGAAGATGTGGACTCCGGTTTTGGTGGGGACGGTCTTCTCGGTGGTCGCCATCCCAACCTGGTTGGGTCTCTACAACCTCATGGGAGTCGAGGGTTTCGCCCTGGCTTCCACATTGGTGATGATCGGGTACGCCCTGGGCCTGTTGGTGGCATGGGGTTACGACTCGGGGTGGGTGGCAGTGCGTCGACTGGCCCCAGTCTTCCTCCGGTCGATGCTGTCTGCCGGGGTGGCTGCCGGGCTCGGATTGGTGATAGCCGACACCATGATCGGCAATGAGGAGCTCAGCATCCTGTCGGGTCTGGCCGTCGCCTTCGTCGCCGGCTTCACCACCCTCGCCGCGTTCCTGGCTACCTCGGCCCTACTGAGAGCACCGGAGATGGGCGAGGTCCTCCGCCGATGAGACGTTGCTACAGCAACCCGGTCCATCGATCGGGGTGGACGGTACCCCGTGGATGGCGCGGGTCGCCGGGCTTGACCGCACGCACCCATGCGGGAAGGCCGGGTCCTCGATCACCGCGGCGCTGACGGGCAGCGGACTCCTCCCGGGCGATGCGGTCGATGATGACGGCGATGACTGCCGCCTCGAACTCGCCGGCCCCGCCTTTGATCTCGACGTCGTCTCTCACTTGCGCAACTCGACTAACTCGATGAGTGTCCCCCCGAGATCCCCGGGATGGACAAAAGCGATTCTCGCACCCCGGCCGCCCAACCGGGGCTCGGTGTCGATCAGTCGGGCGCCCTGCTCGGTCAAGTGGGCCAGCGCAGCCTCGATCGATACCACCGCATAAGCAACATGATGCAGACCTTCATCATGCTTGGACAAGAACTTGCCCACCGGGGTTTCCGGGCCCAGGGGCTGCAGTAACTGAACGAATGATCCACCCACGGGGATCATCGCTTCTTCGACACCCTGGCTCTCCAACTTCTCCCGATAGATCGGCTCGACGTTGTAGCGGGATCGATAGCCCTCGATGGCCGCGTCGAGGTCGTTGACGGCGATGGCGACGTGATCGAGGTTGAGCAGCTTCACCACCAGGAGCGTATTGCCCCGCCGGGAGCCTGTCACCCGCAGGCCGGTAGCATTGGTGACTGTGAGTCATTCAGTAATCACCGGCATCGCCCGCACGGCCATCGGGCGGTATGGCGGTGCCCTCGAGCCCATGCGGGCGGTTGACCTCGGAGGGGAGGCCATCCGGGCCGCCGTGGAGAGATCAACAACCGACCCGGCTCAATTCGACGAAGTGATATTCGGACATGTCCTCCAGGCCGGAGAAGGCCAGATCACCTCGCGACAGGCCGCGGTCAAGGGAGGTCTCCCGATGACCATCCCTTCGGTGACGGTCAACAAGGTGTGTCTGTCCGGGATGTCCGCCGTGGGCCTGGCCGACCGGGCGATCAGACTGGGCGACTCCAAGTTCGTCCTGACTGGCGGGATGGAGTCGATGTCCAATGCGCCCCATGTCCTCAGAGAGCTTCGTTGGGGGGCACGGATGGGTGATGTCGCGTTGGTCGATGTGATGCAGCACGATGGGCTGTTCTGTGCCTTCGACAATTGCACCATGGGAGAATCGTCCGATCAGAAGAATGAACGGCTCGGTGTCGGACGTGAAGAACAAGACGAGTGGGCAGCTCGCAGCCACCAACTTGCGGAAGCAGCGACCAACAACGGACAGTTCGCTACCGAGATCACTCCGATCGAGGTGCCGCAACCCAAAGGTGATGTCGTCAGCGTCACCGGAGATGAAGGGATCAGACCGGGCACCACCGCAGAATCGATGGCGAAACTGCGCCCGGCGTTCACCCTGAGCGGAACAATCACCGCCGGCAACGCCTCCCAGATCTCTGACGGAGCTGCTGCGGTCGTGGTCGCCGATCGGGAGGCCGCCGAAGCCGTCGGCTCCCCTATCCTCGCCGAGATCCTGGCGTACGGACAGGTCGGCGGTGTCGACGCCACCCTCCATGAGCGTCCCGCCGAGGCCCTCCTGAGCGCCTTGAAGAAGGCGGGCTTGGAGCCGGGCGATCTCGACCTGGTGGAGATCAACGAGGCTTTCGCCGCGGTGGCGCTGTGGTCGGCGCGCATTCTCGACCTCCCCGAGTCGAAAGTGAATGTCAACGGTGGCGCAGTCGCCCTCGGTCACCCGCTGGGCGCCACCGGCGCCCGGCTCGTCGTCACTCTGATCAACGCACTCCGCCACCGCGGCGGTGGCATCGGTGCCGCCGCCCTCTGTGGTGGCGGTGGGCAGGGTGATGCCATCGTCTTGAAAGTGGAGGACTGATGACACCCGAGCCGGTTGAACGCAACCTCGGTCTCGATCTCGTACGCGTAACCGAGACCGCCGCCATGGGCGCCGCACGCTGGCTGGGACGCGGCAACAAAGAAAGGGTCGACCAGGCGGCCGTGGAAGGGATGCGCCTCCATCTCTCCACGATCGACATCGACGGCCAGGTGATCATCGGAGAGGGCGAGAAAGACAGAGCACCCATGCTCTTCAACGGGGAGAAAGTGGGCAGAGGCAGTGGCATGGTCGTCGATGTCGCGGTCGACCCGGTCGACGGGACCACGCTCACCGCATCTGGTCTCCCCAACGCCATCGCCGTCATCGCCCTGGCTGAGGGCCGGGGCTCGATGTATGCCCCGGGATCATTGGTCTACATGGACAAGATCGCCGTTGGTCCCGAGGCGGCGGGCTCCATCGATCTGGAAGCTCCTGTGGCCCATAACCTGGCTCGTGTCGCCAAGGCCAACGGGAAGGAGATGAACGACCTCCGGGTGTTGATCCTGGATCGGCCCCGTAATCAGCCCTACATCGACGCCGTGCGCGAGGCCGGGGGGCGGATATCCCTGTTCCGGGATGGTGACGTCGCTGGTGCAATCGCCACTGCCCAAGATGAGCACGAGGCCGACATCCTCCTCGGCATCGGCGGCTCACCCGAGGCGGTCATCGCCGCCTCGGCGCTCAAGTGCGTCGGTGGTGAGATCCAATGTCGTCTCTGGCCCCGCGACGAATCAGAGGAGCAGTTCGCCCGAGAAGAAGGGCTCGACCTCGATCAGGTGCTCACCCTCAACGACCTCGTCTCCTCTGACAATGTGTTCTTCGCGGCGACCGGGGTGACCAACGGTGAGTTCCTCAAAGGAGTCAACTTCAGAGGTGACGAGCAGGCGGTCACCCACTCGGTGATCATGCGCTCCAAGACCGGGTCGATTCGCTACATGACGGCGGTCCACGACCTGGCCCGGCTACGGGCGATCTCCAGCCTCACCGTCGACTGATCGCAATCTCGACCGCCTCGACCACGGTCTCCGCGATCGGCACTCCCTCGGCCTCGAGGACGTCCCTGTGGTGACTACCACCGTGGAAGAGAATCGGCGTGGCCCCGACATGGCGGGCCGCCGCCACGTCGTCGGGAGTGTCGCCCACCACGGCAACCGACTCACCCTCGATGCCGAGCACACCGAGATGCTCCTCGAGATGACCCGCTTTCATACCGCCGGTTGGTCCTGACAAGCCATCGACCAGCTCAAATCGCTCGGTGAGACCCAGCCGACCGACGATCCCCTCCAGCCAATCCTGAGGGGACATGGAGAGCAGTGACTGGGTCCAACCCGCCTCGTCGAGCGCGTCCATTGCTTCGGAAGCACCCGGTGCCAGATCTACCTGGATCGCCAGATCGAAGTAGGTGTCATGGAACCCGGTGTTGAGTCTCAGCCACTCTTCGTCGTCGATCATCCGTCCGAACAGATTGTCATAGAAGTCACGAACCGGTCGGGTGTAGTGATCTCGATAATCGTCGGCAGTGATCGCACGGGCACCGAAGGCGGCGATCGACCGGTTCACGGCCTCGATGACGATCCCCAGGTCGTCGAGGAGTGTTCCGTTCCAATCCCAGACCAAGTGACGGCGCTTCATCAGCAGAGAGAATATGAGGCCGCATCCTGCGCCGGCCAAACGGGTATCGGTAGGGTGCCACCAACCCGGAGGTGCGTGAACTGACTGGAGAACCGACGCGAAGCGAAGCCGGTCCCGTGTTCAGGTTCCTTCTTGCCTATCAGCGAGGGGCCGACCGCTTCTCGGAGATGACGGGCAAGCTCGCCAAGTGGATCGTCTTTCCCACTGTCCTTGTCGGCTTCGTCAATGTGATCCTGCGATATTCGGGCCAGATCATCGGTCGCAGAATGACCTCGAATGCCATCATCGAGCTGCAGCTCTACATGTACGCTGCCATCTTCCTCGTCGGCTTCGCCTACGTGCTCAAGCACCACATCAATGTCAGAGTCGACTTCTGGTTCGCCAATCAGCCGGTGACTCGTAAAGCCTGGATCGATTTCGTGGGTAATTGGATCGGGCTCGTACCCTTCTGCATCATCGGAATCTGGGTGGCCTTCCCGCAGGCAGTGCAGTCGATCCGGGTTTGGGAGCAGTCGCCGGACGCCAACGGCCTTCCACGGGCGCCGATCAAAGCACTACTCGCTGTCACGTTCCTGCTGCTCCTGATCCAGGCACTAGCCGAGCAGATCAAGCTCTACGCCGTGATCACAGGCAGGGGCGACCTGGTGGAGCTCGAAGAACCCGAAGCACCTCTCAGGATCGAGTGAGTCGGGATTGAGCCTCGAACTTCTCGCCGTCATCATGTTCGCCGTCTTCCTTGTGATCATCCTCAGCGGCTATCCGGTCGCGTTCTCCTTCGCAGGCACGGCAGTGGTCTTCTTCCTGGCCGGAGTGGTCTTCGGCGATCTGTCCTTCCGCTCGCTCAACATCCTCTTCAGCCAGTGGTTCGCCAACTCGGTGACCAACTTCACCTTCCTGGCGATCCCTTTCTTCGTCTTCATGGGGGCCGTCTTCGAGAAGTCGGGGCTGGCTGAGAAACTGCTAACCACGATCGGCTTTCTGATGGGCCCCCTACGGGGTGGAATGGCCGTAGCAGTGGTCTTTGTCGGCACCCTGCTCGCCGCGGCCACCGGAGTGGTGGCCGCCACCGTCATCGTGATGGGGATCCTCGCCCTGCCGGTAATGATGAAATACAACTACGACCCGAAGCTGGCATCGGGTGTGATAGTTGGATCGGGGACTCTGGCCCAGTTGATCCCGCCCAGCCTGGTCTTGATCGTCCTCGCCCAGTTCATCCCGGTCTCAGTAGGCGAGCTCTTCGCCGGCGCTCTCATCCCCGGGGTCATGCTGGCGTTCATCTTTGCCATCTATGCCGTGGTCATCGCCTACCTGAAACCGGAAATGGCTCCAGCCATACCGAAAGCAGAGCGGACGATGAGTGGTGGTCAGCTGGCGCTCGAGGCCCTCAAAGTGGTGGTGCCACCGCTTTTTCTCATCTTCGCTGTGCTCGGCTCGATCTTCGCCGGCATAACAACGGCATCCGAGGCCGGGGTGGTGGGAGCTGTGGGTGCGATGCTCCTGGCCGTGATCTACCGGAACTTCAGTTGGAAGACGATCCTCGAGGCTGCCCGCGCCACTGCCGACATCACCGGACTGGTGTTGCAGATCCTCTTCGCTTCCACCTTCTTCGCACTGGTATTCAACCAGCTTGGCGGTCAGGATCTGATCACCGACTGGCTGACTGCCATTCCTGGGGGCAAGTGGGGTTTCATCATCGTGGCCAACATCGTGGTCTTCCTGCTCGGGATCAACCTTGAGTTCCTGGAGATCTCCTTCATCGTCATGCCGCTGTTCATCCCCGCCGCGCAGGCACTCGACATCGTCGGTCCGGAGATGGTGTGGTTCGCGGTGATGATGGCGATCAACCTCAACATGGCCTTCATCTCGCCCCCGGTTGGGTTCTCCCTGTTCTATCTCCAGTCGGTTGCCCCTCCCGAGGTGACGACCCGCGACATCCACCTCGGTGCTCTCCCGTTCATGGGGCTCCAGGCAGTCGGTTTGATCATCGTGATGCTCTGGCCGGACTCTGTGACCTGGCTGGTGAATGAGTTCTTCGGCGACGCTCCCGCCCAGGCTGCGGGGCAGTTACCCAGATTCTGATCAACGAGAAAGGTCCCCGCTCCGCAGCGGGGACCTTCTCGTTTGTCGTGAATGCGGCTACTGGAGAGAGCCGGCGATGAAGTCGAGATACGACGTCTCCGCAATCGCGAACCAGGGGTGGATTTGCTCACGGAAGGCCGACCAATGCTCGTACACCGAGGCGAAGTCGGTGTTGCTGGCCGCGTTCGACTCGTTGATCTCGTTGGCCGCATCGGCAGCGGCCTCCATGACGTCGTCCGGGTAGGGCAACACCTGAACTTCCGAGTTGTTCAAGATCTCCTGGAAGGCCTCCGGATTCTGGGCGTCGTAACGCGCCATCATCGTGGTGTTGGCCTCGAAGGCAGCCGTCTTGATGACCTCCTGATAGATCTCGGGTAGCTCGTTCCACTTGTCCAGTGGGATCTGCACCTCCAGTGAGGGTCCCGGCTCCCACCATCCGGGGTGGTAGTAGAAGTCGGCGACATCCTGGAAACCGAGGACGATGTCGTCGTAGGGACCGACCCATTCTGCAGCATCCACGGTGCCGGTCTGCAGGGCCTGGAAGATTTCGCCGCCGGCGATGACCTGCACGGTCACCCCGAGCTCGGTCATGACCTGGCCACCAAGACCGGGAATCCTCATGACCAGGCCTTGGAGATCAGCCACTGAGCCGATCTCACGATTGAACCAGCCGCCCATCTGCACACCGGTATTCCCTGCCGGAAATTGGATGGCGTTGAACCGTTCGGCATAGAACTCCTGCATGATCTCGAGACCACCGGCCTCGTAGAGCCAGGCGTTCTGTTGACGTGCGGTCAACCCGAATGGGACTGCCGTGCCGAAGGCCGTCGTCGGGTCGAGGCCAACGTAGTAGTACGAAGCGGTATGCCCCGCATCGATAGAGTTGGTCTCCACGTTCTGGAGTATCTCCAGGGCTGGGACCACCTCCCCGCCCGGTTGGGCGGTCATCATGAATCGGCCTCCGGTGATCGCCGACACCCGATCGGCGAACGTCGTGGCACCGCCATAGATCGTGTCGAGGGAGGTCGGCCAACTAGTGGCTATCTCCCACTCCAACTCGGGCAGTGTCTCGTCTTGGGCCGCCTCGTCGACCTCAGGGTCTCCCGACGAGCACGCCGCCAGGGCGGCTGCGCCAAGTGCGCCCATCGACGCCAGCTTGAGGAATTGCCTTCGCTCCATCATGTTGGCGTACTGCTGCTTGTTCAATGCTCCTCCTTCCAAGGGCAACCGGTTCCACCGGGAGACGAACAGTATTCAAACCGACATGGCGCGTGTCGGATCTGTGCTTGGGCGGCACCGAGGCACAACGGGGACGCGGTGGGCTGCTACAGCTCGGAGCGACCGATCAGAGCGCGCCCCAGGGTCAGCTCGTCGGCATAATCGAGATCGCCGCCGACAGGGAGACCGGAAGCGAGACGGGTCACTCGCAAGCCCAATGGCTTGAATTCCCGGGCGATGTACATCGCGGTGGCATCACCTTCCACGGTGGGATTGGTGGCGACGATCAGCTCGTTGATGCCTTCGGGCTCGAGCCGTAGCCGTAACTCCTCGAAGCGAAGCTGGCCGGGACCGATGCCATTGATGGGTGAAAGGGAGCCGCCAAGCACATGATATCTCCCCCGGAACTCTTGGGTCCGCTCCACCACCACGATGTCCTGGGGTCTCTCCACGACACACACCAGGCTGTCATCGCGCCGAGTGTCACGGCAAATCGCGCAGAACTCGCCGGCGGCGACGTTGTAGCAACGTTGACACAATGTCACCTGGTCGCGCATGTCACTGATGGCTGCGGACAGCCGCCGGGCATCGGCCTCCTCGACTGTGAGGAGGTGGAAGGCGAGACGCTGTGCTGATTTGCTCCCGATTCCGGGAAGCCGGCCGAGTTCATCGATCAGCCGTTGTACCGGGCCCTCGAACATCAACCGAGCAGACCGCCGAGACCGCCGGTGAGCCCTCCGAGCTCCTCGTTGGTGGCTTTGGTTGCCTCGTCCATGGCCTGTCGCACTGCGGCGACCACCAGGTCCTGAAGCATCTCGATGTCGTCGGGGTCGACGACTTCGGGAGAGATCTCGATTTCGACCAGCTCGGGGCCACCGGTGACCACTGCTTTGACCATGCCCCCACCTGCCGTGCCCACGAAACGTCGCTCAGCCAGTTCGGCCTGGGTCTTGGCGAGCTGTTCTTGCATCTGCTGCGCCTGTTTCATGAGCTGGCGCATGTCGGGCTGAGGATTCATGACTCCTAGGGTACCTGCCCTGCTGGGTAGCTCTCGTCACACCCGGCCCGCCGGAAATCGATTGGGTCACAAGGCGCGCTGACCGCGCAGCAATGCACAACCGTCTCGAGCGGAAACCCTTCAGTCTTCGACGATCCGGGCCCCGAGCTCGGATTCGAGAAGGGCGGCAGGATCGGTTGCGGCATCGGGGCGTTCCTCGAGCTGGCTGAGGTCGACACGATCGTCTTCCCGATCGTCCTCCGCTTGGCTCTTGAGGCGAAACTTCACCTTGACCGGCCCGCCCAGAAGATCACTCGCCTTGGCGGCCACGATGGGGCGGACCGCATCGTCCTGCTCGAGGGACGTCAGATGGAAGTCATGGGCAACTTCGAGAATGATCGTGTTGCGCTCCACGCCGGCCGGCACAGCCTCCCGGAAGAAAGCCCAACGTCTCGCTCCCAGCAGGTCACGCAGACCGCCAAACAGGCCGGGCCAGACTCGTTGCAGCTGTTCGAAGCTGATATCGATCGCTGCCGGGTCCTCGGTCTCGGCGGTTTCCTCGGACTCCTCCGACACGAGAGGGGCGGCAGCGCGTGCCAATTCCTCATTGGCCCTCGGCGCCTGGGCCACCGGTTCCGCGTCCACATCCGCCCGCTTGGTTTGAGGAGCAGGAGGAGACGACGGTGAAGCCGGCAACTCCCCCGGCTTGCCCAGCCGACGCTCGATACGATCCATCCGGGATATCAATGCCTCCGGATCGGTTGCAGTCTCCGGCCGGGTCAACTTGATGAGGGCCAGCTCGGACATCAGCCGCTCTTCACGACCTTCGCGCAACCGCACCAGAGCCTCGGCGAGGAGATCGACGGCGCGCAACACGTCGGTTGGCGGCACGATCTCGGCAGCCTTCTTCCACGACTCGTAGATCTCGGGCGGCTCGTCGGCGATCTCGGCGAGATTCGGTGCGTAGTGGGCGAGAAAGACCCCTCGGAAGAACCCGATGCTCTCTGAGACGAAACGCCGTAGGTCGACGCCTGAAGCGGCAAGCTCAGCGACCAGCTCCAGTGCGGACTTGGCATCGTGGGCAGCAATGGCCTCGGCGACCTGCTGGAACGCCTCGGAGTCGGCTAGACCCAATGCGCGGCGAACCCCGGCCACATCGGCGGTACCGGAGCCCAGGGCCGCAACCTGCTCGAGCAGTGACAGCGAGTCGCGCACCGATCCTCCGGCATGACGGGCAATGGCGATGAGGGCGGCGGGATCGGTTCGGTAGGACTCCCGATCGGCGATCGAGCTCAGATAACCGGCCAACTCCTCAACCGGCACGGGATGAAAGTCGAATCGCTGGGTGCGGCTCCGGATGGTGTCGAGGAGCTTGTAAGGCTCGGTGGTGGCGAGTACGAAGTGGACGTGCTCCGGCGGCTCCTCGAGGGTCTTGAGCAGGGCGTTTCCCGCCGCCTTGGAGAGCATATGGGCCTCATCGAGCACGAACACGCGCTTGGACGTGGCCACCGAAGCCACGGTGGTGACGCTGAGCTTGATGTCCCGTATGTCGTCCACCGAGTTGTGGGAGGCGGCGTCGAGCTCCATGACATCGAGGCTGTTGCCCTCGCGGATGGCGCCGCAGCTGCCGCACTTCCCACAGGGCGATCCGTCGCTGCTGCGGTTCTCGCAGTTCAGTGCCTTGGCGAGGACTCGGGCCGTGGTGGTCTTGCCGGTACCGCGTGGGCCGGTGAACAGATAGGCATGGGCCACCTTGTCGTCGGCGACCTCGCGCGCCAGCGTCGTCGTCACATGGGCCTGGCCGATGATGTCGTCGAAGGTTTGAGGGCGGTATTTGCGATAGAGAGCTTGGTACTGCAAGTCAGCACCACCGTACAGTCATCCGGTGACTGATTCACCCCGGTCGTGGACTCGTTGCAGTGGGATACCGTGAGCAGATGAAACTACGTCTCGATTGGCCGCTGAAGTCATGGTCATGTGTGCGGAGACCAATCTCCTTGGACGGTGTTCTCGACTCAACTGTTCACTTATCGGGGTATTCCGTCGATACTTTCCAGCAGTGACCCGGCCCCTCGCAGACGAACCAGCCATCGACCTCGCCCCCACCCGACCCGCCGTCTGGGCACGCGGGTTGGTGCGCAAGTTCGGAAAGACAACTGCCGTCGACGACGTCGATCTGGCCATAATGCCCGGGGAGTTCTACGGGCTTCTCGGTCAGAACGGTGCCGGCAAGACCACGACGATCAAGTGCATCGTGGGACTGTTGCGCCCAAACCACGGCACGGTCGGGATCGGGGAATTCGACACATGGGAAGCGCCCACCGAGGTCAAGGCGCGGATCGGGGTGCTGCCCGAGGAGTTCAATCTCTACGAACGCCTCACCGGAGCCGAGCTGCTCGACTTCACCGGCGCCATGCACGGGCTGGACCGAGCCGAGTCGCTCAAGCGCCGCAACGAGTTGCTCGAGATGCTCGACCTCCTCGGCGCCGGGTCCAAGCTCATCAGCGACTACTCACGAGGGATGAGGAAGAAGGTTGCCCTCGGCGCGGCCATCATCCACCGGCCACCCGTCCTTTTCCTCGATGAGCCATTCGAAGGAGTCGACGCCGTTTCGGCCCGGCTCATCCGAAATCTCCTGCAGCAGGCGGCTGCCGGAGGGACAACCATCGTTTTCTCATCCCACGAGATGCATCTCGTCGAGAAGCTGTGCACCCGAATCGGGATCATGGTGGATGGTCGGCTGACCATCGAGGAAACACCAGAAGGCTTGTGCCGTCTCACCGGCACCCAGAACGTCGAGGATGCGTTCATCGCTGCGGTGGGTGGCGAAGGACTCGACCAACTCTCGTGGTACGAAACCTCGTCAGGCTGAAAGCCCTTCTCACCTGGAACGGGGTCCGGCACGACACCCAGCGTCGTTTCGGTTTTCCGATCGCCACGCTCCTGCTCGGCTGGGCGGGCTGGTATCTCGCCACGGGGTATGCGGAGGCGGTGGCAGGTCTCGACGGCGAAGCCCTGGCCAATGTCGCAGGGTGGGGGGCGCTGCTGTTCTTCGCAGCCTGGGTCACCCTCCCGGTGATCATCTTCCCGCTCGACGAGAACCTCGACCCTCAGCAACTGGCGGTCCTGCCGATCAGCTACCGGGACATGGTGACTGGTCTTGCCGCGGCCAGCTTCGTGGCCCCGGCCACGGTGGTGCCCTTGCTGGTGCTGGGTGCCAACTCAGTCGTGCTCAGCGCCGGCTGGTGGATGGTGCTTCCCGCCTCACTTGTCTTTCTCGGCCTTCTCGCCGTGGGATCCCAGCTCTTCTCATCCGCGATCTCGGCAATCCTGAGGACACGGCGAGGCCGTGATGTCGCCACCTTCCTCATCCTCGGTCTCGCCGCCGGCTCCTTCTTCGTCTACCGATCCATCTCCACCACCGTCAACGAGCTGGGTCTGAGTGGGGCGGTTGCGGCCAATCCGATCATCGACTGGGCGGTGGTCCTCCCGCCGGTGGCGGCGCAGCGCGCCATCGTCGAAGCAGCCGCCGGCGACCCGATTGCTGCGGTTGGATTCCTGTTCGCTGCGGCGGCCGGCCTCTTGGTGCTGGCCTCGGCGTGGCGTCGGCTACTCAGGTGGATGCTGACCACGCCACAGGAAGGAAGCCATCCCGCGGCCCGGGCCCGGCGCTCCGGCTTCACCTCAGGGCCGTGGGGTGTGATCCCCACCCTCGCTCGCAAAGAGCTCAGGTTCTACATCCGTGATCCAAGGCAGCGCCTCGTCTGGACGGGCACGGTGATCTTCGTCGGTCTCGCCGTGGCCGGGACCATCATGGGTTCCACCGGATTCTTCGACATCCGGGACAACAACTGGGCGCCGCTCATGGCCCCCGTGCTCGTTTTGTTCGTCGGCCTCCCCATCGCCCTCAACCTCTTCGGATGGGAGCGCAATGCCGCCAGCTATCTGTTCGTCCTTCCCGCCACCCCCCGGCAGATGCTGCTCGGGAAGAACCTCGCGGTTGGCACCGCGCTGGTCATAGAAACCGCGCTGCTGGCAGTCCTGCTCTCACTCTTCACCGGATTCTGGGAGTGGACATGGCTGGCGGCGCCTCTGACTGTGTCAGCAATCGGATGTCAGATGGCTGTGGGCAACATGGTCTCGGTGCTTACACCACTCCGTCTCCCCCGAGAGGGCACCGATGTCTTCGCCCAATCGACCGAGCAAGGCTGTCTCGCCATCGTCAGCCAGACCGTCTCCTTCTTCACCATCGGGTTCCTGTTGGTCATCCCGGCCTCGGTCGTGGCACTGACCGTCTCGTTTGGTGAGGTGATCCCCCCCTGGATCGCCGCGGGCAGTGCCATCCTTTGGGGCGTGATCGTCTACGCCATCTCCTTGTGGCTGTCGTCTGCCCTGCTGCGGAGACGGCTCCCCGAGGTGATGGCCTGGGTGCAAGTCGTCTAGACGAGATCTTTATCCGCCACGGCGTAGTTTCTCGGCTCCACCCCGACCGAGGACAAGGAGCCGCCCAATGACCACGCTCTCCCCCAAGCAGGAGGAGATCTCCACTCAGAACATCTGGGATTTCGACGACCTGCGAGCGATCTACATCAACACCACCCTGAAGAAGACGCCCGAGGTCTCCAATACCCAGGGACTCATGGATATCTCGGCCGAAATCATGCTCCGCCAGGGCGTCGAGGTCGAGACGATCCGGGCGGTCGACCATGACATCGCAACGGGGATCTGGCCCGACATGATCGAGCACGGATGGGAGACCGACGAGTGGCCAGCCCTCTTCGAGCGGGTGATGGCCGCCGACATTCTCGTGCTCGGCACACCCATCTGGCTCGGCCAGCAGTCGTCGGTGTGCACCAGGGTCATCGAACGGCTCTACGGCAACTCATCCCAGCTGAACCAGCATGGTCAGTACGCGTACTACGGGCGGGCGGCGGGGTGCATCGTCACCGGCAACGAGGACGGCATCAAGCACTGCTCGATGGGCATCCTCTACTCGCTCCAGCATGTCGGTTACACGATCCCGCCCCAGGCCGACGCCGGCTGGATCGGCGAGGCAGGACCGGGACCGTCATATCTCGATGAGGGCTCCGGTGGGCCGGAGAACGACTTCACCAACCGCAACACGACGTTCATGACCTGGAACCTCCTTCACCTCGCCCGCATGCTCAAGGACGCCGGCGGGGTCCCCGCCCACGGCAACCAGCGCTCCAAATGGGACGCCGGCTGCCGCTTCGACTTCCCCAACCCAGAGTACCGGTGATCCGAAACCGATCTGTGCGGGTTTATGCGGGCTCTACCCCGGTAAACCCGCACAGAACGGTGATTCGCTCGGCGTAACGCAACGCGGTCCCGTACCCTGCCCACCGCCCATGGGAGACAGCGTCGAACGCGAGAAGACTCGCACGCGCACAGCATTCCTGGCGTGGACCGAGACCGCGGTTCGTCTCGCAGTCGCCTTCTTCTTCCTCTATGTCTTTCTCGCCGGCGTCAAGTCGCTGGAGACAGGGATCAGCGCCTTCGGGAGCGACTTCGTCGACCAGGTCTTCTCGTCTGTGGCCAACCCAATCGCCGGCCTTGCCGCCGGTGTCCTGGCCACGGTCCTGGTCCAGTCGTCATCGGTGACAACGTCCACCATCGTCGGTCTGGTGGGCGCCGGGGTGCTTCCCGTCGACTATGCGGTTCCGATGGTGATGGGAGCCAACATCGGCACCACCGTGACCAACACGCTGGCTTCCCTGGGTCACGTAAGGCAGAGCGCATACTTCGAACGAGCCCTGGCTGCGGCCACGATCCACGACTACTTCAACATCCTCAGCGTGGCAGTTCTCCTCCCCCTCGAGATCGCGTTCGGCGTCATCTCCCGCATCGCCCAGGGTTTGGCCTCGGTGTTCGATGGGCTTCTGCCCGCAGTGGACACCGGAGGAAGCCCGATAAAGGATGCCATCGCCGCTCCGGCCGGCTGGCTCGAGGGGTTCGTCGAATCTCTTGGATGGACCGGGGCCAAAGGCGGCATCCTGCTGGCGTTGGGGATCGGGGCCATCTTCCTCGCCCTGTGGATGATCACCCGTCAGATGAAGGCGGTCATGTCCGGGCGAATCGAGAACGCCATCAACGGGATTCTGGCCAAAGGAGCTGGAGCGGCTGCTCTCGTTGTGGGATTCCTCATGACGGTCGCCGTGCAGAGCTCGAGCATCACCACCTCGATCCTGGTGCCCCTGGTCGCTGCGGGCGTCCTCTCCCTGCCCAACGCCTTCCCGGTGACATTGGGGGCCAATGTCGGCACCACCGTCACCGCACTGCTGGCATCGATCGCCGCCGACTCCTCAGATGCCTTGGTCATCGCGATGGCGCATCTCACATTCAACGTGTTGGGGATCCTCATCTTCTATCCGTGGCCGCCAATGCGACGCATACCGCTTCGTCTCGCCGCCGTCACCGCCAACGCCGCGGTCCGACGCAAGTCTTTGGTGGCGGGCTACGTGATTGGTCTGTTCATCATCCTTCCGTTGCTCCTACTCTTGATCACATAGGAGAAACTCATGTTCTCGATATTCCGCGACTCCGACCAACTCGAAAACGTCGAGCTGCAGCTCGCCGCCATGCTCGCCCAGTGCCAGGACGCCTACCGGATCGCGACTGAGGCCGTATTCGGGGAGAGCGATCCGACCGCTGCCGGTGAGGAGCTCCTCGCCCTCGACCGGGAGATCAACCGAACCGAGCGGGCTGTCCGCAGGGAGTTGCTGGTACACGGGACGGTCCGCGGAGCCGAGGTCGACCAGGGGCTCATGCTCACGTACATGTCAGTGGCCAAGGACATCGAGCGGATCGGCGACAAATGCAAGGACATCTGGGAGCTGACCGGGATGGGGGCCAACCTGAGCGTCGGGGACGACACCGAAGAATTGCAGAAGCATCGCCGCCACGTCGCCCAACTGATCGAGTGGACGCTCGATGCCTTCACCACAGAAGACGCCCAAAAGGTCCATGAGCTGATCTCAACCATCGATGACGACGCCGAGCACTACGACAGCCACGTCCTCCAGTTCGTGCAGACCGATCTGCCCAGCAGGTACGCCGCACCCCGGGCCCTCTTCTACCGCTACATAAAGCGGTTGAGTCGCCACCTGTCCAACATCCTGTCGTCGGTGGTGATGCCAGTTGACCGGCTGGACTTCTACAAGAAGTCCAAGGCGCTCGATCTCAAAGACGACGAGTGAGCCCCGAGTGGGTCGGGGGCACCGCTCCCGAACCTTTAATCTGCCTTGGATGCGGTTAGGTATCGATCTCGACGGAGTGGTAGCCAACTTCACCCTCGGTTGGATGAACTTCTACAACAGAGAGTTCGGAACCGAACTGGAAATCGGAGATTCCAAGCGCTGGAACGACCTGGTCGATCTCACCCATTTCAAGAACATGGGGGAGTTCTGGAGGTGGTCTTCCGACCTGGACGGTCGTTCTCTGTTTTGGCATCTCGAGCCATTTCCAGGTGCGATCGAAGCCCTCCATTCGCTGGCCGAGGCCGGCCATGAGGTGGTCGTCATCACCACGAAACCCGACTTCGCAGTGGCAGACACCTACGAGTGGATCGAAAACCACGGGATCCCGGCCGAAGAGATACACATCCTCGAGGACAAGTGGATGGTCGAATGTGACGTCTACCTGGACGACGGACCTCATGTCCTCCCGGGTCTGGTGGCGAATCGGCCCGACGCAACCGTGTGTCGCTTCGTGCGTCCCTGGAATCGTCCAGTTCCCGGAGCTGTCGATGTGACCGACTTCGACGAATTTCGCGAGCTGGTGAATCGCTTGACTGTAAGCCGATCCGGATAGCTACCCTCGCCTGCGGTCGTGCGTTCAAATCTGGGCTGACCGAAGGGAAGGGCCCGCTCACGAATCGCTGACCTAAAACATCAGGAGGAAGAACAGATGAAGAAAAGAGCCCTCTGGGCACTGCTCGTGGTACTCGCCCTCGTGGTAGCTGCGTGTGGCGACGACGACGGTGGGGGAGACGCAACTACGACGACGGAGGCCCCGGCCGAGGATACGACCACGACAGCCGGAACCGAGGAGACGACGACGACTGAGTCGATGGACGCGGAGCTCGGTTCCGCGGAGAGACCGATTCAGGTCCTTTTCGTCCCTTCGGTCGACGCTCAGGTAATCGTCTCCGGCGGTGAGATCATGGACGAGGCCCTGACCGAGGCAACAGGTCTCGAGTTCGAGGTGAGCGTTCCGACGTCATACGCGGCGACGATCGAGGAGATGTGCGCCAACCCCAGCGACACCATGGGATTCATCCCTGCCTTTGGATATGTGCTCGCCTCGCAGCTGTGCCAGGTGGACGTGGCCTTCAAGGCGGTCCGCTTCGGCTGGAGCGTGTACTGGGCACAGTTCCTGGTCCCGCGTGACAGCGACATCCAGTCTCTGGAGGATCTGGATGGTCTCAGCTGGGCATACCCGGACCCAGGGTCGACCTCGGGGTTCCTGTTCCCTTCAGTGGCACTCGATGAAGCCGGAGTGGAACCGGGAGAGACCGTCGAAGCGGGTGACCATGGCCCGGCAGCTCTGGCTGTATACAACGGTGAGGTCGACTTCGCCACCACCTTCTTCAGCCCACCTTTGATCGAAGGTGGTCAATGGGAATTCGGCGACCCACCGGATATCCCCGACGACCTCGTCGAGAGCTGTGCTGTAACGGAAGACGACGAGCTCTGGTGCGGTGATTACCGCGTCTTGGACGCTCGAGCCAGTGTTAGAACCGAAGCCCCCGACATCGTCCAGCAGGTGCGCATCCTGACTATCACCGATGAGATCCCCAACGACACCCTGTCCTTCGGACCCGACTTCCCCGCAGACCTGCGGCAACAGATCGAAGGGGCACTTCTCGAGTTCTCACAGACGGACGCGTGGTTCGACTCCATCGGCAACGCGGACTTCTATGACTGGTCAGGAATCGAGACGGCGACTGATAGCGAATACGACATCGTTCGCGTCGTTGTCGACGATCAGGGAATCAGCCTCGAGGACCTCTAGAACCGAAGCAACTAACGTGAAGGGGAGGGAGCCGTCACCGGCTCCTTCCCCTAAAACTCATGCTCCAGGTTGAGAACCTGACCAAGGTTTACGACGACGGGACCGTTGCCCTACGGAACGTCTCCTTTGAGGTACCCGAAGGACAGTTCCTCGCCGTTATCGGGTTGTCGGGCTCGGGGAAGTCGACCTTGCTACGTTGCATAAACCGGCTCATCGACCCCACCGAAGGCCGGATCCTGTGGAAGGGCGAGGACATCACCGCCGCCAACCACGAGGATCTGCGCAACATCCGGCGACGCATCGGGATGGTGTTCCAGAGCTTCAATCTGGTGAACCGCTCGAAGGTGATGACCAACGTCCTGGCGGGAAGGCTCGGTTACACCAGTCCGGCCCTCTCCGTCGTCAACAGGTTCTCGAAGGCCGATCGCGAGCGGGCTCTGGCAGCGTTGGAGCGCGTCGGGCTCGCGGAGAAGGCCAACAATCGCTCCGAGGAGCTGAGCGGGGGTCAGCAGCAGCGGGTCGGCATCGCCCGGGCCATGATGCAGAACCCCGAGATGATCCTCGCCGACGAGCCGGTGGCCAGCCTGGATCCGGTGCTCGCCCACTCCATCATGCAGTATCTGGAGGCGATCAACCGTGACGAAGGCGTCACGGTGCTGTGCAGTCTCCACTTCCTCGACCTCGTCCACCGTTACGGACAGGGAGTCATCGCCCTGTACGAGGGCCGCAAAGTCTTCGAGGGGCTCCCTTCGGAGATCGACGACGCGAGGTTCAAAGAAATCTACGGCAGGGAGGCAGAACGGGTTGGCTGACCTGAAGACCTCCCCGGTCGAGACCCGGGACAGCGAGGAGGTGAAGCCCCAACGGCGCCGACCACTCCGACGCACCCTGTGGATGGTGATCGGGCTCGTCGCCGGGTTCGTGGTGTACGCCTACGGCTTCCAGGTGGTGGACGTCAGGCTGGACCGCATCGGCGATCCCGTCCGCCAGGCCCGGTTCTCCAACGTCATCCGCGCCCTGGGTCAGCCCGACTTGCTCACCTATGAGACCGTCGACACCGCGATAGACGTCGAATTCGCCATGCCGTGCCCTGCCGGAGGCTTCACACCCGCAGCGTCGGACGGGGAAGCGACAATATCGGTCAGCCCGGCTTGTGCCAATCCCCGGGACACCGTGACCATCACCGGCGAGGGATTCCGGGCCAATGAAACGATCAATGTCTCCTTCGTCCCGCCGAATGGGATTGAACTCCGGGTAGCTCAGATGCGGACGGCAAGCGACGGGACCTTCAGCGCCGAAGCCACCCTTCCCAACCGCCCCGACGAGGAGGTGCAGACTATCCGCGCCAAGAGCCGGGAGACCGTGGGAAGTATCTTGAGTCCGGTATACGTGCCCAGTGGGCGGACAGACCCCGCTACCGGTGACGAGATCATGTTGCGCTCCCCACGTTGGTCTCAAAATGCCGAGGCGACGTGGAAGGGGATCATCGAAACCATATTCCTCGCTCTCCTCGCTACCACGGTAGGCACAATGATCGCGATGCCGCTCTCCTTCCTGGCGGCGAAGAACCTGATGAGCGACGTGCGCATCCCTGCCCTCAACGTGGGGCTTGCAATCGTGGCCCTACCCATGGGAGCCCTGCTGGGGCTCGCCGCCTCCTCGGCAGCGGGCTCCCTGGTCGACTCGCTGCCAGATTCTGCTTTGCTCCTCGGTGTCGTGACGCTCCTCCTGGTTTGGCTCGCGATCCGGGCGCTACGCACCGCGGTCCCCCTTCCCGGAACGGAACGCTCCCGACTGCTCAGAGTCGGCTCGGGCATCGCCGCGGCCGCCGCCTTCCTGCTCGCCGCGCAAGCTGCCGTCCGCGTCATGGTGATCGGAGGAGCCGAAGTTGCCTCGGTCCTGGGATCGCTGGCGTTTCTGGGAAGGTTCGTGGAGCGGTTGGGCGAAATCATGGCCCTTGCCTTCGGCGTTCTCGCTGCCGTCGCAGGTGCGGTCGCCCTGGCGATCCTGGCCAGCAAGCTCTCCTATGCCATCGCCAAGAAAGTCAGCCCAGGTGTCGATCAGGTCTTTTCCATTATTGCGGTCGGCTTGGCCGGAGCAGTGGTGGCAGTGGGTGTCGGCCAGGTGATCGCCTGGGTCTACCAAATCAACGACACGACAGCCACCGTCGTGATCCCGGCTGTAATCGGCGCGGTGATTGGTCTCGTAATTGGTGGCTGGGGTGCGATTCGCCGGCACCTCAGTGCCGGTCTGGGCGTGTACTACATCTTCCGCACTTTTTTCAACACCTTGCGCTCAATCGAGGCATTGATCCTGGCGCTGGTCTTCGTGATTTGGGTCGGGTTGGGCGCCTTCGCCGGCACCCTGGCGCTGGCCCTGCACACCGTGGCGGCGAACGCCAAGCTCTATTCGGAGCAGGTGGAAAGTATCAGCTCCGGTCCTTTGGAGGCGGTTCGATCCACGGGGGCGACACGCCTGCAGACGGTGGTCTATGCCGTCGTGCCGCAGATCGTGGCGCCGTTCATCGCTTTCACCATGTATCGGTGGGATATAAATGTGCGCATGTCGACCATCATCGGCTTCGTCGGCGGCGGTGGCATCGGGCTCATCCTTCAGCAGAACATCAATCTGCTCAACTACCGGGGAGCGGCGGCCCAGATACTGGCGATCGCCATCGTGGTCGCCGCCATGGACTACGTCTCGAGCCGTCTCCGCGAGCGCTTCGTCTGATCGGGATGACCAGGCAGCCGGTCCCCAAATCCGCGAGCCCAGGGTTGAGAGCATCGCTGAGCGACGCCGTGAACCCTGGGTTCGCGGATTTGGCCATGGGCGCGACTCCATGACCGAGATGCTGCGTCGAACCAGAGAAGAGAGGGAGCGACTCGAGCACGAGTTACTCGCCCCGATCGCCACCAAGGCAGACGGGAGCGTGGGCCGCGGGGACCCGGAGGAAGACGACGAGTTCCGCACTGCCTTCGAACGGGACCGCGACCGAATCATCCACTCCAAGGCGTTTCGCCGGCTCAAGCACAAGACTCAGGTGTTCCTCAACCCCGACGGCGACCACTTCGTCACCCGGATGACCCACACCATCCAGGTCACCCAAGTGGGCCGCGCCATGGCCCGTGCCCTCGGCTTGAACGAAGACCTCACCGAAGCGATCTGTCTTGCCCACGACGTCGGTCACTCGCCTTTCGGTCACACCGGCGAGGATGCCCTGACTCCGATGATCGGTGAGGAGTGGCTGCATTCGGCTCACGGTGTCCGGACTCTCGAGCTGCTCGAACCGCAGAATCTGAGCCACGAGGTCCTCGACGGGGTCCGAGCCCATTCTTGGAGAATCGATCCTCCGCCGGAGACGCCGGAGGGGTGGCTGTGCCGTTTCGCCGACCGCATCGCCTATCTGACCCATGACGTCTCCGATGCCCTACGCGCCGGCGTACTCGAGTATCACGATCTTCCGGTCAAGGCGCTCACTACCTTCGGCGCCACTTCCCGGGAGTGGATCGGGTCGATGATCACCGCCGTGGTGGAGGCGTCCTATGAGGCGGGCGAGGTCAGAATGGAAGAAGAGCACCTCGAGGTGATGGAAAGTCTCCGGGATTTCATGTTCGAACGGGTATATCTGCGGCCCGAGTCCGAGGCGCAGAAAGAGAAAGCGATAATCGTCATCCAGGACTTGGTCGGCTACTACCAGGGACATCCCAACGAGGTCCCCGACTCCTACACCGTGGCCGATGCCGACGCCCTGACCCGGGCCGTAGACTACGTGGCCGGCATGACAGACCGCTACGCGCTGCACACCCACGACCGGCTCTTTCGTCCCACCCTCCTCGACTGACCGATTGCGACGATATGTCGGGAACTTCTAGGCTCCCCGGCTTGTGCTCAGAGTCGAGGACCTCCACAAGTCGTTCGGAAACGTCCGCGCACTCACCGGATGCAGTTTCGAGGTTGCCAGAGGTCACATGCTCGGCTTCCTGGGACCCAACGGCGCCGGTAAGACCACGGCGATGCGGGCAGTCTTTGGTCTGCTGAAACCCGACTCCGGATCAGTGACGTGGGACGGCGAGCCGATACGTCCCAACGACTTGCTTCGGTTCGGGTACATGCCGGAACAGCGAGGGCTCTACCCCAAGATGCGCTCCGGTGACCAACTCGCCTATCTGGGTCGGCTTCACGGTATGTCGAAGTCCGACGCCCGGGCGTCTGCGGTCTTCTGGCTCAACAGGTTCGGGTTGGGGGACAGGGTCGACGACGTGGTGGAGGCGCTGTCCCACGGCAACCAACAACGCGTTCAGCTTGCCGCCGCCCTCGTCCATGACCCTGTGCTCCTGGTCCTCGACGAGCCGTTCAGCGGGCTCGATCCCATCGCCGTCGAGACGATGTCCGACGTCCTTCGCGAGCAGGCAGCCGCCGGCAAGGCCGTGGTGTTCTCCTCACATCAGCTGGATCTGGTCGAGGATCTCTGCGAGGACGTGGCGATCATCAACGCCGGTGAGGTGGTGGTCAACGGGCAAGTGGAGGCGTTGAAGGACTCAGCGCCGATCCGACATCTCGAGCTCGAGATCGATGGCGACCCGTCGACGCTGGTCGATTTTCTCGACGGCGTGCAACGGACTGAAACCAACGGACGGCGCATCACCGCCATAATCAGCGCCGATACCGATGTGCGCGGGTTCATCGCCCATGCCCAAGAACAAGGCCACCTCCGTCACTTCACCTATACGACACCGTCGTTGTCCGACCTCTTCCGGGAGGCGGTGAGATGACCGGCTTCAGGACCCTGTGGCAAGTGGCTCTACGGGAGATCACCGAACGGGTCAGATCGAAGGCATATCTCCTCACTACCGGGCTGACCCTCCTCATCGTTCTCGGTCTGATCGTCCTCCCCGGTCTCTTCGGATCGGGGACCACGGAACGCACGATCGGGTCGGTCGGCAGCGGCAACGACGTCATCATCTCGACGGCCGTGGACCTCGGCACTGCCACCGATGAGCCCGACGATCCGCCCTCCGTTGCTTTCGAGACAATCGCTTTCGATGATCGAGAGACGGCGATGTCCGCCCTGGAGGCTGGTGAGGTCGACGCGGTGCTGGTCGACGGTGAGGAGATCATCGTGGAGAGCGTCGGCGGATTCGCCGGGTCATCGTTTGTGGATGGACTGCAACGCGCCGCGGGCACCGTGGAAATCCAGTCGGTCATAGAAGAGGAGGGCGAGACCGCCACCAACATCATCCAAATCCTGACCTCGGACCCCTTGGAGATCACCACCCTCACCCGGGGGGACCCCGCAGAGAATGAGAGTCGCACAGTCATCGCCTACTTCGGCTTGCTTCTCCTCTATCTGGCCGTCCTCCTTTATGGGACATGGATCCTCACCGGAGTCACCGAGGAGAAGTCGAATCGAGTTGTCGAGGTTCTCCTGTCGAGCGTGCGTCCTTGGCAGATCCTCGGTGGGAAGATCCTCGGCATCGGATCCCTTGCCATTGTCCAGCTCCTGGGGACCATCGTCGTGGCGCTCATCGCCCTGAGGGTGACGGGAACCTTCGACCTCCCGGCGATCGAGATCGGCGCCGTGCTCAACCTGTTGGTCTGGTTCGTCATCGGATTCCTGATCTTTGCAGTGCTCTTCGGAGCGGCTGGCTCGCTGGTGAGCCGCTCCGAGGATGCCAACACCATCGCCATGCCGATGTCGATGACGGCCGTGGTCGGTTTCTTCGTCTCGATCACCGCTCTCGACGATCCCGATGGCGTTGTCGCCACCGTGTTCACCTTCGTTCCGCTCACCGCGCCATTCGTGGTCCCGGTCCGTACCGCCCTCCAGGCGATCCCTCTCTGGCAGTACCTCACAGCAGTGGTCATCTCGGTGATCGCACTGGCAGTGTTAACTGTCATCGGCGGCCGGATCTACTCAGGTGGTTTGCTCCGGTACGGCGGTCGGGTCCGTGTGCGCGAAGCCTGGCGATCTGCCGCTGGATAGCATCCGCTCATGGGGTACCAACATCTGGAGGTCACCAGGGAGGGACACATTGCCACTCTCTGGCTGAATCGGCCGGACAAGCTCAACGCCCTGTCCGAGGACATGTGGTCCGACATCCCCGAGGCTGTCTCCAACCTCGACGACGACGATCGGGTGCGGGTGATCATCCTCGCCGGGAGAGGCTCCGCTTTCACCGTCGGGATCGACGTCACCATGCTGGCCGGCATTCAGCCCTCAGGTTCATCACCGGCCAAGGGCAACTTCCACATCTACACCGAGATCAAACGTCTTCAGGAGACGGTGAGCTCCTTCGCTGCAACACCAAAGCCGGTCATCGCCGCCGTCCATGGCTACTGCATCGGAGCGGGTGCCAATCTCATCTCGGCGTGCGATATCCGGCTCGCCTCGGCTGACGCCGTGTTCTCCATAAGGGAGACCAAGATGGGGCTCGTCGCCGACATCGGTGCGCTCCAGCGACTACCCGGGATCGTGGGCAACGGAGTCACAGCGGAGATGGCCATGACCGGAGCCGACTACCCGGCGAGCTGGGCCCTGGACAAAGGCCTGGTGAACCGGGTGTTCGACGACCCGGAGGCTCTGCTGGCAGGGGCTGGGCAACTCGCCACGGAGATCGCCTCCAACTCGCCGCTCGTCACCCAAGGCATCAAGAAGATCCTGCAGGCCAACGACGGGCGCACCATCGGTCAGGCGCTCGACTACATGGCGCAATGGAACTCGTCGTTCCTGATCTCCAACGACTTGATGGAGGCGATCAATGCCTTCATGGAGAAAAGGGACCCCGACTTCACCGGCACCTGACGTCGTGGAACCGGAGTTGCTATAGCAAACAGTTCGTGGAATCCAAGACCTGGTGCACACCCGTCTCAGATGCCCGGGGCGCGATGGCCGCAGGGGATCGATCTGGAGCAGGCTGATTTGGTCGACCAGGCTGAGCAAGTCCGGTGGTCGACCAACGCCGAGTGCCCGAACCTGCGCTGCGACCTTCCGAACCTGGTCGATACCGAGTCGATGGTTGTCGCGCCGCGAGAGCATGGGTCTCACGGCGGGTAGGACTTCCGGCCGGCGAAGGGGGACCTTCGGCCCTCGTGAAATCTTTCACAAAGGACGATTATGTCTACATAGGCAGTAACCCGTTGATCGGAGGATTGAAATGACTGCCACAGTCCAGCAAGACCGCACAATCGGGGCGGAGACCGCCCACAAGAAGAGTTTCGTGCTCCTGGCAGCCGGGATCCTGGCATTCGCCGTCGGATTCGGTAGCACTGCAGGAGGGATCTTTGGCGCTTGGTACACATGGGATCAGGCCGTCGCTCAAGACGTTGTCACACCCGACGACGCCGCAATTCCCGAGACCCCGGTGCGGGGCCCGTTCACGATGTGGGCCCAGGCCGACATCATCACCCAGCACCAGCTCGAGGGCACCGAGGGCCTGTACTACGCCCAAATGGACCGGGAAGTCCCGGCCGTCGACGAGAACGGCGAAGCCGTCCTCGATGAGAATGGTGAGGCCGTGATGGTCCCCAACGAGGCACGGGCTTCGTGGATCAACGCGACCGCGCTGACCACAGCTCTCAGCTTGGGAGTCATCTCCTACGCACTGGCAGCCTTTGCCATCGTGGTTGGGCTCACCCTGATAGTCGTCGGATATGTGTTCCTGCACATCCGTCGCAAGGCAGTACTCCTCTAACGACACCCTGCCTAAACAGAGACCGGGCCTCGAATCCGGGGCCCGGTCTCTTCTTTCGTCGTTGGACATTCCCCTCGTGGGTACCTTCAACGCCTTGGTCGACCGGGAAGGCATCGATCGGCTTGGCCCAATTGTCCATGTCCTCCGGTTACATCCCGGCTCCCTTCTCTCGTGCTCGTACCGCGCGGCCGCCTGAGCGTTGCGAACGTTTGATCACCCTCTCGTGACAACCGATGCACCACAATCCAGGCAATGACTCGATTCGATGCGGCGGTCGTCGGAGCCGGACCAAACGGTCTGGCGGCGGCCGTGGAGTTGGCACGCTCAGGCCGGAAGACACTGCTCATCGAGGCTGAAGAAGAGATCGGTGGAGGCACCAGAACCGAGGAACTGACTCTGCCCGGGTTCAGACACGACGTCTGCTCGGCTATTCATCCCTCCGGTGTCGCCTCGCCCTTCTTCAACGAGATCGGGTTGAAAGTCGAATGGGTGCAATCACCGATCCCATTCACCCATCCTCTGGACGAAGGCAGGGCCGCTGCTCTCCATCGATCCGTGGGCGAGACAGCCGAGGGACTCGGAGCCGACTCCGAGCACTACCTGAGCCTCATGGGACCGATTATGGAGAACATCAACGACATGATCGAGGTCGCTCTCGGTCCGGTGACTGTCGTCCCCGAGCACACGTCGGCTTTGACGCGGATGGCCTTGGTCGGTGGTCTCCCTGCGGCTGTTCTCGCCAAGCGCTTCGCCACCGAAGAGGGCAAAGCCCTCATCGCCGGCGTCTCGGCTCATGCCATCGCACCCTTCCATGCGCCGGCCACGGCGGCAGTCGGTGTCATGCTCGGAGCCATCGCGCATTCTCATGGCTGGCCCATGGCAAAAGGGGGCTCGCAGACAATCAGCGCTGCCCTGGCGGCTCGATTCCTCGAGCTCGGTGGCGAGATCGAGGTGGGGCGGAGGGTGGGATCGGTGGACGACTTGCCTGCCGGGATGGTCTTTCTGGATGTGATGCCGCCTGCCGCCTACGAGATCGCCCGTGACCGCGTCTCACGCCTCAACGCACGCGGACTATCACATTGGAGGCCCGGTCCTGGCATCTTCAAGATGGACTGGGCCCTGGATGGGCCGATTCCGTGGAAGGATCCCTTGAGCAGCCAAGCTGCCACTGTCCATCTCGGAGGGAAATACGCCGAAGTGGCCGCAGCCGAGCGGGCGGTCTCCCGCGGTGAGCACCCGAAACGGCCTTTTGTGCTCATCGCCCAGCAGTCGCTGTTCGACGAGACCAGGGCGCCCGAAGGCCAACACACCGCCTGGGGCTACTGCCATGTCCCAAACGGGTCGACCGTTGACATGACGGAGGAGATCGAGAATCAGATCGAGCGCTTCGCACCCGGATTCCGTGATCTCGTCCTGAAGAGGTCTACCCGAACCTCCATGGACTTCCAGGAGTACAACCCCAACTACGTCGGAGGCGACATCGGGGGTGGTCAGTACGGCCTCCGCAAGCTCCTCCAAATCGGGAGCAAGGCTCCCTATCGCCTGGGCGGCGACGTCTACCTGTGCTCGTCGGCGACTCCCCCCGGCGCGGGTGTCCATGGCATGTGTGGGTACCACGCGGTGCGGGCGGCTTTGGGCTGATTCATGATCTCGAGGCTCTCGAGTCGAGGATCACCGCCCACGAGCCCGATCTCGATGCGCACGACGATGGCATCACTGGTTTCGTCTTCGCGAACAATCGAACCGTTCACCGTCGGTAGCTGACTGCCAGCTCCTGGAGACGATCGAGGGGAAGGGCATGGGCCACCCTCCCCTTCTGACCAGTCGTGGTCTCCGCAGCGCAAAGGGCATTGAGGATTGACTCCTCGGTGGCGTCGGCGACCGCGTGGAAGAGACCGTCCATCTCCCGGTGGGGGAAGACCTCGATGTGCCACGGTTCTCCGTCAGCGGGCAGGTGATTCCCAGTCGAGAAGGCGAGGAAAATGTCCCCGCTGGAGTCGTGGCCATATCCACCGACCCTTCCCAGGCCAACAGTGATCCGTTTGGCAAGGCGACGGCACTGAATCGGTAGGAGCGGGGCGTCGGTGGCGGCGACGACGATGATCGAGCCCCCGTTGGGCGGTTCATCCCATGCGGACGGGACCTCGTCGAAGCCGACGTGACGGCCGATGGGGAACCCGTCGACCCGCAGGTCGCCACGACGCCCATAGTTTGCCTGAACCAGGACACCGACCGTGTAAGTGCCTGACTTCGATTCGACGATCCGCGACGAGGTTCCGATCCCGCCCTTGAACTCATGGCAGATCATCCCGGTGCCGCCCCCGACGACGCCCTCCGCCACGGGGCCGCCGGTGGCTGACTCGTAGGCACGGCGAACATCCGCCTCCGTGAGCGGAAACGAGTCGGGGTCACTGAGCCAACCGTCCCAGGTCTCCCCAACCACCGGGAGATGAAATGCCTCGGTGAGCCCGGTCTCGACAGCTGCCTTCACCAGGAAGTCACGAACCAACCCCACCTGATGGGTGCTGGTGATCCCGATGGGCGATCCCAACAGACCCGACTCTTCAATCCATGCCAACCCGGTCATCTCCCCGTTGCCGCTGAAGTTGAACCAGGCGGCGTGGGCAAAGTCGGTCCAGATCTCGCCTTCCCGGGGGACGATCACGGTCACCCCGGTTCGGGTCACGGCCGGCTCGTCACGGACGACCGTGGAATGCCCCACCATCACACCGGGGACATCGGTCAGGGCGTTTACCGGACCTGTGGGCAGACCACCGATCTCGATGCCAAGTCGTCTGAGTCGTTGTCTCATCAGCGACCGGGACGCTACCCGGGGCATTACTGTGCGCGCTCAGCGAGACTGATGGAGAGGTCTTCGGCAATGAGTTCTCTCTTCGAACGTGGCCACGCTCTCCCCCGGGCAGAACGCGCCCATGGCTGTTGGATAACCGACACCGCAGGGAATCAGTACCTCGACGCGGCATCGGGAGCCCTGGTGGTAAACCTCGGTCACGACGATTCCAGGGTCACCGCGGCGATCGCGCGGCAAATGGCTTCGGTCTCCTACGTACATCCCACGGCATTCACCTCGGAAATCGGCGAACGCTATGCCGATGCCCTGGCTGCCCGGTTACCGATGGACAGCCCAGCCATCTATCCGGTCTCGGGCGGCTCCGAGGCGGTGGAGACTGCTCTCAAGGCGGCCCGGGCCTTCCATCTCGCCAACGGTGAGCCAGAACGTTGGATCGTGATCGGCCGCGACCTGTCCTACCACGGCAACACCCGGGGAGCTCTCGATGTCTCGGGAAGGCATTCCCTGCGAGCTCCGTATCTCCCCTGGTTGGACAGGGGAGGACGCGTCCCCGGAGTGCTCGAGTATCGCTGTCCCAATCCGGGGCATCCGAATGGCTGTGCTCGGTGGCACGCCGACGCCCTCGACTCTGAGATCGAGCGCCTTGGACCCGATCAGGTCGCTGCCTTCGTCGCCGAGCCGATTGGAGGCGCGGCCAGTGGGGCAGCGTCACCTCCAGACGGGTACTGGGACGCGGTCTCCGGGGTATGCGAATCGCATGGTGTGCTCTTGATAGTCGACGAGGTGATGACGGGCTTCGGGCGGACCGGGCGCTGGTTCGGGTCCGAACATTTCGGTCTCCGACCCGACATCATGACCATGGCGAAAGGTGCCTCCAGCGGGTACTGGCCTCTTGGCATCTGCGCCATGTCGGCTCGGGTGGCATCGAAGCTCGCCGATAGCGGCTTCGTCCACGGGCTCACGTTCTCTCATCACGTGGTGGGTGCTGCCGCCGGCATGGCCGTGATCCAGCGATTGGACGATTTGCGCCTGGTGCCCGCGGCAGAGACAAAGGGCTCCCGCCTGTTGGCTGCCCTGCACGATGCCCTCGACTACCAGCCGGCCGTCGGAGAGATCCGCGGTGTCGGGCTGATGCTGGCCGTGGAGTTGGTCGCCGACCGTGAGACCAGGAGGCCTTTCCCGCGGACCGAGCGGGTGGCAGAGAGACTCACCATCCTGGCCAAGGAAGCGGGCTTGTTGGTCTATCCCTCGACCGGGTGTGCCGGCAACGGAGAGGGAGACCTGATCATGATCGGACCGCCCCTCATCATCGACGACCAGGAGATGGACATGCTCGTCTTCAAACTGGCCACCGCGATCGGAGGGCTTTGATGATCCTCACCGCGATCTGGTCTCAGGGCAGCCTCGCTCACGATCCCGGCAGAGAGGTGTGGATCGGCATCCCCATCGAAGGCGATGAGACGCCCGCGCGGGGAAATGCGATGAAAGCTGGCATCGACGCTGCCGGCTTGAGGGTGGCCTCCCCCGGCCAGCATCCCGACGGACCCATTCTCGCCGTCCACGATTCGGGAATGCTCGCCTATTTGAAGACCGCTTATGCCGATTGGGTGGCGGCGGGATACCCCGAAGAGCATGGCCAGGACAGAGTGGTCGCCTACGCGTTCCGGCATCCGGGAGCCTTCGACCATGCCGGCAAGTTCGAGCCACGGAGCCGGGCGGCGCGTGCCGGCAACTACTGCTTTGACACGTGCACCACCATCGGACCAGGCACCTATCGGGGGATCAGATACGCCGTGGACGCCTCACTCACGGCGGCCGACCTGGTGTTGAGCGGCTCGGGCAACGCTTATGCCGCGGTCCGCCCACCCGGTCATCACGCAGGAACCGACTACTTCGGAGGATCGTGCTACTTGAACAACGCCGCTATCACCGCTCAGTACTTGATCGACAATGGCGCCACCCGCGTGGGGATCATCGACATCGATGCCCACCACGGCAACGGGACTCAACAAGTCTTCTACGAGAGGAGCGACGTCGTTTACGCCTCGGTTCACATCGACCCCGGGGAAGGATGGTTCCCCCACTGGAGTGGCTTCGGCGACGAAACCGGGTCGGGCGGCGGAGCAGGGTTCAACATGAACGTGCCTCTGGCGTCGCGATCGGGTGATGAGGAGTTCGTGTCGGCGGTCGAACGATCCGCTGAATTCGTCGGGGAGAAGGGGTGTGACAGCCTGGTGGTGTCTCTCGGTGTCGACGCAGGCGTCGAGGACGAGAACTCGCCGCTGGACGTGACCGCGGACGGCTTCGGCCTGGCCGGCGTCATCCTGGCCCAGCTCGAGCTGCCTACGGTGCTGGTCCAGGAGGGCGGTTATCACCTGCCGTCTCTCGAGCGCGACCTGACAGCTATCTTGTCTCGATTCTCCAGCACAGGACGCTGAATCATGAGCTCGAACCCGTGCTTGGGACAGGATGAACATGGTGGTGTTCCCAGTCAGGCTCGACCTCGCCATCTCTGCCAGCCAACTGGCGGACGCAGTCCATGCCATGAGCGCCCCGATCACCCCCGGCCAGCAGATGGGTCGCCTTCGGTCTTGTCCGCAGGCGGCCTATCGGGCATGCACCTCGGCGTCGTCCACGGCCGGTCATCGGAGCTCGACTTCGTAACGACGTCTCATCGATAGCGACCACCGACCCAGCGGACCCTGACCCATCGCGAATAGGTCTGTCGGCCTCTCGATTGACGTGAGCCTCGGGCCGATACTGACCCGGTATGACCACCGCCAACCCTTCAATCGTCGCCTGGGCAGAACACCCGGCAGGAAAGGTCGCCCGCATCGCCATCGCAAGTGGCGGACTGATCACGGCAACCCTCGTGCTCATGACAGCCTCGGTGGTCGCTACCGGATCCTGGGCGTTGGTGTTCCTTGGCGTGAGCCTCGCCGCCCTCGCAGTGAGAGCCGCCCGGATTCCGACGATGGTCAGATTGTTTCTCACAGCAGCGGCGCTGATCGGCATCCTCCTCACCTATCAGGCCCTCTGAAGAGCCGCGGGACCGTTAAGGGCCTCGCACACGAGCAACGGCCACCGGCTAACGGTGGCCGTTGTGCGTGGCGCCAGATGCAGCTGATATAGGGGACATCCCCTATATACATGGCCGCCCCGAGACGACATGATGACGTTTCATAAGGGGGACTTCAGGGCAAGTACTCCGTCCCTCGAAGCGACAATGGGGACCTCACCTGGGGAGCCGTACCAGCGGCTCCCCAGGCCCTGGTAGGGGCATGCGTAAGAGACTGTTGGCTAAGTTGTCCCCAATGCTGAAGGGGAGTTTCAAGCACCGGGGAAGCCCCGAGTTAGAGGCGACGTTGCGTCGCATGGTCGTGGTCTTCCGCTTTCTCGGCTGGATCTGGATGACCCTGCTGGTGACGATCACGCTTGTCGCCGACCCACCGCCGCGGCGGTGGGTCGTCTATGTCTCGCTTGCCCTTGCCACAGGGTGGACTCTCCTCACCTGGTACATGGCGCGCAGTCGCCCTCAACGGCTCGCCAGTGGATTGTGGTTCGTGTTTGACAGTGTTGTGATGCTTGCCATCGGTGCCGCTTCCATTGCATCCGGGGCGGGTGAGCTGTTTCACGGCGGCATGCCCCTCTCCTATGTCTTCGTCGGAGCCTTGTGGGGAGGGCTGCCGGGGTCTCTCATCGCTGCAGTTCTGCTTGCCATCGAACAGTTCGCCGTTCATGTCATCGCCGAGCTCGGAGCGGTGCGTGCCGCCGGCAGCATCATCTTCTTCATCATCGCCGCCATCGTCGGATGGACCTTCGATCGTCTCCGCGACTATGACATCGCCCGACGACGCGCCGAAGGCCAACTCGCGGCCGAACGTGAGGAGGTGGCCGCCCACGAAGCGCGGGTGACCCTCGTCAACAAATTGCACGATTCGGTCCTTCAAACCTTCCACGCCATCCGCATGGGCGCCGACGATCCGGCTCAGTCGCGGTATCTGGCGCGTCGCCAGGAACGTGAGTTACGACGCAACATCGAGGAGTGGCGGTCGCAGTTCGGTCGTAGCTTCCGGGCTGCTCTTCTCTCGGTTCGCGACGACGTCGAGGACATCCATCGCGTCGAGATCGAAGCAGTGATCCGGGACGACGCAGAGCTCACTCCGGACCTGGATGCGGCCATCGAAGCCGCCCGGGAGGCATTGACCAACGCGGTGAAACACTCGGGCGCCCAGAGCATCTCACTCTTCTCCGAGGTGGTTAACGGCAAGGCCTTCATCCATATCCGTGACAACGGCAGAGGAATAGACGGTCCCGTTCTGTCCCGACTCACGGTGCGTCTCAATCAGAGAGTCGAAGCGGTGGGCGGTTTGGTGGCTATCGATTCTGGAGAGACGACTGGCACCGAGGTGAAGATAACGGTGGGGGCGTGACCCGGCGCATATTCCTTGTCGACGACCATGACGTGGTCCGGGCCGGAACGAGGGCAGTACTCGACGAGAGCTTTGACGTCGTCGGCGAGGCCGACGACGTTCAGAGCGCGGTCACCGGGATTCTGGCCACGGGCCCGGAGCTGGTCGTGTTGGATGTGAAGTTGCCGGGTGGCGGGGGATCCGCGGTGATCCAGCAGGTGCGGGGACAACGACCCGACATCAGATTCATGGCCCTCACCGTCTCGACATCGCGCGAGGACGTCGTCCACATGATGCAGGCGGGAGTCGATGGCTACATCACCAAGACCACATTGAGCAACGAGCTCCCCCGGCTAATCGAAGAGACCGCAGAAGGGATGCGACCCGTCTCCCCCGAAGTGGCCGCATATCTCCTGGACATCGACGAAGACATCGCGGCCGGCTCTACGATCGAACGCCTCACGCCCCGGGAACGCGAGGTGGTCAACCTGATCGCACGCGGGTACTCGTATCGAGAGACTGCCCATCGGCTAGGTATCTCCGTGAAGACATTGGAGAGCCACATGGGCCATATCTTCGAAAAGCTCTCCGTGGCCAGCCGCCATGAGCTGGCGGCTCTCGCCTACGAGGAGGGGTACGTCGAAGGTCCAGGGTTCTGACTACTCAAATGGAGGGGGGATGAAGCGATATCCCATGCCCCGCACAGTTTCTATGGCCGCGTCACCCAGTTTGCGCCTCAGGTAGCCGATGTACACATCGACCACGTTGCTGCCCGGTTCGAAGTCGTATCCCCAGACCAAGGAAAGCAACTGCTCTCGTGACAGCACCTGACCGGGGTGTCGCAGGAGTGTCTCCGCCAGCGAGAACTCGCGTGCCGAGAGGTCGATCTCCAAACCATTCACCGTCACCTTGCGGGTGCGCAGGTCGAGAGTGATGCCACCGGCTTCGAGCATCGTGGTATCCGTTGTCGTAGCGTCACGGAGCCTGACTCTGACACGTGCCAGCACCTCCTGAAACGAGAAAGGCTTGGTCACGTAGTCATTGGCACCACCCTCCAGACCCGAGACCGTGTCTTGGACGCTCTTTCTCGCGGTGAGGATGATCACCGGCATCCGTTCACCTCGACGGCGAATTTCGGTGAGAACGTCTCTGCCATCCATTCCGGGTAGCCCCAAATCGAGGATCATGAGGTCAAAGGCGTCATCTCGCGCGATCCGGGAGGCGCTCACACCTTCCTCCACGACCATGGTGGTGAAGCCCTCGGCCCGCAAACCCTTCTCCAGGAAAGAGGCGATTCCCGGCTCGTCTTCGACGATGAGGATGCGACTCACGGCGCCGGCATCGCCACATGGGATGGAATGATGATCGTGAACACGTTGCCGATCTTCTCCTCACTCTCGAGCTGGACCTCGCCGCCATGGGCCTCGGCAATGGCTGTCACGATCGCCAGGCCCAAGCCGGCCCCCTCCGTCCCGCGCCTACCCAACTCGATCCGCGCGAATCTCTCGAAGACTCTGGCCCTGTCTTCCTCAGGAATGGGCTTGCCTTCGTCACCTACCCAGAGACGGACGTCGTGTCCCCTATCGAGCCTGCTCCCAATGCGAACCGGCGTGTCCGGCGGTGTGTGCTCCAACGCGTTGCGAATGAGGTTCATCATTGCCTGATTCAGGCGGTGCCTGTCAGCCTCCACCACCACATGGTCGCTGCTCTCCACCAGCCACGGTCGATCATCGAGGGCCTTGGCCTTGGTTACGAGGTCGGTGGTGAACTCACCGAGATCCATGGGAGCGGGCTGTACGAAGTCGGGTTGTTCGGCCTTGGCCAGGTCGAGGAGGTCGTTCACGATCCGCGACATGCGATCGAGCTCGTCAGTGACGAGAGCAATCGTCTCCTCACGATCTTTGACGTCGTCCCCCATTACTTCCAGATTCCCCCGAATGACGGTGATGGGCGTGCGTAGCTCGTGCCCGGCATCATCGATGAACCTCCGCTGTGAGGCAAAACCCTCGTCGAGTCGATCCAACATCGAATTGAAGGTGCGCCCCAGTTCACCGATTTCGTCATCACCTAACACTTCGATTCGACCCGAAAGATCGGTGTCGGTGATCGACATGGCGGTCTCGATGAGATCGGTCAGGGGGCGGAGGATCCGACCCGCCGCCACCCACGCCAGAGCCGACGCCAGCAGGAAGATCGAACCGTAGACAATCGCCCCCAGCCGGATGACGCCTTCCACCAACGCCAGACGGTTCTCCATCCGCACAGCGACCACGAAGACCCCACTCTCGGGCTCGCCGATCCCGATGGGGACCGCGAGATATCGGATGCTCCCCAAATCCCCGTCATCGATCACACCTCGATTGCTCTCGGTGAGGCGTCCCCAGCTCGCAGCTTGTGGGAGGCCGGCGATTAGGGCCCCGGTGATGTCGGTCTTGTACAGGTCGCCGCTGACGTAGACGAGCAGGCCCTCGCCCTCGAGGGGGACGTTGCGTTCGAGGAACGTGTCGAAGATGGCCGAGACGTCGCCTCCGAAGGGCTCGCCGGTGTTGGGGTCGATACCCCCAACCAGTGCCCGAAACTCCTCAGATTCCTGGTCGAGGGCGTTCTCGGCATCGGTCGACGCCTGAGCGAGCAAGAAGGTGCGTTGCAAGAGGAGCGCCGCAACGAGCGAGACACCGAGCAGGACCACGTACCAGCCCAAGATCCTGACCCGAACCGACGCCGAGCGCCGGTTGGACGATTTGGATTCGAAAGTCGTCACGGGCGGCTCTGCCGTCTCAATACTCACCGTTAGAGGCTACGCCAGGGCGGAAGGGGGGAGCCGGGTACATGTCGAACTGGCTCCCCCGCCCACGATGAGATTCAGCTGTCCAGCGAGTCGACCGAGTCGGCTGAGTCGTTCGTGTCCGGCGAGTCCACCACATCGGGCGAATCCACCACATCGGGCGAATCCACCACATCGGGCGAATCCACCACATCGGGCGAATCCACCACATCGGGCGAATCCACCACATCGGGCGAATCCAC
>DASUUC010000003.1:0-6633 GCA_036374335.1 Acidimicrobiia bacterium
TGCCCCGCGGCATCGGTGTTGCGATGGATCGTCACCAGCTCGGAGACCTGTCCCGAGGCCAATGCTTCGGCGTTCGCCGTGCACACCTGCTCCTCCCGGAAGCCGTTGCCCACACCACCGCCGTTGGAGTAGCCGATGCGGTAGGTGCCGCCTTCGCCCTCAGCTGTAGTCGTGTCCGTCGCTTCGGTGGTGTCGGTGGCCTCGGTGGTGTCGGTGGCCTCCGTGGTGTCGGTGGCCTCGGTCGTGTCCGTGGCCCCTGTGGTGTCGGCTGGTTCTCCGTCACCACATGCGACGGCGAGCATGGCCAGAGCCAGGATCACCGCCAGTTTCTTGAACCATGTGTAGTTGTTCATCTATTGATTTCCTCCTGATGGTGCCAAATGGCAAGCGGAGCGAAGCACGCCTGAATGCGTGACATCGATTACCCGCCGTCGGCGAATCGTACCGGTCGATCCCGATAAGGCAAACGTTTTCTAGTCGGCCTCGTCGGCATGTCCCGCCGCCCTTTCGATCTTTCGATTCATCTGTCCTCCTCTTCTCGTTGCTGCCGCTGGGCCAGCCTTGCTTCGATTCATCCCGCTACCGGGGAACAGCCCGCCCACCATCACCCGACCCCCGCCAGAACGTGGTCGATGGCCCCCGGAGCGAAGATGTGCTCGATGACCATCGCGGCAGCACCGGTTATGCCGGCCCGGTCCCCGAGGGACGAGACCGTGATCTGAAGGTCGGTGGTGCTGAGGGTGGTGGATCGCTGGTAGACGACCTCGCGGATCCCGGCCAGGAGTTGGGGCTCGGCCTTGGACAGGTCGCCGCCGACCATGATCAGGGCCGGGTTGAGCAGGTTGACAGTGGAGGCCAGCACCTGACCGATGAGTCGGCCCGCGGCTCGTACGGATCGGATCGCTTCGCGATCTCCAGTCTGGACCAATCTGACCACGTCGCGGGTGTCCGACGCCTCGTGGCCGCGTTCGCTGAGATGCCCCGCTATGGCGCCACCCCCCGCGGTGGCTTCCAGGCAGCCGTTGTTGCCGCAGCGGCACAACGCCTCGTCAGATGTCGCCTTCACATGACCTATGTCACCGGCGGCGCCTTTCGCCCCGCGATGGAGACGACCTCCCAGGATCAGGCCGGAGCCGATTCCGGTTGCCACCTTGATGAAGAGGAAATCTTCGACCTTGGGCTCCATCACCCAGTACTCGCCGAGCGCCATGATGTTCACGTCGTTGTCGACCAATACCGGAACTCCGTGAGTCGTCCGAAAGTGGTCGGCCACCGGAAATTGATGCCACCCCGCCATGATGGGGGGATTGACCGCCATCCCGTGGGCGAAGTCGACCGGCCCGGGGAGACCGATCCCGACACCTCGAACATCGCCTTTCGGGCGACCGATTTCTTTCAACAGGCGGGTGAAGGTCTCGTCGAGCCACGACAGGACTTGTGTGGGGCCCAGGTTGATGTCGATCTCAGCGGTGGTGTCGACGAGTGGTTCGGCCAGCAGGTTGCTGACAGAGACCCTCGAGTGCGTGGCACCCAGGTCGGCAGCGAGAATGAGGCCTGCGTCGGCGTTGAAACCGAGGAGTGAAGGGGGGCGACCACCGGTGGAAGGAGCCGCCCCGTCCAATTCCACTATGAGACCTGCGGTCTTCAGCGCGTCGATGCGTTGGGCGACCGTGGAACGTGCCAGACCCGTCGCCTGACCCAACTCGCCCCGGGTCCGCGCCCGGCCACTGCGGATCAAATGGAGGAGCTCACCCGGAGAGTCGGAGTCTGGGTTCGGGATCTTGGTGGTGGGCACCGTTTGTCTACAGTGCCAAATGCTTTTGCATGTGTCAAATACATAAGTAGACAACTTTTGACTTTGTATAGACAAGTGGTCGGGTGGGGTCGCCGAGGACCCAGCCCGTTGCTTATGCTCCGGGCTCGGGGCCGAGCGAATGGAGTCTGATGAGGATCAACGAGATCAGGGCCGGTGTGGTGGGCATCGGGTTCATCGGAGTCGCCCACATCGAGGCGCTGCGGCGGCTCGGGGTGGAAGTCGTTGGTGTGGTGGGATCGTCTCCGGAGCGGGCGAAGGCCAAGGCGGAGTCGGTTGGCCTGCCGCCGGTCTACGACAGTGTGGAATCGCTTGCTGCCGACCCGCAGATCGACGTGGTCCACGTCACCAGTCCCAACTACGCACATGCCGATCAGGTGCGCACCATCCTCGACGCCGGCAAACACGTCGTGTGCGAGAAGCCGCTCGCCCTCACCTCCGAGGACACCGCAGATCTGCTTGCCCGTGCCATAGACAGTGGTCTGGTCAACGCGGTCTGTTTCAACATCCGTTTCTACCCGGCGAACCACCAGGCCATGGCGATGGTCACCGACGGTGCCATCGGTGAGCCCCGATTCATCACCGGCTCCTATCACCAAGACTGGCTGCTGTTGGAAACAGACTGGAATTGGCGTCTGCAGCCGGAGGAGGCGGGAGAACTGCGTGCTGTGGCCGACATCGGGTCGCACTGGCTCGACCTCACCAGCTTCATCTCCGGTCGGCGCATCGTCGAGGTCATGGCCGACCTCCACACCCTGGTCCCGGTGCGTCGTCATCCCGCCGGGCCAGTGGAGACGTTTGCCGCGGTCGACGACTCCGATGAGCTGATCGAGGAGGAGATCACCAGCGACGACGCAGCCGGGATACTTCTGCGCTACGAGGGCGGGGCAAGGGGAGCGGTGACCATCTCCCAGGTCTCCGCCGGTCAGAAGAACTCCGTCCGCTACGAGATCGCCGGCAGCGAGTCGGCGATCCGCTGGCTGTCGACCGAGCCAGAGGACCTGTTCATCGGTCATCGCGGGAGGGCCAACGAGGTGCTCAGCCGCGACCCCGCGCTCTACGCCCCGGAGGCGGTCAGACTGATCGCCTACCCCGGTGGCCACCTCGAGGGGTTCCCCGACACGTTCCGGGCCTTGTTCTCCCAGGTATATGCCGACGTGGCTGCGGGCCAGCCCAGTGATGCGCCGACATATCCGACATTCGTCGACGGTCACGACGTGATGCTCGTGACCGACGCCATAGCAAAGAGCCATCGCGAGCAGCGATGGGCATCAGTGAAGAGATGAGGAGGAACCAATGAAGCTTGGGCTTCTGACCGCGCCATTCCCGGAGACACCGTTGGAGGAGGTCGCCGATTGGACCGCCGGGAACGGTTTCACGACCATCGAGATCGCGTGCTGGCCGGCGACCAGCGGGGACACTCGCCGGTATGCAGGCACGAGTCACATCGACGTGGACGGGATCTCCGACGCTCGAGCCTCGGAGATCGTGGACAGCATGAGTCAAAAGGGGTTGGAGATCTCGGGCCTCGGCTACTACCCCAATGCGTTGCACCCAGACGATGGCCACGCCCGGATGGTCATCGACCACCTCAAGAAGGTGATCGTGGCCGCGGGGAAGATGAACGTCGGCGTGGTCAACACCTTCATCGGGGCCGACAGCTCCCTCACCCAGGACGAGAACTGGGAGAAGGCCACCAGGGTCTGGCCCGAGATCATCTCCGCAGCCGAGGACGCCGGGGTCAGGGTGGCCATCGAGAACTGCCCGATGATCTTCTCCAAGGATGAGTGGCCCTCGGGGCACAACCTGGCCTACAACCCCAAGATCTGGCGTCGCATGTTCGACGAGTTCGGCGAGACCATCGGCCTCAACTTCGACCCCTCCCACCTGGTGTGGCTGATGATCGACATGGAGAGCGCCATCTACGAGTTTGGCGAGCGGTTCTATCACTTCCAGGCCAAAGACGTGATGATCGACTTCGACGGTCTCTACGAGAACGGCACGCTCTCTTCGGGGATCGGCTGGCAGATTCCCCGGCTGCCCGGTCTCGGTGATGTCGATTGGGGGCGGGTGTTCTCCGCGCTGTACCGGGTCGGCTACGACGGGCCGATCATAATCGAGCACGAGGACCGCGACTTCGAGAAAACCGACGAGCTGGTCAAGCGCGGCTTCCTGATCGCCCGCGACGTCCTCCAGCCCTACATCCACTAAGGGGTCGGTATGTCCGCGAACCCAGGGTTCCAGGCACCGCTCAGCGAAGTCTCGCGCCCCGAATTCACCGAACCCACGGCCAGATGACGCTGGAGACCATTGGCTCCTTCGACGTGGTCGTCGTCGGGTCCGGTGCCGCCGGTTCCACGGCGGCCATCGCCTCGGCACGATCCGGAGCCAGCACTCTGCTCATCGAGAAGCTCCCGTTTCTCGGCGGCAGCTCTACGGCGGTGCTCGACACCTTCTACGGTTTCTACACCCCGGGGGAGCAGCCGCTGAAGGTCGTCGCAGGTCTCGGTGACGACGTGGTTGCCGGGCTTCGCCGCCTCGGACCGGTGCTGGAGCGTCCCAACACCTATGGCGCCGGCACCGGAGTGACATATCTCGCGGAACACCTGAAGGTGGTGTGGGAAACACTGGCCGTGGAGGCGGGAGTGAAGGTCCTGCTCCATGCCTTCGTCCAGGACGTCGAGGTGAGCGACGGCCGAATCACCCGGATGACCGTGGCGACCAAAGCCGGCCTTCGTTCCGTGGAAGCAACCGTCGTCGTGGACGCCTCCGGTGACGCCGACGTGTCCCACCACGCCGGGTTTTCCTACGAGCTCGCCGGCGATGTCGACCCGGCACAAACCCTCACCACCACGTTTCGCATGGGCAACGTCGATCACCAACGACGGAACACCATCTCCATAGACGAGTTGCATGCTCTCATGGCACAGGCGACACAGTCCGGTGACTACGAGCTGCCTCGCAGGGAGGGCAGCGACCACATCACACCGGTCGAAGGGATGACCGCCACGATCATGACCCGACTCGACCACGTTCGCCGCAAGTCTGATGGAGCCGTGATCAACGCCACCGACCCCGAGGTTCTTAGCGAGGCGGAGATGGCCGGCCGTCGCCAGGCTCTGGAGTATGCCCGGTTCCTCGTCGACAAGGTCCCCGGATACGAAAAGGCGTCACTCATCGCCTTGAGCAGTCAAATCGGGATGCGGGAGACCCGTCGGGTCTACGGGGACTACCGAGTCACCCGTGACGATGTCCTCTCCGCCCGGCAGTTCGACGACCAGATCGGTCTCTGTGGTGCCCCCATCGAAGACCACCTTCCCGGGGAGGGGACGATCTGGGAGTACCTGCCCGAGGGCAGCGCGGTGGGGATCCCACTGACGTCGCTCATCCCCAAAGATGGGGTCAATGCACTCACGCCCGGTCGCTGCTTTTCGGCTACCCACGACGCCCAGGCGTCGATCCGCTCCATGGCGCAGTGCATGACGATGGGCCAGGCAGCGGGGACCGTGGCCGCCCTCGCCGCCCGGGATGCCGCGCTGGTCAGGAACGTGCCTTTCGGGTTGCTTCGCGACCGGCTGATCGCCGACGGGGCCCTGCTCGAAGTGTCCGCATGAGCCCTCTCATCCGGGCCATCGGCGGCGACCTCCCCGCCGAGCTCGCCGGGCCGACCTACGTCCACGAGCATCTCATCATCGACTCGCCGCTGGTGGCGGAGACCATGCCCCACATCCACCTCCACTCGGTGGACGAGGCGGTGGCCGAAGTCCAGACCTGTGTTGCCGCCGGGATACGAACCATGGTCGACGCCATGCCCGCGGCGTCCGGACGCGGTCCCGAGCGGCTCAGTCGGATCAGCGTCCTCACCGGAATGCGAGTCGTGGCGGCCACCGGGCTCCATACCGCGAGGTACTACGAACACGTGCCCTGGACCAGGGAGGAGACCCCCGAGCAGCTTGCAGCCAGGTTCACCGCCGACATCGAGGACGGCATCGACCTGAACGACTATCGAGGCGAAACGGTGGAACGCACCTCGATAAGAGCGGGGCTGGTCAAGGTCGGCGCCCTGACCGAGACGCTCTCCGACCGCGATGAGCGGCTCTTCGAGGCTGCCGCCATCACCCACATGGCCACCGGCGCGCCGGTGCTGACTCATACCGAGGGTGGACTGGGTGGGATGGGACAGATCGAGCGACTCCTCGACCACGGGGTCGCGGCTGAACGCATCGCATTGTCCCACACCGACAAGATGAAAGATCCCGCCTATCACCATGCCATGTTGGAGACCGGGGTGTTCCTTTGTTACGACCAGGGGATCCGGGACCCGGGGACCACTATTTGGCTCATCACGCAAATGATCGAGTCGGGCTTTGGCGACCAGATCCTCTTGGGCACCGACGGAGCCCGTCGCTCATTGTGGTCGACCCTGGGTGGTGCCCCGGGTCTGTCTGCGTTGTACCGCTCGATATCCCAGGTGGTCGATGCGGCCATCTCGGAGGGTCTCTTCGTGGCGAACCCGGCCCGCTTTCTCACCTTGGGTCGGTGAGCATCATCCGCTGATCCGCGAACCATCTCGCTTCGAGGCACGTAACGCCGGTGACACGTGAAGGGAGAAAGGCGCCTCATATGAGGAAGAGTGCAACCAGAACGATCATCGGTTCGCTAGCCGTCGTTGGGATGGTCATGGCCATGGGATTGCCCGTATTGGGAGGTGGGCGTCCACTGACCGCGGAGCTCTCGGGAGACAACGAGCTCCCCGAGCCGACCGGCCACGAGGCAACGGGACCGGCCGTGGTGACCCTCAATCAGGGTCTCGGTGAGGT
>DASUUC010000004.1:0-91056 GCA_036374335.1 Acidimicrobiia bacterium
CCGCATCGGCTACTCCAACGGCGGTGGTGTGGGCAACGGCTTCCGGGAGGAGCAGGTGTGCACGGCGAACGCCGAAGCATTGGCCTCGGGACAGGTCTCCGAGCTGGTGACGATCCATCGCAACACCGATGCCGCGGGGCAGCTCTCGGACATCCGTGACCTGATCGCTGCGGACGTCGATGCCATCGTGTTCAACCCGAACGACCCCGACGCCCTCAACCCGGCGCTCGACGAGGCGGCGGCTGCGGGCATCCCGACGGTCTCCGTCGACGCTTTTGTGACGCATGAAGGCACGTACAACCTGTACAACAACCAGATCGAGTACGCCCGTCTCGGCGCGGAGTGGCTGTTCGAGCAACTCGGTGGCGAAGGCAACGTCTACTACATGCGTGGTCTCGCCGGTCACCCCGCAGACTCCGACCGTCACATTGGCTTCCAGCAGGCACTGGAGAACTACCCGGACATCACTGTCATCCCAAGCATCGACGGTGAGCACACCGGATGGGACCCGGCCACGACGACCCAGCTGATCAATGACTGGCTCGCCAGCGGTCAATACGACGGCACCGACGGCATCTGGACGTCCGGCATGGACTCACAGGTCGTCGACGCAATCCAGCAGGCAGGGCTCGAGTTCGTGCCCATCGTCGGAGCCGACCTCGGCGCCTTCGTGGCACAGCTTCTCGATGAGGAGGGCTACCCCGGGCTCGTCGGTGCGGCGGTGACCAACACCGCGGCCGTGGGTGGCGCCGGCGTCAACCTGGCGATCAAGGTGCTCAACGGTGAGGAAGTCGAGACTGCCGCAGACGCGCCTCAACCCAACACCGTGCTCCTCGATCCGGTGCTCGCCGACAACGTCACCGATGACGGACAGGCGACCCTGGAGTCGTGGCAGGTCGACGGGCTCGACCCGCTGTGGCCACTCGGTCTCGAGATCGAGGGTTGGACCACGTATACCCCCGAACAGGCCGTAGCTTGCGAGGGTCCGGGCGCATAGTCACCACCGACTAGGTTGAGTTGATGCGCCGGCACACCACCGGCGCATCAACTTCGTCAGACCCCGGACCGAAGGCGACGATGAGCCAAGGCAGCAACGGATATCTCCTCGAGGCAACTGGCGTCTCGAAGCGATACGGTGCCGTCGTCGCCCTGGAGTCGGCATCTCTGCGCGTCCTCCCGGGAGAGGTGCATGCCCTCATGGGAGCCAACGGCGCGGGCAAGAGCACGCTGGTGAAGATCCTCACCGGGGGTGTCCGCCCCGATAGTGGTGTGATCAGGGTTCGGGGGAAAGACCGCAAGATCCACTCCCCTGCAGAGGCTCGCCGCGGCGGCCTGGTCTCGGTCTACCAGGAACCGGCACTCATCCCCGATCTCGACATCAACTCCAACCTCCGATTGACCCAGACTCAGGTCGAGCCGTTCCGTCATTGGATTCAGGAACTGGGGCTCCAAGAAATCGATCTCACCCGGAAGGTAAGGGAGCTTCCCCTCGCCACGCTCCGAATCATCGACCTGGCCCGGGCGCTGGCGATCGAGCCCGATGTGCTGATGCTCGACGAGATGACGGCGGCGTTGCCCGCCAACCTCACCGAGAGCGTGCTCGCGGTGGTCAACGATCTGCGCGGTGGGGAACGGTGCACGATATTCATCTCCCATCGCATGACCGAGATCGCGTCGGTGTGCGACCGGGCGACCGTGTTGCGTGAGGGCGAAACCGTGGGTGTCGTCGATGTCGCCGACGCCGACTCAGCGGATCGCATCGTCGAGCTCATGTTGGGCGAGATCGCCGACGACATGGCGGAGATGGCCGAGCGTCCGGCGACCAGCCAACGAGCAGATGGCGAACGACCCCGCATCGAGGTGCGCAATCTGGCGGCGCACGTGCGGCTCCGCGACGTGTCCTTGAAGTTGTATCCCGGTGAGGTCCTCGGTGTTGTCGCCCTGGAGGGACAGGGCCAGGATGAGTTGTTCGACATCCTCTCGGGCGCAGAACGGCCCGCATCCGGAGAGTTCCTGGTCGACGGAAACGAGGTCATACTCCGCCACCCGGCGGATGCCATTCGGAAAGGCATCGTCTTCGTCCCCGCCGATAGAGCCGAGGCACTGCTGATGCAGAGGCCGGTTCGCGACAACATCGCTCTTCCCTTCAGTGCGCCGCTCCGCAAATGGGGTCCGATCCGGACCAGTCAAGAGAAGCCGAAGGTCGATAGGGCAATCGACCGGCTCCAGATCGACACCCGGGCACAGCGCGAGGTCCGCTTCCTGTCCGGCGGGAACCAGCAGAAGGTCACCATCGCCCGATGGGTTGCAACCGGACTCGAGACGATGCTGTGTTTCGACCCGACCCGCGGCATCGACATCCGCACCAAGCACCAGATCTATCCCCTTCTCCGTGAGCTCGCCGAAGCCGGGGCAGCAATTCTTCTCTACACCTCTGAGCTGAGTGAGATTCAACTCGCGTGCGATCGCGCCATCGTCATCTTCGGTGGTGAAGTGGTGGCCGAGATCCCAGCCGGCGACGCTGATGAGGCGACGCTGCTCAGAGCCGCCCACAACCTGGGCTCGGACGCCGCTCTTCCCGAAGAAGTACTCGCCGCGGCGCACGGCGCAGACGAAGGTCAGGAAGACGTGGAGAAGAGCGAACGATGAGCACGACGCTCGACACTCCGACCAAAACCACCGGGCGATCACTCGCCACATTGGCCCTCATCGTCCGTCGCAACACTTGGACACTGGGGCTGATCGGCATTCTCGTGCTGCTGGTGGTAGTCACCAAGATCATCCAGCCGAGCTACGGCCCCGCAGGCATCCAGGGACTAGCGATCTCGGTGTTTCCCCTTGCATTGGCGGCCGTAGCGCAGACCTGTGCAGTTCTCGCCCGGGGCATCGACCTCTCCATCGGGTCGATGATGGCTCTGACCAGCGTCGTCTCCGCAACCCTCATGGCGGACCGCAGCGAAGGCTTCGCAATCATCGTCGTCATCGCGGTGCTGGTTCTCGGCCTGATTCTCGGCGCAGTGAATGGGGCATTGGTCGTATTCACCCGGGTGCCCGACATCGTCGTCACCCTGGCGATGTTGTTCGTGTGGGCGGGCGCAGCGCTGTTGGTCCTCAACACGCCGGGCGGAGGTTCGGCGCAGTGGCTCAGCGCTCTCACCCGCGGCCCTCTCTTCTCCCAGTGGGTTCCCCGGGCTGCTGTCGCCCTGTTGGTCATCGTCGGGATCATCTGGATCCCGATTCGTCGGTCCCGCCTGGGCATCTCCCTCTACGCCGTGGGCAGCGACCCGCTGGCCGCGTTTCGCAGTGGTGTCTCGGTGTCGCGAACCAAGATCTTCTCCTACATGCTCGCCGGGTTGTTCTCAGCGATCGCCGGTCTCAGCCTCACCGCCACCACCGGCATCGGGACGCCCGTCCCTGGCCCCTATACGCTCATGAGCGTGGCTGCGGTGGTCCTCGGTGGCGTGGGCCTGGCCGGGGGCACGGGAGGCGTGTTCGGGCCGATCGTCGCCGTGGTGATCCTCTCGCTACTCAGAACCGACATGACGTTCCTCAACGTGGACACCAACCTGGCAACCGTCGTCCAGGGACTGATCCTGGTCGGGGTGGTCATGGTGGGCAGCCTCATCCAAATGCGACGGAGGGAGACATGAGCGTCGCCGAGGCGCCGACAACACGATCAGAGTGGCTCACGCCCGCCGGGATCCGAGCCCTCTTTCGGGAACGACCGATCATCCCACTGCTGGGTCTGCTCGCCATCCTGGTTGCGGTGAGCGAGGTGATCCGCCCCGGGCCGGTCAGCCTCAACTGGGCAGGAGTGATGATCCGGGCAGCGGTGCCACTGGCGATCCTGGCTGGATGCCAGACGATGACCATGCTCACCGCCGGCATCGACCTCTCGGTCGGGGCAGTGGCGTCGATGTCGGGTTTCCTGGTGGCGACGCTGGTCGGGGACTTGGGCCTGCCCGTGGCGATCCTCACCGCCCTCGCCGTGTCGGCGGTGGTCGGTTTCGTCAACGGGGTCGGGGCCGGGGTGTTCCGCGTTCACCCGCTGATCATGACTCTGGGGATGAGCCTGGTCGTCCTTGGACTGGCCAACGTCTGGCAGCTGCTCAGGGTCCAAACGGGATCGGGAGTCCCCACCGAGTTCCGGCAGTTGGGGGCAAACATCGAGTTCGGGTTCCTGCCGGTCAGCCTCATCCTCTTCGTTCCGCTGGCTTTGATCATCATGTTCCTGCTCAGCCGAACCGGGTTTGGCCGTCTCCTCTATGCCATCGGTGACAACGAGGTGGCCTCCCGGCTGTCAGGGGCGAAGTCGTGGCAGGTGCTGACCGTCCTCTACGTTATCTCCGCCGTCCTCGCCGGCATCGCCGGCTTCCTCTACTCGGGGCTGACCAACGTGGCCAGCGTGACCCTGGCCAACTCGGCCCTGCTTCCCTCGGTGGCCGCCGCGGTGATCGGGGGGACATCCATCTTCGGTGGGCGGGGCAACTACAGCGGCACCATGATCGGCGCCCTCATCTTGACGGTGATCTCCTCGATCCTGTCGTCCCTCGGCTATCCGGAGGCGGTGCGCCAGATCCTCTTCGGGGCCATGATCGTCTTCGTCGCCGCGGCCTACACCCGCATCACCACCGACTGATCGCGTTCCTAATGCTGTGGCTCCCATATGTGGGAGTTACGGCGTCTCATTCGCGTCCAAGAGTCAACCGAGGACCCGGTTGGCCGGTATCTCGTAGATGTGATCCCAGGGTCGGGCCCGCTCGAAAGCTGCCGCCGCCCGGAAGACGTCCAGGTCGGCGCCTCGTCGCCCGATGACCTGCATGCCGACCGGCAACCCGTCGGACAGCCCCGCCGGCAGGGAGACGGCCGGGTGCCCGGTGAAATTGGTGAAGTAGGTCATGCACCAGCCGATCACCGGATCGACCTCGACACCCTCGATCACTGTCGGTCCCTTGGTCTCTCCATTGGTGAGGTTCTCGACCGGCAGGCAGGCCAGAGTGGGTGAGACCAGCAGGTCGTATTCCGCCATGATCACCTGCAATGCGTCGAAGACGAGGGTGCGACGCGAGTTGTCGTCGAAGTACTCCATGGTTGACATCGACGCCACGTGATCTGCCCAATACAGAAACTCGGGCGGGAGGTCGGAACGATGCTCCCCGAGGATGTCGAGCCCACCCTCGGCCAGGTTGGCGAAGGCATCGAGGCTCAGAGGCAGGATGAGACGAGACCAGAGATCGGAGAGCTGGCGTTGATCGAGATCGATGTCGATGTCGACCTCCACCACCTCGGCGCCGGCGTCCTCGAAGGCACGGACCGCCTCCTCGACCACGGCGGCCACCTCGGTTTGCACGGGATAGACACCTAGGTCGGGCGAATAGGCGATCCTCCAACCGTCGATCCCACCCCCCAGACTCGAAGCAAAGCCCGGCTTGTCGAGGGCACAGAAAGGATCCCCGGGATGGGGCCCGGACAGCACGCCCATGGCCAGGGCAGCGTCGGCGACACTTCGGGTGATCGGGCCTTCGTAGACGAATGGGGAAACACCTGAGAATGCGTTGGGTCTCACCACCACAGGAACGCGACCGGCGGAAGGCTGATAGCCGACGAGCCCACACCACGAGGCGGGGATGCGTATGGAGCCACCACCGTCGGTGCCTTCCGCGATCGGGACCAGACCGTCGGCCACCACGGCCGCGGAGCCACCCGAAGAGCCTCCAGTGTTGCGAGTGGTGTCGAAGGGGTTGCGGCTGGGCCCGAAGAGATAGTTGTCACAGGTGCCCCGGAAGCCGAGGGCAGGGCTGTTTCCCTTGCCGATGATGATCGCCCCGGCTGCCTCCATTCGCTCGGCCCAAACGCAGTAACCATCGATTGAGAAGTCCGCCATGGCCGGTATGCCGCCGAATGTGGCCGGCCAGCCTGGCTTGAAGTCGAAGAGGTCTTTCATCACCACGGGAACGCCGGCGAGAGGACCTGGAGAATCCCCCTTGCCCAGAGACTGTTCCGCACCCCGGGCCGAATCCATGGCTTCGTCGAAGGCCTTGTGGACAATGGCGTTGAGACTGGGCTCGCGCTCCTCGACCCGGCGCAGCGTCACCTCCATGACCTCCACCGGGGACACTTCTCGGCTGGCAACCGCACCCGCGAGGTCGACCGCCGATCGATAAGCCACATCCGTCACACTCATCACTCCTCCTGTTCTCGTGGTCTCGCCGCCTTCGAATCGGGTCGTGGCAAACGTTTTCAGGTCAAGGGCTGTCACAGTAGCCTGAGCCTGTGCCCACGAAACAGGATGGATCAACATCAGCCACTGGCGAGACACCGTCCTCGCTTCGTCATGTCGCCGAACTGGCCGGGGTATCGGTGGCCACGGCATCACGTGTGATGTCGGGCTCGAAGCATCCTGTCAGCGAGGTGACCCGCCAGAGGGTTCTCTCCGCCGCGGCCAGGCTCTCCTTCGAGCCAAACCGGCTGGCCCGGGCCCTGGTCACCGCGCGATCCCAGACGGTGGGGGTCATCGTCCACGACATCTCCGACCCCTACTTCGGTGACATCGTCAAAGGGCTCGAAGACGGGCTCCACGTCGACGATTACCGACTCTTCGTGGCCAGCTCCGACCGTGATCCGGAGAAGGAGCTCAGTTATGTGCGGGCCTTTCACGCCCACCAGGTGGACGCGATCGTCTTCGCGGCGAGCTCCCTGACCGAGCCCGAGTATATCCGGGCTCTTCGGGACCTCACCGAGCGTTTCCGGGCCCGCGGCGGCGTCATCGTCGTTCTCTCCGATCATCTCCTGGAGGCACCGAAGGTCCATTTCGACAATCACCGCGCCGCCATCGAAATGGTCCGCTATCTCGCCTCCCGGGGGCACCGGAACATCGGCTATATAGGCGGACCCCCCGACTTAGAGGTGTCGCGGGTACGCGAGGCCGGTTTCCGGGCCGCAGTGAGCGAGCTCGACCTCCCCACCAGCCCGGATCACATAACCAGCGGACACTTCACGGTCACCGGCGGTGGCGCGGCAATGGCTGAGCTTCTCGACCGGGTGGAGGTGACTGCCGTCCTCGCCGCCAATGACCTCATGGCCATCGGCGCCATGCGTCAGCTCCTGGCCTCCGGGCTCTCCGTTCCCGACGACGTGTCTGTGGCCGGGCTCGACGACATCCTCCTGGCCGAGTACGGCCCAGTACCCCTGACCACGATGCGTATTCCCACCTATCAGATAGGGCGGGAGGGAGCCTCACTGGTTCTCCAGGCTCTGGATGGCGAAGACCTCGTCGCGGTTCACCTCGAAGGCGAGATCATCGAACGCGACTCGGTTGCGAACATCGCGAGCGACGCGTGACCACCCCGAATCTGGAGGCAATCGCCCACGATCTCGGGAGAGCGTGGGCCGACGCCACTGCCATCCCCGCTCCATCCCGGCAGTACCCGTCATTGACCATCGAGGACGCATATCGCATCCAGGAGCTGATCGTCGCCGAACGGATGAGAGACGGCCGGCGCCAGGCCGGGTGGAAACTCGGACTGACCTCCGCTGACCCGCCTGCCACCCCGATCGTGGGCACTCTACTATCGGACATGGTCCTGGCTTCGGGTCCGGAGCTCGATCTGGCGACCATGGTGGCGCCGATGGTCGAGGCCGAGATCGTCGTCCGAATCGGGGAGGCCATCGATCGGCCCCAGTCCGTCGATGAGTTGCTTTCTGGCCCTCATCAGATCGGGCCAGGGCTCGAGGTCATCGACTACCGCACCGTCGATAGTGTCGGGGTGATCGACTGGATCGCCGACAACTCCACCGTCGCCTATGCCGTCGTCGGACAGTTCGTGCCAATCAACTCGGTCGACCCCGCCGGCATCGAAGTCAGACTGTCTGGCAGCGGACGGGATCTCGCCACCGGACGCGGTCAACAGGTGATGGGCAACCCGGTGGCGGCGGTTGCATGGCTTTCGGATCATCTGGTGACCCGAGGTCAGCGACTGCAACGAAGCGACGTCATCCTGACCGGGTCCCTCACCGGCCATCATCGCGTCGATTCACCGGATCTGGTCGACTTCGCCGCCGACTTCGGCGGTCTTGGGACGGTGACCGTGTCGTTTCGGGCCTGAGCCGCCCGCAGCGAGTCGCCTATTGACTAGGGGTTTCCCGATCGGGTACGGTGCCGCTATCTGACGGTAATCGTTTGCCACTCCTGGAGGGCAGCCCTTGAAGAGCAGTTCCCCGTGACCGTATTTGCCCCAGACGCACTCGCAGACCAGGTGGTCCTGGTCACGGGCGCCAGCCGCGGCATTGGCGCGGCCATCGCGGTGGCCTGCGCCGAAGTGGGCGCGGACATCGCAGTCGGGTATCTCGATGGTGCGGCCGGCGCCGCCACCACTGTGCAGGCGGTTCGCGCCCTGGGGAGAGAGGCCGAGGCGTTCCAGGCAAACGTCACCGATGAGAGCCAGGTCTCCGAGCTGATCGGGGGGACCCTCGATCGTTTCGGGAAGATCGATGGTCTCGTCAACAATGCAGGCGTGATGCCAGAGAGCCCAGTGGTCGATATGACCACCGACGAGTGGACCCAGGTTCTCGACGTCGACCTTACCGGCGCCTTCTTGTGCAGCCGCGCCGTCCTTCCCGGCATGGTAGAGCGTGGATCAGGGTCGATCGTCATGATGGCCTCCCGGTTGGGACAGATAGGGTTCGCCGGTGTCGCCCACTACGCCGCGGCCAAGGCAGGTCTCATCGGGTTTGCCAAATCCCTGGCAAAGGAAGTCGGGCCGAGCGGGGTGCGGGTGAACACCGTCGCCCCCGGAGTGACGATCACCGACATGACCACCGATGTCATCCAGGGCGAAGTTGGCGAGCGCCGGCTCGCCGAGTTGCCTTCGGGCCGGTTCGCCACGGCAGAGGAGGTGGCCGCCAGCGTCGTCTTCCTCCTCACCGATGCCGCGTCCCTGTATCACGGTCAGACTCTCTGCCCCAATGGTGGCGGTTACATGCCATGACCCGGTTCGCGAGGTTTTCCGCTTGAGACTCGTCGACGCTGCCGAGGCCGTGCGCGCCGTGCCCGACGGGGCGACGGTGATCATCGGCGGATCCGGAGCGGGCCACGCCCTCCCCCAGCTGTTCATCGACACACTGGCCGATGTGTATCGGTCGGAAGGGTCACCCAAGGATCTCACCACGGTGCGCGTGGTTGGCATCGGCGACTTCGCCGATCGCGGTTTCTCCCAACTCGCGCTGCCCGGGCTGATGAAGCGCACCATCGGTTCGAACATCGGCAACGAGCCGCGACTGGGCGAGCTGGTCGAAAGCGGTGAGGTCGAGGCCTATTCGTTCCCGCAGGGGGTTCTCTCCCAACTCTGTCGGGAGATCGCCGCAGGCCGACCAGGGTTGGTCACCCCGGTGGGTCTGGACACCTATGTCGACCCCCGACACACCGGTGGGAAACAGGGCACGGCGACCGAGGACCTCGTCGAAGTAGTCGAGTTGAACGGAGAGGAATGGCTGTTCTTTCGCGCCTTCCCCATCGACGTCGCGGTGATCCGGGGCTCGACAATCGACGAGGACGGCAACCTGACCATGGATGATGAAGCCGTCAAGGGTGAGATGCTCGCCATGGCCATGGCAGCGAAGAACTCCGGCGGCATGGTCATCGCCCAGGCCAAACACCTCGCCACGGCCAAGTCGCTGCCCGCCCGCTCCGTGGTGGTGCCCGGTGCGCTGGTGGACATCGCGTATCTCGACCCCGATCAGACCCAGACATACATCACCCCCCACTCCCCTTATTACTCCGGGGCCCTTCGCCGCCCCACCACCGGTGGCGGGGACGCGCTTGCCCTCGACGTGCGCAAGGTGATCGCCAGACGCTCCCTTCTCGAGTTCGCACCAGGTGACATCTGCAACCTCGGCTTCGGGATCAGTCAGCTGATCGGGGCAATCGCCTGGGAGGAAGGGATCGAGGACAGACTCGTGCTCACCGTCGAGCAGGGGATCTTCGGCGGTGTCCCCGTCGCGGGCAACGAAGGCGGAGCGGGGTTCAATTATCAGGCCATGATCGACCAGCCATACATGTTCGACTTCTACGACGGCGGAGGGCTCGACATCGCCAGTCTGTCCTTCGCCCAAATCGACGCGCGGGGCAACGTCAACGTCCACAAATTCCCCGGTCGGCTCCGGGGCCCGGGCGGATTCCCCAATATCAGCGCACGTACCGGCCGGCTTTGCTTCGTCGGGACCCTGAACACCTCCGGGCTGCGGGTCGAAGTGACCGACGGGCGACTTCGGATCGAAAGCGAGGGATCCTTGCCCAAATTCGTCGAGACCGTCGACGAAGTGAGTTTCAGCGCCGACATGGCCAACAAGCGCGGCCAGCAGGTTCGCTACATCACCGAAAGGGCCGTGTTCGCACTCGGTGATGGTGTGGTGACTCTCATCGAGATCGCGGATGGTCTCGACCTCGAGACCGACGTGATCGCCCACATGGAATTTGTGCCCGAGGTTTCCGATGACCTGCGCACCATGGATCGCAGGGTCTTCTCAGAGGGTCCAATGGGCCTCACCACCGATTTCGGAGTTGGCGCATGAGTGACCTCGTAGTCGTCGAGGCCGGGCAGATAACAACGGTCCGCCTGCAAAACCCGCCTCTCAACCTGGTGACGGTGGAGCTCACCCGCACCCTCGACTCGGTTCTCGCCGAAATAGAAGCCGACGGCGAAGTCCGCTGTGTCGTCGTCACCGGCACCGGAGAACGAGCGTTCTGTGCGGGATCGGATGTGAAAGAGTTCGAGTCATTGCGAGGACGTGTCGGCGAGGGCAAGCTCCTGTTGGAAAAGGCCGTTTACCGTCGACTGGCCCGACTGCCGATGCCCACCATCGCCGCCATCCAGGCCGATGCCCTGGGTGGAGGATTGGAGCTGGCGCTCTGCTGTGATCTTCGGGTCGCCGACGAGAACGCCAAACTCGGGCTGCCCGAGGTTCGCCTCGGTGTCATGCCCGGCTCTGGGGGGACGCAGCGGCTGCCCCGTGTGGTTGGGGCAGCCAAGGCCAAGGAGCTGATCCTGATGGGTGAGATCCTCACTGCCGCCGAGGCTGTCGGAATCGGGCTGGTCAACCGGGTAGCTCCTTCCGGCCAGGCGGTGGAGGTGGCGAAGGCCATGGCCGAGACGATCGCCTCGAGAGGACCGTTGGCGGTGAGAGAGGCGAAGCGAGCGATAGATATTGCTGGCGACATGCCAATCGACGAAGGGCTTGCCCGCGAACTCGACGCGTCGGAGCGGATCTTCTCCTCCGGTGACATGCTCGAGGGGTCACAGGCATTCTTCGAGAAGAGAGATCCCCGGTTCACAGGTGAGTGATCCGGTCTCAGAGAGGTACCAATGACAAACAATGGAAAGCAGCCGGAGAACATCGAACGATTCGGCGTGTTCCTCCCCTCCTTCGTCTGGTCCGACGACGGGCCGGAGCGAGCGTCGGGAATCATCGACTTCGCCCGTGAGGTGGAGGACATCGGCTTCGACTCGATATTCATCACCGATCACCTTCTCGCCGCCAAGCAGTTCTACTCGGTCTCGTTTCTGGAGCCGTTGACGACCCTGTCTCTCGTTGCCGGGGTGACCGAACGAGTGAAGCTGGGCACCTCGGTGATGGTGATGCCGATCCGCGAGCCGGTTCTGCTGGCAAAGCAACTGGCCACCCTGCAGTTCCTCTCCAACAACCGATTCATCCTCGGCGCCGGCATTGGCTGGTATCCGCCTGAATACGCCGCCACCGGGGTCAAGAAGTCCGACCGTGGCCCCCGCACCGACGAGATCCTCGACATCATCGTCCCCCTCCTCGAAGGCGAGACCGTCACCTACGACGGCGAGTTCTTCTCGATCGAGGACGTCCTCATCGAACCCCTCCCCAGCGAGCGTCCGGAGATTTGGATCGGTGGTGGCTCCCAGCTCGCCGATCCCGGCTCGCCCGATCTGCCTCGCTTCGTGGAGGCGGTGAAACGCCGCATCCTGGCCGCCGAAGGCTGGGTGCCCCGCCCCACGTGCCCACCCGAGGACATCGCCCGCGACTGGGAGGAGCTGCAGGCATATTTGAAGGAGCACGGCCGCGACCCGTCTGAGCTGGTCGTCGCACATGAGAACTTCTTTCACTTCGTCGGCACCGACGACCCGGCCAAAGCGCGCCAGGAGCAACACCAAGCCATGCTGCGGGTGATGAGCGAGGCCCGCGGCCCCGAATACCTGGAGCGGGTCTATCTCTTCGGGACACCCGACGAGGTCGTCGACTCCCTGCAGGCACGCGTCGATGCCGGAGTGCAGAGCTTCATGCTCCACACCATGACTCCCGACCCGGCTCAACTAGAGCAGTGGGCCACCCACATCATCCCCCACGTCCGATTTCCCACAGACCAGTGACTCGACGGGTCGCCCTCATCGGCAACCCGCTGCGGCGGCGTCATTCTGCCGTCATGCACAACGCGGCGTTCGCCGCCCACGGCATAGACGCCGACTTCGAGCTTCGTGCCATCGAACCAGGCGAGGTGCGCCCTTTCTTCGAGCAGGCGCGTCAACCTGAGTGGCTGGGTTTCGGTGTGACCGCTCCTTACAAGCAGGTGGCACTGCAGTACCTCGACGAAGTTGAATCGGGGGCGGCAGCGATCGGGGCGGTCAACAACGGTCTGCGCCGCGACGACGGCTCGCTGGTTGGCTTCAACACCGACGCCTCGGGGTTCATGTCGGCGGTGACTTCGATGGAGGTGTCGGTGACGGGACGCTCTGCGGTGGTGTTTGGCGCGGGAGGTGCGGCCCGTGCGGTGGTCTGGGCTTTGCTCGACGCCGGTGTCGACTCGGTATTTGTCGCCAACCGGAGCACCGACCGCGCCCGGGACCTGGCGGAGAGCCTCGGAGTCCACGGAACGGTCATCGCCGGATCCCTCGACGACCCGGCACTGCCCGAGGCGATGGGATCTGCCGGCATCGCCGTGAACGCCACGACCGTTGGCATGACGGTCGACGAAGTGGCGTTCGACGTCACACCACTTCCTCGGGACGCGTTGGTGTTCGACCTGGTATATGTCCCGCCCGAGACTCCTCTTGTCAGGGAGGCGACTGCTCGAGGGCTAGCGGTATGCAATGGCCTGGAGATGCTGGTCCGCCAGGGTGAGATCGCCTTCGAGCGGTGGACGGGGATCGGGTCGACAGCCGGAATCATGCGTGATGCTCTCCACAGTTGGATGAACCAGTCGGGGGCGGAAGCCTGAGGTGAGCGGTCACATCGATCGCTCCTTGGAGCACGCTGGGCTGCCACCTCTGGAAAGGTCGGTCTGGGTGGAGGTCGACGTCGATGCGCTCACTGCAAACGCGGCCGCGCTCCGTTCCTACGTGAGGCCCACGACCCTTGGGGCCGTGGTGAAGGCCGACGGCTACGGGCACGGGCTGGAGATGGCGGCACGATGTGCCGTCTCCGGCGGAGCGGAGTGGCTCTTCGTCGCCGACGCCGGAGAGGCGATCAGGCTCCGGGCAGACGGCTACCAGGGACGGATTCTGGTTCTCTACCCGGTGCCGAGTGGGCAGGTGTCGACCATGGCTGCCCACCGCGTCGACGTATCGATCGGCTCCGTCGACGAGGCACAGGCCATTCCCGACTGGCTGTCCCCGGACGATCCGACGCTGTCAGTCCATGTCGAGATCGATACCGGGATGACCCGGGGTGGAGTGGCACCCGACAGCGCCATGGCGGCGGTCACCGCGATCGTGGACGAGAACCAGACGTCTCTGGCAGGAGTATGGACCCATCTCGCCGCCCCGGAGGATCCAGGTGCCACGACCGATCAACTCTCCCGGTTCAAAGAGGTGCTTTCTCTTCTCGGCCGGCGAGGTGTGGCTCCGGGAATGGTTCACGCCGCGGCGTCGGGAGGGATTCTCGCCACCGACACCAACTCTCAGGACCTCGTCCGGCCCGGACTCGCTTACTACGGGGTTCACCCAGAAGCAGGTGGATCACTGCCTCCTGAAGTGAGTCCCGCCCTCTCTCTTCGCGCCCATCCCGTCCGCATCGTGGAGGTCGCTGCGGGCACCGCGGTGGGTTATGCCGGAACCTGGGTGGCAGATCGGCAATCGACGATCGCCACTCTCCCGGTCGGCTACGCCGACGGTTGGTCCCGGGCCTCTTCCCCGGGATGTCTCGCCCTGGTGCACGGCAAGCGGGCTCCCCTGGTGGGCCGGGTGTCGTCGGACTCACTGACCGTCGACGTCACCGGGATCGACGGTGTCGGCCCGGATTCGGAGTTCACCCTGCTCGGTGTCGATGGCGAGAGCCGGATCAGCGCCGAGGAGGTAGCTGAAGTGCGGGGAACTATCTCTTGGGAGGTCCTGCAACAGCTCGGCTCCAGGCTGAGTCGGGTGTACCTGTCACAATCGTCTCCAGTTGCCCTCCGCCGCGAGTCCTCTCTCACCGTCATCACCGCTCCGGAGGCTCGCATCCCGGCCTACTGATGGCGCCCTTGTCGCTATCCGGCCGGTCGCGTATCATCGGACCGGCGGATAACGTTTTCCACCCCAATCTGGATCAGGAGGCCCAACGATGTCAACGAGAACCGTGACCATCCCTCTCGAAGACGGCTCCCTGACCCGGCTCACCCTCGGCGAGCCGGGGCATTACGAGCGTCCCACCAAACCTCTGACCAGTCGCCGTGCCTTCGCCGCCGCCCACGTGGTGGCCGATCCACGTGCCGAGAACACCCCGGCTTCCGGCGCCCACGTCGACTGGGAGGCGACACTGGCCTTCCGCCGGCATCTGTGGTCGTGGGGTCTTCCTGTTGCCGAAGCGATGGACACCGCCCAGCGAGGAATGGGACTCGACTGGGAGGCCACCCGAGAGCTGATCACGCGATCACTTGCCGAGGCCAGAGCAGAAGGTGGGGATATCGCTTGCGGCGCCAACACCGACCAACTCCCCGAGGGCCCGGCTTCGATGAGCCAGATCGTCGATGCCTATCACGAGCAGATAGATCTCATCCAGAGCCACGGAGGCCAGCCGGTGGTCATGGCCAGTCGTCACCTCGCGGCGACCGGCACAGAACCCGATCACTATCAGCAGGCCTACTCGGAGGTGCTGAGCCACGTCACGGACCAGGCGATCGTGCACTGGCTGGGCGACATGTTCGATCCGGCCTTGGCCGGCTATTGGGGCTCCCAGGACCTCGATGAAGCCTCAGATGCGTTCATCGACATCATCGCGGAGAACGCGGCCAAGGTCGACGGGGTCAAGATCTCCTTGCTCGACAAGGAGCGGGAGATCGAGTTGCGACGTCGGCTTCCCGATGGTGTCCGCATGTACACCGGGGACGACTTCGACTACCCCACGACGATACGAGGCGATGGGGAACGGCACAGCGACGCCTTCCTCGGTGCGTTCGACCTGATCGCACCGGCCGCTTCGGCCGCGGTGCAGGCTCTCGACGAGGACGAGGTCGAGCAGTTCGACAAGATCCTCGCTCCCACGCTCCCACTGAGCCGCCACGTGTTCTCCGAACCCACCTTCTACTACAAGACCGGGGTGGTCTTCATGGCCTATCTCTCCGGCCACCAGGACCATTTCCGCATGGTCAACGGCCTGGAGTCGGCGCGCTCGATAGTCCATCTCTCGCGACAACTGGTGTTGGCCGACCGTGCCGGGCTCCTTCCCGACCCCGATCTGGCTGCCCATCGCATGCGTCCCCTTCTCGAACTGGCCGGCATCGGCCAGGACTGAGAGGAAGAGCAATGCCGGGACAGGAGCGAGCCGACGTCCTGATCGTCGGTGCCGGCGCCTCAGGCGGGATCGCAGGTCGCTATTTCGCCGAGGCGGGACTCTCGGTCGTGTGCCTGGAGCAGGGTCGGTGGCACGACCGCAGTGAGTTCCGGGGCACCTCGCCCGACTGGGAGATAACCGGACGCAAGCAATGGTTCCCCAACCCGACGATCAGAGGTCTCCCCCAGGACTATCCCATCAATGAGGACGAGTCCGACATCGCCCCCCTCATGTTCAACGGTGTCGGGGGGAGCATGATCCTCTATGCGGGGGTCTGGCCACGGATGCTGCCATCGGACTTCAAGGTGCGAACACTGGACGGCGTCGCCGACGACTGGCCCCTCACCTACGAGGAGCTCCAGCCTTATTACGAGCGCACGGAGGCACAGATCGGGGTCTCCGGGCTGGAAGGCGACCCTGCCTATCCCCCGGGGGCAGGACCACCGCTGCCTCCCCTCCCGCTCGGCACCGGCGCACTCGAGATCGCTCGGGCTCACGATCGTCTCGGCTGGCACTGGTGGCCCGAGCCCAACGCCATCCTCTCCCGCCCCTATCAGGGGCGTCGACCATGTGTCCAGGCAGGCACCTGCCAGCAGGGCTGCAACGAGGGAGCCAAAGCATCGACCGACCAGACCCACTGGCCCATGGCGATAGACCACGGGGCGAAGTTGATCACCGGAGCCCGGGTACGGCGCATCGTCACCGAGAACGGCCTGGCCGCCGGAGCCGAGTGGATCGACGAGGACGGCAACGAGCATTTCCAGCCGGCCGATGTCGTCGTGATGGCCGCCAACTCGATCGGGACGTCACGTGTCCTGCTCAACTCGGCGACATCGAAATGGCCAGACGGACTGGCCAACTCCAGCGGTCTCGTCGGCCGCAGACTCATGATGCACCCATTTGCCTCGGTCACCGGTCTCTTCGACGAGAACTTGGAGAGCTGGCAGGGCCAATTCGGCTGCAGCATCGAATCGTTCGAGTTCTACGAGACCGACGAGTCTCGGGGGTTCGTGCGCGGTGCAAAATGGGGGCTGGCCCCGACCGGGGGCCCGATCAACATGGCGCTGCCGGCACGTGCCGGCGAGTCCGAGTGGGGGCCGGAGCATCATCTGCTCTTCCGAGAGCGATTCGGACGCGGGCAGAGCTGGGGTCTGTTCGGGGAGGATCTCCCTGATGCGGGGAACCGAGTCGTACTCGACGAGGATCTCACCGACAGCTCGGGGCTGCCAGCCCCCAAGCTCATCTACAAGGTCTCCGAGAACTCCCGCAAGCTCCTGGACTTCCACATCGAGAAAGCCAGCGAGTCGATGATCGAGGCGGGCGCCCACAAGGTCGAGACCGATCAGCTGATGAGATACTCCGGCTGGCACCTCCTGGGCACGGCTCGCATGGGCGACGATCCCGAGACATCGGTGGTGGACCGCTGGGGTCGGGCCCATGAGGTCCCCAACCTCTACGTGGTCGATGGCAGCGTCTTCGTCACGTCGAGCGGGACCAACCCCACCAGTACCATCGCCGCCCTGGCAATGCGCACGGCCGAGCACATGGTCCAGGATCGATACAACCAGAGCGTGCCGGCATGAGCGAGACCGTCGGCATCCGGCCTACGGTGAGTGACACCACCCGGCGCGCCCTCGAGACCATTGGGGACCACCTGATTCCCGAGGCTCACGGGATGCCGGCAGCCAGCACCATGCAAGTGGGGACCAGCCAGCTTGACGTGGTGCTGGGCTCACGTCCCGATCTGGCCCCACAGCTCGAAGCCGCTCTCACCTCCGCCGATCTCGGGGATGTCGATGCCTTCATCGCCACTCTGGCCGAGGAGAATCCGGCTGGATACGACGCGGTGACCCTGGCCATAGTCGCCGGGTATTACATGCATCCTGAGGTGCACCGGCTCATTGGCTATCCCGGTCAGGTGCCCAAGGACGTGCAGCGGATGGGCGAGCACGAGATCTACCAGGAGGGCCTCATGGACCTCGCTCAGAAGGTGATCGAACGTGGCCCGATCTACCGGCCGACACCGAATGTCGAAGATACCTGACGATGGTCGAGAGCTTCCTCAACTACATCGACGGCAAGTGGGCGCCCGCCGCGAGCGGAGAGACTTTCCTCGACACCAACCCGGCCCGACCCGGCGAGGTCGTCGGAGAGTTCCAACGCAGCGGCGCCGACGACGTCGACGCCGCAGTGGGTGCGGCGGCGCGCGCTCAGGAGGAGTGGCGCCAGACCCCGGCCCCATTGCGTGGTGAGATCGTCGCTCGGGCGACGAGGTTGTTGACTGAACGCAAGCCCGAGCTGGCCGAGACCATCACCCGGGAGATGGGCAAGGTGCTGGTGGACTCCGGATATGACGTCCAGGGAGCGATCACGTCGGGTGAGTACATGTCCGGTGAGGGCCGGCGCATGTTCGGCGACACCGTGCCATCCGGTCTCCCCAACCGGCTCGCCATGACCATTCGCGAGCCGGTGGGTGTGGTAGCGATCGTCACCCCCTGGAATCTCCCCATGCTCATGCCCGCCTGGAAGCTGTTTCCTGCTCTCGTCTGTGGTAACACGGTGGTCGTGAAGCCGGCGGAGGACACCCCGCTGACGGCGGTCCGTCTCTTCGAGATCCTCGAGGAAGCCGGGGTCCCGCCGGGAGTGGCCAACCTGGTCACCGGCTACGGGCCGGAAGCCGGCCACCCCCTCGTCACCCATCCCGATGTCGACATGGTCTCATTCACCGGGTCACGCTCGGTGGGCAGACAGATCGCCGTCTCGGCGGGTGAGGACCTCAAGCACGTGTCGCTGGAGATGGGGGGGAAGAACGCACTTGTCGTGCTCGACGACGCCGATGTCTCCGAGGCGGTGACCGGAGCCCTCTGGGGCGGGTTCTCGACTGCAGGGCAGCGATGCACCGCCAGCAGCCGACTCGTGGTGGACCACAAGGTGGCAGACGACGTCGTGGCCGGCCTGGTGGAAGGCATCGAGAAGCTGGTCATCGGAGACCCTCTCGACGCCGAGACCAATCTCGGCCCACTGATCAATCGCCAACAGCTCGACCGGGTCCACTCCTACACCGAGGTCGGGGTGGAGGAGGGTGCCCGGCTCGTAGTCGGCGGGGAGAAGCTCGAGGTGGGCTTCGATGGCGGGTACTTCTACACCCCTACTCTGTTCGACCATGCCTCGCCCGAGATGCGCATCGCCCAGGAGGAGATCTTCGGGCCGACGATCACAGTGATCCGGGTCGACGGGTACGACGAGGCGATCGAGGTGGCCAACGGTACCCGCTACGGCCTGTCGGCGGCCATCTACACCAGGGACACCGGGCGGGCGCTGCGCGCAGTGAGAGAGCTGGAAGCCGGCCTGGTGTATCTCAATGCGCCCACGATCGGATCGGAAATCCATCTCCCCTTCGGTGGAGTCAAGGACACCGGAAACGGCCACCGCGAGTCGGGCACCGCGGCAATCGACCAGTTCACCGAGGTCAAGACCGTGTTTCTCGACTACAGCGGAACCCTGCAGCGGGCCCACATCGACGAGCCCACGGACTGACGGGGGCGACTGGCTGCGCGTACTCAGGGCGCCAGACTTCGCTGAGCGGTGTCTGCAACCCTGGGTTCAGGGGTCGCCGGACGGCTCAGCCCCTGCCACCAACCTGGCAGCGATGTCGACGGCATCGGCGACGTCGTCGTTGTGGGGGTACAACAGGGCACGTCCCACCACGAGGCCCCGCACGCCGGGGAGGCCCAGCGCTTTCTCCCAGCTTGCGAACAGCTCGTCGTCGGATCCCTTGGGGTCGCCACCGAGAAGGAGCGTGGGCATAGTGGTGGCACGCATCACTCGCTCCATGTCGTCGACGACGGGGAGCTTCATCCAGGTGTGACGACTGGTGTTCCCCAGCCCTGAGACGATGGCCACCGACTTGATCACGGCGTCGGGTGTGAGATCGTTGACCACCTTGCCATCCCGCCGGTTCGACATGAACGGCTCGAGCATCGCCATCAGTCCTCTGCCGGCGAGAGAGGACACCGCCCGTGCCGCGTGCTCCAAGGTGCGGACCGTTGCCGGGTCCTCGGGGTCGATGCGAACCAGCATCTTCCCACCGTCGAGCCCGATGGCTGCAATCGAGTCGGCGTCATATGCCGTGAAGCGGTCGTCCAACTCAAACGCAGATCCGGCGAGACCGCCGCGGTTCATCGAACCCACCACCACCTTGTCCTCCAGGGCACCGAGCAGCAACAGGTCCTCGATGATGTCAGGAGTCCCCAAGACTCCGTCGACACCGGGACGGCTCAGGGCGGTCACCAGCCGCTGCAACAAGTCCTCGCGATCGGTCATCGCATCCGACCTCCCCCGCGCTCCCAACGACCCGCGAGCCGGGTGGTCGGCGGCGATGAGCATGAGACGCTCCCCAAGGCCCCGTCGGGAGCGGGCGGCCGCCGCGCGCTCGATCGCCGCGGGATCCTCGACTCTGATCTTTCTGATTCGATCGATGTCCGCAGACATGCTCACCTCCCACCGGCCAGTGCCGCCATCACTTCCTCCGTGTCGGGCATCGCAGTAGAGCAATCCAACCTGGTGGCGACGATCGCCCCGGCCGTATTGGCGAACTGCAGTATCTGCTCGAGCGGCCAGCCGGCCAGGAGACCATGACACAACGCACCCCCGAATGCGTCGCCCGCGCCCAGACCGTTCACGACTTCGACTTCGACGGGAGGGACCGACACGGAGCCCTCACGACCGAAAGCGAGCACCCCACCGGGGCCGAGCTTGACGATTGCCGTGGCCAGTCCCCGGTCGAGCAGGGCCTTGCCGGCGCTTGTGGGGTCCGACTCTCCGACCGCCACCTCGCATTCGGCGAGATTGCCGACTACGACGTCCACATGGGGCAGTACCCGGGAGATCTCCAGCTGGGCGTCAGCCCGGTCGTTCCAGAACGCCTCTCGATAGTCGAGATCGAGAATGGTGATGCCGGACCCATCCTCGCGCATCCGCAACGCTTCGTGGTGGGCAGACCTGCTGGGCTCGTCGGAGAGACCGGTGGTGGTGATCCAAAACAGGTCCGCCTCAGCCACCGCCGACTCGTCGAGCTCGGCGGGAGAGATCTCCATGTCCGGTGCCTTGGGATACCGGTAAAAGGTAATCGGGAAGTAGTCCGGCGGGTGGATCTCGCAGAAGGTGATCGGTGTGGGCAGCCAGTCGACCGTGGTTACATACTCGCTGCTCACCCCGAGACGCTCCAGCTCCTCACCCAGGAAACGGCCGAAGTCATCGGCACCTGTCCTCGAGATCAATGCGGTGTTCCGTCCATGCCGGGCCGAGGCCACTGCCACATTGGCCGCGCTCCCACCCAGAAACCTGCCGAAGCTGGTCACCGAGCCCAGAGGGACACCGGACTCCAGCGGGTAGAGATCGATCCCGAGCCGACCCATGGTGATGACCTCGAAGCTCATCCCGATTTCCCGTCGAAGATCCCCGCCGACATGCGCCCATCGGGCTCGACCTCGATCAACAATCCCGACACCCACGGCGGCTCACCGATGTCGTGGCCCAACAAGTCCAGCCCTGTGGCGCGGAGCAGTGGCGAGTGGGTCACGGCCACCACCGCCTGTGGGTCCCCGGGTATGGGATCGGTCAAACTGGAAATGAACGATTGGACCCGGGCACCGAGGGCGGCTGCGTTCTCCCCTGGTGGTGAATCGTGACGCAACCACCATCCGACGCGATCGGGTGAAGCGAAGAACTCGGGAAAGAATTCGAGTGACGCGACCGCTTCCGGGGTCAATCCCTCGACCTGTTCCGCCAACGCCTCGGCGCTGCTCACCATGTTGACCCGGGTCCCGGCGACATAGAGGTCAGGGTTGCGTAAGGCAAAGGCGACCCGCGGGCCGAGCACGGTTCCTCCTGCATTGCTCATACCCTTCGCCATTTGAGCGGCGGTGTCGATCGCCCGTCGGGTCTCTCCACTCAGGATGAGTATGGAGCCGGGCTCACGTCCGGCGAAACCCTCCCCGGCGACGAAGGACACACGCTCCGCGTCCGCGGTGATGGGGACATCCCCACGATGCGAGGTGACTTCGCCATGTCGTAGCAGGTAGAGACGCACCTCGTGCCTACGCGGTCATCTTGTCGTAGAGGGAGGCGGCGTTGAGGGTCTGGATGTGATCCATCATGTAACCCTGACCTATGTCCACGGGGTACCTCTCGGCGAAGTTGACCCGCTCGATGGTCTCTTCCCGGGTCCATCCTTTGGCCACCGCGGCGGCAACGGCGGCCTTCCAATCCAACAGGTTCGAGCGCTGTACGTCGAGATAACTCTTGGTGACCACCGGGCCGTGGCCGGGGAGGACATGGTCGACGTCGAGCTTTCTGATCGTCTCCAGAGCCGTCAGCCACTGATCGACATCGGAGGTCATCAACCAGGTCTGACATTCGCTGAAGATGGTGTCACCGGTGAACACCACACTCTCCTCGGGAACGTGGACGGCCAGCTGTCCCGGGGTGTGGCCGGGGGTGTGGATGAGCTCGAAGGTGTGGTCGCCGACATGCAGGGTCAGGTTTCCGTCGAAGACGACCGTGCCCTTGTTGGGATCCGCGTAGTACTCGTCCCGATCGGGGAAGATCGCCTCACCCTCTGGGTCGTCGCTGGGGATGGCTTCGGCGGCATAGTCGAACGGATCGAGTTCGGGGCTGACCACCATGAAGTTGTCATACACCCCGCGATGATTGACGACCGTGCCTGCACCCTTGAAGTAGTAGTTACCGAAAATGTGGTCGACATGGTGCTCGGTGTTGATCAGGTACCTGACCTGACCGAGATCTTCCACCCGGCGTCGCATCTCAACGGCGCGTGTCGGCAACTGGGGTGTGTCCACTACCACCACTCCGTCGCTCGTCACCACATAGCCGGGGTTGCAGCCCCTCAGTCCTGTCTCGAAATGAACGTTGCCGGTTACGTTCTCCATGGTCGCACTCCTCTCCAAACTCACTGGGTGGCGGTCAGGCCACCGTCGATGGTCAGAATCTGGCCGGTGATGAACGAAGCCGCAGGGGAGCAGAACAACAATGCCGCCCCAAGCAAGTCGTCCGTCGTTCCCACCCGTCCGACAGGGATTCTGGAGACGATTCCCGCCTTGAACTCCGGGTCGCCGAGGAGCGACGCCACCTGTGGAGTGTCGACGAATGTGGGTGAGATGGCATTGACCGAGATCCCATGCTTGGCCCACTCGGTTGCCCACTGCCTGGTCAGCGAGTCGATTGCGCCTTTCGCCGCGACATAGGCCGAGTAGCCCGCATTGATCCCGAGCTGCCCTCGCACGGACGAGATATTGAGCACCCGGCCCCCTTCGCCCTGGGAGATCATTTGACGAACCGCCGCCTGGGTCGGCAACAAGGTGCTGCGCACGTTCAACTCCATGATCCAGTCCCAGGCGTCCCCTGGGTAGGTCTCGGCATCGTGGAGGACCTCTCCGGCCCCACCCCCGATGGCATTGACGATGATGTCCACCCGGCCCAGTTCGGCGACGGTCCGGTCGATTGCGCCCTGCGCCTGCTCGGGGTTGGTTGCGTCCGCAGATATCGCCAGGGCCGTGGCGCCGGCATCGCTGATCTCCTTCGCGGTGACGTCGACGCGCTCCTGGGACCTGCCCACGAGCGCCACCGCTGCCCCGGCGTCGGCGAGCCCGCGGGCGATGGCCGAGCCGATGGCACCACCTCCTCCGGGGACCAGGGCCACCCGTCCCGAGAGGTCGAACATCTCATCCGTCTTCATCGTTCACCCCTTTCTTGACCCTCTTTTCTCGAAGCTCCTCCAACCCTTCCCAGACCCGCTCCGGGGTTATGGGCAGATCGGTGATCACGACACCCGTGGCCTGGGCCACTGCGGCGGCAATGGCCGGTGCCGTGGCCAGCAGGCCGCCCTCGCCGGCGCCTTTCGCCCCTCCCGGTCCCGGCCCGTCACCGTTTTCCACGAGAACCGATTGCATCGAAGCCGGGAGGTCCTTGAAAGTGGGGATCCGGTAGTCGAGCGCACCGAGGTTCCTGATGCGCCCGTGCTCGTCGAGGAGCAGATGCTCCATCAACGTGTGGCCGAGCCCCATGACTGCTGCCCCCTCGTCCTGCATCTCGACATGTTGGGGGTTGATCGCCCTCCCAATGTCGGCAACGGTGACGTGTTTGATCAGCTCGTAGTCGCCGGTCTCGAGGTCGACCGCCACCTCGGATGCCGTACAGGAGAACTCGTAGAACGAAGCCGGTCCACCAAGGGGATGATCGGGGTCGCCTTCGCTCCTTTGGGTGCCCACCGCGATGATCTCTCCGGGCACGTGGCCGAACACTTTCTGGACGATTTGGGGGATGGTGTAGTTCTCTCCGGACACCGACAGCTTTCCGGGCGTGAACACGACCTCGTCCGCCGCCACCCCGTGTCGCTCTGCGGTCAGCTGGGTCAACTCGCCGACGGCCTTGCGGCAGGCGTCGACGACGGCACTGCCCATGAACACCGTCGAGCGGCTCGCCGAGGTCGAGTAATCGAAGGGGACCACCGCGGTGTCTCCCATGACCAGCGTCACCTGATCGGTAGGCACTCCGAGATTCTCTGAGACGAGCTGGGTGAGGATGGTCCGTGCCCCCTGCCCCATGTCAGATGTGCCCGCGACCAATGAGATACTGCCATCGAAGAGGATTCGAAGGATGCAATACGACGAACCGGCGGTGGCGGACGCCTTGAGACCGACTGCGATCCCCCTCCCATGGCCAACCGGTAGAGCGTCATTCCAGCCAACCTTCTCGGCCGCAATCCGCACCGATTGCGCCCAGTCACCGTCGGCGGGCTTGTCTCCCGGGACGATCTCCTCTCCGGGAGCCGCAAGGTTGCGCAACCTGATGTCAACCGGGTCGATGCCGAGCTCTCGGGCGGCGGCGTCGATCTGGGACTCGATGGCCCAGGCGATTTGTGGCGCTCCAAATCCCCGGAAAGCAGTGCTCGGAGTGGTGTGTGACATCAGCCCCCGCACCTTCGCCCGCAGCGACTCGACCTTGTAGGGGCCGGCAGCGAAGTAGCTGCTCTTGGAGATCACTCGTGGGGCGATGTCGGCGTAGGCACCCATGAGGAAGTCGTTCACGGAGTCGATGAACAGGAGACGGCCGTCTTTGGCGAAACCGGATCGAAAACGTAGTCGGGCGTTGGTGCGGCGCACTGCCTGGAATGTCTCCTCGAGGGTGAGGACGAGTCGGACCGGGCGTCCCAGGTCGAGGGCCATCATCGCCACCAAGGGCTCATATTTCGGGTAACCCTTGCCCCCGAACCCGCCGCCAGGGTCGGGAGCGTGGACCCGAACCTTGGAGATGGGGAGACCGAGCATGTCGGCCAATGTCCGCTGCAGGATGTAGGGATGCTGGATCGAGCTCCGCACGGTGACTCCCCCGTGCTCCGGTGCGGCCATGAAGACGTGGGGCTCTATGGAGAAGTGGGTCACCATCGGGAACTCATAGGTCTCCTCGACGACGAGATCGGCCTCCGTGGTGTCGACGTCTCCCCACCCCCAATCCCACTGCTGTCTGATGTTGGTCTCTCGTAGCGGGTCGTCGCCGTTGCGGAGTTCGGGCTCGACAACCAGAGGCGACTGGGGGTCGAGAGCCCCTTCGATCGTGTAGACGCCGGGAAGCTCGGAATAGCTCACCCGGACCGCGGCGGCGCCGTTCATCGCCGCCTCCTTGGAGGCTCCTACGACTGCCGCCACCGGGTCACCATGGTACTTGGTCTCGGTGGTGGCGATGACCGGTCGATCGACGAAACGGGGCCCGAACCTCGGCATGGGATGGGGGAAGTCATCGCCGGTAAAGACGCGGACCACACCGTCCACCGCCCGGGCGTCCGAGGAGTCGACATTCTCGATGGCGGCCCGGCCGCACTCGAGATGCACCAGGGCGACGTGCAGCACGTCCTCGACTGCCAGGTCGGCGGCGAACAGCTGTGCCCCGGTGACCCGGTCGGGGCCGCCGACCCGGGGCGCCGAAATACCCAATCCTTGCTCAGACATCAGTCGCTTCCGGTGTCGCTGCTCTCTGTACCGCACTACATATTCGCGAGTAGCCCCCGCACCGACACAAGTTCCCGGACAAAGCCTCCTGGACCTCATCCAGGGTCGGGTCGGCAACCCGCTCCAACAGCGCAGTCGCCGCCACCACCATTCCCGGAATGCAGAACCCGCATTGCACCGCCCCGGCTTCGACAAAACTCTTCTGGAGAGGGCTCATACCGGCCGCACCGATTCCCTCGATGGTGATGACGGAGGTGCCATCGGCTTCGACAGCCAGAATCAGGCACGAGTTGACCGGTTCATCACCCAGGATCATGGTGCAAGCACCGCACTCCCCCACGGAGCAGCATTCCTTGGAGCCGGTCAGACCCAGACGACTGCGCACCATTTCGAGCAGCGTCATCGACGTCGGCACGGTGATCGCGTGGCGGACAGCGTTCACCGTCACGGTGATGGTTTGCTCTCGGGTCACGATGCCGTCTCCATCTCGCCCAATGCCGCTTGCAAGGCTCTCCTGGTGTGTACCCGGAGCATGGCCCGGCGGTAGTCGGCCCCGGCACGTACGTCCGTGATGGGGCTGGTCACGGCGAGGAAACGGTCGATGCCGTCGTCGCTGGCGAGCTCGTCGACTGTTGATTCCGCCACCAGCGGAGTGGGGCCGACCGCACCCAGGCCGAACCGGACATGCCCGGAAGCGTCCACGACACACGCCAGGCTCACCGTCGCCAGGTCGACACCGCGCCGACGGGTGACCCGGGCGAATGCCGAGCCACTGTTCGAGCGAGGGATTGGCACCTCGATCGACTGGACCACTTCACCCCGCTCGAGCACCGTCACCCCGGGTCCTAGGAAGAATGCTGCAACGGGAACGGTGCGGCTGGCATCGCCATCACTGATGGTCACCGACGAGGCGAAGGCCAGGAGTGGTGGCGCGGTATCGGCAGCAGGTGACGCATTGCACAAGTTTCCGGCGAGGGTCGCCCGGTTCCGGACCTGCACCGAGCCGACCACCGATGCCGCTGCTGCCAGAGCGGGGAAGCACCGGTTGACGTGCTCGTCATGGACCAAGCGACTCATCACCACCCCACCGCCGATTGTCAACCGATCGCCGTCACGGATGATGTCGTCGTCGATCTCTGCAACGGATTTCAGGTCCACGACGGCCAGGGGGGAAATGGCGCGATGACGGATCGCCACCAGCAGGTCGGTGCCTCCGGCGAGGGCAACGGCATCGTCGCGGCGGAGTGCCTCGCTTGCTTCAGCGAGAGTCCCCGGTCGCTCGTAGTCGAAGATGCTCATGGCTCAACCATGGAGGTCAGGCCGTGATGGGGCGGGACTGGAGGACATAGAGCTCGTCATCCTCGAAGGCCCATTCGATGTCCTGGGGCGATCCGAGTGTCTCCTCGATCTGAAGCCCTACCGAGGCGAGCCGGGCGAGCTCGACGTCATCGAGCACCCGGGCGGAAGCCGCATCTTCGTCGAGATCCAGGATCATGGTCCCTCCGTTCTCGTTGCGCACGACCTTTTTGTCCTGACTTCCCACCTGCGCCTTTTTCAGACGCCCATCGCGCCGTACCACGTAATTGTCGGGAGTGACCATGCCCGACACCACCGCCTCTCCCAGCCCGAACACAGCCTCGATGACCATTTGATCCGTGCGGCGTCTGATCGGGTCGGTCGTGAACATCACGCCCGACTTGTCCGACGCGATCTGTCGTTGCACCGCCACCGCCATGCCCAAGTCGGCGAGGGAGCCTTTACGATGACGGTAGAAGAGGGCGCGTTCAGAGAAGAACGAGGCCCAGCACCCCACCACCCGATCGAGCACCTCCTCGGACCCTACGACGTTGAGAAAGGTTTCCTGTTGACCGGCGAAGCTGGCCGCTTCGCCGTCCTCGGCGCAGGCGCTGGATCGCACCGCGACAAACACGTCCTGGCCCAGCGCTCCATATGCGGAGGTGACCTCCTCGACCAGGTCCTCGCCCAGGGGAGCAGCGCTGACTATCGCCTGGATCTCGGCGGCAATCCGTGCACTGTCGTCGCCGCCGTCGAATGATACGGCCAGGGCGGCAACCTCGTCGAGAGCTCCATGCCCGGCGAGGGAGTCGCTCATAGCGGCGGCCGCAACGACAAATCCGGGAGGCACGGGCAGGCCTGCCTTTCGCAATCGGCCCAGGCTCGCGCCCTTGCCACCGGCCACTTCTGCCCGATGAGACTCGGAGTCGTCGAACCAGAGAACGTGATCAGCCACCCGCCGCCCTCACGGCCGCGTGCTCGAAACCTGCCTCTCCATCACCTTTTTCATCGAGCAGGTCACGCGCCTCTCGGGCGTGCTCTCTCATCACCGAGGCGGCGAGATCGGCATCACCGGCCTCCAGCGCCTCGACTATGGTCGAGTGCCTGTCACCCAGCCAGACGAGGTCGGTCCCGGGGACCATCGCGGTGACATAGGTACGGGCGAATGGCTCGAGCACGGACCAAGCCCGCATCAGCCCCTCACTGCCCGCGGCCTCGACCACCGTCCTGTGGAACTCGGTGTTCGTCATGGCCTGTCCGTGGGCATCTCCGGCCTCGCCCATGTGATGCATCTCTGCGACGAGTGAGCGCAATGTGGCGATTTCGGTGTTGGTGATTCGAGACGCCGCCCGGCGCGCCGCTATCGCCTCGAGCTCACCCCGGATCTCCATGTCATCGAGGAACTCCTCGCGGGTGAAGCGGCGGATCTTTGCCCCCCGATAGGGCTCGATCTCCAGAAACCCGACCGCGACCAGGTCCCTGATGGCCTCCCGCACCGGCGACTGGCTGACTCCGAGCTCGCGAGCGATCCTGGTCTCGACGAGACGGTCGCCTGGCTGTAGCTCGCCTTCGAGGATGAGCTGCAGGATGCGGTCCTTGATCTTGGTGCTGAGCATCTCCCGAGAGATGGGGCCGGTCTGCAATGGGCCAGGCTCAGACCGAGAGACCCTCATGTCGAGAGCAGGTCAGAGGTGGGGGCTTCCCGGGCTTGGTAGTGCTCGGGAAGGATCTCGACGATGCCGGTCGACCCGTTGACTCGCAACCGGTCACCCGTCTTGATCTTCTGCGTGGCCACCGAGGTCCCGATGACCGCGGGTATTCCGAACTCCCGCGACAGCACCGCGGGGTGGGAGGCTGCACCCCCGGCATCGGACACCAGCCCGCTGATCTTGGTGAACAGCGTCACCCAGGCCGGGTTGGTCATCTGACAGACCAGGATCTCCCCCTGCTCGACCTGATCGAACTGCTCCGGGCTCATCACCACCCGGGCCACCCCCTCGATGACACCAGCCGACGCGGCCAAGCCCTCGACCCGGTCCTCGGCGTCGGCATGATCACGATGGAGACGCTCGGGGAATCCCCAAAGAGGGAGGTAAGGAAAAGCCAGGGCCTCCTCGGTCGCGGTCCCCACCCAGTCCCGCGGTCGCACCTCGTAGGCCGCCTCCCGTTCGTCGCGCCGATCCGAGATCAGGTCACGGACCTCGTAGCCCTCAGGGTCCGCCATCAGATAGCGCAACTCGTTGTACTTGAGGAACATGACGTCATCGGGGGATCCAATCGCACCCGTTCCCATCAGATGGCGGCCGATGCAGATCAGGACCAAGCGGACATGGGCGTTGGTGCCTTGGTCGATGTAGAAGTGGTGGTCGGGCGTCAACGGCGCCATGCGGGCGTTGGTCTCGTGGGCCTGCTTCATGCGCTCCAGCGCCTCACCCTCGAGCCCATCGAGCAATTCCTCGGCCGCAGCCACCAAGTCTGCCCTGAGGTCTCCGATGGCCGAGGGATAGTCGTAGTCGGAGTCGACATAACCCTTGATCACCTCGAGGATCGGCTCGGGCTGCTCATATCGCGTCGGGAAGACGAATTCGTGACTCCACACCGCATGCCAACCGAATTCCTTTTGATATGGGCGAAGGCTCCTCTCGATGAAACGCCGCCCCCGGTCGCTTCCCTCGAGAGCGTTGAGGATGTCGCCGCCGGTCTCCCGGGAGAAGATCGCAGTGAGCTCCTCATCTTCCCGGACCTCGTTTTTCATCTTCCACAGAGCCTCGATCGAGTCCCAGTTGCGGTCGCTGGCGGAGTTCTGCAACCGCCCGAGGAGGGTCGGGTCCGCATCGGGCTGCAACTCTTCGAATGCTGCCTGCAAGGCGAGTGTGGCTGAGAGCTGGGAGAAGTTGAGCATCCAGTGGATCTTCCAATGACGATCGTGGATGTCCACGGCATCCTCGAGGATCGTGGCCCACTCCATGAGCGGGATCTGCTCCCACCGCTCGATCTTGTCCTCCAGGTATTCGAAGTTCCTGATCATCTCCGGAACCAGGCGGTTCTCCCACCAATCGGCGAAATGGCCTCCATAGGTGGGGAGGACCGCGTCGAGGTAGGCGCCGATCTTCTCGGGGTATTCCGGGTCGTCGACCGGGGTCCGGGGGGCGTATCTGCTCCCGATCTCGACACCCTCCACCTTGGAACCCGCTTTGGCCGGGATGGCGGCGGTATACAAATAGCCATTGATGTTCTTCGCGATCCAATCTGAGGCGAAGGGGGTGCCGAAGCGGCGGAACATATGATCACAGGTCAGCCACCACCCCCCTATGTCGAAATACATGGGTGATAGGGGCTGTGGGCAGTGGAGGTCATCGAAGAACCAAAACAGCTCCTTTTCTTCCTCGCTGGCCCATTCGATCGGAAAAACCTCGTCACCCAGAAACTGCTTCAGGACCTTGCTGTCACCCACGGCTCCTCCTCGAGGCCGATCGTCGATAAACGATTATCGACGATGACCCTACCCGTCGGACGAATTCGACGTCAACCAGTTTGTCTACCCCTTGCGCAGAGCCGAGGCCAATCTGCGGCCATGGTCGGCATAAGCAGTATCGAAGAGACGATTGGACTCCTCTTCCCCGACAAGGGAAGGAGAGGTGAGCACGGGCGGCATTCTCCCCATTCCCACCAGCACCTCGGCGGTGCGCACTTTGATCTCGTTGACCACCGTTGCATTGGCCAGGGTGGACCCGGGGCCAATCGGATACTCGAGACCTTCGAGTTTCACCAGGGCATCGCCCCGGGGAGTGCCCATGTCGATCACCACGTCGGCGAGATCCAGCAGTCTCTTGCCCGAGCGGTGGGTGGCCGGTCTGGCGGTGCTCTCCGCAACAGAGGTAACTGCCACAACCTCGAGCCCGCGCTCTCGTGCGCCGAGCGCCATCTCGACCGGGACGGCAGCCCGTCCAGATGCGCTGAAGATCATCATCAAGTCTTCAGCACCGAATTCGAAGCCGGAGAGGATCACGTCAGCCAGTCCTTCCACCCGCTCGATGAACATGGCCTGGGGCTGACCATTGGTGCCGACGACTTCGGTGTGAAAGGTCATGGACAGCTCGATCATCGGATGAAACCCGGGAAATGACCCGTAGCGTGGGAACATCTCTTCCACCGGTATCCGGGAATGACCCGAACCAAAGAGATGGACGAATCCTCCAGCGGCGATGGCTCTGGCTGAGAGTTGTGCGGCTTTCTCGATCGACTCCATTTGGGTCGTCTCGATGTGATCGAGGAGGTTGCGTGCCGCGGCTAGCCAGCGGCCAAGACTGACCATTCGCTTAAATGTATATACATTTCCCTGACAATGTTCGGACCATCACGGATGAGTGAAGGACAGCAGGCCCGCTACGAGCAGATCGCCGCCTATCTCATCGAGCTCGTCGACGGCGCCGAACCGGGCGACCGGCTCCCCTCGGAAGCAGAGCTCTGCGAGCGGTTCGCGGTGAGCCGCATGACCGCGCGCCAGGCGGTGCAACTAGTGGCGAGCCAAGGTCTCATCGATCGGCGGCGCGGGGCAGGCACATTCGTGCGAGCCCGCCCGGTGCCACGCGACCTGGGATCCCCGCTGTCGTTCTCCGGCTCGATGAAGGCGCGGGGGATGACCGCGTCGAGCGAGACCCTGCAATGGGGTGAAGTTGCCCCTAATGAGGACGAACGCGCCGAGCTGGGCCTCGATGAGGATGCCCGGGCCTACGTGCTGGAACGGCTGCGACGTGCCGATGGGACGCCGATGGCCATCGAGCGGGCGGTCATGCCCCGGGACCTGGCACTCGCCCTTGGTGATGACTTCCAGGAAGGTTCTCTCCACGAGGAGTTCCGTCGCGTCGGTCGCACTCCGACCGAGGCTCACGCCGAGGTGTCGGCACGCCTGGCGAACAAGAGGGAGCGGGAGCTGTTGGGTCTGCCGGCTACGAGCATCATCATCTCCGAGCGGCGGACGATCTACGACCAGGAAGGTCGAGCACTGGAACGGACCGAGACCCGCTATGCCGCGAACAGATACGCCTTCCGGGCGATCCTCCGTGACCCAGGGGTGACGAGGTGAGCAGCACCACCCACCTCGGCCTCGATCTCGGCGGCACCAACATCAAGGTCGTGGCTTTGACCAACGACAGTGACGAGTTCGAGGTCGTTTCCAAGGATTCCGTTGAGACCAGGGCGACCGAAGGCCCGGAGGCGGTGACCGAAAACATCATCGACGCCGGCCGTGTGGCGATGGCGACGGCCGACATCGATACCCTGGGTCTCGGTGTCCCCGGCCACTTCGATCAGGACACCGGCCAGGTGCTTCTCTTTCCCAACCTCCCCGGCGATTGGCGAGGATTCCCGTTGCGGGGCCGCATCGAGGACTCCCTCGGGCTGACCCCCCGAATGATCAATGACGCCCGCGCCTTCACACTCGCCGAAGGGACGCTGGGTGCCGGCCGCGGCTGTTCCACAGTTGCCTGCATCACCCTCGGCACCGGAGTCGGTGGTGGTCTGATGATCGATGGCCGGCTGCACCGGGGTGCCTTTGGGGTGGCCGGCGAGCTGGGACATCAAACGGTGCTCCCCGATGGTCCCCTTTGCGGTTGTGGCAATCGGGGCTGTGTCGAGGCTTTGGTGCGCGCCGACGTACTTGCCTCCAGCGCGGGGCGGTCGACGGCGTCCGCCGTTTTCGAAGGAGCCCGTGGAGGAGACAAAAGATGCATCGCCGCCGTCTCCCAGATGGCCGAGTTCTTGGGCATCGGGCTGGCCAACGTCGTCACCCTGTTCGGACCGGATCGGATCGTCGTCGGTGGTGGTATCGCCGAGGCCGGTGACCTCGTCCTCGGGCCGATCGAGGCGGCTGTCAAGCGAAGGGTGACATTGGTCCCCACCGACGCCATCGACATCGTGCCCGCGGCGTTCGGCCGGTTCGCAGGTGCTGTGGGAGCGGCGCTGGCCGGCGCTCTCGACACTTAGAAGCGTCGCAGACCATCCTGTGAACGTAGGATGCGAATAATTCTCGCGCGGCGTTCACAGAACGGGATGCGTAGGGCTAGCCAGCAGTCCTTGCCCGGTAGTCGTCGAGCATCGATGCGGTTGCGGTGGCCCCGCATCGGTCCGCCCCGGCTTCGATCACGGCGAGCAAAGCGTCGAGGGTCCGCACTCCGTGCGCGGCTTTCACCTTCACGCCGGGCCCGACGTTGTCGCGCATGAGCCGCAGGTCTTCGATGGTGGCGCCGGTGGGGGCGAAGCCGGTGGAGGTCTTGACGTAATCGGCACCGGCTGCCTCGGTGAGCCGACAGGCGGTGACCTTTTGCTCGTCGGTGAGATAGGCATTCTCGAAGATAACCTTGACCAGTGCATCGCCGGAGACGTCGACCACCGCGGCTATGTCATCTTGCACTTCGTCGTCGCGCCCGGATAGGAGCCAACCGATGTTGAGCACCATGTCGAGTTCGACAGCGCCGTCATCCATCGCCTTGGCTGCCTCGGCCACCTTGATCGTCGTGGCCGAGTGGCCATGGGGGAAGGCGATGACAGTGCCAACTGCAACATTGGTGCCTTCCAACTCGGATGCGGCGAGCGGAACGTCGGCAGGACGGACGCACACCGAGACCACCGCATAATCAGCGGCCAACTTGCAGCCGGCGACCACCTCATCAGTGGTCAGCATCGGTTTCAGCAGTGAATGGTCGATCGTACCGGCGAGCTGCTCATAGGTGACGTCGTGCACAGTGAGTGAGATCGGCTCCATTTCCCGGAGTGTGGTCGTTGCCCTCGGAATTGTCTAGACAACTTCGGAGACCAGATGTCTCGCTCTCTCGGTGACTACGGAGAGGTCGGAATGCGAGGTGAGCCAGCCTCCGACACCGACAGCCACCGCTCCGGCCTCCAGGAACGCGCGGGCATTGTCCCCGGTGACACCGCCGGTGGGAATCAACCGTAGATCCGGATAGGGACCGAGCAGACTCCGCAGATATTCGGGGCCACCGACGTGCGCCGGAAACAGCTTCACCGCGGGCGGCTCATACCGCCACGCAGTGAAGATCTCAGTCGGGGTCATCGCACCCGGGATCATGACGACACCGTTTGTTTCGGCCCACTCGAGGAGGGCGACGTCGAGATGAGGCGTGACCAAGAACTCGGCACCGGCGTCGACCGCACGGCGGGCCTGATCGATGGTGACGATGGTCCCGGCACCAACCGTCATCTCGCCACCACCGACCGCAGCGACGGCATCGACCCCACCGGCAGCCTCGAGAGTGATCTCGATGAAGTGGAGCCCGCCCGCTACGAGCGCACCGGCCAGGGCGGATGCCGAGGTGGCGTCGAGGCCGCGGGCGACCGGAACAATGCGCTCGCTGAGAAACGGCGCCGTCTTGTTCATGCCTCGGTCACACCCCACCCTCCGTCAACCGAGAGCACCTGGCCCGTGATCTGGGAGGACTCGTCGGAGAGAAGGAAGACGGCGGCATCGGCGATCGCCTCGGGTTCGAGAAAGCCCCCGGCCAGTGGCTGCTTGCGGCTGGCGTAGGCAACCGTCTCCGGATGGGCGGCCGCCCGGGCCGACATCGGAGTTCGCACCAAGCCGGGAGCAATCGCATTCACCCTGATACCGGCCACGGCGTAGTACGAGGCGAGAGCTGTCACATACGCATTGGCTGCGCCTTTTGATGCCGCGTATGCGTGAGTAGCGAACAGGTGCGGGGAGGGGCTGGTGGCAAGGACCGAGCTGACCACGACGATCGATCCTCCCAAGTCACCGAAGTGCCGGATTGCGTTACGAACCGCGAGGAACATCGGGCTGGCATTTGCCCGGACTGTCTTCTCCCACGCCTCCAGGGTCAGTTCGTGCGCCGGGCCATCGCCGAATGGTCGCCCGCTCCCTCCGGCGACAGCAAAGAGCCCGTCGAAGCCTCCCAGAAAGGACACCGCTGCCTCGAAGGCTGCATCGGCTTCCGCTTCGACTGTGAGGTCTGCATCCCGGAAACCGGCAGTCGCCCCGCCTGCCACCAGCTCCGAGATGAGCGAGTGACAGTCTTTGTCGTCGATGGCGATGACGAAGACCTTCCCGCCCTGGTGTGCCACCTCGTGGGCCGCGGCGGCGGCAATTCCGGTGGCTCCGGTGATGACGATCGACTTGCCGGCGAGACGCACGGGTGCGTTCTAGCAGGATCGTATAGCGACGACGCAATGTGGTTATTGATCCCGTAAAGTAACGAGTGAGGCTGAAGAAGGCGGGAGGGCAATGCCTGAATGGATTGGAACGGTCCTTTTCTTTATCGCAATCGGCTTGACTGCGACCAAGTTGAACGACGACTTCCGGGACAATGGAATGCTCGGCTATGTCATGTTGCTGCTCATGATCGTCGTGTACGCGGCCGCAGTGGGCTCGGCGTACGTCTGAGGCGAGGATCATCTCTCGAGAAGTCCGAGCTGACCGTCCACGATGTCGAAGACACGGCCGCCGACCCACACGGACCCGGCGTCTCTGTCGATGTGCACCCGGCCTGACCGGCCCCGGGCCGAGCCCTGGCTGACCACATAGGGCGTCTTCAATCCTCGCTCTGCAATGAGCCATTGCGCAATGGAGGCGTTGAGGCTTCCGGTGACTGGATCCTCGAGCGTCTCACCATGCTCGCCAGAGAAGAAGGCGCGCACCTCGTAGAGAAATTCCCAACCTTCTGGATACATGCCGACCACGCCGATATCGAGTATCTCGCCGCGTGGGTGCCGGGAGAAGTCGGGTTCGATCTGCCGCACGGCATCTGCCCCTTCCAACAGGATCCCAACCCAGCCCGGCCCGTTGTCCACCCAACGGGCGGCGAGGATGTCCGAGGTGTCGATGCCGAGCACGACCGCAAGCTCTTCGATCTCGGCCGGGTCAACGGGGCCCTCCCGGACGAGATCGGGAGCCTCGAAGGAGATGCGCTCGCCGGAGCGGCGGAGCCTGACCAGACCAGCACCACACTCCTGGACGATGTCGTCCCGTGACTCGCCGGCGAGGCTCTGCCAGACGTGACAACTACCCAGCGTGGGGTGCCCGGCGAACGGAAGCTCGCCCGCCAGGGAGAAGATTCTCGCCTTGTAGTCGGCCTCCCGCGAATTCGGAGGCGAGAGGAATGTCGTCTCCGAGAAATTCAGCCAGCGAGTGATCTCGAGCATCTCCTCGGTGCTCAGATCCTCGGAGTCGAGCACTACCGCCAGGGGATTACCAGTCAAGGGACGCTCACCGAACACGTCGACGAGCCGAAAACGTCTGTCCATGAGCGCAGCGTATTAGACGACTCAGGCGTTGACGGCGGGGATCACATCCTCCCCATAGGAGCGGAGGGTGCCCTCCCGATCGTCATGCATCAGATAGATGCCGAAGTGATCCACCCCCATCTCTTTGAGGAGTGACAACTTCTCGATGTGTTGGTCCACCGTGCCCAGCACACAAAACCGGTCGACGATCTCGTCGGGGACGAAATCGGTGGAGGGGTTGTCGACCTTGCCGTGGTGGTCGTAGTCATACCCGTCTCGAGCCTTGATGTAGTCGGAGAGCACCTCGGGCACTTTGGATGAGTCCTCTCCGTACCGCTTCACCATGTCGGAGACGTGGTTGCCCACCATCCCACCGAACCAGCGGAGCTGCTCGCGCTGATGGTCGATGTCATCGCCCACATAGGCCGGGGCGACGACACAGATCTTGATCCCGGCGGGATCGCGGCCGGCTTCCTCTGCAGCCGCCCTCACCGCATTCATCGTCCACTCCAGCACCTGGGGATCGGCCAGCTGGAGGATGAAACCGTCGGCATGTCGTCCGATGGTGGCCAGGGCCTTCGGACCATACCCGGCGACCCACACCGGCAGGTCCCAACCCTCCTCGATCCAGGGGATTTCGAGTTTGTGCCCGTTGTAGTCGACCTCCTGGCCCGCCACCAGGCCCTTGATCACCTGCATCGATTGGACCATCGTGTCGAGGGTCATGGGCTTCTTGCCTATGTAGCGGAGCGCGGAGTCGCCGCGGCCCATCCCGCAGATGGTTCGCTCGCCGTACATCTCATTCAACGTGGCGAACAAGGAGGCCAGCACGGTCCAATCCCGGGTGCCGGGGTTGGTGACCATGGGTCCCACGATCATCTTCTCGGTAGCGGCCAGCATCTGGGAGTAGATGACGAACGGCTCCTGCCAAAGGACATGGCTGTCGAAGGTCCAGGCATGGGTGAAACCGAGCTTTTCGGCCATCTTGGTCAGCTCCACGACGCGGCTCGCCGGGGGATCGGTCTGGAGAACGACGCCAAAGTCCATGTCAGTCACCTTCTCAAGTTAGCCACATCGGCTTGTGGCTCGGCAAAACTCAAAACCGATTCGGTTATTTTCGCCCTTCATGACGACACGGACAGGCGTTCGCAGACTCTGGCGTCCACCAGGTCGATTCGAAGACCGCAGCCCTGATCGCAGGGTCACCTTCCTCGAGCTCTTCTTCGACCTCGTCTTCGTGGCGGTCATCGCGCAACTGGCTCACGCTCTTGCCGAGCACCCGTCGTGGTCGGGTGTCGGATGGTTCATCTTCCTCTTCTATGCGGTGTGGTCCTCGTGGATCAACGGAACCCTTTATCACGACCTCCACGGGGTCGACGACCTCAGCACCCGGATCTTCACATTCGCCCAGATGCTGGCAGTGGCAGTCATGGCGGTTCATGCCGGCGACGTGCCCGGCACCGGCAACCGCGGCTTCGCCCTCGGCTACGCGGCCAACAGCTTCCTGTTGGTCCTCCTCTGGTTCCGCACCGGCGTCCACGACCCGAGCCATCGGCCGGCCTCGGTCCCCTACTCGACCGCCTATCTCTCCTCGGCTGCTCTCTTCGCGGCGAGCGTCCTGGTAGAGACGCCCACCACGTATTGGCTCTGGGCAGCAGGGTTGGCGATGGAGGTTCTCGGGTTGATCGTCGCCTTCTACAGGTGGACCCCGCCTGAGAGCCAGGGCGGTGACGCCGTCATCGCCACCTCACCGTCGCTCATCGAGCGCATGGGCCTTTTCGTCATCATCGTCCTCGGCGAGGTGGTCGTGGGCTCGGTCAACGGTATGGCTGATTTGATTCCACTCGATGGAGAAGAGATCGTGATCGGCCTTCTCGGCCTCGCCGTGGCGGTTGGCCTCTGGTGGGTCTATTTCGACCTCGTCTCGCACCGGGCACCGCTATCACGATTCACCCAGCTCTGGCTCTATCTCCACTTGCCGCTGGTCATGGCCATTGCCGCCGGCGGCGCTGCCGTCCTCGACACCGTGCGCCGTGCCGCCGAGCCTCTTCCCGACGAGGTGCGGTGGCTGCTGGTTGGGTCTCTGGCGTCGGCAATGGTCACGGTGACCGTTCTCACTCTCATCTTGGAGGCACGCCGCACCTACGAGTCGGTGTACCTCGTTGCGGAACGGGCACTACTGATCGGTGCGGCTGCCGCATTGGCGGTCGGGCTCACCAACTGGGACGCCAAGACCTCTCTGATCGTGATGGTCGCGCTGCTACTGGGCACGATCTACACCGGGTTGCGGGTGTGGGCAGGTGTTGCGCCAGCCGGGGGGTGAGCTGGTCCGCACAGTTCCCCACCCGCGATAATGGATACCGATGAGTCGTCTCACAGAGGTCTCGAACCGCCACATGCTTCGGGCTCGAGATGCGATCGACAGGGACTACGCCCAACCTCTCGACATCCCCACGTTGGCCGGGCTCGCGTTCGTCTCTGAGTCGCACTTCGTCCGTGTTTTCAAAGACACCTTCGGAGAGACTCCGCACCGCTATCTGCAGCGGCGGCGAGTGGAGAGGGCGATGTTTCTGCTCCGGGAGACCGACCGCAGCGTCACCGAGATCTGCTTCGACGTCGGTTTCGGAAGCCTGGGCACATTCAGCCGCACCTTCACCGCCATCGTCGGCGACCCTCCGACCACCTACCGCTGGCGCGCCGCCGACTGGCGCTCGATCCCTAGCTGCTTTACCAGGGCCTGGACCCGGCCAAGCAGCCTGAGTGGCCCGCCGGAGCAGAGCAATTTTGGAGAAGCGAAACCTGAGAGCGGCGAATAGCTTGCCCTCCATGGCTAAGCGAATCACTCACACGCAGGTATACGTGCTCGATCAGGACGAGGCTCTCGACTTCTACGTCGGGAAGCTCGGCTTCGAGGTAAGAGCCGACTTCGACCTCGGCTTCATGCGGTGGCTGACGGTCAGCCTTCCCGAGCAGCCCGAGCTTCAGCTCCTCCTGGAGAAGCCGGGTCCGCCGTCAATGGACGAACGCACGGCCGAGCTGGTGCGTGAACTCGTGACCAAAGGCGCCATGGGCATGGCCGGAATCATCGAGGTGGATGACGTCTATGCCACTTATGAGGACCTCAAGGCCCAGGAAGTGGATTTCACCGAGGAGCCCACCGAACGCTTCTACGGGACGGACTTCGGTCTCCGCGATCCGTTCGGTAACCCCCTCCGCATCGGCACGACGAAAGAAGTGCCCGAGGATTTCGACCCGGCCCAGTTCTCCGCCGAGAACCCCTGAGTGCGTTGCTATACCATCGGGTCTTGGAAACCACGACCTCCTGCTATAGCGACGCCCTGCTTCCGCCGCTAGACCCCGTACTGGCTGGTGCCGCGCACCAGGTACTCACCGTCGCCGGGTGACCCGTGATACTGGTCGTCGGCGATGATGACCTTGCCTTTGGAGAGGACCGTGTCCACCTTGCCCCGCATCTCCCAGCCCTCGTAGGCCGAGTAATCGACGTCCATATGGTGGGTGTCGACCGAGATCACATGTGACCCGTTGGGATCGAAGATCACGATGTCGGCGTCGGAGCCAACTGCGATCGTCCCCTTCTGGGGGTACATCCCGAACATCTTCGCCGGTGTCGTCGCCGTGATCTCGACGAACCGATTGAGGCTGATCCGGCCCTCGACCACTCCCCCGTTGTACATGAGGATCATGCGGGGCTCGACCCCGGGCATGCCGTTGGGGATTTTGGAGAAGTCACCCTGACCCAGCTGTTTCTGCGTGCCGAAGGTGTGGTGATCTCCCATGCAGAACGGGCAATGGTCGGTGGAGACGATCTGGAGGTCGTTGGTCCGCAATCCCTGCCACAGACGCTCCTGATGACCCTCGTCGGCATCGCGCAACGGTGGGGAGCACACGTATTTGGCGCCGTCGAAACCGTTGCCCAAGTTCTCCAGCGACAGGAACAAATACTGCGGGCAGGTCTCCGCGAAAACGGGTAGACCTTCATCACGGGCGATGATCACCTCGTCGAGTGCCTCCTGTGCGGAGAGATGGACGATGTAGAGCCGTACTCCGGTCAATTCGGCGAGCTTGATGGCACGGTGTGTCGCCTCTCCCTCCAAGATCGATTTGCGCACGATCCCGTGATAGATCGGGTCGGTCTCGCCACGATCCAGGGCCTGAGAGACCAGGGCGTCGATGGCGATGCCATTCTCGGCATGCATGCAGATGGTGGCCCCGTCCTCGCCCGCCTTCTGCATGGCACGGAGGATCTGACCGTCGTCGGAGTAGAAGACTCCCGGATAGGCCATGAACATCTTGAAGCTGGTGACACCCTCGCTGACCAACAGCTCCATCTCTTTGAGGGTCTGGTCGTTGATGTCACCGGTGATCATGTGGAAGCCGTAGTCGATGGCGCAGTTGTCCCGGGCCTTCTCCATCCATTTCTCCCACCCCTCCATGGCCGATTCGCCAACCGTCTGGACGGCGAAGTCGACGATGGTGGTGGTGCCCCCCCATGCCGCGGCGCGGGTACCAGTCTCGAATGTGTCTGCGGCGAACGTGCCCCCGAACGGAAGCTCCATGTGGGTGTGGACGTCGATCCCGCCAGGGATCACCAGCTTGTCGGTGGCGTCGACGACTTCATCGGGCTCGACGGTGTGGTCGCGACCCAGCAGTGCCGCCACCTTGTCCCCGTCAAGGAGGACATCGGCCTCCATCTGATCGATCGCAGTGACGACAGTCCCGCCTTTGATGAGTGTCTTGGCCATTGGCTACTCCTCTCGTGCCCGGTTGATGGCTCTCGTCAGCTTCTCCAGCCCTTCTTCCGCCTCTTCCTCGGTGAGCGACAATGGCGGTGCGATCCGGAGGGTGTTTCCATAGAGGCCACCCTTGCCGATGAGCAGACCCTCGGCCTTGGCCGCTTCCATCACATCTGCGGTGAGACCGGGGTCGGGTGTGCCGTCACCTTTCGCGAATTCGACACCGAGCATCAGGCCCTTGCCCCTCACCTCGGCGATCTCGGGCACGTCGTCAGCGAGGTGATGCAGCCCGTTCTTGAGCTGGTCGCCCACCTTGTGGGCGTTGGTCTGCAAGTCGTTGTCGAGCACGTAGTCCAGGTTGGCGAGCGCCCCCGCCGTGGCCAAGGGGTTGCCTCCGAAGGTGGAGATCGAGTTGGCCCGGAGACAATCCATGATCTCCGCCCGCGCCACCACCCCGGCCATGGCGAGACCGTTGCCCAAGCCCTTGGCAAATGTGAGCAGGTCGGGAGTGATTCCGTGGGCCTGGTAACCCCAGAAATGCTCCCCGGTCCTTCCCCAACCGGTCTGGACCTCGTCGGTGATGAACAGGATGCCATGTTCATCGAGAACCGCTTTCATGGCTCCGAGAAACCCGTCGGGTGGTGTGGCGAAGCCACCGACGCCCTGGATGGGCTCGGCGATCATGGCGGCGACGTCACCCGCAGTGGCGATATCCAATAAGTCACGAAGGTCGTTGACACACGCGGTGGTGTATTCGTCGTCCGCGAGGTGGCCGAATGGGCTACGCAGCTTGTACCCGCCGTGCACGTAGGTCACCGAGAACGGGGAGAAGCTGGTGGCCGACCACGACTTCTGACCGGTGATCGCGACCGCCGAATGGGACTTGCCGTGATAGCTGCCCCGCAGGGCCAGGACCTGGTTCGACTTGCGGTACTGGGTGGCGAGCATCAGCGCCGTGTCGTTGGCCTCCGTGCCCGAGTTGGTGAAGAACACCTTGGCATCAGGAATGCCGCTGAGCTCGGCGATCTTCTCCGCCAACTCGATCTGCGACTCGATGAGATACAGGGTCGATGTGTGGAGCATCCGGTCGGCCTGGTCCTTGATCGCCTTGACCACCTCCGGTACCCGGTACCCCGACATCGTGGTCAGGATCCCCCCGAAGAAGTCGAGATACGTTTTGCCCTCGGCGTCGGTCACCCGACGACCCTCCCCATCGACGATGGCAATGGGATCCTGGTAGTACAGGGCCATCCAGGACGGCAGGACCTCTTTGTGCCTGGCCAGCAGGTCCGAGTGCTTACCCATGTCGGTGGCCCTTCAGGGAGCGACCAGGCTGTCGTATGCGTCGGGCCGGCGATCCCGGTAGAAGGCCCACACCTTGCGCACGTCGTCGATCAAGTCGAGGTCGAGGTCGCGGATGATGACCTCCTCGTCGGTGTCCGATGCGGCATCTCCGACGAGCTGACCACGGGGGTCGACGAAGTACGACGAGCCGTAGAAGTCGTTGTCTCCGTACTCTTCCTTGCCCACCCGGTTGATGGCTCCGATGAAGTACTCGTTGGCGACCGCGGCTGCGGGCTGTTCGAGGTTCCACAGATACATGGAGAGGCCCCGACTCGTCGCCGAGGGGTTGAACACGATCTTGGCGCCGGCCAGACCTAGGGCACGCCATCCCTCCGGGAAGTGGCGGTCGTAACAGATGTAGACCCCGATCCGACCGACTGCGGTATCGAAAACCGGATAGCCGGCGTTTCCCGGGCGGAAGTAGAACTTCTCCCAGAACCCGTTGACGTGGGGGATGTGGGTCTTACGGTACTTCCCTAGATACGTCCCGTCGGAGTCGATCACCGCGGCCGTGTTGTACAAGAGCCCATCGTCCTCCTTCTCGTAGATGGGAACCACGAGCACCATGCCGGTCTCCTTGGCCAGCTCGATCATCCGCTGGGTGGTGGGACCGTCGGGCACCGCTTCGGCAGTGTCCTTGTGCTCGTCGTCCTGCACCTGACAGAAGTACGGGGCGTTGAACAACTCCTGAAAGCACATCACCTGGGCACCCTGGGCCGCGGCATCCCGGGCATATTTGACGTTCTTCTCGACCATTGACTCCTTGTCACCAGTCCATGCGGTCTGGACGAGAGCGGCGCGCACGGTGTTGGCCATGGAAATCCTCCTCGAGCTGGCGTGGTCCCCCAAACTTAGTGACCTGGGACGCCAATCCGGCCCGTGAACTGAGAGCAGGAACTGTCCCGGCGCAACGTTGTCACTGGTGGCGAAGAAAGTCGGACCCTGTTTCGGCGACATCGGCCGGGCCGCTTGGCTAATTTCCAGGAGCGTTCGATCCGGCGCCTCAGGGAGCAAATGATGACCACCACGAGTCCCAGTCAGGTAGACCTCAACTACGGCCTGGAGGACATACCGAAGCCATTCCCCCGGGCTCTTGGTCTGGGGCTCCAACACGTGCTCACCATGTTCGGAGCCACCATCCTGGTGCCGCTGATCCTGGGTCCCCAAATGGAGATGGACACGACGCAGATCGCCATCCTGATCAGCTCGGTGTTCATCTGTTCGGGCATCGCCACCTTCTTCCAGGTGACCATCGGCTCCCGGCTTCCGATCATCCAAGGAGTCTCCTTTGCGTTCCTGGTGCCCTTCTTCGCCATCATCGCGCTCCACCCCGGCCCGGATGCGATGCGCTACATCGCAGGGATGATCCTGGTCGGGGCGCTCGTCGAGATGACCATCGGCTTCGGGGGTCTTTTCGGGTTCCTCCGCCGCTATGTCAGCCCGATAACCATCGCCCCGGTGATCGCGTTGATCGGGCTCTCTCTGTTCGGCCCCGCTGCTGACACCTCGGCCCAGCACTGGCCCCTGGCCTTGCTCATGCTCGCCCTGGTCTTCGTCTACTCACTGATCATGGCTCCGAAATACCGGTTCTTCTCACTGTTCCCGGTGCTGCTCGCCATCATCACCTCCTATGCAGTAGCTCTGATCCTGACCTGGACAGGTGTCTTCGAGGAGGGGAACCCGGCTGCAGTCAGCTTTGCCGGCATCGCCGACGCCGATTGGATCAGAGGCGTGACCGTGGGAGAGGGCGGGATCCTCTTCCCTTGGGGAACCCCCCTGTTCGATTGGACATTGCTCATCGGAATCCTCGCCGCCTACCTGGCCTCGATGATCGAGTCGTTCGGCGACTACCACGCCGTGTCCCGGATCGCCACCGGACGCGACCCGGATGCTCGGACGATCAATCGTGGCATCGGGTCTGAAGGGCTGGGGTGCTTCGCCACCGGTCTCTTCGGAGGGTTTGCCTCGACCTCCTATTCGGAGAACATCGGGCTGGTCGGGCTGACCCGGGTGGCCAGCCGGTATGTCGTCCTGCTGGGGGCGGCGGCACTGGTCGTGCTCGGGTTGATCGCCAAGTTCGGCGCCGTTGTGGCCACCATCCCGGGGCCGATCGTGGGTGGCGCCTATCTGGCGTTGTTTGGACTGATCGCCGCCATCGGGCTCTCCCTGCTGCGACGGGTCGATATGGACTCGCAGCGAAATCTGCTCATCGTGGGTTTCGTGCTCTTTGCCGGGTTCGTCTTCCCCCACTACTTCGGCTCGGATGCAGCGGCCGACTTCAGCGTTTTCGGGGTCGACTGGCTGACCGACATCGTGGTCTCGATCGGTTCGTCGGGTATCGCCACCGCGGCGGTCCTGGGACTGCTGCTCGACAATCTCATCCCCGGCACCCCAGAGGAGCGAGGGATCGCCACCGACTACGAAGAGGTGACCACCACGGGGGACGTGGAGAGCAAGCGCCAGTAGTCCCGGCACCCCTCAGTCGCTTTTGTGAGGATCCGCTACCCGTGAGTGGGGAACCCGAGGTCCACGCCGCGGTGGATGGGGTCGGCCCAGCGGGAGATGACCACCTTCTGGCGGGTGTAGAAGTGGACGCCTTCTGGCCCGTAGATGGCGTGGGAGCCGAAGATGGAGTTCTTCCAGCCCCCGAAGCTGTAGAACGAGAGCGGAACCGGGATGGGGACGTTGATCCCCACCATCCCCACCTGGATCTCCTGTTGGAACTTGCGGGCCGCTCCCCCGTCGTTGGTGAACAACGCGGTGCCGTTCCCATATGGGTTGGCGTTGATCAGCTCGATTGCGTCCTCGTAGTGGTCCATACGAACAGTGGAGAGCACCGGGCCGAAGATCTCGTCGGTGTAGATCGACATGTCCGGGCGGACATTGTCGAAGAGTGTCGGGCCCAGGAAATATCCGTCCTCATATCCGTCGACGACGAAGTCGCGGCCGTCGGCGATAAGGAGCGCCCCTTCCGACTCACCGGCGTCGACGTATGACCGCACTTTCTCGAGATGCTGTTGGGTGACCAAGGGGCCCATCTCTACCCCGGGCTGGTCGCCGGGACCAACCACCAACTTCTCGATCCGCCCCTGGACACCTTCGATCAGCCGGTCACCCGCCTCGCCGACCGCGACCACTGCGGAGATGGCCATGCAACGCTCACCGGCGGAGCCATATCCTGCGCTGACCGCGGCGTCGGCAGCCAGGTCGATGTCGGCGTCGGGCAGCACGATCATATGGTTCTTCGCCCCTCCCAGCGCCTGGACTCTCTTCCCGTTCTGGGTCCCGGTCTCGTAGATGTGCCGGGCGATCGGAGTCGAGCCGACAAACGAAACCGCAGCAACATCGGGATGAGTGATGAGAGCGTCCACCGCTTCCTTGTCCCCATGGATGATGTTGAACACGCCATCGGGAAGACCGGCCTCGGCCAACATCTCCGCCGCCAGCTGCGACGGTGATGGATCCTTCTCCGATGGCTTCAACACGAAAGTGTTGCCGCAGGCAATGGCGATCGGATACATCCACATCGGGACCATTGACGGGAAGTTGAACGGCGTGATCCCGACTACGACCCCTAGAGGCTGACGGATGGTGTACGTGTCGACACCACTCGACACCTGCTCGGAGTAATCCCCCTTCAACATATGAGCGATATTGCAGGCGAACTCGATGACCTCGAGACCCCGCTGCACTTCACCGAGAGCATCGTCGATGGTCTTGCCGTGCTCGGCGGTGAGCACCTCGGCGATCTCACGCGACCGGGCCGCCACCATCTCCCGGAAAACGAACATGATGTTCTGTCTCTGGGTCAGGGACGAGTACCTCCATGTCTCGAATGCGTCCCGTGCTGCACGCACCGCGCCATCGACGTCAGTAGCCGAGGCGTAGGCGACTTCACCGGTTTGCTGGCCCGTAGCCGGGTTGAAAACTGGCCCGCTACGGCCCGATGACCCCGATGAGTGGGAGCCTGAAACCCAGTGCTGTATATGTTTCATGGCCCTAACGCTACAGATACCGCGCTGGTCCGACATCTCAGCGTGAGACAGGTATGTTTCCCCGCGATGAGCGACCAGTCTTTGGCCCTCGCCACCGCATCACTTCTGTGCTGGGTCGCCTTGGTCCACGTGACCCTCGCAGCGGGAGTCCGTCGTGGTGAGTTGGTCTGGTCCGGAAGACAGCCGCGTCTGCTCGATCCCGGGCTGAGACTCCGCTCGGCGGTATCTGCTGTCCTCCTCGTCGCCTCGGCGTGGGTGCTTGCCGAAGCAACCGGAGCGTTGACGACCGGTCTATTGCCGGAGCAGTACATGCTCTCCGCGACGTTCTCGGTCACCGCATTCCTCGGTATCTACTTCATCTACGTGGTCTTCAAGGGCTCGCGCTGGGAACGCTGGCTGTTTGCCCCGATCATTCTGGCCGGCGCCGGTCTTGCGGGCTGGCTCACTTTCACCTGACTCAGCCGCACTCGCAGAACTCATCGAGGGCGAGGAGGTCGGCTTCGATCCCCTTGGCCATCCCCGTGATCAGCGGTGTGCTGATCCGGGCGAGCAACCCCATGCGATTTGGCCTCCATCACCATCACTCAGTGACTTCGAGCGTCCTTTCCCGCCCCCTCACCTCACCGATCTCCTTGAACCTGGTGCTGGCTCCACTGCGCTCATCGCCGAGGTACTCGACGTCTTTTGATGCTGGGAACGGCCTACGCGATCAACGTTGGGGCAATCGGCCACTTGCGATTGGAATCGGCACCCAAGGATCGGAGTGATCCCAGTCGATACGCGCCGCCGCCTGCCATGCGTGCTCGTCGCACACCAGTCCGTCGGGAACGAGGTAAGCCGCCGACTGGGCGCAGAGCCGACATTGGATGCGACGCGAGGTCTTCTCGAAAATGATCATCGCCTCGAAAGCCTGGATCTCGTCTTGCTCGGTGACGGTCGATTCAACTTCGGGATGCAGCTGCACGGCAGCCTCGACGTAACGCAACCGGACACGGGCACAGGACTCGCACACCTCGCGCGCCAGCCCGGCAGTGATGGTCGTGATGGTCGACCTGTGCAAGCAGACCCTGGAATTCCGCCTCTGTCTCAACCTGCCTCCCAACAGGGTGCCCAAGTTGGACAACCTAGCCTGCAATACCCGCGCCGACCAGGCATCATCCGGAATTTGCAGGGCTTGACTAGTCCCGAGTTCCCGTCGATTGGGTCTATGGACTCATGTGCCCGGCTACGAGGCGGCGCGACAATTGAGCCCGAACATCAACATTCAGGGAGGCTTGCAGATGTTTGTCAGGAAGGGGCGGCTCGCGCCTGCCGAATGCGAACACCCCAGCATCGTCACCGTCCTCAATTCTGGAATCGAACGAACCGTGTGCGAGACATGCGGCCACGTCAGCTTCCGCGGCCTGGAGGGGTTGTCGGGGACGGCCGACCGTCGCCAGTTCGAACGTATTGTCGAACGCTCCGGCCAGCCGGTGGGATAGCGGTCCGTCAGGCCGCTATGTTTGAGCGGAGGGCCCCGACTGTGGGGGGAACGGGCCCACCGCTCGACATGACCTCGATCACCGCAACCCGAGACGACATAACCACCTTCGGTGGCGACGCCATCGTCAACGCCGCCAACTCACGTCTGGCAGGTGGCGGCGGCGTCGACGGAGCCATTCACCGAGCAGGCGGCCCCAGTATCCTCGAGGAATGTCGACACTGGGTCGCCGCCAACGGACTACTGCCCACGGGTGAGGCGATGGTGACCGGCGCCGGCAACCTTCCCTGCGAGCTGGTGATACATACGGTGGGCCCGATCTGGGCAGAACACGACGAGCAGGGGGCGCGTCGACTCCTGGCATCGTGTTATCGCAACAGTCTCCAGATGGCTGCGGAACGGGAGTGCAAGTCGATTGCCTTCCCCAATATATCGACAGGGGTATACGGCTTTCCCAAGGAACCTGCGGCTCGCACCGCGGTCGAGACCGTCAGGTCCTGGAGCGACGAGAACCCGGTCATGGATGAGATCGTCTTCGTGTGCTTCGACGAAGACAACCTGGCTATCTACTCGGAGTTGCTGGAGCCCTGATCGTCGGGATGGCGATTCCGATCCAACCAGGAGCGAACCCACCACATATCGTCGTCGACTCTTCCCTTGCCCGGGATGGGCCTTCCGGTCCCGGGTAGGTCGTCGAAATCTCCCGCCTCCATTGCCTCGCGGATCATCCGATCCGCGGTGCTCTCCACCATGTCGGGGTCCATGGAAACCCAAGGGTAGCCCCACTCATCCGTGACCGGGGCCTCGACTTCGGGTTGGCCGGTAGGCATGGAGGAAGGACCGTACCGGCCGTCCCCGAATCTTGGATCAGGCCGCCGGCAGGGCCGCACCGGTCCGCTTGGAAACGGTCAACCGATAGCGACCCACCGACACCGAGCGCTCCTTGGGCAGGTTTGAAACGACTCTGTTGATGTCGGACTTGTGCCGGCGGTCTTCTTGAATGGTTCTGGCTAGGTCGTACATGACGGTCATCTCTCCGAATCTTCCGTTGCGGTAAGAAGCATTACCACTTACACTCATTACAGTAGACGAACTCACGTAACAAGTCAAATGGATTTCTCTCATTACACAACAAAGCCGGTGGAACTGGCGGTGGAGCTCACCAACACCAAGGGGATCATCAAAGATGAGCTCACCGATCCCGATCAGCTTCTCCAGTTTCTCGAGAAGTATCGACCACTCTGGGAAGGAGTGGCCAAGCCGCCGAAGGACAGCGACCTCCCCGCCGTCCAGGAGCTGCGCGCCTCGCTCCGCGAGATATTCGAGTCGAAGGACGAAGATGAGGCCGCAAAGCGGGTGAACCGTCTCCTCGAGTCCTACGGCGCCACTCCCCGTCTCTCCACCCACAGCGGGACGCCCCACCTCCACTTCGAGCCAACCAAAACCTCCATGGTCTGTTGGCTGGGCGCGATCACGGCGATGGGTCTCGCCAGTGTGATCGTCGAGCATGGCATCGACCGGTTCGGAATCTGTGAGTCGAGTTCATGCGTCGACGCCTACGTGGACACCTCGCGAAACCGGTCACGCCGCCACTGCTCCAATACCTGCTCCACGCGGGAAGCCGTGGCCGCCTACAGGAAACGCAAGACCGACTAGTCGCAGTGCACACCGTGTCGCCACGCGCCACGCGGGGCTCGCGAGCAACATGTCCGCCCTGCTCGCGAGTAAATCGTGTCGCTGAGGGACACGCGGTGCTGGCGAGCGAGCGGGCTCGGTCAGGCCAGACTGGCCTCCACGGTGATCTCTACGTTGCCGGCCAGCGCCTGAGAAACCGGGCAGCCGTCCTTGGCCACCTCGGCCAGCTCCCGGAATTCATCCTCGGTGATCCCGTCCACATTGCCCACTACCTCCAACTCCATCGTGGTGATCCCTTCGCCCGGGACGAAGGTGGCGGTGGCGGTGACGTCGAGACTGGTGGGTGGAGTGTCGTTCTTGGCCAGGGTGTTGGAGAACGCCATGGAATAGCACGAGGAATGGGCCGCTGCGATCAACTCCTCAGGGCTGGTCAACCCGCCATGCTCCTCGGTCCTCGCCTTCCAGGTGACCTGCATGGGCTCGGCGGCGCCACTGTCGATGCTCGCCGTGCCGGCGCCTTCGAACAGGTTTCCCTCCCAGTGAGTTCGACCGGTGCTCCTGAGTGCCATTCCACCTTCCTTCCTGTCAGTGAAGGAATCGACACTACCCGTCATGGGTAGGGCCGAACCATCACGGCAATGGTGGGGTCAGGAATCGAGAGCGTCCAATCCCCAGACCTTCTTCGTCGACCGCGGTGATGAACCAGATGAGATCGTTGTCAGGATCCTGGCAAGAAGCACATCGTCGGTGAGCATCCCGACAAGCCACCCAGCTATATAGGGGGCAGTGTTGAAGATAAGCCGTGATCAGCGTCGAGCGCGGCTCGCCCTGCGTCACCGCTTGGCGAGCCCGGCCCCGGACCCGACACAGGCAGTCAACTCGCTCGTTGCCCTCCACTCCTCCGATCCGGTCACCGTCTATCTGTCGGTGTGGGCACGTGTCCCCGGCTTCGAGGTGACGGACCTCGAGAGACTCCTCTACGAGGAGCGCTCCCTGGTGCGCCACTGGGCCATGCGACGAACCCTCTGGGTCGTCGACCGCACCCTGCTTCCCCATCTGATCTCATCGTCGACCCGGTCGATCGGGGAGAAGGAGCGACGGCGCACGGCCAAACTGATAGAGGCTGGCGGGGTGGCCAACAGCGGAGAGGCGTGGATGAGAGAGGCGCTTCCCAGGACGCTGGATGCGATCCGTCGTCACGGCGAGGTGTTCACGCGCCACCTCACCCGCGAAGTCCCCGAGCTGTCGGACAAGATCATCTTCACCAACCAGGCCGGGCGAGTGATGGGCACAACCGGCCTGGGAAGCCGGGCGTTGGTTCAGCTCGGCATGGAATCGAAGGTGGTGAGAGCGAGACCGGCCGGGTCCTGGGTCAGCGGCCAATACAGCTGGGCCGAGATCGAATCATGGCTGGGACACCCGGTCGAAGAGATCCCGGTTGAGGAGGCGAGCGCTCGTGTCGTCGCCGAGTGGCTCCGTGCCTTCGGCCCTGGGACCGAAGCAGACCTCAAGTGGTGGACCGGCTGGACCTTGCGACAGGTGCGCAGGGCACTCGCCGACGTCGGAGCAGTCGAAGTCGACCTCGGCGACGATGGGATGGGGCTGGCTCACCCTGAAGATCTCGACGACGATGCCGAGCCGGAACCGTGGGTGGCGCTGCTTCCGTCTCTCGACAGCACGACGATGGGGTGGAAAGAGCGAGACTGGTACATCGGCGATCACCACCTGACCCTCTTCGATCGCAACGGCAACGCAGGTCCCACCGTCTGGGCCGACGGACGGGTCGTCGGTGGCTGGGCGCAACGCAAGGATGGCGAGATCGTGTTCGAGCTGTTCGAGGATGTCGGGCGAGAGACAGGGGCCGCCATCGAGGCGCGGTGCCAGGAGTTGGCGGCTTGGCTGGGTGGTGTGACCATCACCCCGCGCTTCCGCTCGCCGCACGACAAGGCACTGGCGCTGTGAGCCGATGACCGTTGCCGTGCTCTCCGCGCTCCAGACCGAGCTCGACCTCCTCCTCGATTCGGTCGGTGAGCCCAAGTCCATGTCGATCGCCGGCTGGCAGGTGTGGACGGGGCACATCGAACACACCGAGATCGTCCTGGCCAAGGCAGGGTTGGGCAAAGTCAACACCGCGGCCCTATCGGCGCTCGTCTGGGAACGACACCAACCTTCCCTGATGATCTTCACCGGCGTAGCCGGGGGTCTCGACCCCAACCTCGGGGTAGGTGACCTCGTCGTCGCCGACAGGACGATCCAACACGACGCGGGCGTGATCACCTCGGATGGCCTCCAGCGATATCAGGCAGGCCACCTTCCATTCTTCAACCCCACCGACGAGTTCGGCTACACCCCATCGCAGGGCATCCTGGAGATGGTGCAGGATCTCCTGCCCTCGCTCCGACTCACTCCCGTGCTGGATCGCCAACCACGGGTCGTATTCGGGACGATCCTCACCGGCGACGTCTTCTTGGCGGATGTGAAGGCCAGAGATCGTCTCTTCGCCGAGTTCTCGGCGCACGCCATAGAGATGGAGGGTGCCGCGCTTGCCCAGACTTCTTCACGCCTGGGTGTCGACCACGTCGTGATCAGATCGTTGTCCGATCTCGCCGGAGACTCCGCAGACCAACACTTCGCTCGCTTCCTGCCCGAGGTGTCGGCCAACTCGGCGCGCCTGGTGTCAGCTCTTCTCCACAGGCTCGAGGAAGACCAGGGGGATCTCCCGATCCGTGCGTGACTGGTAGACGGCGTATCCGTCGTAGGCAGCCACGACCCGGGGCCACCATCGCTCTCTCTCCTCGGTGGTGGCGGTCCGTGCCACCATCGATCGACGCCGCGACCGCACCTGGACTCTTACCCCGGGTTGGGCTACCAGGTTTTCGTACCAAGTCGGATGGTAGGGCCGGCCCCCATACGAGGCGATGACGACGTAGCGAACGCCATCGGTGAGATAGAGCAGTGGAACCGTGTGCTCCTCACCGGACCGGTGTCCCCTGGTGGTGAGGAGCAGGATGTCGTTGTCGACGAGACGACCGCCGACCAAGCCATATGTCAACCGATACAACAAGGCGTGCGCCGCCGCCCACCGTTTGACGGAGGAATCCTTCACCCGAGCATTCGCTCCGCGACCACCTCGCCCAACAGATCCAGCCGCATGGCCCCGTTGCCGATGAGTGTCGAGTGGAAGCCCTTGAGGTCGAAGTTCGGGCCCAGGGCATGTCTCATCTTCTCCCGGATGGCGAGCACCTCCCGCTCCCCCAACTTGTAGGCGATTGCCTGTCCGGGCCAGCCGAGATAGCGGAGCACCTCATCCCGTGCCTGGGCGGCGGTCCGGAACCCATAGACCCTGATGAACTCGACGGCATTCTCGAAGGTCCACGGCTCACCCGCGGCCAAAGGCGAGCTCTCGTCGACCGTCTTGCCCAGATGAAGGCCGATGTCGACCACGACTCTGGCTGCGCGATACATCTGTTTGGCCAGCATGCCGAAGTAGTGCTGTGGATTCTCCAGGAAGCCGAGCTCACCCATGAGGACTTCGGCATACATGCCCCATCCCTCACCGTAACCGGGGTACCAGGTGAGGAGACGCTGGAAACGGCTGATGTCCTCGCGTCGGTACATCGCGGTTGCCTTCTGGAGGTGATGCCCGGGAAAACCTTCGTGATAGGCGGTCGACACGTGTTGATAGAGAGGAAAGACCGCCTGGTCGCCGATCGAGTACCAGACGCTGCCCGGTCTGGAGAAGTCCTCCGATGGGGGGCGGTAGTAGACACCAAGCGGGCTCCCCGTCGGTGCCAGATTCACACTCAACGGTCGGATCTCGTCGGGCACGTCGAAATGAGAGCCCGCCAGTTCGTCCACTGCCCCCCGCAGGGTGGTGTCGACGAACGACAACAACTCCTCGGTCCCAGAGATGGTTATCGAGGGATCATTCTCGAGATGCTCGTTGGTCGCTTCTATCCCCGCGCCGGGAAGGATCAGGTCGGCGACACGCACCATCTCGCTCCGGAGGCGACGGAACTCCTCCCAGCCCCAGAGATAGGCCTCGTCAGGATCGACCTCCATGCCCACGAGACGGTCGGCGGCCCGCACGTAGATCTCTCTGCCCACCCCGTCATCAGCGGGAGCATTGGGGAGGTAGTGGGTCTCCAGCCAATCGGCAAAGCCCGTATAGGTTGCCCGGGCTCCCTCAGCGGCCGCGGCCAGAGTCTCAGAGGGCCCGTCGACAGCCTCGAGCTTGCTCACGATCTCGTCGATCGACGCCGGGTCCTCGGAGATACGCCGCGCCTGGGCAACTATGGACTCCACCTGTCGTCTCGCCACCACGACGCCCCGGGCAAGCCCCTCGTCGAGCAAAGTCCGATAGTCGCCGAGTGGCTTCTCGACGGTGTCCAGCCTCCTGACGATGTTCTCCCGCGCCGAGCGCGTATCCGTCTTCATCACATCGAAAACGAGCCTGATCTGATGGAAAGGCGATGCCAGGTGTCGGAGGTCACGGAAGTGATCGCCGGCGTCGTAGGCGGCCCGGGTCTCATCGAATGAGGCGATCATCACTCGGGCGGCGAGACGTTCCTTGGGATCGTCACTGCCCAAGAAGGGCTCGACGAGAGAGCGGTACCTCTCGTGCATCTCGAGGGTTTGCTCCGTTCCCGCCACGCTGAAGATGTCTCTCCACTCGCCATCCGACCCGGGGATGCCCAGTTGGGTGCACAGAATCGGGTTGAGCGCACACGTGTCGTCGACCAGGTCACTTGCGATCTGAAAGGCTGTGGACACGAACCAGACGGTACCTGGTAGTCCTCGCCGGGCTACGGTGCCGCTTCATGAGCCTGAAGCAACGCGCCACCGAAGCGTTCGAGTCTGTCGAAGCCGAGCTTCGGTCGATCTCGAAGTGGATGTATGAGAACCCTGAGCTCGCATATCAAGAAATCGAGGCTTCGAAGATGCTGGCGACGTTCCTCGCCGATCACGGTTTCGATGTTTCCCATCCTGCCTACGGCATCGACACCGCCTTCGAGGCGCGGGTGGGGACATCCGGACCGCGGGTCGTCATCTGCACGGAGTATGACGCCCTCCCCGAGGTGGGTCATGCCTGCGGGCACAACATCATCGCTACCTCCTCTCTCGGCGCGGGAGTCGCCCTCGCCGAGCTGGCTGATGAGCTCGGCATCAGGGTCACCGTGCTCGGCACTCCGGCGGAGGAAGGCGGCGGTGGGAAGATCGACCTCATCGAGGCCGGCGCTTTCGCGGACGCCGCGGCCTCGATGCTGATCCACCCCAGCTACCGCGACCTGCTCGACCCGAAGTTGCTCGCCGCCCAGGGTTTCGAGGCGAGCTTCCAAGGCAAGGAGGCTCATGCCGCGGCCACCCCCCATATGGGGCGTAACGCACTCGACGCTTTCGTCAGCGCCTACAACGCGATATCGACGCTGCGTCAGCAGTTCGAGCCCAGCGACCGGGTGCATGGGGTCGTCCACGACGGCGGCGCGGCACCGAACGTGATCCCGGCCATCACCCGATCCCGCTGGATAGTCCGAGCCGCCACCGCGGAGCGCTTCGAGACCCTTCGGGCCAAGGTGGTATCTTGTTTCGAGGCTGCCGCGCTGGCTACCGGGTGCGAGCTGCAGATCACCTACGAAGGCAAGCCATATATCGACCTGATCACCAATCCGGTCATGGCCGCTCTCTTCCAGGCCAACGCGGCGACGTTGGGGCGGGATATGCCGACCCGGGCCGAGGCCGGGATCGAGACCTCGGCATCCTCGGACATGGGCAATGTGAGCCACGTCCTCCCTTCCATCCATCCCTCCGTCAAAATCGAGACCGATTCGGTGAATCATCAACCCGAGTTCGCTGCAGCCACGATCACGCCGTCCGGAGATCAGGCGATCCGTGATGGCGCACTGGCCATGGCTCACACAGTCATCGACATGGCGATTCAATCGGTCTGGGACCGATTGAGTATCGAGTAGGCGCTCGGCTGGCGCCGAGCTTGTGCAGAGTATTGAGGACGACGCCTACGGCCAGGTCAACTCCCTCGGCGGGCACTCCCCTCCGCTCTGACCACACCCCCATCGTGAAGTCTCTCTACTCTCTACTCTCTACTCAATGAGCAACAAACAGTCAGCGGAGCAGGGCTTCAACGCGGTCGAGGAGGAGCTCAGAGAGATCTCGAGATGGATGTATGAGAATCCGGAGATCCAGTATCAGGAGTTCGAATCGTCTGCCCGCCTGTCCTCATTCCTCGGCGACCACGGATTCGACGTGCAGTATCCCGCCTACGGTCTGGATACCGCGTTCGAGGCCAACATCGGCACGGTTGGTCCCCGCGTCGTCGTCTGCTGTGAGTACGACGCCCTACCTGAAGTGGGGCATGCGTGTGGGCACAACATCATCGCTACCGCGGCTCTAGGTGCGGGCGTGGCGGTTTCCGGTCTCGCCGACGATTTGGGGATCAGGGTCACCGTGCTGGGCACGCCCGCCGAGGAGGGTGCGGGAGGAAAAGTCGATTTGATAGAAGCCGGTGCGTTGGAGGACGCGGCAGCATCGATGATGATCCACCCCAGTCCCCGTGATCAGCTCGACCCGTCATTCCAGGCGCGGAGCAGCTTCACGGTGGAGTACTTCGGCAAGGAATCACATGCCGCCTTCGCCCCACAGGTGGGAATCAACGCACTCGACGCCTTCGTCCAGGCCTACATGAACGTCGCCACCTTGCGTCAGCAAGTCCTTCCCACGGACCGAGTCCATTGCATCATCGACCATGGCGGAGATGCCAACAACATCATCCCGGCATATACCAAGTCGACCTGGGGTATCCGCTCAGGAGACGGGGAACGTCTCGAGGAGCTGATCCCCAAAGTCCATGCCTGTTTCGAAGCGGCGGCAAAAGCGACGGGATGTCGCCTCGAGATCAATCCGATCGGGCACTCCTACGTCAACATGATCAACAATCCGGTGATGACCGCCCTGTTCCAGGCCAACTCGACTGCCCTCGGCCGACCCTTGCCACTCGAAGCCGACTTGGGCGCGTCTGGCGGATCCTCGGACATGGGCAATGTCAGCCAGGTGGTGCCTTCGATCCACCCGATGCTGGCGATCGAGACCGATGCGGTGAATCATCAAAAGGAGTTCGCTGCAGACACCATCACCGAGAGCGGCGACAGGGCAATCAGGGACGGGGCGCTGGGGATGGCCTACACCATCATCGACATGGCCGAGCAGTCCGTGTGGGACAAGTTGAATATCGAGTAGCGAGTATCTAGTACAAACAGCCTCAATACTCTCTACTCTCTACTTCCTACTTTCTACCCATGACCCAAACGAAGATCCAGACCGTCCTCGACGTAAAGGACCTCAAGACCCAGTTCGACACACAGGACGGAATGGTCCATGCGGTCAACGGCGTCAGCTTCGACTTGAAGCGCGGTGAGTTTCTCGGAGTCGTAGGTGAGTCGGGCTCTGGCAAGAGCGTCACGATGATGTCTCTGCTCCGTCTGATCCCGATGCCGCCCGGCGAGATCGTCTCCGGCGAGGCAAACTTCGGAGATGCCGATCTCCTCGCGATCGACGGCGAGAAGCTTCGCCAGATCCGGGGCGGGAAGATTGGATTCATCTTCCAGGATCCGATGACGTCTCTGAATCCCGTCCTCACCGTCGGCTTCCAGATCAGCGAGTCGCTGCGACTGCACACGAAGCTCACGGACAAGGAGCGACGACCGCGCGCCAAGCAACTCCTCGATCTCGTCGGGATACCCGACGCCGACGCACGCCTCGACAACTACCCGCACGAGCTCTCCGGGGGCATGCGACAGAGGGTGATGATCGCCATGGCCCTTGCCTGCGACCCCGAGATCCTCATCGCGGACGAGCCGACCACCGCGCTCGACGTCACCATCCAGGCACAGATCATCGAGATCGTACGGGAGCTCCGGGAGAAGTTGGGCACCTCCGTCATTTGGATCACCCACGACCTGGGAGTGATCGCGGGTCTCGCCGATCGTGTCGTCGTGATGTACGGCGGGCAGATCGTCGAAGAGGCGCCGGTCAAAGAGTTGTACGGCAACCCACAACATCCGTACACCGAAGGTCTGCTCGGCTCCATCCCCCGGCTGGATCAAAAGGGCCAGGATCTCATGAATATCAAGGGGACCCCGCCGAATCTGTATGAGTTTCCCACTATCTGTTCGTTCGCTCCGCGTTGTCCCTACGTGATGGACAAATGCTGGGAGGAGAACCCGCCTCTGATGGAGATTGGAAGCGGCCGCAAGACCAGATGCTGGTGGGATCTCGACAACGAACGGCCACGTTATGGCAGTTGAGACCACCGGTGCCCGAGCCAAGCCCGAACCGACATCGGACGACGTCCTGGTCAGTGTCCGGGACCTGAAAAAGCACTTCCCCATCATGAAAGGCGTCTTTCGCCGTCAGGTTGGTGCCGTCCGGGCAGTCGACGGCGTCAGCTTCGACGTCTACCGGGGAGAGACACTCGGTCTTGTCGGTGAGTCCGGATCGGGCAAGTCGACCACCGGCCGGGTGATTCTCCAGCTCGACAACGCCACCGAAGGTGTGGTGCTCTTCGAGGGCAAAGATCTCACCGAGACGACTGGCAACAAGCTGCGGTCCCTGCGGCCGAGGATGCAGATGATCTTCCAGGACCCGCATGCCTCCCTGAATCCACGGATGACGGTCGCTTCCATCATCGGCGAACCGCTCAGCGAGCACAATCGGGCCAAGGGCCCGGAGCGCAAGAAGCGAATCGAAGAACTGCTGAGCCTGGTCGGGCTCGAGCCGAAACACGCCAACCGGTATCCTCACGAGTTCTCTGGCGGACAGAGGCAACGGATTGGCATCGCCCGGGCCATTGCCCTCAATCCCGATTTCATCGTGGCAGACGAGCCGATAGCCGCTCTCGACGTCTCGATCCAGGCTCAGGTGGTCAATCTGCTCGAAGACCTCCAGGACGTTCTCGGGCTGACCTATCTGTTCATCAGCCACGACCTGTCCATGGTGCGTCACATCGCCGATCGGGTCGCCGTGATGTATCTCGGCAAGATCATGGAGCTGGGTAGCGTCGATCGGCTCTACAACAATCCGAAGCATCCCTACACCCAGGCGCTGCTGTCGGCAGTACCGGTCCCCGATCCAGAGATCGAAGGGAGACGGCAGAGGGTGATCCTCGAGGGCGACATCCCCAGCCCGGCCAACCCGCCTCCGGGATGCCCTTTCAACACTCGCTGCCCCGCCGCCCAAGAGCGGTGTGTCACCGAGGTTCCGGAATGGCGTCAGCTCGAACCCGGGCATTGGGTCGCCTGTCACTTCGCCGAGTCGGAGGAGGCAGTGCTGATCGACTCGGTCGTCTAATCGAACGCGGCCGGCCCGCCTGCCATTCAACTGTCAACCCGACGTTGGCCGACGGTGGCAAATCGAGCACGTTTCTGACACCCCAGCCCGACTCGGGTGTTACCGTTCTGACCTGATGCCGGACGTTCGTACCGGCACATGGAGGAAATAAGACATGAAGAAAACCAGATTGCTGGCGCTTCTTGCCGTATTGGCCATGGTGGTCGCGGCATGTGGCGGCACCGGTGAGGAGACCACCACCACCGCCGTTACAGGCGATGATGAGGCGACCACCACCACATCTGATGACACCACCGAGACGACGGAAGCCCCGACCGCCGGTGGCGCCGGCGAGGGTGGCAACCTGCTACTTCTCCAGTGGCAGGCCGTTTCGCAGGTGAACGCCTACCTGTCTACCGGGACCAAGGACCTCCTTGCCGGATCGCTGGTGTTGGAGCCATTGGCCGAGTACGACCCCACAGGCGCCGTAGTCCCGGCACTAGCCGCGGAGATTCCCACGGTGGAGAACGGTGGCATCTCGGAGGACTTGACCCAGATCACCTGGACACTCCAGGACGGGATCGTCTGGTCGGATGGCTCTCCGCTGACCGCGGACGACGTGGTGTTCACATGGGAGTACTGCTCCGACGAAGCCACCGGCTGTCAGGCAGCAGGCAACTTCGTAGACATCGTGAGTGTCGAGGCCGTAGATGATCTGACAGTCACGGTCACCTTCGAGGGGGCCAAGCCCTTCCCGTTCGTGGCCTTCACCGGCTACTCCAGCCCGATCCTGCAGCGTGCCCAGTTCGCTGACTGTGTCGGCGAGGCTGCGGTGGGCTGTACCGAGGAGAACTTCAGTCCGGTCGGCACCGGCCCCTACATGGTGACCGAGATGAGGCCGGAAGACACCGTCCTCTACGAGGTGAACCCGAACTATCGGGGCTTTGCCGAGGGCAGGCCATTCTTCGGGACAGTCGAGATCAAGGGTGGCGGTGACGCCGAGGCGACAGCCCGCTCGGTTCTCGAGATCGGTGAGGCCGACTACGCCTGGAACCTCCAGGTGGCTCCGGAGATCCTGACCCCGATGGAGGCAGCAGGCATCGGCTCGATAGCCGTCAACTTCACCTCGAGCGTGGAAGCGATAAGGGTCAACCAGACCGATCCGGATGCAGATCCGCCTTCGGAGTATCAGGGTGACCCACGGGAGCCAACTGGAGGGACCAACCCGTACTTCTACGACAATCCAGACCTGATCAGGGCCCTGTCGATGGCCATCAACCGTGAGGAGCTGAACGCAGTGGGCTACGGTGTAACCGGTGAGCCCACCTGCACGTTCTGGCCCGTCGGTGAGGAGGCGACGACGACCTTCGACTGGTGTCTGACTCAGGACGTCGAAGGGGCCAATGCGATTCTCGACGACCTGGGTTATGAGGACACCGACGGCGACGGTATCCGGGAGACCCCGGACGGTTTGCCTCTGGAATGGGACTACGTCACTTCGACCAATGCGGTGCGGCAGTCCTTCCAGGATCTGATCGCCGTTTACTGGGAGCAGATCGGTGTGGCGACCAACATGAGTAACGAAGACGCCGGCCTGTTCTTCGACGGCACTTGCGCCAGCGACGCGTGCATCTGGAAGTTCTTCGCCCCCCTCCAGATGTACACCAACTCGTCGGTTGGTCCGGACGCCGCGACCTACTTCGCGGACTACCAGTGCAGCGCCATTCCGACGTCGGCCAACAGCTGGGGTGGAGGGAACATCGAGCGACACTGCACCGAGGAGTTCGACTCCACGTATGAGGAGCTGTCAGTGACACCTCTCGACGATCCCGGTCGGATCGACTTGATCCACGCGCTGCAGGACGACGTCTTGGCCACCTCGGTCATCCCGTTGGTCAACCGCGGTACTGTCTCCGCTTTCGCCAACACCATCCAGGGTGTCGGCGATCTCAACGGCTGGGACTCCGAGTACTGGAACGTCGAAGACTGGACCCGCAGCGAGTGAAGCTGCTCTAGTATTCGATCGATTGACAAGAGAGCCTTTCAGGGTCAAACCTGAAAGGCTCTCTTCCTAAGAACCCTGGGCAGGACTTAGATGGGCAGATACATCGTCCGGCGGACGCTTTTCGCGATCCCGACGCTGATCGTGATCAGCCTGATCATCTTCGCCATCCTCGACCTCGCCCCCGGCGACCCGACTAGCCAGCTCCCCCTGACTATTCCCGCAGAGGTCCGGGAGCGAATTCGCGAGTCGCTCGGTCTGAACGACCCCTTCCTGGTCAAGTGGCTCAAGTGGATGCAACTCATGTTCATCAACGAGCCCCTGAACGCGATCGACGGAATATTCGGCACCTGCATCGGCGACTGTGAGAACCGGGCCCGAATCATCTCCTGGTCGTCACGAGCGCCGGCGATGGACATCATCTGGCAGCGACTCCCCCAGACCATGTGGGTTCTGGGCGTCGCTTTCGTCCTCGGCATCGTCATCGCCATCCCGGTCGGCGTGTACTCCGCCTACAAGCAGTACTCGTGGTTCGACAACGCCGGCACCTTCGTCACCATGGTCGGCTTCTCCGTACCTGTGTTCTTCACCGGGATCCTGGCCATCCTCGTCTTCAGCGTCTGGCTGGGATGGTTCCCCTCCTTCTATACCACCACCCATGTCGTCGACTGGACCAGCTGGGACAGCATCTGGTTCCAGTTCGAACAGATGGTCATGCCGGTGACGGTGCTCTCCCTGTTCAACGCCGCCGCTCTGAGCCGGTTCACTCGGGCATCGGTGCTCGACAACCTCAACGAGGACTACGTGCGGACCGCCCGCTCCAAGGGCTTGCGTGAGAACAAAGTGGTTACCACCCACGTGATGCGCAACAGCATGATCCCGGTGGTCACTCTCATCGCCCTCCAGGTTCCGGGCATCTTCGCCGGCGCGATCATCACCGAGACGATCTTCCGGATCAACGGTCTCGGCCAGCTGCTCATCATCTCCATCGGCCAGTCCGACGTTCCGATGGTGCAGACCCTGACGTTCATGTTCGCCTTCCTCATCGTCCTCTTCAACCTCGTCGCTGACGTCACCTATGGCGTCATGGACCCACGAATCCGCTACGACTGATTGAATAGGAACTGACAATGGCAACTACACACGAGCGAGTCGAGGAACAGCGAGGTCTCCAGACCCCGGGAGGCGGGGAGCACCATCGCTCGTTGCGACAGGATGTTTGGCGGCAGTTCAAGAAGCACAAGGGTGCCGTAGTCGGGCTCTTCCTGCTTGGCGTCATTGTCTTCGCCACCATCTTTGGCCCAATGCTCTATGGGATCGACCCCTACGCGGTGGACACTTCGATCGCAAACGCTCCGCCTTCGGCCGAACACCCGTTTGGCACCGACCAGCTGGGGCGGGACCTGGTAGCCAGAGTCCTCATCGGTGGCCGGATCTCACTCGCGGTTGGTTTCGCGGCCATGCTGTTCGGGCTCATCCTGGGTTCGGCGATTGGGGTTCTCTCAGGCTTTTTCCGCAAGCTCGACGGTCCGTTGATGCGCATAACCGATCTGTTTCTCGCCCTGCCCATCCTTCCCCTCCTGCTGGTCATCATCATGTTGTGGCGGGAGCCGCTGAGACGGACCTTTGGGGAGGAGCTGGGCATTTTCCTCCTCGTCGTCTTCGTCATCGGCGTGACCAGCTGGATGCAAACCGCCCGTGTCGTCCGAGGTGACGTGCTCTCCCTGAAAGAAGAAGAGTTCGTGCTCGCCGCCAACAGCATCGGCACCCGCCGCCGCAACGTGATCATGCGTCACATTCTCCCCAACACGATGAGCCCGATAATGGTATCGGCCGCCCTTGGCGTCGCCGTTGCCATCATCACCGAATCGGCCCTCTCTTTCCTGGGTCTGGGTTTCCCGGCCAGCTTCCCCACCTGGGGCCGGCTGCTATTCGACGGCACGAATTATCTTCAGCTCTCACCCATGCGGTCGATCGTCCCCGGTGTCCTCATCTCGCTCACGGTCATGAGCGTCAACTACATCGGCGACGGTCTCCGCGACGCACTCGACCCCCGCCTCCGCAGCAATTAAGCGGACCGATCGCGTTCCTAATGCTGTGGCTCCCATATATGGGAGCCACAGCGTTTCGTTCGCACTCGAAGTCGGCGACCATCAAACAGTGAGGCTCTCACCCCAGTCGAGGTCGAGCATCTCGATGTCGTCTTGAGCGAGGACTCCCGAAGCCATCTGCCTGATGCGGGCCCGACCACTCTCGCTCAGGTAGAAGTCGTGGATCATGAGAACCTGCTTCGGGGCCATCCTGCGGGCGAACTCCACGGCCCCCGTCACCGATCCCCAGGGAGCGATCAGGGGAAGCGCGAGGATGGGCGCGCTCACAGTCGGCTCCCGGCTATCCCCGGGGTGGGTGAGCACCCCTTCGATCGTGAACGACCGGTTCGGGGGCCGGGCGCCATTAGGAAGCTGTTCATGGAGGACGTCCTCCACCCCAACCCCTGACGGCACGTCCGTCGACACGGGGATGCCGTGTTCATCCAAGAGGTCCGCAACCGCCTGATTCGAGTAGACGACGAGATCGCTCTTCCGGTTGATGAGCCACTTGACGAAGTCGGGATTGACATGATCGCCATGCTCGTGGGTGACGAGCACCCGGGTGACATCGGGGATCGAATCGAGATCGACATCCCCTTCCTGGAATGTGTGGAATCCCGGGTCGAACAGCGTTGCCTGGTCGTCGGTGGTGACGAGCAGACAGGAATCGGTGAGTCGGCTGATCTCGGTCATACCGCCAACCTAATCGAGGTGCGAACAGGTCAGATGCCGATGGCACTTCCCATGAGGCTCCGCTGATGGCGGGGCCCTCCCAACAAGAGCGAAGATGCCTTGGCGCGCTTCAGATAGATATGAGCGTCGTGCTCCCAGGTGAAGCCGATGCCACCGTGCACCTGAATGGTCTCCCCGGCTACCCACACGTAGGCCTCGGAAGCCACCGAGCCGGCGAGAGGTGCGGCGATGGCGAACTCATCGGGAACGTCGGTCACCCGGGCCGCGTGGTAAGCCGCCGACCTGGCGTGCTCCACCTTCATCAGCATGTTGGCGCATCGGTGTTTGATCGCTTGATACGAACCTATCGGCCGTCCGAACTGGTATCTGCTCTTTGCGTAGTCGACCGACAGCTCCAGACACCTCTGGGCACCGCCGACCTGTTCCGCGGCCATAGCGGTGGTCGCCAGGGCCAGGACATGACCGAGACCCGGCCCCGCATCGCCTTCCCCCAGTCGCGCATCGTCGGACAACGACACGCCATCGAAGGTGACGCTTGCCTGTCTCCGGGTCGGGTCCAGGACCGACTCCGGCGTCACGGCAACACCGTCGGCTCTCGCATCGACGACAAAGACGCCCACTCCATCCTCGGTGGCCGCTGTCACCAGCAGAAGGCCGGCATCGGCGCCATTCAGCACTGCACGCTTGTTCCCCTCCAACACCCAGCCGCCGGCACTTCGTTTCGCCTCGGTCTTCGGTTGCTCCAGAGACCAGTCGCGTGCGCTCTCGAACACAGCCACGGTGGCGATGGTCTCCCCCGAGGCCAACGCCGGCAACAGCTCAGCTCGTTGGTCCGCGCTCGCCAGCTCCTGAATCGTGGTCGTGGCCAGCACTGCGCTGGCGAAGAAGGGCCCTGGAGTGACCAGACGCCCCATCTCCTCGAGCAACACTCCCATGTCGACCGGGGAGAGACCAGAGCCGCCGTGTTCCTCGCCAATACCAAGGCCAGTCCAACCCATCTCGGCCATCTCCTTCCATAGAACCGGGTCGAACCCATCGTCTGACATCATCGATTCGCGGACCTTGTCCAAACCGATCCGGTCCTCGACGAACTGGCGGGCCGTACTGGCAATCAACTCCTGTTCCTCGGTAGGGGCGTAGGAGACGTCTGGCGTGTCAGCCACGGGGCACATCCGTCCAGGGGAGATCCTTGTCGACCCGCGGCTCGCCGGGCAGCCCCAGCACCCTCTCACCGAGGATGTTGAGCATGATCTCCGAAGTCCCGCCCTCGATCGAGTTGGCCCGGGTCCGTAGGAACGCCTTCTGCGGGCCGTGTGGGCCGAAGCCTTGCGGTCGGACCAGGTCGTAGCCGTCTGGATAGAGGGTTCCGTCGAGACCCAGCAACTCCATGGTGAACGCGGTTATCTCCTTGTTGAGGTTGGCCCAGGCGAGTTTTCCAGTCGAGCCCTCGGGACCCGGGATGCCCGCAGAAGCCAGCTGATTGGCCCGGATCGAGGTGAGACGCGCCGCCTCAGCATCGGCCCAGAGACGGAGCAACTCATCCCGTAGCACCGGGTCGTCCGATCCGGTCTTTCGCCAAACGTCGACAGCATCGCCGATGTACCCGCTCTCCCGTGGGATGCTGCCGCCTCCGATTGCCACCCGCTCGTTCATCAGAGTGGTGAGGACCACCCGCCATCCGGCCCCGACGGCGTCGATTCGATTCTCATCCGGGATGCGGACGTCGTCGAAGAAGACTTCGTTGAACTCAGCCTCACCCGTGATCTGATAGAGGGGCCGGACGTCCACCCCCGGGGAAGTCATGTCAACGATGAAGTACGTCAGGCCCTGGTGTTTGGGGACCTCGGGGTCGGTACGGGTGACGACCATCCCCCACTTGGCGATGTGGGCCAGCGTGGTCCACACCTTCTGACCGTTGACCACCCACTCGTCACCGTCCCTCACGGCCCGGGTGGCGAGCCCGGCCACATCCGAGCCGGCACCTGGCTCGCTGAAGAGCTGGCACCAGAGCTCCTCTGTGGTGAACATCGGGCGCAGCCAACGCCGCTTCTGCTCATCGGTGGCGTGGGCATCGAGCACACCGGCGCCCATGGCGATGCCGAGCAGGTTCCGGCGTCGGTTCTCAGTCGATGCCCCTGCCCGTTCGAGCCGCTGATCGATATAGGACTGGTGTCTCCGATCCAAACCGAGCCCGCCATAGCCCTCCGGATGCCACACCCAGGCCAGACCCTTGTCGTACTGGGCTCCCCAGAACTCCTCTTCCGGGGTGGGCCCCGGCGGAAACTCGTCGATCAACTCATCGACGAGGGCGTCCACCCGGGTGATGTCTGGGTCAGGCATGAATATTTGACCTTTCACTCAAACTCTCCCCCACGCTAGTCCTGGTTCCTAATGCTGTGTGGTCCGTCGTCCGGATAGGGCGAGCGTGTCTCCGAGTCATCGGCGTCATCTGGCAAGGAGAAGCGCGGGGTCGCAGCCGGGGAGCTTGCGGCGAGCACTCGACGCAGCCAGGGGCGTCGAGAGCCGGAGAGACGCCGTCAGCATTCGGGCGACGGGCCACTTACCCCCACTGTGGGAGTAAGAGCGCCTCAAATCATGCGCACCACCCGAACTGATTGGTATCCCGAGGGCCTTGGTCGGATCGAAGCGGGGTGCGATCGGCTCCCGATGGCGACGTACGGGCGAAACCAACCCTCCGGCTACCGGTCCAGCTCAGCCGGGGGTCATCGCCTCCCTTGCCACCTGGTAATATGCAAACTCCACTTGACCCTTTACCATCCGTGGATTACTGTAATGACCAATAGCGTGTTCGCCCATTACCGAAGAGGAGACACGATGTTTGCACCATATTGCGAACGACACGGATCCCGGATCCTCCTGCCAACCACTGCGATAAGAGCCTTGGAGTCAACCGACAACGGGTTGGTAGTCCAGTTCGAATGTGTCTGCGGGCAGGTCGGGACCTGGAGAGCCGGCGGATAGATATCGCGTGGGAGATCGACAGCCTGCCAGGGAGCCTGTCAGCACCTGAGTCAGAACACCTCGGGACACCAGGGCTGATGATCGGACCGGAACAGTCGATGCAGTCTCCTCACCGCCTCGGGGTCTCCATCGACCCGACCCGCCGCGGCCATCGAGATCGCATCAGCCCCACCGAGGTAGAGCGAGCCGAGAATGTCGGCTTCAAACGATACCTCCGCTGACGCGTCGGCCCGCTCGCAGTTGCCCCCGCCGTCGGCGACCTCCAACCGATACGTTCCAGATAACTGCGGTCGCGTCGGATCGGTCAACCGAAATGCGACCACCCCTTCACTGTCATAGGTGCGAGCCGACAGGGCCGCCGGAATATCCATGATTCTCACCCAGAGAGCATCGGCCAGCTCTCTCTTGATGCGACGTGGATCACCGACCTTCCACAGGAGTGGGTCGTCGACGGGCATGTTCCACCATTCCACGTTGGGGAACAGGTCGATGTTGGTCAGGAAGGCCCAGAGAGCAGTGTGTGCCTCGGGAGTGGTGGCGATCACCTCGGAGACGCTCACCTCTCCGTGAGCGACGAAGTCCTCCCATTTGCTCTTCTGCCGATAACTGGCATAGCCCTCGACCGAGCCTGACCCCTCGTATACGGCATGGCGAAGCTTGGACCTGCCCTCCCGCCAGGACTCGGGGTCGGCGAGGAGCCGATGTGTCCACCAAGCGTCGCTACGGGTCAGCATCCCGGCACGACCCGGCCGGGCTGCCTCGTAGGTGGATCGCAATACCGGGTCGGCGTCCCCTGTATCCAACAACCTGACTGGCCCGGCGGGAGTCTCTTGTCGCAAGCTGACAGCTTGGGCGTCGATGTTGGCCACAATTCGCTGGGTGGCCGGGCCGTATCCGAACCGTCCATAGATCGAGCTCTCAGAGGCCCATAGACCAGCAAGTGGCTCACCGCGTTCGGCGACATCGTCTAGGTGCCGGTCCATCAACGAGCGAAGGACACCACGCCGCCGGTGAGTCGGCTGCACGGTGATCACCGTAGTCCCGCCCATGGGCACCTCAGCACCGCCGGGAACGGTCAAACCGAGAGAGAAGCCCGCGCCGGTGCCGATCATCTCTGCTCCATCGAATGCGGCCAGTGTCCGCTCGAGCTCGAATATGGCCTTGAAACGCTCGCGCGAGGCGTCGTCTGATTCGGCGTCGCTACCGAATCCCCGCGACACCCGACTCCGGAACATCTCGGCGTCGGCATCGGTGATGGTGCGGATCTCATACATGGATGCGACGCTACCCACCGCGATCGCTGGAGAACCACGAATAACGGGAGGGCACGGGACCGGACCCGTACCCTCCCCTAACTCGTCGGTCTGATTGTCACATGGCCGTGGGCGGGCCACCTCTTGGCGTGCCGTACCGGGCCCACCACTTCTTGCCGGCATCGATGCCACCGACGCCGAATGCAATGGCTCCGGCAATGGCTGCCGCGGCGACGATGATCTTCACGATGTCCTCGGCGAAGCTGATGTTGAGCATGTCTAGCGCGAGCAGGACACCGAATACGATCACGCCGATTCGGACCACCGACGTGAGCCAAGGCACGCCCTGCTCTGCAGCGAAAGGCCGCACCAGGTTGGCTGACCAGTTTCCAGCGGCTGCAGAGACGAGGACGATCACCGCGGCGAGAAGCAACAGCGGGATCCAGGCCAGCAGCCTCACCAACAGACTTTCGATGGCAGTGAGCTGGAGGATCCGCGCAACGATGAGCAGCAAGACGACCATCAAGTAGGCGTACACGACTGTCGCCACGATCGACGCAGGGGTCTGGTCGCCTCCTTCGGTCGCTTTGGCTACTCCCGAGCGTTGCCAAACCGGGTCGAGGACACGGGCCCCGAGCAACCTTTCAATCCAGGTTCGAAGGAGCCTGATGACCCAGCGACCCACGATGAGCACGACCAGAGCAACAAGAATGAGAATGGCCCACTCAACGATGTTCTCTCCCAAGGTCTGCAGGCGGTCAACGAGGCTGTCCCAAAAAGACAAAATTGTCTCCTTTCAGTCTGGGTACTGTCTCGTCGAACCTACGCGACCTACCGGGCCAGTGTTGCCGGGCCGTCAGAACGGCTCGAAGCGGAGACGACCGAAGCCACTAGCGATGGAGATCGATTCGATCGGTCTCGGTATGTATCGACCGCTCGTGCGCATGCCGCCCGGCCACCGGTGAATGTGCCGGGTCGTCGAGAAAGACCCGGCCTTTCTCGACGTGCAGCAACGAAGGGCCATAGGCCTCAATGAGAGTAGCCTCGGTGATCACCTCGGATGGAACTCCCCCGGCGATCACACGTCCGGCGAGGAGCAACACATAGTCGGCCGAGCCAGCCTCTGAGAGATCGTGTGTGGTCATGATCACGGCGCAGCCGTCGTTTGTCTCGGCATGGATCACCTCATCGATGGCATGAGCGGTAGTGAGATCGAGGCCGGTCAACGGCTCGTCCAACAACAGGATGTCGTGCTCCTGTGCCAAACCCTGCGCGACAAAGACCCGCTGTCGTTGTCCGCCGGACAGATCGTGGAGATGGCGGCCGGCAAGGTCCACTATGGCCAACCTCTCCAGCGCCTCATCGACAGCTTCCCGGTCGACCGGACGCATCCGCCGGTATCCGCCCAGACTCGCATATCTGCCCATTGCGACGACCTCCCGGACAGTCACCGGCAGGCTCTCATTGACCTTGGTCGCCTGCATCACGTAGGAGATACGCCGTCGATCGGCGCTGACCTCGATCGTCCCGGCCGATGGCTCAACCAGACCAGCTATCGCATTGAGGAGGGTGGACTTGCCCGAGCCGTTGGGACCAATGATCGCGGTGACTCCGCCGGACGGGATCTCGAAGTCGGATGGGCCAATGGCGGTCAGTCGCCCGTAGCTGACACTGAACGCCTCGCCACGGACCGCAGGGCCGTTCAGGCGCATTGGGCGCACCGGCCCTCTATCTCGAGGGCGTGATCGGTGGGCTCGAATGAGGCGACCGCGGCGATCTCGGACACCAGGCTCCTCACGCTCTCCTCTCTTGCCGGGGTGATGTCAACGTCCGACACCGAACCACAGCCGATGCAGACCAAATGGTGGTGGTGGCCGGTCAACCACTCGGCCAACTCAAATCGGGTCAGGCCCTTGGCCCCGAGATGATGGGTAACCACGCCGGCTTCCTCGAGGGTGGTGAGGGTGCGATAGATCGACGAGAGGGGAACGTCAGGAGCTAGCTCGTTGCTGAGCTCAGCAGCGGACATCGGGCCCGAGGCAGTGGTCAGTGCATCCACCACCGCCCGGCGCCCCGTGGTGAAACGAACATCGTGCTCGCGCAACCTGAGCTCGATCTGCCGGTCCAGACTCGATTTGGTCACAAACGGATTTTAGTGATTATGATTCTCATTGTCATGATAACGATTCTCATTCCTACCAGGAATATGAGACTGGCGTCTTTAGGGGCGGCCCTCGCCGTTCTATTGACCCTGACCGGCTGTAGCAGCTCCGCCGGCGATGGCAAGGAAGACCTCCTTGTGGTAGCCACCACCTCGATTTGGGGCGACGTGGTGGCCAATGTGGTTGGTGACAACGCCACCGTGGAGGTCCTGATCCCCACCGGGGCTGACGCCCACGACTTCGAGCCCACCTCAGGACAGATCGCGTCGCTACAGGACGCCGATCTGGTGATCGCCAACGGTCTCGGGCTCGAAGAGGCGATGGATGACACCCTGCAGACCGCAGTCGCAGACGGTGCCAATGTCTATGAGGTGGCGCCGGACCTCGATCCGCTCCAACTCTCCGGTGGGGAGCACGAGGACGAGGACGGAGGCGAAGAGGAAAGCCACGACGGCGAAGACCCGCACGTGTGGTTCGATCCTCTGCGCATGGCTACCGCTGCCGAGCTGATTGCGGAACGTCTGACGGAGATCGATGGCTCCGTCGATTGGCAACAGCGTGCCAAGGTCTACGCCGCCGAGCTCATACGAGCCGATGAGGAGATCTCCCGGATCTTGGGTGGGATCGACCCGGAAGCCCGAAAGCTCGTGACCAATCACGAGGCAATGAGCTACTTCGCCCATCGCTACGAATTCGAGATGATCGGTGTGGTCGTCCCCGGTGGCTCGACACTCGCCGATCCCAGCTCCGCCGACCTGGCGGCGCTGGTCGAGGAGATCGAGCACGAAAAGGTGAGCACCATCTTCGCCGAGACCACCCGGCCCACCCGCCTCGCCGAGGCCGTCGCCGCGGAGGTGGGCAGAGAAGTCGTTGTTGTGGAGCTTTACACCGAGTCGCTCGGCGAGCCAGGATCCGGGGCCGACAGTCTCGTCGGGATGTTGCTCACTGACGCCAGGCTGATCGCCGAGGCCCTCGCCCGATGATGAGGTAGCGTCCGGGATAGTGGACTGGTTGCTAGAGCCATTCGAGCTTGCATTTCAACAGCGCGCCCTCGTCGGAGGCGCGGTAGCGGCGCTGGCCCTGGCGCTGGTCGGCACGTGGGTGGTCATCCGGGGCATGTCCTTTCTCGGTGACGCACTCGTCCACGGCGTAGTGCCGGGCATAGCCGTTGCCATACTCCTCGACTTCAGTGTCATCGTTGGCGCCATCGCCGCCGCCGGGGTGATGATGCTGGGGATCAATCTCGTTCATCGCCAGACCACGTTCCCCGAAGACACCGGTATCGGGCTCCTCTTCGTCGGGATGCTGGGCTTGGGCGTCATCTTGATCTCGAGAACCGAGTCCTACACGGGCAGTCTCACCGCGCTCCTCTTTGGGGACGCCCTCGGGGTCACCACCACCGACATCTGGTTGCTGGCTGGTCTGCTCGCCGTGACCCTCGTCGCCACTGCCGCCCTCTACCGACCGTTGATAACCCTCGCCTTCAATGAGCAGAAGGCCCAGCTGCTGGGTCTTCGTCCCCGGCTCGCCCACATCGCCCTGCTGAGTCTCATCATCCTGGCGATCGTCGGGTCCTTTCAGACGATTGGAACCCTTCTCGTGTTTGGCCTGCTCGTCGGTCCCCCAGCGACCGCGGCACTCATCGTGCGCCGGGTGCCTGCAATGATGGCAGTCGCCGCATTGATCGGGGTGTTGTCAGTGGTGGTCGGGTTGATCATCAGCTTTCACGCCAACACATCGGGCTCGGCGACCATGGCTGTGGTTCCAATTGTCTTGTTCTTTGGAGTATTGAGCTTCAAGACGCTGCACACCCGCTCCGGTTTGGCGACGACGTAGCCGGCTACTGCTGCTGAAAGACAATGGATCCACAGGGAAAGCCCTTCCGGGTTACGGCGGATGGTCGTTGATGGGTGGGGATAAGCGTGACCGAAAGGGCTGGTCCAAAAGTCTTGGCGGTCGATGCGACGGTGGGTCCACCGTGGTCTTTCGATGTGGTCGTGACGGCATTTCGGTCCGCCGTTCCGATCCGATGTTGGTCCCAGCTCATGCCAGGGTCGGAGATGGTCGAAGTCGCATTGGCTGGCAGGATGCGACATCCCGGCCGGGCACAGACAGGCCGTAACCATTCGACCTGCCGGGACAACGGCTTCGATGGCCGCCGCCTGTAGTGCCGATGTGGACGATGGTGCCGTCATCGTCGGTGACGGTGAATTGCCATTCGCCATCATGGGACAGGCCGCTATTTGCCGGGCGATGTCAGCCGCTACGGGTTCGATCACGTCGACGTTCTCGATCCGGTGCCCGTAGCCCACGGAAGGGCAACCAGACCACCATCGGCAACGTCGATCTGCGACTCGAAACCCGTCGCCGAGCGTCTCGAGGAGGGTTCCCGACCGTAGTTCCGGAATGGCAGCCGAAGATAACAAAGCACTCCTCGCCCGCTACATCACCGAGGTGTGGGACAACGCCAACCTGGAAGCCCTCCGGGCCTTTCTCAGTCCCGGTTATGCCCGGCACACATCACCGAACCTCCCTCCCCTGGATCTCGAAGGCCAGATCGAGCGACTCCACGGATTCCGCCGGGCGTTCCCCGACATCACAATCGAGATCGAAGACGTGGTGGCCGAAGACGATCGTGTCGCATTCCGTTCGACGATGAGCGGCACCCACGAGGGCGAGTTCGCCGGGCTCGCCGCGACCGGGAGACATGTCACCGTTGGATTGGTGGACATCATTCGGATCGAAGATGGTCGCTTCGCCGAGCAGTGGGGTGGTCCGGATGTGTTCGACATGCTGCGACAGCTCGGGGCGCGCCACACGAGCGGCGAGTAAATCGCTCGACAGCGAGCAAACACACGAACTCTTGGACTACGCAGCCTGCCTGTGCGACACTCCTCCGTCATGTTCCGACGTGTGACCATCCTGACCGGTCTGGTGGTAGCAGCCCTCTCTTTGATGGGCAGCACCCCCTCGATCGCGGACCTTCCCCCTGGGGGGACGTTTGTGGACGACGACGGGAGCACCCACGAAGGGGCGATCGAAGCAATCTTCGCCGAAGGAATCACCGTTGGTTGTGACGACCGCGGCATCTTCTTCTGCCCGAACGACCCGGTCACCCGTGGCCAGATGGCCGCATTTCTCGACCGCGCCCTGGGTTTCCCCGAGGCCTCAGAGGACTTTTTCATCGACGACAACAGCTCGATCTTCGAGGACTCGATCAACAAGATCGCCGCGTCCGGGATAACCACCGGCTGCAACCCCCCTTCCAACAGTGAATACTGTCCCGACCGTGGGGTGACCAGAGGTGAGATGGCGACGTTTCTGGCACGGGCCTTCCCCGATCTCATGCCCGACGATGCGGAGAATGCTTTCACCGACGACAACTCGAGCGTCCACGAAGCCAACATCGATCTCATCGCGGCGGCCAACATCACGAAGGGCTGCGACCCGCCTGAGAACACCCATTACTGCCCGAGAAACGAAGTCACGAGGGCGGAGATGGCCTCATTCCTGGTGCGGGCTCTGGATCTCAGCCTGATAGACCCTCCGCCGCAGCTCCCCATCGAGCGGGTAGCCAAGTTCACCACCTACCACGACTGCTGTCAGGATCGGGTACGGAACATCCAGACCATGGCTCGAGCGGTGGATGGCTACGTCGTCATGCCCGGCGAGACATTCTCCATCGACGAGGTGGTGGGACCTCGGACCTCAGCGAAGGGTTATTTGCCGGCTCCCTACCTGCAGGGCGGGGAGGGCGAATGCTGTGCCGTCGGCGGCGGCGTGAGCCAATTCGGGACGACGATTTTCAACGCGGTCTTCTGGGGCGGCTACCAGGTCGACGATCACCGACCACACAGCGGCTGGATCGACCGATACCCCTTGGGGATCGAGGCGACCCTCGTGTACGGGTCGATCGACTTCAAATTCACCAACGACACCACGACGCCGGTGTTCATCGAGACGTCGTTCACTTCCACTTCGATCACCGTCGAACTGTGGGGGAATCAGGGAGGGTGGCAAGTCAGTGGCTTCCATCCGAGAGGCTCTCGGAGCTCGTCGATCAGCGTCCACGACCAGGGCAGTTCGGACGCCAAACGCGTGTCCGCATCGGTGAGCGGGTCTGCCCCCGGATTGGTCAAGGTCGTGCGCACCCTTACCCAGGACGGATCATCCACCTCCCAGACCTGGTGGTGGCGCTACGTGAGTTGACCCCGGCCCTGTCGGGTTCGGATGAGTGAGAGGCCCGGTTAGGCTCCTCTCCGTGGACCAGACCACAAGTCGCCGGCCGAAGAGGGAGCTCCCCTACCCGCAGGTCTCGGCGGTCGGAGCTCAGCGTGCCTTCAGCATGGCGATCTTGATCTCCGGCATCCGATGTGTTTTCGCCTACATCCTGCTCCCCTTTGTCGCCCCACTGCTCAACTTGGCGCCGGGAGTGGGACCGTGGCTGGGGATCGCCATCGGTGTTGTGGCCATAGTCGCCAACGGTTTCAGCATCCGTCGCTTCTCCAGCTCCCAGCACCGCCTCCACAAGCCCGTGATCGCCATCAACATCGCGGTCATCGCCTTCATGCTCGTCCTGATGGGCATCGACCTGAACGCAGCCCTCACGGCCTGACTGGTTCCTAATGCTGTGGCTCCCGTATTTGGCAGTTAGAGCGTCTCATTCGCGGCGTTGCCCCCATACGGGGGAGTCATAGGGTTTCATTCTCGGCGACGAGCATGTCCTCGTGCCGCTCCCAGAGGGCCGAATAGAGTCCCCCCGACCGCCTCATCGACTCGTGTGTTCCCAGCTCGACGAGACGACCTCGATCAATCACCGCGATGAGGTCGGCGGACACCACCGTCTCCATGCGGTGAGCCACGACGATCAGGGTGCGTCGACCCCGCTCTGAGTAGATCTCGCCGAGAACAGCCCCCTCCGTGGTGGCGTCGAGCTCGGACGTTGCTTCGTCGAGGACCAGGATGCGGGGGTCCCTCAGCAGGCTCCTGGCGATCGCAAGCCGTTGCAGCTGACCCCCGCTCATCCCGATGCCACGCTCCCCGATCGGGGTGTCGAGACCTCGGTCCAGACGGTCAACCCAATCGAGGAGCCGTGCCCGAGCCAAGGTGGCCCTCATCTCGGCCTCACCTGCCTGAGGGTTGGCGATTGCCAGGTTGGAGGCCAGGGTGCCGTAGAAGACGTCGGGGCGTTGCGGGACGACGGCCACCAGCTTGCTCAGCTCGTGATCGGAGAGCTCGGTGACCGGTATGCCAGCCACTGTCACCCGACCTCCCGTCGGATCGCGGTGACGGACGAGGGTCGACACGAGAGTGGACTTACCCGAGCCCGAAGGCCCGACCACACCGACCAAGGCGCCCTCCTCGACGGCGAGATCGACCGAGTCGAGGATGTCCTGTGAGCCCGCCACGACGGTCACCGACTCGAAGCGGATCGGGCCAATGACCGCCGTTGAACCACCTTGAATCTGTGGTTGGATGTCCTCCAAATCGAAGAGACGCTCCGCCGCGGCGAGGGCCTGTTCGGTGTCGGGAACGACCTCTTCGAGAGCCCGCAGCGGCGTCATGATCGTCCAGCCCACAGCCGCCGAGATCGCCAGATCCCTTGAGGGGAGATCCAGGAGGACAGCGACCACGACCACAGTGACCAGAGCAGCACCTGCCAGCACGCCGCCCACGAGGGACCGTCGGGCCGAGTCCCGGGCTAGCGAACTACGAGCCTCATTCGACCTCTGATCAAGCCGCGCCAGGTCGGCAAGCACCTGCTCGCCTGCCCCCAGAACCGCTACTTCGCCGGCTCCCTGCACGACGTCTGCAACCACGGCCGCTGACTCGCCGGCGAGACGTCGCGCCTCCGCGCCAACAACCGACACTCGCCGTGACCCGATCCAGGGCACGACGGCGATATAGGCGATGACGATGGGAGCAAGGGCGACGGCGATGGGTGCCGAGACGAGGAGGCCAAGGCCGATGAGGGTCAGAATAGGCACGATGAACGCGGCCGCCATCGGGGCGATGGTGTGAGCGTAGAACGGCTCGACCCGATCGATATCCCCAGAAACTCGGGCTACGAGGTCCCCGCTTCTCTCCCCGCTCAACCGGCCGGGCTCCACCTGTTGCAGCCACCGAAAGACCTGGACGCGCAGCCGGGCGAGAAGTCGGAAAGCCACACCATGACCGGTCAATTGCTCGAGGTAGCGAAAGACCCCTTTGACCAGGGCCAGACCGCCCAAGAGCGCCAAAGCCCGCCACAGCCCCGCCGACTCGCCCTCGGCGGTGTCCACCACCAAAGAAACCGCGATAGCCGGGATGACGACACCGAGCGTCTGATTGACGACGCGGGAGATCGACGAGACGGCCATGAGACCCCATTGCCCACGGAGAAGCGCCAGCAGCCGTCTGATCACGTCGAATTTCACGGAGCAACACCCGTCGTCTCGGTGACCGTGCCTCCACCGACTGCGATCACCCGGTCGACCCCGGCGAGGGTCGACCGGCGATGAGCGATGACGATCACCGTCTTGTCGGCGGTGAGTCTGGCGAGGGCGCGCCGGATTCTGGCTTCGGTCTCGATGTCCACATTTGAAGTCGGCTCGTCGAGGACAACGATTGGCGCATCAGTGAGCAGGGCCCTGGCGATGGCCAACCTTTGCGCCTCGCCGCCGCTCAGTTGCAGACCCCGCTCACCCACCTTACGATCGAGACCGTCGCTCCCTGCGATCAACTCAACGAGATCGGCAGCCTCGAGGGCGGCCCTCAGCTCATCGTCGTCGCCAGTTGGATCGGCAAGCAACAGGTTCTCCCGGAGAGTGCCATGGAAGAGGAACGGTTGTTGGGATACGAGGGCGACTCGCCCACCAACCTCCAAACGACCGTCGTCCGGTCGCACCAAACCTGCGACGAGACGGGCGAGCGTCGACTTCCCCGTTCCGGAGGCACCCACCAGAGCGACGACCTCACCCGGTTCGACCCGGAGGGAGACGTCGTCGAGCACGGCGGTCTCTCCATAGGCAAACGAGACGCCTTCGAGCTCAATCCATCCTTCGCCGCCGAAATGTCGGACAAACCCATCACGGTGGCGAAGCCCACCGAGAAACCTCTTGATGTCCTTGGCCGCCGCCCGACCGATCGCCCCCAGATAGAAGAACCGTCCGATCTGTGAGATTGGCTCGATCAAGGCAACACCGAGAATGACGATGGCGACTGCGTCCCCCACGGAGATGGCGCCCTGCCCGACCCGCCAAATGGCGGCGCCGGCGGCGGCGACCACCGTCCCCAGGGTGAACAGTGTGTCGACCGCGAGCAGAGCGAGTTGGTTGACTCGCAACAGAGCCATCGTCTCGCCGCGCAACTGTTCGGAATCAGCCTCCAAATCGGCTGCATATCGATCGGCAGTGCCCATCGCCCGCAGCGTTCCCATCCCCTGGATCCCATCCAAGAACTCCGCGGACAACCGGTCTGCGGTCTCCTGGTACCGGGTGGTGACGCTGGTGAACCGTTTCTCCATTCCCCGCAGCAGCAAGGGCACCAAGGGCACAGCGACGAGGAGGGTGAGGGCGGACGGCACGTCGATTGTGGCAACCACCCCGCAGATGAGCAGGGGGATCAGGACTCCTCCAATGAGTTGAGGAAGGAATCGTCCGGCCAGTGATCCGACTGCCGAGACTCCCTCTGTCGCCCTCTTGGTGACCTCGCCTGTTCGGTAACGCTCGGAGGGGTTGCGAATGACCACATCGAGGATTCGACTCCTCAGCCGGAATTCGACCTGGGATGCTGTGTGGGCTGACGAACGTGGCCAAACCCAGCCTGCTGCGGCCGCCCCTCCCGTGAGGATCGCCAGCCACCACACAGGCGCCCTGATCGCTGCGCCCGATGACGTGTCGTCAACGATCGCCCCGATCAAAACGGCGGCCACGGCCATGAGCAGGGCGCGAAGCGTCAAGAAGGAAACGGATCTCCGGATCCCCGGCCATCCTGACGCGTAGAGCCGCTCGTCACCCACCCGGGGAGGGTTGCACGCGGGGTTGCCGACACCGAGTCGACTCCATGCCGACTCGCTGTCGACTGGTCCCGGCCATACGGTCGCCCGGCTATGGGCTCAACTCGGTCAGCACGCGCCCCCGAACGCGCGCCGTTAGAGCGCTCGTTGGCGAGCCGCGCCATGTTCATGACTCTCGGCTTTCTCTTCCTGCTCGCCGGCATCGCCGGCTATATCGTGCCTGGCTTGCCCGGAACTCCCCTCCTCCTCGTAGCTGCCTGGCTCTTCTCGACGTCGAACGACCGGCTCTACCGGTGGATGACCACGAATCGCTGGTTCGGCCAGACGGTCGCCGATTATCGGGCGGGTCTGGGGATCTCGCGCAAGGCCAAGTTCGTTGCCATCGGATCTATTGCGGTGGTGGTGCCCTCCTCTGTGATGTTCGGTACGACAAGCTGGTTGATCCGGCTGGCAATGATCGCTCTCGCCCTGATCGGAGTGGGTTTCATCCTCACCCGTCCCACCCGTGACCTGATCGCCGAAAACGCCTGACATGGGCCAGGTCAGCCCTGTCGGGGCCCTTCTACTTCAGCTCGGCACTCCTGATTCCTCGTCGGTGCGAGACGTGCGCAGATACCTCAGGGAGTTCCTGTCAGATCCGCGGGTGCTCGACATGCCGGAGCCGGTGCGTGCCCTGCTGCTCAACGCAGTCATTCTCCCCTTCCGTCCCCGGAGGTCCGCCGAGCAGTACCGGAAGATCTGGACCGAGGACGGGTCGCCTCTGATGATTCACACCCAAGCACTGGCGGACGCGCTTCAGCGGGAGCTCGGCGATGAGTACCTGGTGAAAGTGGCGATGCGATATCAGAATCCTTCGATCGAGTCGGCATTGGATGGCCTGGTGGAGGCTGGTTGCGAACGGATCGTCGTCGCTCCGATGTTCCCCCAGTACTCGTCGGCTGCTTACGGCTCTGCGGTCGGTCGGGTCCATGAGCTGACGTCTGCAAGATGGAACGTCCCTGCCACCTCGACCATGCCACCGTTCTACGACCAGCCCGGGTTTGTCCATTCGGTCGCCGCCGTCGCCCGGCAACGTTTGGACGAGTTCAGCCCTGACCACGTGTTGTTCAGCTATCACGGGCTTCCCGAAAGCCAGATCCGGAAGAGCGACGCGTCCGGCGCGTGGTGTCTGCAGCGGGAAGACTGCTGCGATTCCGTAGAACCCCAGAACCGTTTCTGTTACCGGGCCCAGTCACATGCCACCACTCGGGCAGTTGCCGACGAGTTGGAGCTGGCCGGGTGGGCGTTTTCGACCACCTTTCAGTCACGTCTCGCCGGTCAGAAGTGGATCGAGCCCTACACCGACGTCGTGCTCGAGAATCTCTACCGGAAGGGCGTGCGGCGGCTGGCAGTGCTCACGCCGTCGTTTGTCGCCGACTGTCTGGAGACCTTGGAGGAGATCGGGATCAGGCTGCGCGCGCAGTGGCTGGGTCTGGGCGGTGAAGACCTGCTCCTGGTGCCTTGCGTCAATGCCGATCCCGCTTGGGTAAGCGCCTTGGCAGGGTTGGTCAAGGCGGAGACACGCTCGCTGATCACATGATCGCGGAATGAGACGCCGAGGCTCCCATATATGGGAGCCACAGCATTAGGAACGCGCACGGGTTAGACCGCAACGAAGAGGCGGTCGGCGGCGAACGACCCCACTCCAACGCGCTTGCCGGCGACGGCGACCGTGTAAGCCCCCTGGGGATCCCTCTGCACCAGTTCGATATCGGTCTTGGGATGAAAACCCGACTCGTAGAGAAACCCGAGCATCTCGTCGTCGAGCTCCAACTCCTCCGAGATCCGCTCCAACGGCCTGGTCTCCCCCGGCTCCATGGCACTGATCGGCTTCATCCTGGGCGGTTGGTAGCCCGCGCCGGGGATCGGATTGCCATGGGGACAGGTTTGTGGGTCCTCGAGTGCAGCCCACATCGCTTCTTCGACCTGATCGGAAATCGTCGTCTCCCACACCTCGGCCTCGGCGTGAACCTTGTCCCAGGGCAGCTTGAGGACGTCGGTGAGGAACCTCTCGGCGAGACGATGACGACGCACAATCACCGCAGCGAGATGTCGTCCCTCGTCGGTGAGCTTGATGTCATCGTCGACTGACACCAGACCATCGTCCTTCATGCGGTGCACCATCTCGTTGACACTTGCCCTGCTCACCCCAAGCCAGTCGGCGACGCGGGCCTGGATCACCGGGATGCCCAGCTCTTCGATCTCCCATATGGCCTCTGCATATTCGCGATAGCGTCCGTAACTCGGCACGATTGCCGGCATCGTAACCGGGCAAGGACCGAGAAGATGCCCGGCGAGTGGCCCACGCCCTACGATTGGGCGCCAGTCTGAGTTCGAGGAGCACAATGAAGATGCCAGATGACCTCGCCGCGGGGTTCAACGACCAGATCACGATGGAATTCGCGTCTTCCATCGCCTACTGGCAGATGTCGGCGCATTTCGAGACGGAGAACCTCACCGGGATGGCGGCGTGGATGAGGATGCAGGCCGAAGAGGAAAAGGATCATGCTCATCGGTTCATGACCTTCGTGCTTGAACGCGGCAATAGGGTCAACCTTGGGGCCATCGAGGCTCCCGAGTCGACGTTCGAAAGCGTCGAGCACGTCTTCAAGACCGCCCTCGGTCAGGAGCAAGAGGTGACCAAGGCGATCCACGGCTTGTATCGGCTTGCTTCCGAGAGTGGTGACCTGGCCAGCTTCCCCTTCCTGCAGACGTTCATCGAAGAGCAAAACGAGGAGGAGGCGATGATCGAGACCATCCTGGAACGGGTCAGGCTCGCCGGCGGTGAGTCGAGTGCCATCCTCCTGCTCGACAACGAGCTGGGCGCACGCGGCGGCGCGTAGCCAAGCCGTTTGCCGGTTGTGACCACGATCTCGGACAGCCGGCTGTCCAACTTCAGCGCCGCTCGGTTGCTCGAGGGCTTCGACGAGTACATGGCGAGATTCCGCTCCTTCAATGCGAGAGCGCCGGCCCGATTCGCCCAGGCCGACTGGCGGGGAGTACAGGCCGACGCGGTGGGACGTCTCAAGACCTATTCCCATGTCGTGGGCAAGGCGGTCGACGACATCCGCAGGATGCTGGGGCCACGCGCCGACGATCCCCTGCTCTGGATTGCGATAAAGGCGGTGTACTCGGGTCTGATCGCCGACCGCCAGGACTGGGAGCTGGCCGAGACATTTCACAATTCGGTCACCCGTCAGCTCTTCGACACGGTGGGTGTGGACGAGCGAATCGAGTTCGTCGACACCGACTTCGACAGCCCACCGTCACCATCCTCGGAACCGGTCTATGTGATCTTCGAGAGGCAAGAAACGACCGGCGAACTGGTGGGACAGATCCTGACCCGGTTCCTGTCCGGAGCCGGCTTCCGCAGGCTCGACTCGGACGCGGCTGAGGTGGCCGACCGCATCGAGGCGAAGCTCACCGAGAGCGGAGGGCTCCCCGTGGTGGGCCGAGCCGAAGTCGTCCGATCGGTCTTCTACCGGGGCCAGTCGGCTTACATCGTCGGCTTGCTCTACGCCGGTTCTGTCCGTCTGCCCATGGTCATTGCCCTACGCCACGAGGTGCAGGGGGTGGTGGTCGATGCCGTGCTGCTCACCGAAGACGAGGTCTCGATTCTCTTCAGCTTCACCAGGTCCTACTTCGCCGTTGACGTCGCTCGCCCCTACGACCTGGTTCGCTTTCTGCGGAGGCTGATGCCTCGCAAGCGGATCGCCGAGCTCTACATCTCGATCGGACAGAACAAACACGGCAAGACCGAGCGCTACCGGGACCTGCTCCGTCACCTGCATTCCACCGACGAGCGATTCGAGCACGCCCCCGGCACCCAGGGTCTGGTGATGATCGTGTTCACCATGCCCGGGTACGACGATGTCTTCAAGGTGATCAGGAACAAGTTTCCCCCACCGAAGCGGACCACTCGCGAAACCGTCATGAGTAAGTATCGTTTGGTTTTCCAGCACGATCGCGCCGGTCGACTGATCGACGCCCAGAATTTCCAACACCTCCAGTTCGACCGTGACCGCTTCCACCCCGACCTTCTCGACGAGCTGTTGACCGAGGCGAGTCGAACCGTGCACATCGACGGAGACACGGTCGTGCTGGACCACCTCTATGTCGAACGCAGGGTCATCCCACTCGATCTCTATGCGAGGGAGGCGGTGCTCTCCGCGGCGTCGGCAGCGGTCATCGACTACGGCCAGACGATCAAGGACCTCGCGTGCACCAACATCTTCCCCGGTGACCTACTCACGAAGAACTTCGGGGTCACCAGGCACGGGCGGGTCGTTTTCTATGACTACGACGAGTTGAGCGCTCTAACCGACGTGAATTTCAAGGTGCTGCCCGAGCCTCGCGACGAGATGGAGACGATATCGGAGACTCCATGGTTCGGTGTCGATGACTCCGACGTCTTCCCTGAGGAGCATGTGCAGTTCCTGGGGATGTCTCCCGAATTGAAAGAGGTCTTTATGGAGCGACATGGGGACCTGTTCCAGGTCGAGCCCTGGCGTAGTGTCCAGAAACGGATCGAGGCCGGAGAGATCATGGAGGTGTTTCCCTACTCCGACGAGGCAAGGCTCGGAGGGACCGAGGACGTGAGAGGCTGGTGATCGATCGGTGCGGGCCCTCACCTCGCAGTCGTCGCGGTCGATGATCACCTCGTCGAGGGCAGAGGCGAGGGCGGGGAGTCGCCGGCCATATAGTTTGACCAGAGCGTCATATGGCAAAGCTAAGGGCTCGACAGCTCAGGAGGGCTTCCACCCAATGAACATCAGCTCACACCCGCGCATGCTGAGCAGAAATGGGTGACCTCGTCTTCATCACCGGCGCCTCGAGCGGCATCGGGCTCGCACTGGCGCGGTCGGTCCCATTTGAGGCGTCCGTTGTCGATGTCAGTCGCTCCGGACCGCCAAACAACTCGATCGGCCACCTCGCCGCCGATCTATCCGATCCCGGGACGTGGGAGAAGGTGGGCTCGGAAATGGTCCGGCTGATCGAGATGAACGACTCGGATCGTGTCGTGTTCATCCATGCCGCGGGGACCGTGAACCCAATCGGATTTGCCGGTGAGGTCGACGACGATGCTTACTCATCGAACGTGATACTGAACAGCGCAGCGGGTCAGGTCCTGGGTCATTACTTTCTCAAAGCGGTACATGATCGGGAAGGAACCTTCGACCTGGTGATGATCAGCTCCGGAGCAGCCACCAGTGTGTATCCCGGCTGGTCGTCATACGGAGCGGGCAAGGCCGCGCTCGACCATTGGGTGCGCAGCGTCGGTGCCGAACAGGTTGAGCGGGGCGGCGTCCGGGTGGCCGCGATCGCTCCCGGCGTGGTCGCCACCGACATGCAGGACGAGATCAGGGACACTCCGGAGCGCGACTTCCCAAAGGTCGATCGGTTCCACTCCCTGTACGAAGACGGCGTGCTCTCCGAGCCGGAGGATGCTGCCGAACGGATCTGGACGGTCATCGAGCGCGGCGTCGACCCGGGGTCTGTGGTCGATGTCCGCGATCTGTAGCGCAGTGTCGGTTCGAACCACCTCGTTCTGGGCCGATTCGGAGGATCAACGGCTACCAACTGACCTCTGAGCACTCCCGGTGGCTCTCGGGCTCGACTTGAAGCGTGGCGTGGTCGATCCCGTAGGTGTACTCGAGGATCCGATGGGCCTCATCGAGGATCACATGCGGATCGGCCTGTTCCCCGATGATCAGGTGAACTGTGGCCACCTCCATGTCCGAGGTGAGCGTCCAAACGTGAAGATCGTGGACGTCGTTGACGCCGGAGATCGCCTCCAGCCCGCGGCTCACGGCATCGAGGTCCATCCCGTGGGGGGCCGCCTGGATGAGCACACGAAGTGCTTGGCCACCAAGCCGCCACGCGCGGGGCAGGATGAATAGGCCGATCAGTGCTGCGACCAGCGGGTCGGCGTAGGGCCATGCAGTGAACATCGTCAGCAATGCGGCGACGATCACGCCCACCGAGCCGATGAGGTCGGCGATGACTTCCAGATAGGCACCCCGGACGTTGAGCGACTCGCCGGCACCGACACGAAGCAACCACCAACCTGCCAGGTTCACGGCGAGCCCGATCACCGCGACCAAGAGCATCGGAGTGGTCAGGATGTCGGGAGGCTCCTGGAACCTCGAAGCTGCCTCCCAGAGGACATAGCCTGCAACGACGAACAGCAGCATCGCGTTGGCCAGGGCGGCGAGTATCTCCAATCGATAGGTGCCGAAGGTCTGACCGCGCTGTCCCGAGTAGCGATCAGCGGTCACGATGGCGGCGAGAGCCATGCCGAGACCGAGAGCGTCAGTTGCCATGTGCCCGGCGTCGGAGAGTAACGCCAAGGAGCCGGTGAGGAGGGCGGCCACGACTTCGACGATCATGAACACGACGACCAGGCCGAAGGCAATGACCAGAGGCCGGAGATGCTGGCGTCCGGCGCGTATCCCGTGGTTGTGGGCGAAGCTCATCGATGATTGCGGTGGACGTGGTTCTCCTCTGGACGGTACCCAACGAGACGCCGAAACTCCCATATACGGGAGCCACAGCATTAGGAACGCGCGTTAGATTCCCGGGGTATGGCCCTCACCCATTTCCGGACCTGCCCGCTCTGTGAGGCAACGTGTGGTCTCGAGATCAGCCACCTCAACGGGGAGATCGTGCGCATCCGGGGCGATCGGGACGATGTGTTCAGCAAGGGGTACATTTGTCCCAAGGGCTCGACGTTGGGCAAGCTGGAGACCGATCCCGACCGTCTCCGAACTCCGCTGATCAAGAGGGACGGGGCTCACGAGCCGGCCACCTGGGACGAAGCCTTTGCCTTCATCGAGGAAGGGATGGCGCCAATCGTCTCCGAGCACGGCCCCAACGCCGTCGGACTGTATCTGGGCAACCCCAATGTCCATTCGATGTCGGGGGTCCTCTACGTGAGGACCCTCGTCAAGATGCTTCGGTCGCACAGCATCTTCTCCGCGGCCACCGTCGACCAAATGCCCAAGCACGTCAGCTCCGGGTACATGTTCGGGCATCCCGACCTGATCCCGGTGCCCGACCTCGACCGCACCTCTTACCTGCTGATGCTCGGGGCCAACCCCTATGAGTCGAATGGGAGCCTCGCCACCGCACCCGACTGGCCGGGCCGCCTTTCCGCCATCAGTGAGCGCGGCGGCAAGGTGGTCGTCGTCGACCCCCGCTACACCAAGACTGCCAAGGCCTCCGATGAGCATGTGCCCATCCGTCCCGGAAGCGACGCCCTATTTCTCTTCGCTCTGGCCCACGTGATCTTCGAACATGATCTCGTCGAACTCGGCCGTCTCGCCGATGCGGTGAGCGGCCTCGACAACCTGGCCGATGCGGTGAGGCCCTTCGACCCGGAAATCGTCGAAACGGCCACTGGGGTCCCCGCAGCCACTACGAGGCGGATCGCCCGAGAGCTGGCCGCGGCCGAATCCGCCGCGGTTTATGGCCGGATCGGGACCCACACCGCCGAGTTCGGGACGATGGCGTCGTGGATGGTCGACGTCCTCAACACCATCACAGCCAACCTCGACGCACCCGGCGGTGCCATGTTTCCCAGGTCCGCCCACGAGCAGCCCAGATCGGGCCGCCGGTTCCAGGTCGGTCGATGGGCCACCCGGGTACGCAAGCTGCCGGAAACCCGAGGCGAGCTTCCCGTCTCCGCTCTCGCCGAAGAGATCCTCGAACCGGGAAACGGCAAGATCAGGGCGATGATCACCCTCGCCGGCAACCCGATCCTGTCGACGCCGGACAGCGATCGACTCGAAGAGGCCTTCGCCTCTCTCGACTTCATGATCTCTGTCGACATCTACCTGAACGAGACGACCCGGCACGCCGACGTGATCCTGCCCGGAACCACACCGCTGCAGCGTCCTCATTACGACTTTGCCTTCTATGGACTGTCGGTGCGGAATGTGGCCAACTTCTCCCCGGCTCTCTACGAGCCGGCTGACGGTTGGCTCGACGAGTGGCAGGTGCTTTTGAGGCTGGGCGCGACCCTCACCGGTCAGGGGTCGGATCCGGACCTGGCGGCCTTGGACGACGCCGTCTTCGGGTCAATGGTCGGCTCCGCCGTCGCCAATCCATCCTCACCAATCCACGGCAGAACGCCCGAAGACGTCTTCACTGCCACCGACGGTGAGCGTGGCCCGGAGCGGATGCTCGACTTCCTGGTGCGCACCGGTACCTTTGGCGATGGTTACGGAAGGAAACCGGACGGGCTGACACTGCAACGTCTCCGCGAGTCGCCGCATGGCATAGACCTCGGACCGCTCCAGTCCCGACTCCCGGGTGATCTGTGCACTCCCTCCGGAAGGGTCGAGCTGGCTCCCCCTGAGTTGGTGGCCGATGTCGATCGGCTGCGGGGGGTACTAGATCGCTCGCCCAACGGAGGCTTCGTGCTGATCGGCAGACGTGATGTCCGGTCGAACAACTCGTGGATGCACAACGTCGACGTCCTGGTGCGGGGTAGAGATCGGTGCACCCTCCAGATGAACACCGACGACGCGGCACGCATCGGGATGGCCACCGGCGACCGAGCCAAGATCTCATCGGCGGCCGGGACGGTGATGGCCCCCGTTGAAGTGACCGGCGACATCATGACCGGAGTCGTCAGTCTCCCCCATGGCTGGGGCCACGATCTCGCAGGGTCCAGTCTCTCCATTGCTTCGCAACGCCCCGGGGTCAACGCCAATCGGCTGTCCACGGGCGAGATGGACCCGATGTCCGGCAACGCCGTCTTGAACGGAATCCCGGTCGAGGTCGTTCCAGCATGAGACGTTGGCGACTGACTCTCCTGCTCGTCCTCGTCGTCTTGGTCGTCGCCGCATGCACCGCCGGTGTCAATCCCGAGATCGACAACGCGGCGCCCGATGGGGACGTCGCCGGGTTCTTCATGGGTCTATGGCACGGCTTCATCGCTCCCATCACCTTCTTCATATCCCTGTTCACCGACAACGTGAACATGTATGAGGTGCACAACAACGGAAATTGGTACGACTTCGGCTTCGTCCTCGGTGCCGGCCTCTTGTTCAGTGGCGGGATCTTTGGGCGGAAATCGCGATGAGGACGGTCAAGGCGATCCGAAAGCGGCCTCGCGCTCTGCGGGCGTGAGCGCACCCTGGGTGAACGTGGCGGTGCCACGCTCGAGCAGTTCACGGGCTGCAGCGGCCAATGCTCCGTAGGCGGCGAAGCCAAGCGCTCCCCCGGTTGAGATTCGACGCACACCCGCCTCCGTCAACTCGGGAACACCGGGGCCGTCGGGCAGCAACAAGACGTTTACCGGCGCATTCGCCGCGCTCACCACCCTGGCGATATCGTCGATCGAGGTCAATCCGGGTGCGTAGACAACATCGGCGCCGGCATCCCGATAAGAACGCAGCCTGGCGATGGTGTCATCGAGGTCGTCGATCCCATACAGATGGTTCTCCGCCCGAGCCGTGACCACCAATCCCTCGGAATGGGCGGCTGCGGAGAGACGGCCCACCCGCTCGGTGGCCTCATCCGTGCCTAGCAAACCCTTTTCAGGTATGTAGTCCTCTATCGAGATGCCGGAGGCCCCGGTGGCGGCGAGTTGTCCCACTGTCCTGGGCAGACCATCTAGATCACGGGAGTAACCGGCCTCCGCATCGATGCTGAGCGGTATGTCCAACGCGTTGCAGACATCGGCAACGTGGACGGCCAACTCGGCCAGTGTGACGTTTTGGTCATGTCGGCCGAGCGAAGCAGCAAACCCCGAGCTCGTCGTGGCAACGGCTTCGAATCCGAGAGACTGCAGGACCAGGGCAGATCCGACATCCCAGGCGTTGGGCATGATGAAGGTGCCGGCTTCGTGCAAGGCGGCGAAACGCTCGCGAAGGGAGGCGGTCTTTTCTGCTGATAGAGGCATTGCTCGCGACGGTAGCCCATCGGCTATTCGGCTGGGGCCGGACGACGTGCACCCGCAACCCGAGTTGCTTAGGATCGTGGACGTGAGCTCTCCCGACACTCCTGCCGACCCGGTGATCAGCGCTCTGGACAATCTGGTCGAAGCCCTGTCCCGGAACATCGAGGCCAGCGAGCTGGCCATGAGGCGGGCGAGGATCATCAAGGAGCTGCGGGCCAAAGGTCTCGAGTACCGCGTCATCGCCGATGAGACGGGCGAGCCCCTCGTGGTCCAGCTGGTGACCGAGAACCTGGACCGGCTGCGGGTCTATGGTGCTCAGCTCCGCCACGCCCACGCCGCCGCTCTCCACGACGAAGGCTTGACGATGGACCAGATCGCCGAGCTATTCGGGGTCACCCGACAGAGGATCTCAGCATTGTTGCGCTCGGGTCGGGAGGCATGAAAGGTCAGGGCGCCGACGATGCCGCGGTTCCGGCCAACGGAACCTTTGCAGGACGCACCTGCCTGGCCTTCCCCAAGGTTCAGGCGACAGATTACTGCAATACGTGACACCGCGACACGGGTTGGGGTACGGTTCAGACCCATGGCGGCCGTCGAAAAACCCACTGCAAAGACATCAGGGCCGTCAGTGCCAGTGCTGGTCCTCACCATTCTCGGGACCGTGGTGGCCGTTCTCGGGTTTTTAGTCGGGGGCAACCTGGTTTGGACCGGCATTGGTCTCGGCGCCGTCGTCGCCGCGGGCATCCTCGGGCTACTGGAGAGAATAGTTGACGCTCGCGAGCGTCGCTGATCGCAGGTCAGGGCGCAACAGCCGAGTCGCGCTCGCGCAGGACACGACGCAGAATCTTGCCCGACAGTGACTTGGGGATGGCATCGATGAACTCGATCCGGCGGATCTGCTTGTAGCCGGCGACACGCTCGGAGACATAGGTCATGAGCTGGTCCCCTGTCGTCTCGTCGTCAGGACGGAGCACGACAAACCCTTTGGGAATCTCGCCCGCCTCCTCGTCATCGACCCCGATCACCGCGGCATCGACCACAGCGGGGTGAGTGAGCAAGACCGCCTCGAGCTGGGCGGGAGCCACCTGGAAGCCCTTGTACTTGATCAGCTCCTTGATTCGGTCTGTTATGTACCAGTAACCGTCCTCGTCAACGTGGCCGATATCTCCCGTGTGCAGCCATCCCCCCTCGTCGATCGACGCTCTGGTCGCATCCTCGTTGTTCAAGTAGCCCTTCATCACTTGAGGACCCCGGATCCACAGCTCCCCGGACTCACCCACGCCCAGATCGTCGCCGGTCTGGGGATCCACGACACGAATCTCGGTGTTGGGCACGGGGACTCCTATCGAACCAGACCGAACGTCACCAGGGAGCATGGCGTGGGTAACCGGACTCGTCTCGGTCAAGCCGAAACCCTGGACCACCGGAGCACCGGTGCGTCGCATCGCCTCGGCTTCCACTTCGGCGCTGAGGGGGGCCGCGCCAGAGCCGACCTGAACCAGGGAGCTCAAGTCGTACTCGTCGACAAGTGGGCTCTTGGCGAGGGCCAAGACGATGGGCGGAACAACGGCTACTCGGGTCACTCGGTGATCCTGGATGAGGCGGAGAAACTGCTCGAGGTCGAAGAAGGGCATGGTGATCGTCCTCGCACCCATGTGAAGGACTCCGTTCATGAGCACCTGCATGCCATAGATGTGGAAGAACGGAAGCACGGCGAGGATCACGTCGTTTTCGTCGGTGGTCGTTATCGCCTCGTACTGAGCCAGATTCGCCACCAAGTTGCGATGGGTGAGTTGAACACCCTTGGGATGACCGGTTGTACCTGATGAGTAGGGCAGCACCACGACGTCATCCCTCGGGTCGATACCAGGATCTCCTTCGAAAGGGTCTGCCGCGGTCAACTGTGAGAAGGAAATCGCCCCGTCGTCATCGCCAATGACGAAGATCCCCTCGATCCCAGTCGCACTCGCCGCCGCCTTTGCCGACTCCAGAAACGGTGGAATCGTGAAGATCAGCTTCGCCTTCGAGTCGGCTAACTGGGTGGTGATCTCCGCGACCGTGTAACTCGGGTTGATCGTGGTGACGATCCCGCCGAGAGTCGCCACTCCATGAAAGACAATGGCGTATTCGGGCAGATTCGGACAGAGGATGGCCACGACGTCTCCCTTGCTCACGCCTTGAGCAGCCAGCCCGCCGGCCGTCCGCATCACCGCGGAATGAAGCTGGCCATAGGTGTAGCTGCGGCCGGTGAGCCCGTCGACTATGGCGTCCCGGTCGGTGAGACGATTGGCATGCCGGAAGACCTGTGTGGTGATGGTCGTGGCCGGGATCTCCACGTCGGGCAGCGGGCTGGTGAAGGCGGTAGCCATTGCGGAATCGAACCTACCGATCAAGGACTCCCGGATCAGCCATTGCGTGACCGGGCCAGGGCGGCCCGAGCGTGCGCCTCCAGGCCTTCAAGACGGGCGAGCCGGGCCGTGTCCTCGGCAAGAGCATCGGGTCGGTCGACTGAAAGCCATGTGGTGGGCTTTAGAAAAGTGAACACCGACAAGCCGGCGCTGAATCTGGCCCCGCCACCAGTCGGGAGGACGTGGTTGGGGCCGGCGCCATAGTCGGCAAACGCCTCAGCCGCGGAGCGACCGATGAATACCGATCCATAGTTTCTCACTTGAAGGGCCACAGTCCGGGGATCGTCGACGTGGAGGGCGAGGTGCTCGGGTGCCAACCCGTCAGAGATCACGGCTGCGTTACGGAGATCGTTGACGATCACACAGAATCCATTGGACAGCGCGGCCCGGGCCACGTCGGCCGTGGGGAGGTCTTCGAGTTGGTCTGCCAACTCCCGTTCGACCTCATCTGCAACATGCTCGGATGTGGTGATGAGGGAGGGAACTGCATCAACGTCGTGTTCGGCCTGAGCGAGCAGGTCCATCGCCACCAGTCTCGGGTCGGCTGTGGAGTCGGCGATCACCAGGATTTCGCTGGGGCCGGCGAGGCCGTCGAGACCGACCTCGCCGAAGAGGTGACGTTTGGCCGCGGTG
>DASUUC010000005.1:0-18957 GCA_036374335.1 Acidimicrobiia bacterium
GACCAGGGCGGCGATGACCCTCCTCATTGCCCAAGAACCTACGTCAACCACACTCGGTGGTGAAGGCCGGCGTGCGAGTCCGCGAAAAACTCTCCATTCCTAATGGGTACAGTTCCGTCGAATAGGAGGTACAGATGGCAGAAGAGAACTCGGAGGAAGACACCCGCCGGAGGAATCCGATTCGCTCCCTGCTCAGGCTCGCCGTCCTCGCCGGCGTGGTGTTCTCGGCAGGCCGGTTCGTCACCCGGAAGAAGGAGGAGTACGCCGGGCTCACCGAGTCGCAGGCTCGGGACAGGCTGATGGAGAAGATGACGCCCAGGGTCGGGGATGACACCGCAGGGGACATCGCCGATCGGGTGATCCCGAAGCTGAAGGAGCGCGGGCTGATCAAGCCGGATCCCATCGAAGAGGCGGCCGATGAAGTGGAGAAGGCGGCAGACGAGGTGGCCGATGCGGCCGAGGAGAAGGTCGCGGAAGCTGCCGACAAGGTGGCCGAGGCCGTCAACTCCGTCGTCAAGGACTCAGCCAAGGACTAGCGCGAGCGGGAGGAATCCCAGGGCGGTCCGTTGCCGCCCGCCACTCTCCGTGTAGTCTGCCCGTGTCGCTTCCAGGGAGAAGAGTTGACCTATGTAGGGAGTGGGTCGCGTTCGGTGAATCGCGTCCTCATCACTTTGGTCGTCATCACCATCATCGTGGTGGCGGCGTGGGCGATGTCGGGCGGGCTCGATGAGATCCAGGCCGCGCCAGAGACCGCGGTCGTCTCCCATTAATTCAACGACAATCGAATCCGACCCGTCGATAACCTTGCCGGGCATTGGGGTTCGAAATCCAACAGATCCATACGCCGACCGCGCCCGAGGCCTTACTGCGCGAGCTCTCGGACTACTACGTGATCATCGAAGCCGAGGACATGCCGGGCGATCCCCCGACACCACTGGAGATGCGGATCGCCGATTGGAGACACGTCTCGACTCATTATCCGGAGTTCCGCTGGGCCCTTCGTGACGAAGACGGAATCGCGGCTGCGGCGGTGGCCGCCTACGACATCGACCAGAACCTGGAGAATGGTTTCGGGCGGATTCATGTCCACCCCGAAAAGCGGCGGCGTGGATACGGACGTGCCCTCGCCACTCAGGTGTTCGATTTGCTGGAGGAAAACGGTCGGACGCGTTTCGAGACGTGGGTCAAGAAGGACGATGCGGCCGAGTCGTTGGTCCGGGGCCTCGAGTTGAAACGGGTGTATGAGGACAAGAGGAGCCGGCTTTCGATTGCCGATCTCGACATGGATCTCATGGAGGAGTGGATCCACCGTGCCGCCGACCGGGCGTCCGACTACGAGTTGGTCCACTACCAATCTCCGTTGCCCGAGGAGATCGTCCCCAAGTACTGCGACCTTGCTGAGGTCATGAACACCGCGCCCCGGGAGGACTTCGAGGTGGAGGACGAGGTGATGACTCCGGAGAAGTGGCGGGAGATCGAATCGAACGTCATCGACTCGAAATGCCAACTCCACAACCTCATCGCCGTCCACAAGCCGACCGGTGACTTCGCCGGCTACACCCAGGTTAAGACCCAGGACCTTCAGCCTGATCTCGCCTGGCAGGGGGACACCGGAGTCGACCCGGACCATCGCAACAGGGGTCTGGGACGTTGGCTGAAGGCAGCAATGATCAAGAGGATCGTCGGCAGCCACTCAGATGTCAGCCGCGTCGACACCTTCAACGCGGGATCGAACGAGCCGATGCTCAACATCAACGTGGAGATGGGCTTTCGCCCGATCCACATATCCTATGCGTGGCAAGGCAATCTGGCGACGGTGCGGGAGCGCCTCCGCGCCTGACTACCGACTGAAGGTGCCGGTTAGCACCGCGCTGGCTATGACGTGGCCCTCCATGGCTGAATATACGGGTCCCGAATCGACGCCGGATGGGAGATCGAGGATCGTGTCCAGAGCGTACACCGTGAACCTGTACTCATGATCTTCACCCTCGGGAGGGCACGGACCCATGTATCCGGTGAGGTGCCAGCTGTTCACGCCCTGCACTCCGATCGATGTGGAGTCACGGGGCACCTTCAGGGTGTCGGCGGGGCTCACGATGTCGAACATGACCCAGTGATCCCAGGTGCCCAGCGGAGCATCAGGGTCGTCGACGACGATGGCCAGGCTCTGGGTCGATGTGGGGATTCCGACGATGTCGAGTTCCGGAGACACGTCGGCTCCATCGCACGTGTATTCACGTGGGATGGACGCGGCCTGCTCGAACGATCGCGAGGAGACCCCGAAGGGCTGCCGCTCGGTCGTGGTCGTCGAGGCGATGGTGGTGGTTGTGGTGGTAGTCGTGGTGGATTGAGTTGTTGATGTCGTGGTTGATCGCGGGGCGGCCTCACCGCTGGGGGAGCATGAGACGACGATGAGCGCGACCAGGAGAAAGCGTCGCATTGTCGGCAAGTTATGTCTGGAGTTGACGCTTTCGGACATCGAAAGCCCGTTCTGTGGAATCTGCTACGGGTCACGGTGGAGAGATCCGCACAGAAGCTGCTTGGTGCGATAGCGTCGAGCGGGATGATTCGTGACACGCCGGGTGGGGAGGGGCTCGACCCATTGGAATTGCAGATGAGCTACCAGCGCGGTCGGCCGGATCGACCGTGGGTCATGGGCAACTTCGTGACCACGATCGACGGTGCCGCCGTGGTCGACGGAGGTTCGACGGCGATCAACGACGAGGACGACAAGAGGATGTTCGGGGCGATCCGTGCTGTGCCCGATTTCATCCTGGTTGGGGCGGAGACGCTTCGGGCGGAGAACTACCAGCCGGTCGATCTGGACGAGCCCCGGCGCCGGGCACGGGTTGCCGCCGGGCTCGACGAGGTCCCCCATCTGGTGGTGGCCACCCGCTCCCTCGATCTCGATCCCGACATGCGTGTCTTCGGCAACCCGAAGCGACGAGTGACGATCCTCACGGATGAGAAGGCGCCGGCGGAGCGTGCCGAGGCTCTGGCCGTGGTCGCCGACGTGGTGCGGTTGAGGGGCACCTCACCGTCGGATTTGGTCCACTACATGCGGATGGCCAAGGTCATCCTCTGTGAAGGAGGACCCAGCCTGATGGGGCAGTTCATTGCTGCCGGTCTGGTGGACGAGATGGCGCTGACCATCTCACCGTTGCTGACAGCAGGGGTTTCGGTCAGGATGGCCCACGGCCCGGCCGCCGATCCACCGTTGGAGATGCGTCTCGACCAAGTCCTCTACGGGGACCGCGCCCTGTTCCTCCGCTACCTGCGGGCCTGAGCGGTTCGGCCCTCTTCGCGAACCCTGGGTTGTGAGCGTCGCTCAGCGAAGTCTGGAACCCTGGGTTCGCAGAGTCGCGCGGTCGCCGCGGCCCCCGTCACGGCCCCGTCACGCCCCCGTCACGCCCTACACCAGGCCCTTGAGGTCGATCTCGCAGGAGGGGTGGCGGAGCTTGGCCAGGCCCCGGGCTTCGATCTGACGCACCCGCTCCCGGGTGGCGTTCACCACTTTCCCGACGTCGGAGAGGGTCCACGGCTCGTCCCCGTCGAGACCAAACCGCAGCCACAGCACCTGCTGCTCCTCCTGGTCGAGATACTTGAGGGCATCGATCAACCGATCGCGGCGCCAGGCCGAGGCGGCCCGGTCTTCGGGGTCGACGGCTTCGTCGTCCTGGACGAAGTCCTGCAGCGAAGCGTCGCCGTCTTCCCCGACCGGCCGGTCCAGCGAGACGGTTTCGGCGGGGGCTTCCAACGCCGCCATGACCCGGTCGGTATCGAGCCCGGACGCCTCCGAGATCTCCTCCAGAGTGGGGCTGCGATGGAGCTGGTCGTGGAGAGCCTGCTTGGTGTCGTGGACGGTGCGCACCACGTCGACCATGTGGACCGGGAGTCGAATGGTCCGCCCGTTGTTGCCCAGACCACGCGTGATTGCCTGACGGATCCACCATGTGGCATATGTGGAGAACTTGAAGCCCTTGCGCCAATCGAACTTCTCCACGGCACGAATCAGTCCGAGATTGCCTTCCTGGATGAGGTCGAGAAGGTCGAGGCCACGCCCGGTGTAGCGCTTGGCGATGGAGATGACCAGGCGGAGGTTGGAGCGGATGAAGCTCATCTTGGCTTCCTCACCGGCGGCGATGGCCCGCATCAGCTTGGCCCGCTCCGACGGCTGGAAATCACCGGAATCGACGATCGCCTGTGCCTTCTTGCCCTGCTCCATAGCTCGGGCGAGGTGGACTTCGTCCTCGGCGGTGAGCAGCTCGTGCTCGGAGACCTCGTCGAGATAGAGACCGACCGTGTCGGATGGGCTGGCGCTTCTGTCGACCCTCGGTTGTCTGGCCCTTGTGGCCTTCCCCAAATCGGCCTCCAATCGACCCCTGTGGAAAACCTAACCAACCTGGGTGAATCTGGCAACCCGTAACCGGTAGCTACCCCGTTCCAGCCGGTAGTCTGGCGAAACCGTGACGCGCCGAACTCAGTTTCGACTGCTGGTTGCGTTCACCATCGTTTGGGTCGGATGGGCTTCATGGTCCTTGTTGGGCCGGTCCTATCCATACGAGCTCCGCGTGCTCGACGACCTGGGCTCCCCCGTTGCATCGGCAGTGGTCGACGTTGATGGATCGCAGATCGGCACCACCGGAGAAGACGGCCGTGTCGACTTGGTCTGGTCCAAGTCGACGGTCCTCGAGGTGAGCGCTCCCGGCCATGTGCCGCAACGGCTGACGCTCAGTGATCAGCCTGAGGCGGAGTTCGACGTCGTTCTCACCGCGCTCGTCCTGAGGGGTCAGGTGGTCGACGGAGAGGGCAAGGGCGTCGACGGGGCGCGGGTCCAAACCGGTGCAGGAGGCACCACCACCGACGCTAAGGGCAACTTCGACGTCAGGGGTGCAGAGGAGGGCCAGGTCACCGTGGCCCGTCCGGCATGGCTGCCCACCTCGTTCCGGTGGGACGGGGGGACCGGGGAGGTGCTCGTCGAGATCGAGCCGTTCAACGCCCGGGCGGTGCACATCGATGGGCCCAACATGCGCGACAACTTCGATCGATTCGTGGAGATGGCGATGGACACCGAGCTCAACGCCCTGATGATCGATCTCAAGGACGAGACCGGCTTCGTCTGGTTCGATACCCAGAACCCGGTTGCACTCCAACTTGGAGCGGACAGAGAGGCGTACGACCTCGATGCCACCGTGATCAGAGCCCACGACCTCGGCCTGTACGTCATCGGTCGCCTCGTACTCTTCAACGACCCGGTCGCCGCGGTGGGCAAGCCGGAGATCGCCGTTTGGGACTCGGCGGCCGACGCACCCTACGAGACCAACGGCCAGTTCTTCCTCGATCCAACCGACCCCGAAGCGCGACAGTACGGGATGGACCTGGCCGTCGAAGCGTGCCAGGCCGGAGTCGACGAGATCCAGTTCGACTACGTGCGGTTCCCTGACGATCGGCGTGACGCCGCCACCTTCGATGGTGGGGTCAACCCCGACATCAGGGTCTCGACGATCTCGGCTTTCCTCACCGAGGCGGTGGAGACGCTGCGACCGATGGGTTGTGCGGTGGCCGCCGACATCTTCGGCTATCTCACCACGGCGACCAACGACGGGGGGATTGGCCAACGCTGGGAGGAGGTGGCCTCCGTCGTCGACGTGGTCTCACCGATGCTCTACCCGTCTCACTATCACCCCGAGTTCTTCGGTTTCTCGTCGAACGACAATCCCGGGGAGGTAGTCAAGCAGGCACTTGCCGACGGCATGCAGCGTCTCCCCCGCAACATCGTCGTGCGTCCGTGGCTCCAGGACTTTGACTACGACGCGACCGAGGTCCGCGAGCAGATCGAGTCCGCAGAGCAATACGGTCTCGGCTGGATGCTGTGGAATGCCGAGTCACAGGTGACCGTAGAAGCACTCGACCCCGCCGAGTAGGGCTTCACATCCGCGCCGATCTCGTTCTGTGAAACGATGGACCGGGGAATTCGCACTAGCCAGATAGGTGAAATACGATCGAAGTATCCCGACTCGGAGCTTTCTTGTCCGCGTTTGACGCTGAAAACCTCAACAGAATCAAGGCATCCGTGCCCGGCTGGCGTGCCTCACAGATGGAGGCCGCCTACGACGTCTTCGAGGCCCTCGAGGAGCCGACCGGTGCCGAGGAGGACTGGCGCTACGTCGACTACGACCTCCCATTCTCCTCGCTGGAACTGGCTGAGGAACCTGGTGACCGTCTCCCCCCTGGACCGTTCATCGATTCGGTACAGCAGACCTCGGGCCATGTCCTCATCGTCGATGGTCACGTCGTAGCCGTCGATGCTGAGGGTGTCGACGCCAGACGGCTCGTCGACGCGCCGGAGCAGTCGAGCATGGTCCCCGTCGACCACAACAAGCTGGCCGCAGCCCACACCGCGTTCGCCGGCGACGGGATCTTCATCGAGGTCCCTGAGGGCGGCGCCCTGGAACACCCACTCGTTGTCGAGGTGCAAGGTGTCACCGAGGATGTCGCCTCGTTCCCCCACATCTCGGTCTCCGTCGGCACCAACGCCGAAGCACGGGTCCTCCTCGTCTACCGAAGCGCCCCGGGCAAGCGTCTCCTCATGGTCCCCGAAGTCGACCTGAGGGTGGCTGATGGCGGCAACCTCCGCTTCGTCGCAGTCCAGAATCTCGATCACGCCGCCTCCAATGTCGTGCATCAGCGGGCTCGAGTCGGCCGCGATGCCACTTCCCGCATCGGCGAGGTGGGCCTCGGTGGCGATCTGGGAAGACTCGACCTGGATGTCACCCTCGAGGGAGACGGGTCATCCTCCGACGTGGTCGGCCTTTACTTCGGCGAACGCTCTCAGACTCTCGACTATCGGATGGTCATCAATCACGTCGGCAAGAGCACGACGTCCGACGTGTTCTTGAAAGGCGCCCTGGAGGACGATGCGCAGAGTGTGTTCACCGGACTGCTCCGCATCGAAAAGGACGCCGAGAGGACCTCCACGTTCGAGACCAATCGGAACCTGGTCCTGTCGGAGAACGCCAAGGCGCACTCGGTGCCCAACCTCGAAATCCTGTGCAACGACGTGGTCTGCGGCCACGCATCGTCGGTCGGCCCACTCGAAGAGGAACACCTCTACTACCTGCAAAGCAGGGGCCTGCGCCGAGAGCGAGCCGAGCGTTTGCTGATCAGGGGATTCTTCACCGAGGTCATCGACCGGCTGCCCATCGACGGCATCGCCGAGCCCGTATCCGAGGAGGTCTTCAGCCGGTTCCTCCACGCCCAAGCCAAGGGGAGTGCGGCATGAGGGTCAAAGTCACCGAACTGGATCAGCTGCCCCGCGACCGGGGGGTGCGGGTCACCATCGGCGACCGTCGCATCGCCATGTTCCGCATCGAGGACGATGTCTACGCGATCGGCGACAAGTGCTCCCACGCCGAAGCGTCGCTGGCTGAAGGCGAGCTGTGGGATACATCGGTGGAATGCCCCCGCCACGGCTCGGAGTTCGACCTGAAGAGCGGGGAGCCGCACGCCCTTCCCGCCACCGAACCGGTCCCCGTCTACCCGGTGACCATCGACGACGGCATCGTCTATCTGGAATTGGAGGACGAGTGAGCGCGGCTCTCCAGGTGAAAGACCTTTCTGCGTCGATCTCCGGCAAGCAGATCCTCAAGGACCTTTCGCTCGAAGTCCCGTTTGGCGAGATTCATGCGGTGATGGGTCCCAACGGGTCGGGCAAGTCGACTCTCTGCCATGTGCTGGCCGGCAACCCCCAGTTCGAGGTGCTCGGTGGCACCGCCTCGGTAAACGACCACGAGCTGTTGTCCCTGGAAGTCGACGAGCGCTCCCGTCTCGGCCTTCTCCTGAGTTTCCAGTATCCGACGGAGATACGAGGCGTGCGTCTTCGTGAGTTCCTCATGGAGGCCGCCGACGAGCGTGGCATCGACGCCGACGATGCCGCGTCCCGCATCGAGACGGAGAGTGAGCGGTTCGGCATGGACAAGTTCTTGGACCGGTCGCTCAACGCCGACCTGTCCGGTGGGGAGAAGAAGCGGTCGGAGATCTTCCAGATGGCTGTGCTCGGTCCCCGGATGGCGTTGCTCGACGAAGTCGACTCGGGTCTGGACATCGACGCGGTGAAACAGGTAGCCGAGGCTGTGGAGGGCATGCGCTCACCTGACCTCGGGGTGCTGATCATCACCCACTACAGCCGGATTCTCCGCTACCTGACCCCGGACCGGATCCACGTCATGATCGACGGCAGGGTGGTGGACAGCGGTGGCAAGGAACTGGCCGAAGGGCTCGACGCCGGCGGTTATGACGCCCTGCGCGAGCGGCTCGGCATCGAGAAGCCCTCCGGCGAGGAGGAGCTGCGCAAGCCCGCAGACTTCTTCACCGACACCCCCTTCGACGTCTAGATGCCTCTGATCTCGCGAACCCAGGGTTGCAGACACCGCTCAGCGAAGTCTGGAACCCTGGGTTGCGTGTTGTTTGATGGCTAGCCGGGCGCAGGCGGAGAAATGGCTGGGGGAGCTGGCCAATCTGCCCACCGCGTCCGGGGTTGAAGACAGGGTTGTCGACTGGGTGACCCGTTGGGTCTCACGACGCGATGACCTGAAGCTGGATCGAGACTCCGGAGGCAACCTCTTCATCACTCAGAAGGGGCGGAAACCCCATGCCCCAGTTTTCGCCGTAGCCCACATGGACCACCCCGCCTTTGTCATCGCCGACGAAGACGGCTCCTTCGAGTTCCGGGGAGGAGTCGACGCCGCCTACTTCAACGACGCCTTGATCGACGTGGTCTCCCGTCTCGACGGACCCTCCGGGCGGGTCACTTCCTACGACGCCGAGACCGGTCTTGGCAGGGCCGACTTCCTCGGCGAGGTTGCCGTGGGTGACATCGCCATGTGGCGATTCCGCAACACCCGCCAGAAGACCGGCCTGTTTCGTGCTCCCGCCTGCGACGACCTCGCCGGAGCCGCTGCCGCATTGTCCGCTCTGGACAAAGCCCGCTCCGATGCCGGGCTGCGGCATTTCGGAGTCATGCTCACCCGTGCTGAAGAGGTAGGTCTCATCGGAGCCATCTACGCCGCCAAGCACCACACCATCCCCGAGGGTGCCAGGCTGTTGTCGATCGAGACTTCCCGGGAGCTCCCCAACGCCAGGATCGGGGACGGTCCCATCATCCGCATCGGAGACCGGGCCACCATCTTCGACCCCGAGCTCTCCAACCTCGTCTCTCACGCCGTCGAGGAGGCGGGCATCACCCACCAGCGCAAGCTGATGGACGGCGGGGGATGTGAGGCCACCGCATTCGGGGTCTATGGATATAGGGCCACCGGCCTCTGTCTCGCTCTGGGCAACTGGCACAACCGGGGCAACCTCGGCGAGGTGGAGGCGGGAGACCCCGAAGGGGCAGTAGCCATGCTCGAGGAGATCTCCATCGACGACTACCACGGTCTCATCGACCTCCTGTTGGTGGCCGCCAAAGCCGTCGACGGTGTCGACCCAACGGTGGCCCGCCTCGACCGCCTCTACGAATCCAACCGCCACTACCTAACGCGTTCCTAATGCTGTGGCTCCCAGATATGGGAGCCACAGCGTTTGAATCCACAACGCGCCCAGAATCGCCGAACACCTGGTGGTCGAGCGCCCGACCTCGGTTAGCGTTCAAGTCATGGAATACCGCATCGAGAAAGACTCGATGGGAGAAGTCAAGGTCCCCGGCGATGCCCTCTATGGGGCATCCACACAGCGGGCAGTCGACAACTTCCCTATATCAAATCTCCGTTTCAGCAGACGCTTCATCTGGGCTCTCGGGCTGCAGAAGGGCTCGTCGGCGACCATCGCCGCCAAAATGGGCCATCTGGATCCAGGCAAAGCCGAGGCCATCCGCCAAGCTGCCGACGAGGTGATGAACGGCGACCTCGACGACCAGTTCGTCCTCGACATCTTTCAGACAGGATCGGGCACGTCGACAAACACCAATGCCAACGAAGTGATCGCGGCCCGCGCCAACCAGATCCTGGGAGAAGGGGACGTCCATCCCAACGACGACGTCAACTTCGGTCAGTCCTCCAACGATGCCATCCCGACCGCGATCCATGCCGCTGCGGTGGCGGCGATGCGGGAGGAATTGGTGCCCGCCCTCGACAAGCTGGCAAGCTCACTCGAGACGAAGGCAGCCGAGTTTGCCGACGTGGTGAAGTCGGGACGCACCCACCTCATGGACGCCACACCTGTGACGCTCGGACAGGAGTTCGCCGGCTATGCGACACAGATGCGAAAAGGTGTGGAGCGGGTCGAGAAGGTGCTGCCCGAGCTGGAAGAGCTCGCCCTTGGAGGTACGGCGGTCGGCACCGGGATCAACGCCCCCAACGGTTATGCGGAGGCGGTGATCGGACTGATGGCCGAGCGGTCGGGATTCCCCTATCGGGAGGCCGACGACCACTTCGAGGCGCAGGGCTCGAAGGATGCCGCCGTGATGGCGTCAGGTGTCCTCAAGACTCTCGCCACGTCGTTGTTCAAGATCGCCAACGACGTCCGTTTCCTCGGATCCGGACCAACCTCCGGTATCTCGGAACTGAAGATCCAGGCGCTTCAGCCCGGGTCTTCGATCATGCCGGGGAAGGTCAACCCGGTCATGTCGGAGATGATGATGATGGTGGCCGCCCAGGTCATCGGCAACGACGCGGCCATCACCTGGGGAGGGGCCAACGGCAACTTCGAGCTCAACGTGATGATGCCGGTGATCGTCCACAACCTGCTCGAATCGATCGAACTGCTCGCCAACGCGGCCGACACTTTCGCCGAGAGGTGTGTCGACGGTCTCGAGGCAAACGAGCAACGGGCTCGCGAGTTGGTGGAGAAGAACGCCATCGTCGTCACCGCCCTCAACCCGCACATCGGCTACGACAACGGCGCGAGGATCGCCAAGGAGGCGGTCACCTCAGGACGCTCGGTACGGGAGCTGGTTCTCGAGGCGGGTCTGATGTCTGAGGAGGAACTCGACGAAGCGCTCGACATCAAGGGAATGACCGAAGGCGGGCTCCGCTAAGCGCCGATTACTTCTGTGAGATTTCTCTCCGGAAACCGGAAGTTTCCAATCACAGAAAGGATCCGGCGACGTGGTCTACTCCTGTCCCAGGGCCTCCATCAACGTGTTCCATCCGAGGCTGGCGCACTTGATCCGCACCGGGTATTTGCGGACACCCTGCAACGCCTCGATGTCACCGAGCACCGCACCCGGCCGTTCCGGGTCGAGGCCGGGATCGTCTGACGCGTCGAGAGACATCATGGTCCGGAACCGCTTGACCAACTCGTCGATCTCGCCGCGGGTCTTGCCCTTGATGGCCTCGGTCATCATCGACGCCGAGGACTGGCTGATCGAACAGCCCTGACCGTCGATGGCGACGTCGGAAACGACCCCATCGCTGAAACTCACCTCGATGTTGATCTCGTCACCGCACAGCGGATTTACGCCCTGTGCTGTGGCATCTGGTGTTTCGAGATGTCCCCGATTCCTGGGATTGCGGTAGTGGTCGAGGATCACCTCGCGATAGAGCTCTTCGAGGGCCATCAGGTCTTGTTTCTTGGGTGATTGAACATGGCTATCTCCCACCGTAACCTCCGCGACACGCTGGAAAATCCCGAACCGGGCACCGCCGAGAGTCTCCCCTGGTCCCCAATCCGGGACCAAACGTCGCATCAATAAGGGGACATCGCCCCTATGCCGCCAACCAGCAGGAATCGATGATGTCCTTGTGGATGATCCACGAACACCCTCGACCAAGGAGTTGCTGCAATGAGAAGTTTGCTGGTGCTCGGTGGCGGCACAGCGGGGACCACTTTGGTCAACAAGATGCGTCCCCTCCTCCCCAACGAGTGGTCGATCACTGTTGTTGAGCCGCGTCGCGAGCATCACTACCAGCCGGGATACCTGTTCATTCCCTTCGGTGTCTACTCGCCGGACGAAGTGACCAGGCCGGAGTCCAAATTCATCCCTCGAGGTGTGGAGTGGTTGACCGCCGAGGTCGACAGAGTCGTCCCCGAGGACAACCAGGTCGTGCTCACCGACGGCACGACCCTGGGGTACGACCAGCTGGTAATCGCCACCGGGAGCACACCACGGCCCGATCAGACCCCGGGAATGGACGGATCGGAGTGGCACAAGTCGGTTTTCGACTTCTACACCCTGGAAGGGGCGACAGCGCTTCGTGACGCCCTCGTCGAATTCCCTGGTGGTCGGCTCGTGGTCCACATCACCGAAATGCCGATCAAATGCCCGGTGGCTCCTCTCGAGTTTGCGTTCCTCGCCGACGCCTATTTCGCCGATAGAGATATGCGTGATCAGGTGGAGATTGTCTACGTCACCCCACTCGACGGGGCGTTCACCAAACCGATCGCCGCCGAACACCTCGGTGGGATGCTCGATGAGCGCAAGATCCTCGTCGAGACCGACTTCTACGTCGAGCAGGTCGACAACGATGCGAAGAAGCTCGTCTCGTATGACGAGCGGGAGATCACCTTCGATCTCCTGGTCACGGTTCCCCTCAACATGGGGGCCGACTTCGTGGCGAGGAGTGGGCTCGGCGACGAGCTCAACTACGTGCCGGTCGACCCCGGGACGTTCCTCTCCCGGGACTGGGACAACATCTTCGCTCTCGGCGACGCCAGCGACATCCCCACTTCGAAGGCGGGCTCGGTCGCCCACTTCGCCGTGGACGTATTCGCCGACAACTTCCTCCACCACATCAGGGGAGAGGAGATGCCGGTGCGGTTCGACGGTCACGCCAACTGCTTCGTGGAGTCGGGCAACGGCAAGGGACTGCTGATCGACTTCAACTACGACACCCAGCCCCTTCCGGGCAAATACCCGCTTCCCTGGGTGGGCCCCTTCTCGTTACTCCAGGAGACGGGCATGAACCACTACGGGAAGCTGATGTTCAAGTGGATCTACTGGAACGCCCTTCTGCCCGGTCGTCCGCTGCCGCTCCCGGCGCTGATGTCGATGGCAGGCAAGGAAGTTCCCGAATCCCAAAACGAGAAAGGAGGCTCCTCGTGAGCCTGGCAACGATCGCCGGACATGAGGTCCACGTCGACGACGAAGGCTTCATGACCGAATACGACGAGTGGAACGACGAGTTGGGCAAGCAACTCGCCGCCAACATAGGGATCGACATGTCCGACCAGCACTGGAAGGCGGTCCGATTCCTGCGCGACGACTTCAAGGACCAGGGCGAGACCGCCACTCTCCGCCGGGTCAGCACCGTCGGCGGCATCCCGACCAAAGAGCTCTTCACCCTCTTCCCCAAGAAGCCTGCCAAGAAGATGGCCTATATAGCTGGGCTACCCAAGCCGGCGGGCTGTGTCTGAAAGGACTCGTTCATGACAATGACCATGGAAGCTCCCGTCCCGGTATTCGACGACGAAGCCGGCGGGCGCAAGATCGCCATCATCTGCTCCAAAGGCTCCCTGGACATGGCCTATCCCGGCCTGGTTCTAGCCAACGCTGCGTTGGGTGAAGGTATCGAAACCCATTTGTTCTTCACCTTCTGGGGCTTCGACATCATCAACAAGGAGACCATGGGCCACCTCAAGTTCACGCCAGTGGGGAATCCGGCGACCCACATGCCGCCGATGCTGATGGGTCTTCCGGGGATGACCTCTTTCGCCACCCACATGATGAAGAAGCAGATCGAGGGGATCGACGTCCCCGATGTCCCCGAGTTTCTCGAGATGATCACCGATGCCGGTGGGCACCTCTGGGCTTGCCGCATGTCCGCAGACATGATGCATCTCGATGATGACGACCTCTACGAGAGGGTCGAGGGGATCATCAGTGCTGCCGACTTCATCGACATCTCGGAAGGGGCACAGACGATCTTCATCTGAGGTGGGAAGCCGCGACCGGAGGTCTTGGGGAAGGGTCCGCGCCTCAGCCGATCCCGAACAGGTCTCCGGCCGTGCGGAGCCCGGCGACGAGGGCGTCGATGTCCGACTCTTCGTTGTAGACATAGAAGCTGGCCCGTGTCGTGGCGGTCACACCGAGACGCCGCATGAGGGGCTTGGCGCAATGATGACCGGCGCGCACCGCGACGTCCTGTTCGTCGAGGATGGTGGCCAGATCGTGGGCGTGGACGCCATCCAGCGTCATCGAGACGACGCCGCCCCGATTCTCCAGATCCTTGGGTCCCTGGATCGACAGCCCGGGGATATCCCCGAGCCGCTGCAGAGCGATGGAGGTCAACTCTTGGTCGTGTTTGAACACCCGGTCCATCCCGATGGCGTCGAGATAGTCGATGGCGGCATGAAGTCCGACGGCCTCGATGATGGGTGGGGTCCCGGCTTCGAAGCAATGGGGGATCGGGGCCCAGGTCGCACTGTCGAGCGTGACATCGGAGATCATCTCGCCGCCACCTTCGAAAGGCTCGGTCTCCTCCAGCGCCTCCATCTTTCCCCACAACACGCCGATGCCGGTTGGGCCCAACATCTTGTGCGAGGAGAAGGCGACGAAGTCGGCTCCGAGCGACTGCACGTCCGCTCCTGAATGGGGGACGAGTTGGGCGGCATCGACCACGACCCGTGCCCCGTGCTCATGGGCCTTGCGGGCGATGGCGGGGATGTCGGGCATGGTCCCGAGGACGTTGGACATTCCGGTGACCGCGACGATCTTCACGTCGGGCCCCAGCTTCGAGATGTAGTCGTCCATGTCGAAGCGCCAGTCGTCGGTGATGGCCACGTGGTCGAGGACGGCGCCTGTCCGCTTGGCCACCATCTGCCAGGGGACCAGGTTGGCGTGGTGTTCCATCTCAGTCGAGAGGATTCCGTCGCCCTCTTCCAGATTCTCCATCCCCCACCCGAAGGCCACGGTGTTCAATGCGGTGGTAGTACCCCGGGTGAAGACCACCTCGTCGGGGGTGGGAGCGTTGATGAAGGCGGCGACCCGGGTACGAGCCGCCTCGTAGGCCTCGGTGGCGGCGACGGAGAGTTTGTAGGCGCCGCGGTGGACGTTGGCGTAGGAAGTCCTGGCGAAGTGGTCCATCGCTTCGAGGACAGGTATCGGCTTTTGCGACGAAGCTCCCGAGTCAAGGAAATGGATCCCCGAGTCGAGGACCGGGAAGTCAGCTTTCAGGTGGGAGAGGTCTGTCACTTCTTCCTAAGTCAACACCCGCCGGAACGAATCGTATCCCTCTTCTTCCAGCCTTTCCGCGAGCTCGGGTCCTCCGGATTCCAGAATGCTCCCGTCCATGAAGATGTGGACGACGTCGGGCGTGATGTAGTCGAGAAGACGTTGGTAGTGGGTGATGATGAGGAACCCGCGCTCAGGGGTAGTCAGCTTGTTGACGCCGTCGGCAACGGTGCGTAGGGCGTCGATGTCGAGACCCGAGTCGGTCTCGTCCATGATCGCCAGCTCGGGCTCGAGCACCGCCATCTGCAGGACCTCGTTGCGCTTGCGCTCGCCGCCGGAGAAGCCCTCGTTGAGGTAGCGGTCGGCGAAGGAGGTCTCGATGCCGAGCTCTTTCATCGCGTCCATGACTTTGAGGCGCAGTTCGAGGACGGTGAGGTCGGTGCCAGTCCGGTTGGAGAGAGCCTGGCGGAGAAACTGGATGACCGAGACGCCGGGTATGGCCTCGGGATGCTGGAAGGCGAGGAACATCCCCGCCGCGCCGCGATCGGTCGGTGGGGCGTGGGTGATGTCCTCACCCTTGTAGGTGACGGTTCCCTCGGTGACCGCGTAGACGATGTTGCCCATGAGGACGTTGGCCAATGTCGACTTGCCGGAACCGTTGGGTCCCATGAGGGCGTGGATCTCGCCCCGGTTGACCGTCAGGTCGACCCCCTTGAGAATCTCTTGGTCGCCGGCAGAGGCATGGAGGTTCTCGATCTGGAGGAGGGGGGTGGTCTCAGTCACCCTCCCATGGTATTTCCACTACCCCCATAGGGAAAATTGAACCGTTCTGTGAGGCTTTTTCGGGGTCCTGGCCGTAAAAACCCGCACGGAACGGTACGAAGTCAGGTCACGGTGACCCAGACGGGGGACGCGAGGCGGTCGAGATCGGAGATGGAGATGGGGAACACGGTGGTTGGGGTTCCTGCCGCGGCCCAGACCGGGTCGTTGCGTTTCAGCGCCGGGTCGGCGAAGACGCGCAGATCCCGGGCATGCCCGAACGGGGGTGTCCCTCCCGCGGCGTATCCCGTGGCCTGGCGCACCTCGTCCAGACTGGCCCGCCGGACAGACTCGCCACCTGCCGCTTCTGCCAGCAGTCCCGTGTCCAAACGGAGGTCTCCGGGGATCAATGCGACGACGGGCTCGTCGTCGACGGCGAACACCAGTGACTTGACGATTGCCGATACGGGACAGCCAATGGCATTGGCCGCGTCCTCGGCGGTCTTGGTTCCCTCGGGGAACACCCGGATCTCGGCGGTGAGGGCGACCGATTCGAGCAGGCGCCGGCTGGCTTTGGGAAGCTCAGCCACCACGAACGATCGAAACCGTGTCCCGCATCCCGCCGAGATCGTCGAGGTCGAGCCACTGTAGGTAGATCCGCTGGACACCGGCTTCCTCGAGTGCGGCAACCGACTCCGCGACTCGATCCGGGGTACCGACGAACAATCCGTTGTCGGAGTATCGCTTCTCCAGATCGTCGGGTGAGGTGTCACGTCGTGACGCCGCTCGCGCCAGGCGCTCCTGATAGGCGTTCTCGTCCTTTCCGACCAATGCTGGGCCCATCACGGTGGCTTCGACATTGCGATCGCCGGCCGCTTCGCGCATGACGGCGATCTTCTCTTTTGCCTGCTCGGCAGGGCAAAGGAAGAAGTTGTACTCGTCGGCACGGCGGCCGGCGAGAGTGGGGGTCCGCTTCGCTCCGCTGCCTCCGATGATCGTCCGGATCGCGGCCGGCTTCGGCTGCACGTTGGCGTCAAGCGAGTAGTGGGTGCCGTTGAACTTTGCCGGGTCGTCACCGAAGGCGGCGTCGATGTAGTCGAGCGCCTCCTCGAATCGGCTCCACCGCTCCGGCCAATCCGGGAACGGGATCCCATAGGCTTGGTGCTCCAGGTCCATCCATCCGGTCCCCACCCCGAGGTCGAGACGCCCTCCCGACATCTGGTCGATGGTGGTCGCGTTCTTCACGATCACCGCCGGATGACGGAAGGTGATCGGGGTCACCAGCACGCAGATGCGAATTTCGGTCGTGTCGCGAGCCAGCCCGGCGAGAACGGCGAAGGCGTCGGTGGCGTCGGGTGTGGGGTCGGCGCCTGATAGGTAGTGGTCGCACCGGGCGAAAGAGACGAGGCCTTCGGACTCTGCCCAGCGAGCGGCCTCGAGCTGCTGGTCGTAGGTGCCGCCGAGATGCGGCTCGGTCATCAGGCTGAATTCCAAGAGCACTCCTCCTCTACCCGTTCTGTGCGGGTATTTCGGGCCTCAGCCGGGTAAACCCGCACAGAACGGCTCAGGCGAACGGTTCGGGCCGACCCTAACGGCCCATGTAGGCGTCGAACATGTCGTCGAGGGTCGAGGTGTCGTCGGCGTCGAGAACGAAGGTCTGGACGTAGAAGCGCTGGCACCCGGCCGCTTCGAGTGCGGCGATCATCTCGGCCGGCTTGGAACCCGACCCGTGCGGGTAGCCCCGTGCATCCAGTCGTGTCTCGAGATGGTCGGGAGGCCTGTCGAAGTGCTCCGCCGCCTTTTCGAGAAGACGGCGGTAGTCCGCCTCCTTCTTCGCGGCAACCCCCGGAGAAGCCGAGGACCAGAAAATCTCGTCCGGGTCGCGTCCGATCTCGACCGCGATGTCTCGTGTTGCATTCACGACCTTGGCGAACGCTTCTGGAGTCGTGGCGTACAGGTTGTACTCGTCGGCGTACCGCGCTGCTATCTGCCGTGCCCTGGGCCCACCGGCTCCGCCACCTGCGAGTTTCAGCCGGATCGGATGGGGATGTGGGTCGAACTCGTCCAGGTGATAATGCGTGCCTTCGAATCCGTGAGCACCGGGAGTGAGGGCTGCACGGAGATAGGCCATCGCCTCCTCATACATGTCCATGCGGGTGGCGAGGTCGGGGTAGGGAAGCCCGAACATGGTGAATTCCTCTTCCATCCACCCCGCACCCAACCCCAGGGTGAAGCGACCCCCGGAGATTTCGTCGATGGTCACCGCCATCTTGTACAGCGTTGCGGGATGGCGGAACGTCACGGGGGAGACCAGGGACATCAGCTCGATGCGAGACGTGTGTGTGGCCAGGGCCGCGATGTGGACCAGGTGGTCCCATTGCGGGGCCTCGGGCTCGTCGGCACTCTTCAGATAGTGGTCAGGGAGTGCCACGGCCGCCATATCTTCGCGTCCCTCGGCCCAGCGAGCGATGGCGAGGACGTCGGTCCAATGTCCTCTGGTCTGGATCCCGAACTCCATCAGATGCCGGCGAGAGAGTCGTTGAGCAAGCCGCGGGCGTGTGTGGAGACGTCGAAGTCGGGGTCCACGATTTGATGAAGTGTGATTCCATTGAGGGAGATGACCAGCGTTTCGGCCCGGCGAGCCGATTCTTCGGGGCTCATCCCAGGATGTTCGAGTGCGATTGCAGCGGTGAACCTGGAGACCCGTCCCTCATGGTGCCGCATCATCCGCCCTTGGATCTCCGCATTGTTGCCGCTTCCCGCGACCGCGAGACGCACATAGACCTTGGCCAGATCCCGCTGCTCGGTGACGAAGCGGATGTATGCCTCGATCAGATCGGAGAGGGAGTCGGGCCCCTTGTGCTCGGGATCGGGGTCGACCGCGTCGATGGCTTGGCGAACGACGGTGAGAATGGCCTGTTCCTTGGAGTCGAACAGGTTGTAGAAGCTGCCCGGGAGCACTCCCGCCTCGTCGCAGATCGCCTTGATCGTGGTGCCGTCGAGTCCTTCTTTGGCGATGAGCCTGCGGGTCGCGGTGAGAATCTTGTCGCGAGTCTCGAGACCCGCCTTGTAGCGCATGGCGCGCAACTTAA
>DASUUC010000006.1:0-10050 GCA_036374335.1 Acidimicrobiia bacterium
GGCGAATCCACCACATCGGGCGAATCCACCACATCGGGCGAATCCACCACATCGGGCGAATCCACCACATCGGGCGAATCCACCACATCGGGCGAATCCACCACATCGGGCGAATCCACCACATCGGGCGAATCGCCTGAGACTAGTGAGTCGTCAGATGACGCTGAGTCACCTGAATGCAATGAGTCGAGATCCGCGCTTGCCAGAGGGCTGTCGATGTCCAAGGAGTGATCACCCCAGGTCACCGACGCGCTAGGCACAACCTCGAATCCGAGTTCGGTCGTGGAGGTCGAAGAGAGCCCGCTACTGGCTCTCCGGTCCTCGATCTCGATCGGGGGCGGCGTCTGGGACGCCTGCCCGGGGTTGGCGATGGCCAGGCCACTGACGCCCAAGGCGGTCACACTGGCCACACTGGCCATGACCTTCCAGCTCTTGATCTGGTCTTTGCTTTGCATTGTCACTCCTCTTTGTCGATTGGGTCTGACGCCTTCATCATCGGAGTCTGTCGTGAGACCCTCCTGAGGTGGCGATGAGATTTTTCTCATCCACTCGATGAGCACTGCGCACCCATTGCTCGGCGACCTCGATCCGCGCCAGCGTCTCGGCCCGCCAGCGAGAGCTCTGCACCCGGAAGGGCCCGGTGGCCAGCCCAAGCACGGTCGAAGCAATATTGAGTCGTAGGGCGACCGGATCGAAGATCGCGTCCCAATGACGATTGAGCCCTCTCGCCAACCCGATTGCGTCACCTCGACAGCCCGGGGCGAGGAGGTGCAGGTGACCGAGCATCGTGGCGGCATCGGCGCCGGGGCGACCCCAGCCATACGTGTCGACGTCGAGGAGCCCCACTGGATGGGACCCGTCGATGAGCACTTGACCCTCGTGGAAGTCGCCATGGACCGGTACGGTCACCGAGCCGGTTTCCGGGCCGATTTCCGAGACGAGACCCTCGATCCTTTCCCGAGCCTCGGGAACTAGCCGTGTGAGGAGTGCACTGACCCCCGGGAGCATCTCCAAAGATGATTTCGACCTCCACTCCGGGGCTGGTTTGGGGAGTTTCGCAACGAATCCGGCAATCGCTCTCGCAGCCGGGATCGGGTGGGCGCCGTCGCGAAGAGCCCTTCTCAGCTCGACTCCGGAAACCGAGTGCAGGACCACGATCCCAAGCTCTGGTGCGAGTCCAAGACTGTCAGGGATTGGCAGATGGCCAGCCAGGTGGCGATGTTTCCGATGCAGTTCCTCGACCTCGGCTGGTGGAACCACTTTCAAAAAGATCGACGAACCGCCGGCTTCGACCTGCACGACGGCACGACGCCCCGGCCGGTACGACCGCATCCGGGAGAAAGCAACGTCACCTTCGGCCCCAAGATCCCGGAGCAGGGCTTGAACTGTGGGAACGTGAAGTGCGGACCGGAGTCCAGGGAGTCTGGGATCGTCGGGCAGCACCCACACGGAGATATCGGCGCCAGGCCCTTTGACGACCAGAGCCCCCTGACCAGGATCACCGACGCTCGCTAGGAGATCGTGGCTGCCGTTGAGCGGGCCATCGCCCGCCCGAATCCGATACCTCATTGTGAGACTGCGACCGGGCCTCCAGGTGGCGTGTATCTTCGTGATCGACCTGATCGAGGAACCGGCGTCGGCGTACAGGGCCATGACTGGCTCGGGCCAATCGGAGAGCAGCTCATCGAATCCCTGCAAGTTCTCGTCGGTCGGCCGCAGGCGCGGCAAATGGGAGTCCACGGATTCAGTCTCCTCGTCGGCGATGAGATGCCGATTAGCCCAGAATGAGAACTCTCTCATCTGGAAGCGGCCAATTTACAGCAGGGGCGGCCGCCAGGTGGCCAGACTCTGTCGATGACCTTTCTGTATGTGGTCGCCGTTGGTGTGCTCGCGATCGCGCTGATTCATTTCGCGGTCGGTTGGTTCCTCGCCAAAGGGCTGTACCGCGACGCGCTGGCTGTGCGACCACGCCCCAAGGATCTAGGTGTCCGAGTGCGCGAAGTCTCACGAGATCGGATCGTTCTCGAGGCACCAGGACCACGCCAGGATATCGGCCATCCCGGGACTCTGGGGCTGGCTTGGGACGACGGGTATGGACGGCTCGAAGATGTCATCGAAGTACAAGGGTCGCGGTTCATCCGCCCCTTTCATTCGCTTCAGGGAAGCCCGCCGCTGTGTGCCGGGAGCCTGGAGAGTTGCCCGCCCGTGGAGATCGACCCCTATGCGTTTCCAAACGATCCGAATGACGTTGATCTCGCGTTCGAGCCCACCTCGTACCAGTCCCCGGTCGGGTCGATGGGGGCATGGCTCGTCCCAGCAGAGACCACGGAGAAGTGGGCGGTGCTCTGTCATGGCTGGACGGCGGAGAAACGTGAGCTGATCAGGATGCTTCCCGTCTTTCACGAGGTCGGGTTCAACTCGTTGGTGATCGACTACCGGAACGACCCGGGTGCCCCACCTGATGTCACCGGGAGGTATCGCTTCGGTCTCAGTGAGTGGGAGGACCTTGAGTCCGCAGTGGGCCTGACAATCGAGAAGGGAGCCGAGAAGATCGTCGTCGGCGGTTGCAGCACGGGCGGCGCCCTGGTGATGGCATTCCTCGAGCGTTCGCCCCTAGCCGACTCGGTGTCAGCAGTCTTCCTCGACGCTCCCAATGTCGTCCTCGCCGAGGCGATCCGTCACGGGACACACCACCTGCGTGCTACTCCGCTGATGATCGAGTTCGGCATGTGGATCGCCGATCTTCGCTGGAAGATCGACTGGGAGGCGGCCAACTACGTGGCGCGAGCCGGCGAGACTCTCCGCGTGCCGACCCTCGTCTTCCACGGAACGTCAGATCAGACGATCCCGATATCGGTCAGCCGTCAGCTGGAGGCGAGGGCTCCGGAGATGGTCGAGTTGGTGGAGACCCCGGCCGCCGGTCATGTGATGAGCTGGAACGCCGAGCCGGCCCGCTACGAGCGTTACCTGAGAAACTTCCTGAGAACCGTTTAGAACTGCACCGCGGCTGCCGCCCAGTGGAATCCGGCGCCGAAGGCGGTGAGGACCACCAGGTCCCCTTCTGAGATGCGTCCTGTGCCCACCGCCTCCCACATGGCAAACGGCACCGTTGCCGAACCGGTGTTCCCGTACTCCTGGATGTTGACGTAGACCAAGTCCTCGCCAAGCCCCAGTTTCTTGCGGACGGCTTCGATGATCCGCAGGTTGGCCTGATGAGGGATCACCAGATTCACCTCCGAAAGGGAGCGGCCAATCTTGTCCAGCACTTCAGATGCTGCCTCCGACATCCGCTGAACAGCTTCCACGAAGACCCGACGGCCGTCCATGATCAGCCGGTTGTAATCCCCACTGCTCAGTGAGGCCTCGTTGAACGGGTGGCGGGTCCCACCTGCGGCAAGGGTGAGGATCTCCGCCGCGCTGCCGTCGGTGCCGGCCACGGCGCCCAGCATCTCCGCTCTCCCCCGATCGGGACCCATGACCACTGCTCCGGCACCATCGCCAAACAGGACTGCGGTCGACCGATCCTCCTGGGAGATGAGCCGCGAGATCAGCTCAACTCCGATCACGAGGATCTTCTTTGGATCCACCAGGATCCGCGAGCGGGCCACATCCATAGCCTGGATGAACCCGGCACACCCGCTGCCACCGAGGTCGTAGGTAGGGATGTTGCGACATCCCAGCCGGTCCTGGACCAGCGCCGCGGTGTCGGGAGTCAGCATCTCCGGTGTGTCGGTGGCCAGGACGATCTCGTCGACCTCGTCGGGGGTGAGGCCGGCATCTTTGAGGGCCGACGTGGCAGCTTCGGCGGCCAGCGTCATCGTGGTCTCGTCGTCCGCGGCGTAGTGACGGCGTTTGATCCCGGTGCGTTGGGTGATCCACTCGTCGCTGGTGTCGAGTTTCGCCGCCCAATCATCGTTGGTCACTATGCGCTCGGGCGAGTATCCCCCGAACCCGAGAATGTACGTCACGGCAAGGAGACTAGGAGTTTTGAGACGCTGAAACTCCCATATCTGGGAGCCACAGCATTAGGAACGAGGTACTTGGCGGACCTCGATGCGTTGGGACTGGTTGAACACCGTGTTGGCCAGGCTGGTCACTTCCGTGGGGGTGATCTCGTCAACGAGTCGGGAGCGTTCCGCCAGCTCAGTCACCGGCTGGTCGGGGTAGAGATGTGCGGTGACCAGCGTCTCGGCGATGACCCGATTGTCGATCAGGTCCAGGGCGTCGCGCAGTTGCTCCACGGCGGTGTCGAATTGAGACTCGGTCGGGCCATCCCGCTGCAACTCAGCTAGATCAGCCACGATCTCAGCGGAGATCTGATCCAAACCTGCCGGGTCACCGGTGGAAGTCACCGAGGCTTCGGCGAAAGGGTCCGGGTCACGTTGGAGGTCGATGGACGCCGAGATCGAATAGGTGGCCGAGAGCTCCTCTCTCACCCGCGTCCGGAGGCGGGCCGTGACGATCAGCTCGAGGACACTCGCGGTGACGCGGTCCCGCAGTTCCGGCTGGAAGGGATTGGTGAAGAACATGCCGATTTGTCCCTGCTCATCTGCTCCGGCCTCGACTGTGGTCACCTGCACCCGCCGCGGAGGCAATGGCTGGTGGTCGACGAAGCCGGCGGGCTCTTCGCCTCCCGGCAATGTCCCGACGTACCTGGCGGCGAGGTCGATCATCGTGTCGGTGTCGAAATCGCCGACGAAGGCAAAGGCGAAATCCCTTGCGTTGGCGAACCCCTGCCGAAACACACTTTCTGCTGCGGACACATCAAAGGTTTCGATTTGTTCGGCGGAAGGGACCACGAAATAACGGGGATCGTCGCCGTAGTAGGCCTCGCTGATCGCCTCTTCGAACAGTACGCCCGGGAGGTCTTCGCTAGAGGCGATGATGCTTCGCATCTCGTCGAGGACCGCATCGACGGCTGTCTGGTCGAATCTGGGCTCGGTCATGGTGAGATGGATCAGCTGGAACAATGTCTCGACGTCGTTGGTCGAGGCGCTTGCTTCGAGCCCCTGCCGGGTCTCGGAGATCCAGGGCTGAACTGAGACGATGCGGTCTGCGAAGAGCCGGCGAAGTGTCGGGATGTCGATTTCGCCGATACCACTCCTCGCCACGATCTCGGTCGTCAAGAAGGCCTCGGGCAGGTCTTCGACGGCTACGTGAGAGGTGCCCCCGAACCCTTCTATCAGGGCAAGCACACTCTGTCTTGCGATGTCGCTCTCCCACAGATAGACCCGGGCGCCGTTCTCGAACTCGAGGGTGGTATGGCCGAAACGGGAGTCCACCGTCTTGTTGGCAATCGCAGCCGGGTCTGGGACTTCCATCAACTCGATCTCATCGGTATCGAGCTGTTCTCTCGAGTCCAGGGTCGCCGAGCCGAGGCTTTCCAATATCTCGAGAATTCGCCCCTCTCCCGGCATCTCCAGACCCTCGTCGTCGGGCCCCAGCACGAGGACGGCCGGGGCCCCGCCCATCAGCGCTACGAGGGCATCCTCGATGTCCTGCTTCGACAGGCGCTCGACGATGCCGGTCTCCACATCGAATCGTTGCTCGGCGTCCATCAACGGTTGGCCGGCGAGATGGTGCGCTGTGATCTGCGCCGCCAGTTGGACATCCTGGATGCTGTCCTCTTGATCCAGGAGCTGGCGGGAGGCAGTAGTGAAACCCGTGATGGCCCGATCGAACTCGGCGTCGGTGATGCCGTCCCGTCTGATCCGCTCGATCTCGGACAAGACTCCCTGAAGGCCATCGTCGACACTCCCCGCCCGGACCGTGGTGTCCACCCCGCGCAACCCAATCGTTCGTGTCCAGGCGAAATCGATGACGGATGCATCGAGCAGGGGGCTATTCCCGGCCAGGGCATCGTCGCTCAGCCTGCTGCCCAGTATGCCCAGTCCCAGAGAGGTGGTTACCGACGTCTGATAGTCGCCGACCGTCTCGATTGGGTTGGCCGGAACCGGCCACACCACCGAGACGGCTCCACTCGTCGCCTCCTCATCGCGATGCGAGGAGACCCGCGGCTCATTCGGTGCCTCATAATTGACCGGCTCCCACGAACGAGGGCTGTCGACAGGATCGATGTCAGCAAAGGCGTCCACGATCCTCGCCTCCATCTCGTCGAGGTCGAAATCACCGACCGCAACGATGCCCATGCGGCCCGGCCGATACCAGTCCTCGTAGAAACGACGCAGCAGCTCAGGGATGGTGCTCCTGATCGAGTCGGCAGTGCCGATGGGGAGATGGCCCTGGTATGCCGACCCGGGGAGGATCAGCTCATTGAACTGCTCATTGATTCGGGCTCCGAATCCCTGAGCCCGAAGCCGCCATTCGTCGAGTATCACGCCTCGTTCCTCAACGACATCGGTCTCGGTGAGCGTTGCCCGGCTAGCCCATTCCCGCAGGACATCGACGCCGAGTTGCATCAGCTCATCGGTGTCGGTGGTGAGGCTCAACTCGTAGACGGTCTCGTCGAAAGAGGTGTAGGCGTTGATGTCCGGCCCGAAACGGGGGCCAAACGATTCGAGGATGGCGATCAGCTCGTTTTTGGGAAATCGCTCCGTCCCGTTGAACATCATGTGCTCGAGGAAATGCGCCATCCCTGCCTGGTCGGGATCCTCCTGAATGGATCCGGCGTCAACCAACAGCCGCAACTCGACGCGGCCACCCGGCGAGTCATTCTCCCGCAAGTAGTAGGTGAGCCCGTTGTCCAGCTCACCGACGACGACCGCTGGATCCGTGGGCAGGGCCACCGCCAGCTGAGGATCTTCGGTGGTGGGAGCGCTGGCCGGTGTCGACGTCGTCGAAACCGCTTCGGGCCTACCGGTCGTCGTCGTGGAGTCCGTGGCATTGGTGCAGGATGAGACCAAGACCGCAAGGCACAAGCCGGCAACAGCGAGTCGCCTCCGCTTTTCGGTCATCGTGCCCTCATAGCTCAGCAACGATACGACCCCTGCGGCGTATCCAAGACCGGTCCCGTATCCTCAGACAGATGACGGGCACCCATGAAGTTCTCAATCAACCCCCGCCGTTGGAGGACTACAACCTCTACCTGAGCGACCCGGTTCTCGACTCTGCCGTGGCTCGGGAGGGCGGCAAAGACTCGAGAGATGCGCTCATCGACTTTGGTGCCGCCGCCGGGTCGGCGGAGTACTACCGGTGGGGGGCAGAAGCCAACCGCAACGAGCCGCGTGTGGTCACCCATGACCGATTCGGCCATCGCGTCGACATGGTCGAGTTCCATCCATCCTGGCATGCGCTCATGGAAACTGCCGTCGCCAATGGCAACCACAGTCTTCCTTGGGAGGACGACCCTCCGGAAGGGGCACACGTCACCAGGGCCGCCCTGACTTTCATGTCCGGTCAGATCGAGTCGGGACACAATTGTCCGATCTCGATGACCTATTCGGTGGTCCCGGCGCTGCGGACCACACCCGACGTGGCCGAGAATTGGATCCCCGGCATCGTGAGTCGGTCCTACGACAGCTCTTTCCAACCTGCCGATGGCAAGTCCGGGCTCCTCATGGGGATGGGGATGACCGAAAAGCAGGGGGGTTCCGACGTCCGCGCCAACACAACGACCGCCGAGCCTCTGAACGGGCGTGGCCCCGGCTCCGAGTACCGCATCACCGGGCACAAGTGGTTCACCTCGGCGCCAATGTGTGACGCGTTCCTGGTCCTCGCCCAGGCACAGGGGGGTCTTTCCTGTTTCCTGCTGCCGCGCTGGACGCCTGACGGGGAGCTCAACCAGTTCTGCATTCAACGTCTCAAGGACAAACTGGGTAACCGCTCCAACGCCTCGTCGGAAGTCGAGTTCGACGGAGCCTGGGCGGTCATGGTCGGCGAAGAAGGCCGGGGCGTGGCGACCATCATCGAGATGGTCAACGGGACCCGACTCGATTGTGTCATCGGCTCGGTATCGCTGATGAGACAGGCCGTGTCCCAAGCAGCGTGGCACGTCACCCATCGGGAAGCGTTTGGCTCAAAGCTCATCGACAAGCCTCTGATGCGCAATGTCATTGCTGACCTGGAAGTGGAGACCGAAGCGGCGACACTGATCATGGCTCGTCTCGGGGGTGCCTTCGACCGGGCCGAAGTCGATCAAACCGAGGCTGCGATGAAACGCATCGCCCTCCCCATCGCCAAGTACTGGGTGACCAAGCGGACCAGCGAGACGGTGCGAGAGGCACTCGAGTGCCTGGGTGGCAACGGCTATGTCGAGGAGTCGATCATGCCCCGGCTCTACCGGGAGTCACCGCTCAACGCCATATGGGAAGGCTCGGGCAACGTCATCGCCCTCGATGTGCTGCGCGCCGCTGTTCGCTCACCCGACAGCCTTCAGATGTTCATCGTCGAGCTGGAGAAGGCCTCTGGATTGGATGAGCGGCTTGATCGTGCGATCGAGAACGCGAAGACCGCGATCGACACCGCCAGCGACCTGGAGTTCGGGGCGCGTCGGATCGTGGAACAACTCGCCACCACTTGGGCCGGGACACTCCTCGCCCGCCACGGTGAGCAGACCGTTTTCGAGGCCTACGCCGATTCACGGCTCGCCGGCAATCATGGAGCTCTCTTTGGAACCCTCGCCGCGGGGACGGCCGTCGACGCGCTCTTGACTCGAGCCATCCCGACTCCCTGACCGTTTACCAGTTTCGGCTCACGGGTAGGGCAGAGCCGCAGCCATAAAGGAGATATCCCGTGTCCGAAGCCAAGGTGACAGAGCTCAGCGCCGGGTCCAGCGAGATCGAGAGCGAGACATCGTCGGCCACGAGGCCGACCTCAAGGTCACGTTCCTGATGGAGTGAGCGCGGAGTAATCGAGATGTGGTTCGGCAGTTGGGAGTCGGTGCTCCGCATCCTCGTCCATGGCACTCTCGGCTATGTCGCTCTGGTCTTCCTGCTGAGGGTCTCGGGAAAGCGAGCACTCTCGAAGATGAACGCTTTCGACTTCGTGATCACGATTGCCCTCGGCTCGGCCTTTGCCACCTTGTTGATATCTGATCGTGTTCCACTCGTCGAAGGGATCGTGGCGCTCGGGACACTCATCATCTTGCAGTGGGTCGTCTCCTCGCTCTATGTCCGATCTGCCCATTTCGAGGCCATCGTCAAAGGGACACCAACTGTGTTGTACTGGAGGGGCCGGTATCTCGAAGACATCCTGCGCAAAGTGAGGATCACTCACGAAGAGGTTCATTCGGCGATGCGTGATCGCAACATCACACGTCACAAAGGGGCGGCTGCAGTTCTCGAGACCGACGGGACCATCACCGTGATCGAGATGCCTCCCGGAGACGACGTTCACGCCCTGACGGGGGTGGATCGACCGGTGGCCGACCCACACGGTCGTTGACCATTCCGGTCGAAATGCGACGTCCGGTTCCGGCGGCCCTCAGCCCGGGCTTCGACAAGGCCCCAGCGCATGCTCGACGGCCCGAACGAAACGCCGTGTCTCTCATATTTGGGAGCTAGAGCATTAGGTTCGGGCTAGCTGGGGAGGGTGCGGACCCGGTCGTTGATTTCGGTGGCGGCGTCTAACAAGTAGGGCTTGAGTTCGGTGAGCATGCGGTCGACGCTGACCCGGGATGCGTGACAGCTCACGTTCATGGCCGCGATCATCTCGCCACGACGGTTGCGGATCGGAGCGGCGATCGATCGGACCCCCTCCTCCAGCTCCTGGTCGACGAGGGCGAACCCTTCAGCACGGACCTTCATCACGATCGAGCGAAATCGCCGTGGATCAGTAACTGTGTGGGGCGTCAGCTCTTCGAAGCTGGTCCGCGCGATGTAGTCGTCGAGCTCGTCGTCGGACATACCGGAGAGCAAGACCCGCCCCATAGATGTGGGGTAAGCGGGAAGACGAGAGCCGAGGGCGAGGGCGATGGTCATGATGCGGGTGGTGGGCACCCGTGCCACGTACACGATCTCGGACCCATCCAGGACCGACATCGAGGATGACTCGTGAACCTCGTCGACCAGACGCTCCATCGACGGCTGAGCCACCTCGATGACCTGCAGCGACGAGAGGAACGAGTAGCCGAGGTCGAGCACTTTCGGAGTG
>DASUUC010000007.1:0-28232 GCA_036374335.1 Acidimicrobiia bacterium
AGCGTCGAACTCCTCCAGGCATTTCCCCGAGCCGAGCACCACCGACTGCAGCGGCTGGGCCGCCGTCACGATGGGCATCCCCGTCTCGTGGGCCAGACGATGGTCCAGCCCCATTAGCAGTGCCCCTCCTCCGGTGAGCACGATCCCTCGCTCCACAATGTCAGCCGCCAGCTCCGGCGGTGTTTTGTCGAGGGTGTATTTGACCGCGTCGACGATTGCCTGAGTGGGCTCCTCGATCGCCTCCCTGACCTCCTGGCTGGTGAGAAGGATGGTCTTGGGAAGCCCCGTGACGAGGTCTCTTCCCCTCACCTCCGCCGACGGCTCCTCGGAGTACGGCCAGGCTGAGCCAACCGCGATCTTGAGCTGCTCGGCTGTCCTCTCTCCGACGAGCACGTTGTGCTCCTTCTTCACCCAGTCGATGATGGCCGAGTCGAGCTCGTCGCCTCCGACCCTGATGGAACGGGAGACGACAATGCCGCCCAGAGAGATCACTGCGACTTCGGTGGTGCCGCCACCGATGTCGACGACCATCGAACCCGAAGGCTCTCCGATGGGGAGGCCGGAGCCGATCGCCGCAGCCATGGGCTCCTCGATGGTGTAGGCGCGGCGGGCACCGGCGTGATAGGCGGCCTCCTCCACCGCTCTCCGCTCGACCGGGGTGATGCCGGACGGGACGCAGACGACGATCCGGGGACGCGCCCACTTTCTCCGATGCACCTTTTGGATGAAGTAACGCAGCATCTTCTCGGTGATGTCGAAGTCTGCGATCACCCCGTCGCGGAGGGGCCGAATGGCGGTGATATTGGCGGGGGTGCGCCCAATCATCCGCTTGGCCTCCATGCCAACCGCCAATGCCTTGTTGTTCTGCGAATTGATGGCGACCACGGAGGGCTCGTTGAGCACGACGCCAGCGCCGCGTACGTACACGAGCGTGTTCGCGGTTCCGAGGTCGATGGCCATGTCCTGGCCTGCGAATGAGAGAAGGGTTTCGGCCATAAAGGGAAATCTCCCGGGCGGACCCGGGGGATTGTAGGTAACTGTTCAGGCTTGTGCGATCGCGTCACAGAAGCACGCGAAGAAGCGCCGGCCGGGCGACAGCCTCGAGGAACTCGACTTTCAGCCAAAGAACAGTTCGAGCTCTCGTTTCGCGCTGTCTGGTCCGTCGGAACCGTGGACGAGGTTCTCGGTCACCACCAGACCGAAGTCACCACGGATGGTGCCCGGCGCGGCCTGTTTGGGGTCCGTTGCTCCCATGAGTGCCCGGCACACGGAGACGGCGCCCTCCCCCGACCATTCCATGGCAACCACCGGGCCCGACGTGATGAACTCGACCAGCTCAGGGAAGAACGGCTTGTCGACATGCTCCTCATAATGAGTCTCGGCCAGATCCTGGCTGATGGTGAGACCTCGGATCCGCTCCAGAACCAGACCCTTTCTCTCGAGTCGGGTTATCACCTCGCCGACCAGCCCACGGGCCACGCCGTCGGGCTTCACCATGATGAATGTGTGTTCCACTGCCATGTGGCGTAACGCTATCCCTGCATCGCAATTTCGGCGAAGTCGGCGGGCGAGCCGATGCCGGCCCCGAGTTTGCCACCCGTTTCAGGCCAGAAAGTCGGTGCCACGGAGATACGCCTTGTCGACATAACACCATCCCCGCTGCTCCCCCAACTCGATGGAGCGAATCATTGGATGGCCCGTCTGTTCGAAGTGTTGTCGGGCGTGCTGTGCGGAGGAACTGTCACAGCAACCCAACTCGCCACATGTCAGGCACATGCGAACGTGGACCCACTCGTCGCGGCTCGGGCAAAGCGGCTCAGGCGGCTCGGCGATGCTCACCTGGTCGAGATGTTCGCAGTAGCGCTCTCGGGTGGTCCCTTGAAAAACGAACCGTCTCAGCCCGTCTACCACTGCAGATTCCTCCCGATGCTCCGAGCCTGGTGGCGACGGTTAGGTGAGCAGATCGCGGATTTCGCCTACCAGGTAGATCGACCCCGTCACCAAGACCGCCCCTTCTGCTCCCGCCTCCGCCCGGGCCATATCCAACCCGTACTCGACATTCTCTGATGTCAGCACCGGGACGTCCGGAATGATCCTCGAGACCTTCTCGGCGAGCTCGACAGCCGGGACTGCACGTTTGTTGTCGACCGCCGTCGTGATGACCCCTTTCACGATCGGGGCGAGATACTCGATCATCAGCTCTACGTTCTTGTCGCCCATGATTCCCAGGACGAGATGCCAGCGTGTGGTTGGGTACTCCTCACGGATCGACTCGACGAGAGACTCCACCCCGTCGGCGTTGTGGGCTCCGTCGATCATCACAAAAGGGGACGAGGCGAGGGGCTCCATTCGGCCGGGCGCCGTAGCCACGGCGGCTGCATCTCGCACCGCCTCGACATCGAGCTTCCTCCCGATGAGAGCCTCCGCGGATGCAATGCCCACCGCCAGGTTGGTCAGCTGATACCTGCCGTGCAGCGGAAGGAAGATGTCTTCGTATGTCGTCTCTGCCCCACTAATGGTGGTGAGCCAGCCACCTACCCCACGCTCGTAGGTCTCGATGCCGTAGTCGTGGTCGTAGCGGCGGTGCTGAATCCCCAGCTCGCGGGCCGTCGCTTTCGCCACCTCCATCGCGGCTTCCGGCAGTTCCCCCGTGACCAAGATCGATCCCGTCCCGGCGATGCCCAGCTTCTCGGCAGCAATGGTCTTGATGTCCTCACCGAGGAACTCGGTATGGTCTTCACCGATCGACGTCACCACGCAGACCTCGGCTTCGACCACGTTGGTTGAGTCGAGTCGACCACCGAGACCAACCTCGAGAACCGCGGCATCGACCGCCTGGTCTGCGAAGAAGGCGAAAGCCGCAGCGGTGGTGAGCTCGAAATACGTGTTGGGAGTGTCACCCGCTCCTTCGCGAAGATCCGCGAAAGCGGCGACGTCGCTGACGGCCAGCGCGAATTCTTCACTCGTCGAATAACGCCCGTTGATGGCGAGCCGTTCCTCCATGCGCTGCAGGTGGGGAGACGTGTAGGTGCCGGTCGTCAGACCGTGGGCTACCAGCACCAAGGTGGCAAATCGCGCCGTGGAGGTCTTCCCATTGGTCCCCGCTACGTGGATGATCGGATACCCCTCCTGGGGACGACCCATCAGATCGAGCAGATCGTTCATTCGCTCGAGGCCAGGTTCGCCACCGAGTCCGATGTGACGCTCGACGTAGGCAGTTGCTTGTTCGTAGTTCATGAGTGAGCCCCGGGGAGGTTAGGCCCCGGGGCTCCACATGCTGCTCTGTGGTGATTCGAGCGTCAGTCCTCGACTCTCCTGGTGGCCAGGATGGCCAGGAGACCGATCGTGCTCAGTAGGGCGGCGATGATCGCCAGTCCCTCAGTCTCGACTCCGGTGAAGGGCAGGACCTCGAGGTCCTTCACTTCCGCCGGCGTGCACTCCTCGATGTCGACTTCACCGCTGGACACGAAGTCCTCGGCGAATTCGAAGTCCTCGGCAGGAGTGGCTTCCCAGGTGTAGGTATCACCCTCAGGCACGGTGAGAACTGCGTCCTGTGACACCGTGGCAACCACATCGCCATCGCCGTCCCTGATGACGACCGTGGCAGCGTCGTCGACGGAAACGGTGACCGTGATCTCGCCGTTGCCCTTGTCATCGTCCACCACACACTTGCCGTCGACTGTGACAAACACCAGTGCCAGCACCTGGTCGGGAATCGTGGAGGTGGTCGGCGTGGTCGTCGGAGTCGTCGTCGGAGTCGTCGTCGGAGTCGTCGTCGGAGTCGTCGTCGGCGGTGTCGTCGTCGGCGGTGTCGTCGGCGTCGTGTCCGGGATGCAGAACGTGATGTGGCTGATCTCTGCGGCCTGTCCCTGTGGACCCAGGGGCGCAGTCAGACCGGTGTCGGATGTCGCGCCACCAGGCCGATAATCGTACAGGTTCCCGCTGTTGCCCCCCTTCACAAAGACGGCGGCGATCGGATCGGTGGAAGTCCAGTCGAACGACGTTAAGTCGTTCGTGATGTCGATCGTGACCGAGCCGGTTCCCACGTCGAACGCATAGGTGCCGTCGGCCAACTCGGCGCCCTCGAGACGAAGGACCTCGGTCAGACCGGTCGCTGCGTTGCAGTTCGCGTTCCCCTCTACCTCCGTCGGCGTGACGTCGGTTGCTTCCGCCGGATTGGCGAGCACGAACATCACCGACATCGCTAATACGGCAGCCGTCAAGGCCGCCAAAACGGTTCGCCCAATATGGGCAGTCCCAGCCTGCATTTTTTCCCTATCCCTTCATCTACACGGGACAGGTCGGTCTCACCATTAGCTCAGCCGGACCGAGGTGACCGTATTACAGGTCCAGCTTCGTTGCCTCCCTATTCCCCCTTTTTCGGGTCCAACCACGTTCTGTGGTTGATGACCACACAGTGTCGTCGCTGTATGGTCACATGTCAATCATCTTTTTGACAATGTGATCCTATACATACCCGAGGGACCGCCGCTCAATCATTCCGTGAGTCGTACGACCCAAATCGGGGTCTAGGCGGAACGCTCCGTCGGCTCTGCCACGTCATTGTTCGGCACCAGAGTCGGATTGACCTTCTTCTCGACCACATCACGGTCGATCATCACCCGCTCGATGTCGTCGCGCCCCGGGAGGTCGTACATGGTGTTGAGCAGGACTTCTTCCATGATCGCCCTCAGGCCCCTTGCCCCCGTGGAGCGCTTCAGGGCTTGCTCGGAGATCGCCTCCAGCGAGTCGGGAGTAAACACCAGATCGACATCGTCCATCTCGAACATCCGGGCGTACTGCTTGGTCAAGGCGTTCTTGGGCTCGGTGAGGATGCGGACCAGCGACTCCTTGTCGAGGTCGTCGACCGTCGCGGTCACCGGAAGCCGGCCGATGAATTCGGGGATGAGCCCATACTTCATCAAGTCCTCGGGCAGGACTTCGGGGATCAGTTCGTGGGGCCGCCCGTCTTTCTTGGACTTCAGCTCGGCCCCGAACCCGACGCCTCGCTTGCCGATGCGGTTGGCGATGATGTCCTCGAGCCCACCAAAGGCACCACCACAGATGAATAGCACGTTGGTGGTGTCGAGCTGGATGAACTCCTGATGAGGGTGTTTGCGCCCACCCTGGGGTGGGACCGAGGCGACAGTGCCTTCGAGGATCTTCAGAAGGGCCTGCTGGACACCCTCCCCGGAAACGTCTCTGGTGATCGACGGATTCTCCGCCTTTCGGGACACCTTGTCGATCTCGTCGATATAGATGATTCCCTGTTGGGCACGGTTGACGTCGTAGTCGGCAGCCTGAAGCAGTTTGAGGAGGATGTTCTCGACATCCTCACCCACATAGCCAGCCTCGGTGAGGCTGGTGGCGTCCGCAATGGCGAAGGGGACGTTGAGCTGACGGGCAAGAGTCTGCGCCAACAGGGTCTTGCCGCTGCCCGTGGGCCCGATGAGCATGATGTTCGACTTCTGCAACTCGACGTCGCGCTGGATGTCACCGGAGCGGATCCGCTTGTAGTGGTTGTAGACGGCGACCGATAGCTTCTTCTTCGCCTCTTCCTGGCCCACGACGTAGTCGTCCAAGTAGGACTTGATCTCTGCGGGCTTGGGGAGCTCGGCGAAGCTGATCTCATCGGTGGTGGAGAACTCCTCCTCGATGATCTCGTTGCAGAGCTCGATGCATTCGTCGCAGATATACACGCCGGGACCGGCGATGAGCTTCTTGACCTGCTTCTGTGACTTACCGCAGAAGCTGCATTTCAACAGCTCTCCACCGTCGCCGAGTCTTGCCATCTGAAAACGAACCTCCGCTCAGTCGGATGATGAGGCTACCGCGGCGAGCTCCCGCCGCGTGAGAACTCCGTCGATTACTCCGTAGTCCTTGGCTTCCTCCGCCATCATCCAATAGTCGCGCTCGGTGTCCAGGCTGATCTTCTCCAGGGACTGGCCGCTGTGATCGGCCAGGATCTGGTTGAGCTGCTCACGCATCTGCACGATGAGCCGGGCCTGAATCTCGATGTCGCTCGCCTGACCCTGGGTTCCCCCGTGGGGCTGGTGCAACATCACCCTGGCGTGGGGAAGGGCGAATCGTTTGCCCTCGGCGCCGCCGGCGAGGATCACCGCTGCGGCGGAGGCCGCCATGCCCATGCACACCGTGTTCACATCCGGCTTGATGTACTGCATGGTGTCGTAGATCGCGAAAAGTGACGTGATCGATCCACCGGGAGAGTTGATGTACAAGAAGATGTCTTTGTCCGGGTCCTCCGACTCGAGGTGGAGCATCTGCGCCATGATCAGGTTGGCGATGTTGTCGTCGATGGGGGTGCCCAGGAAGATGATCCGGTCCTTCAACAGCCGGCTGTAGATGTCGAAGTAGCGCTCACCCCGACTCGTCTGCTCGAAGACTGTGGGGATTACATAACTCATTCTTCTTCCTCCTCGGCCACGACGACATCTTCGTCGTCGATGATTTCGGCCTCGACTTCGTCGACCTTCAAACTCAAATCAACCGGATTGCCGTCCTCGTCTACCGGGTTGGCGTTCGACAGGATGGCGTCCAGCGCTCTATTTCGGAGAATATCACTGGCCAGTGCCAATCCCTGACCACTCTGCTGAAACGCCTGTAGGTAGCCCGATGGGTCCTCCGATCTGGCGGCGAGAGTCTGGAGGGCGTTGGACATGTCTTCCTCGCTGACCTGGATCTCCTCAGCCTCGACGACAGCGTCGAGAACCAATCGGTTGCGCAACGACAGCTCGGCTTGGTCACGCAGATCGGCGAGAAACTCCTCCTGGCTCTGGGCAGATGCCTCGAAAAAGTCCTCGAGATTGAGCTCAGCCTCTTCGAGACGGTGCAAGAAGTCGTGGAGATGGCGGTCCATCTCGGCCCGGATCAAGCCCTCGGGAATGTCGATGTCGACCTGATCGCGAAGGGTTGCCAAAGCCTTCTCCGAATACTCCCGTGCGACCGACCGCAATTTGGCGTCTGCGAGACGCTCCTTCAAGGTTTCCATCAATTCCTCGACCGTGTCGAACTCGGTGTTCTCGTCGACCCACTCGTCGGTCAGCTCGGGGAGGATCCTTTCCTTGACCTCGTGGACCGTGATCCTGAAGTCGACCTCCTCGCCGGCACGATCGCCGAAGCCCTCCGGGAGTGGTGCGGTGAAGGTCACTTCGTCACCGGCTGTCGCTCCGGTCATCTGCTCGTCGATGCCCGCGATGAGCATGTTCGAGCCGACTTCGTACAGGATGTCCTGAGCCTTGGCGTCCTCGACCTCATCACCATCCTTGGTGGCCTCGAGGTCGAGGGAGACGAAGTCGCCCTTCTCCGCAGAGCGCTCCACCTCCTCGACGGTGGCGAACTGTTCGAGCATCCGCTTGGTCTGCTCGGCCAGCTCGTCCTCGGTGACCTCGGGGTTGGTCACTTCGATGTTGCGGTCCTTGTATTCGGGGAGGTCGACCTTCGGCCACAGGGTGACTTTCACCTGTACCTCGACTCCCCCTTCGACGTCGTCGACCGACTCGAGTTCGGGATTGATGGCCGGGTTGATCTCCTCTTCGGTGAGGACATCGCTCAGCGCGGGATTGAGGAGATCCTCGATGGCCTCCTGGCGGACCCGTTCTTTGCCAACCGTGGCTTCGATGATCGGCAAAGGTGCTTTTCCGGGCCGGAAGCCATGAATCTTGACTTCTTGGGCGAGTTTGCGAGCGGCGCCTTTCTTGGCTTCGTTGATCTGCTCTTCGGTGAGCTGAAACCTGACGGTGCGCTCGAAGGCTCCGGTTTCGGTGATGGTCGTGGTCATTTCATTCCTCGTAGATGACAATAAAACGGGGCGCCGGGTGGCGCCCCGTGACTTGGGGTGACCGACGGGACTTGAACCCGCGACATCCTGGACCACAACCAGGTGCTCTACCAGACTGAGCTACGGCCACCATGTGGCGAAAAGGTCTTCAGCGCCCCCGGGAGGACTCGAACCCCCAACCTGCAGATTAGATGTCCGCAATCCTCAAGACTCTCACTGGGGGAATAGGGGTTCTGCGGGTGTCTGTGTCACGTCTGTGTCACATCCTGCGCGAGTCCGCACCCATGGGCCGCTGTGTACCCAGTGACACATTCTAGGACAGGTCAAGCCAGTCTGTCAGTGTTCAGATGAGGCTACGGACCAGGCGGGGGCAACGGAACCGGGCCAAGACCCTCGGCGCCCGGCGTGAACATGCCAGATCCCTTGGAATCGTCGATGCGGTGGGGCGAGCCTGCACACCAACGCGCACCAGAGGCCGATTCCTTTGCTCAGAGAATGAAGGCGAGCCCCCTCAGTGCCTCGTGTACCGTCGAAAGCTCGGGATAGGCGTCGGAACAACGCTCTGCGAGTTCGATCATCTCTTCCAAGGGCTGGTCGCTCGAAAACTCGTAGACTTCGAACGTGGGCGATGCTTGCGCGCCGTCTTCGATCGGTTGCTCGACGAGGAATCTCCCCAACTGGGAGAGGACATCAGCCATCAACAAGTACAGCACACCCACCGCCCGAGCCTGGTTGGGCCCTGGCTCGAATATGCGCCGCAAGACAAGAAACAGCCCGCGATAGATCGCGTTGAAGAGCTCGGCGACCGGTTGAATCGAGGCCGGGAACTCGCTGATCCGGGGGTTGGTCCTGACCGGTCTCACCCGTCCCAGCGGGCTTGCTCCCTGCGAGATCTGGAGGAGCTTGTGGTAGTGAGTCAGCTCCTGATGGTCGGGATCCGCCCAACGTTCATCACTGAGTCCCTCACCCTGATGGATGATTATCTCGATTGCCTCCCGGGCCGACTCCAGGTCGTCCACGAGGACCAGGCCGCCACTGTCCTCGGCGTCCAGGGCAACCGGTCGGTAGAACCGGGGGTCGGCTAGTTGAGATTCGGCCTGGGGGTCGGCGAACAGGTCGCCGGCCTCCGCGAGCTCCTCGATCCCGATTTCGAGAGCGTGATAGAACTGACCCAACGTTTCGAAGCGATCGGGCTGGGCGAGCGCACCCCGTAATTCGGGTTGCTCTATCCGCATGAAGACCTGCTCGATCAGTTCGCTGGAGCAAGGGGCGAGATCGAGCATGAGTGGCGGATCGTGGTGCGGCAGTTCGGTAGGGAACTCAGTGATGTATCGAGTCGTGGCGAAGTCAGGAGTCCCTCCCGTTGCCAACAGGATGTTGGTGACGAGGGCTGCGTGGAGCATCTCCTCCACGACGATGCTGCGGAGGAGTAGCGCGGCTTGCGAGTCGAGATCCTCGATCGAGTACATGGCATACAGGTACGGCGGAACCGTAGCCAGCTCGATCTGTATGGCCAGCTCTAGGTGATCGTGGAGGTCTCGGGTGGTCTCGATCGGCAAATCAGGCCTCCGGTTCCCACGAGCCCGGGGTCCGGCCGGAGAGCAGTTCTTTGACCAAGCCGTCGTACGAGCGAGAAGAGCCCGCTCTCTCAGCTCGATCGAACGTCTCCGGATCGAGCTGTTGGCGGAACCGCTCCAAAGGCTCGGAGGCCAGCTCCCGGGCCGTCTGCGGGTCGGTCATGGTGTGACCGACAGACAAGGGATGTGCAAGGACAGTCGCCAGCACCTCGACAGCGAACTCAACGTCACCCATGAGCCCACAGACGTTCCCTACTTTCGCCATGAGCCCGAGAAGGTCGGTGATCATGCTGGTTCTCTCGGCGACGGCCAAGCTCTCGGTGAATGCCTTCCGTGCGGCCGGCAGATTGCCGGTGGCGAGATTGGTCTTTCCCAGCCCCTCCAATGCGAGCATCGTGCCGCGGGGGTAGCTGATCTCCTTACAGACCTCGACGAGGCGGGCGAAGATCGAGATCGCATCTTCGGTCCGGTCCTGCGCGATAGCGATCGAGGCCTGAAGGAGGAGGGTCCAGCTCACGAAGTAGTGGTCGTGATGCGACTCGAGGACGACCCTTGCTTCCTCGGCCAAGCGACTTGCCGTCTCGAGGTCCCCTCCGTGAACCGCGGCGAGACAGCGCCAGTTCTTCGCACCAGCCACCCAATACTCGTCACCCAGGCCCTGGGCTACGGCGATGGCCTCGTCGGTGACCTTGGTCATCTCGTCGATGAGACCGAGATAGGAGTAGTTGAGAGCGGCCCCTTGTAGGCCCAGCCACCGCGCGAAGTCGTCCCCGTACGAGCGGAGGACTTCGGAGCTTCGGGATACCGTCCCGGCGTCGGGCTGACCGAGAAGGGTGCGAAACCAGGCCTGGAGGCAGCTGGCCAATGCCACCGCGACCCGGCTTGTCTCATCGGTGTTGTCCGCGAAGGCGTCGATGAGCTCTTGGAGGAGGGCAACGCCCGCCGGATATCTACTCCGCAGCTCGTGATACACGTGCAGGGGAGGAATCATGCTGCGCGACTGTGAGGGGTGCCGCTGTTGGACGTGGTGCCGCCAGGCGATTCGTATGTTGTCCGCGTCGTCTTCGAGGATTCGCATCAATTCGATGTGATCGGATCGGGGGAAATAGAGGTCGAAACTCCGTTCGACGAGATCGGCGTAGTAGTAGGCGTGGGCGGCCTCGACCGATGCCGCGCGTTTCGTGTCAATCTCGAGCTCGGCCTGGGCGAACTGACGTAGCAGCTCGTGAACCGTGTAGCGCCCCGTGTCAGGATCCGCCGCGAGAAGTGACTTGCCGGCCAGGGTGGAGAGTTGGCGAATCGATGCTCCTGCCACGTTTGACGCAGCGTCCCGGGTGAACCCACCCCGGAAAACGGAGAGTGCAGAAAAGACGACTCGCTCCTCGTCACTCAGCAGTCCCCACGAGTAGTCGAACACCGCTCGGACGCTGCGATGCCGGTCCGGGACGTCGCCCATTTCCGACTCGAGGAAATCGAGGCTCTTGGCTATTTCCTCAGAGATCTCCTCGACCGACAACATGTCCGTCCAGGCTGCGGCGAGGAGAATTCCCAGCGGCATCCCACCAGTGGTGGAGAGAATCCTCGAGAGGTGATCGAGTTCGAAGTTTGTGAGCGTGAATCTGGGGTTGGCTCGCTTGGAAGCATCGATGAAGAGACGCACGCCGCTCGTCTTGAGGGCCTGCTCGGGAGTGTCCCAGTCCGTTTCCAATCCGCCAAGGGTGAGGACGGTCTCGCCGCTGAGACGGAGCCGGGATCTACTGGTGGCCAACACCGTCACTCCGGCGGTCGACTCCAGGATTCCGGTGACGGTGGTGGCCCCGTCGATGACGTGCTCGAAGTTGTCCAGAATCAGCAGCTGGTTCTTGTTCGACAGATACCGATCGAGTTGGGCTTGTTGGTCCTCGTCGGAGGAGAAGACCAGCCCGATTGATTCCGCGATCGTCTGGACGATCTCCAGACTGTGGCCGATAGCCGCCAGGTCGACGAAGAACACACCGTCCGGATAGTCGGACACCAAATCGGCGCCGACCTGGATCGCCAGACGGGTCTTGCCGGTGCCACCTGGTGCCAGGATGGTGAGGAGCCTGGTTTCGCCCAGGAGCCTCTTCGCCTCATCTACCTCGGATTCTCGCCCGATGAACTCGGTCAGCTGCTGGAGCAGGTTGTTGGGCGTGTTGTCGAGGGATGCGAGCGGCGGGAATTCGTTGCTCACGCCGTCGATCTCGAGCTGATAGACGTGTTCCGGTCTGGTGAGGTCCTTGAGCGCGTGCGCCCCCATGTCACGAACGGTGACCCCCTGGGGGAGCTGCTCTTGGACCAGCTCCCATGTCGCGGCGGAGAGGACCGTCTGGCCCCCGTGGGCGATCGCCCATATTCGGGCCGCCCGGTTGACCGCCGGGCCGTAATAGTCGCCCAGTTGGAGGTCTGCATGGCCGGTGTGAAGTGACGCCCTGACTCTCAGTCTTCTGGGAAGTCCCCACTCGAAGGCTGCGAGCCTCTGCTGGATCTCGGCAGCGGCTGCAACGGCCTCGGACGCGTCGCTGAAAACGATGAACCGGCTGTCCCCCTCGCCTCGGGGCTTGACCGACACACCTCTATGCGCCCCCACCACGTCGTCGATGATCGTGTCGTGGTCGTCGAGGGCTCTCATCATCGAGTCGGGCGCCTCCTCCCAAAGCCTCGTGCTCCCCTCGACGTCGGTGAAGAGGAATGTCACTACACCGTCCGGAAGCCTCCCGTCCATGCCGGGATCCTAGAGCACGGTTGCGCGATGCTGCCGGCCACTCCGCAGCCAGTTACCTCGAGGCCCCCGACTCTCCTCCGTCGCGGATGATGCCACGCGACCCGAGAGGGCCTATTCTGACCATTCCTGCTGGTGGTTGACTTGCGCCCCCGGGAGGACTCGAACCCCCAACCTGCGGATTAGAAGTCCGCTGCTCTATCCAATTGAGCTACAGGGGCAGGGGCTGTCTTGGACTCCGGAGGGCGACCCATTCGAGCGGGTGAAGGGAATCGAACCCTCACCGCCAGCTTGGAAGGCTGGAGCTCTACCATTGAGCTACACCCGCGAATCTCGTCTCATTGTAAATGGTTGGTCGGGCTGGTCGGACTTGAACCGACGACCTCGTGCTCCCAAAGCACGCGCGCTACCAAGCTGCGCCACAGCCCGAGGCGGCATCAGGGTACTTCCCAACCCTTTCTTGTCACAGACGATTCCTTATGTTCGAAGCATGGAACTCGAGGTAGCCGTCCTCGAGCGGGTAAGGATACGAATCGATATCCCGATGGGAGCATTCGGCTCGGTCGTGAGCTGCGTGGCCGGGGGCTGTCGTACGGGGAGATCATGGAGTTGATCCCGGTGAAGAAGTCCACGCTGGCTACGTGATGCCGGGAGATGGCTCTGGCGGATGATCAGGTGGCGGCGATCAAGGAGAGGCGACCTTCCACAAAACGACGCATTCCAAGCAATATCCAATGGAAGCGGCATCGGGAAGTGGAGCTCATAGAGGCACAAGCGACTGTCGGAGCGGAGGGTCTGCTCGCCGATCCATTCTGGACTGCCGGGGTGTCGTTGTACTGGGGGGAAGGATCGAAGACGATTCGCCGACTGGCCATGGCTAACGCCGACTCGGCCGCCTCCGCATGGTGAAGCGTTGCAGCGAGTGCTTTCTCCCTCCCAACCATGGATGGGCCAGGATCAATCTCCATGCCGACAACGACGAACCGGCTGCTCGGGAGTGGTGGTCGCCGAAGTCGAGGGTCCGCTCACGGATGTCACCAATACATACGTCAAACCCGACGGCACCGGCCACCTCAAGGACCACCTGCCCCACGGCGTTTGCACCCTGATCGAACGCAAGAGCACCGACGCATTCGTCATCACCATGGCCTGGGTGAAGTTTCTTCAGGGACGGCTCGGTCGTTAGAATTCTGCTGGGCCGCTGGCGCAACTGGCAGCGCAGTTGACTCTTAATCAAACGGTTGCGGGTTCGAGTCCCGCGCGGCCCACCGGCTCCCACAAACCAACCTTGTTTTGCGGGACGGCGCCCCATCCCGCGGGTGTGGCGGAATTGGCAGACGCGCAGGGTTTAGGTCCCTGTGGGCGAAAGCCCGTGGAGGTTCAAATCCTCTCACCCGCACTAGGTTTTTCGGGGTTGGTCCCAGCCGGGAACCGGTGACTGCAACCATTTTTGCAGCCATTTTTCAACCGGAGGAGTCCTCGTCGAGCTCTCGTGGGCGTCGATGTCGGGGTCGCTCGCCGCCCCCAAGCTGCCGACCACATCCCACATCCCACCGCGGACGTCGACCAGCCAATAGACGACCGCCTCCGCTGCTGTCTCGTCGTCGGGTATCCCGCCGCCGGTCTAGGACCCCTCGGGTAGAGGTCAGGAGCGTGTTCATTGGATCAGCGCTACAGGTGCCTGCTCGTGCCTACCCGTCTTCTCGAGGATGGGCTGGCATTGGTCCCACATCTCAAATAGAGGATCAGGACCAAGGTCCCTATCCAGTCGTACCGTGGGATGTCTATCGTCCGAGTGAGCCTGGTGAACCGCCGAGCGAAAGGTGTTGTCATGTCCAGATTCGACATGCTGTTGTTCTTCCACATCCTCGGGGTGGTGTTGATAGCCGCGGGTGCGGGGGTGGGGATCGCGACTGGAATCGCGATGCCTCGTACGACCTCTGTTCGGACCATTGGCGCGATGAGCGCCTTGGCGACCCGAGCCGAGCATTTCGCCATCTTGCCGGGGGCGCTGCTCACGCTGATCACCGGTACGTGGTTAACCGTCGACGACGGTCAACCGTTCCAGCGGTTCGACATTGGCGAAACGTGGTTGTGGCTGTCCTACGTCGTGTGGGGCATCGCCGTTCTGCTCGGTGAGGGCGTGGTCGCACGGTTCAACCATGGCCTCCACCGACAGGCGCGCGCCCTCGAAACACAAGGCATCGAGACGAGCGACGAGCTGCAGGCGGCTGCGAGCTCGCGGGTGGGCCCGATCGCTGGTGCGGCGCTGACCTTTCTTCTCGTCCTCTTCCTTTACCTCATGGTGTTCCAGCCCGGGGGTTGAGCCGCCGCGGGCGGTCTCAGGTCGTAAAAGATCCCACCGGACCACGCGGAGGGTGTCCTCCCTGTGGTGCTGGTTGAAACGGTCCACGGCCAGGACCGCCGCCTCCTTGCCCTTCGGGTTGTAGACCGAGCGGTGACCTCTAGAGCGGACACCCATCAGCCATCGCCGATCAGGGCCGCGACCGTCTCGGCAGCGTCGCGGTCCATCCCTTCAATCACATGCGAGTACCGGTCCAACGTGATCGCGATGCTCGAATGTCCGAGCCTTTCCTGCACCACTTTCGGGTGTACCCCGGATGCGAGCGCCAACGTCGCCCACGTGTGTCGAGCGGCGTCGTGGGGAGTCTGGGGACCCGGCATCTCGACCCTGAGTTGAGAGTGCTGTACGTCGACGATGGCGGCTATCGCTACTGTCGGGCTCGTCGGGCAAGGTCGAACGTCCCACTGCAGCGCTCCAGTCCGGCGTCGGGAGGGAGTCCTTCGATTCGGGACTTAAGACTCTTGTTGGGGGGGCTTTTCGGCCGTATATCCACAACGGTCCCTGTCTCGGCAACTCTGGACCAGGAGGAGGTGAGATAAATGGATTCAGCGATCGTGTTTACATTCACGAGAGCCGTACCTGGACGTGAGGCCAATGCCCTCGATGTGTTCACGGAGACGCAAGCCTTCTTCGCGACCAAGGCGCATGAGGAGAAATGCGGCGATCCGATCAACTTCAGCGGACCATCGGGAACGGGCCTCTTGATCGTCCCCGGGGAGTATGAGAAGTTGTTCCATCTCGTGCGCGAGGACGACTTCCTTGACCTGTACACCAAGGCGTTGTTTGCAGTACCCGATATTCGCTATGAGATCGGTGCCTTTGGTGAGGGCGTGCAGGAGATCATGGCACGCTGGTCGAAAGTAGGAGCCGAACTGGCGTTGATCTGATCATTGCCCTGAGCGGAGTTCCTACATTGGAGGGGCGGGTCTCGGAAGCCTGCCTCTCCCTTCCTCTTCTGTCGCTTGGACCTGTCCGAACCCTGTTCGGGACTGTGCCGGTGGCGGAAGCTCTGGGCGGGATTGAGGATTGCCTCCAAGGCCGCCCCGAACTCGTCCTTGCCAGGGAAGTCGTTTCGCCGGTTGTTCCCGACCCCTGGTGCGATGCCGAGGACGAACATGACTGTCGGGTTGATCCCCCACCACAGCGTGGGCGAGTGGTTCGCTCCAATCGCCCTGGCGAACTTCCCGCAGGCAACATCGTTCTGTTGGGCTCTGTGCTAAGGAATTCGGGGCGGTTTCATCGGAGCCGGCCTCTTCGAGTGATCGTTCAAGGCTCGCGAAGCCAGATACGACCACCACCTGTTCTGGCCGAGTTCTCTGCGCAAACCGGTGGGCATCCCGGTGAAGCCAACGTCCCGGAATTCACTCCAACATCTCCCTGAGCTCTTCTCTGGAAACAGGGTTGCCCAAGTCATCGCTGGTATCCCATAGGCCGCCCTGACGCAGCACCAGATACAGACCGATCAGCTCCCTTTGTCGCTCGGGGTTACCTAGGGACTGAGGCGGATGGAGCCGCCTGAACGAGGCAACGATGTTTCTGGCATCCCTGTCGTCTGCCTCGGCGGCTTCGAGAATCTCACGAAGGGCCAAACCCAGCTCGTCGTGACCGGTAGCCTCGAGGATCACGCTGGCGGCCTCCCAGGCTTGCTTGTCGCTCCCGCCCGCGGAGTTCTCGGCGAGCCACCGGTTTGAGCGGTCGAGCAACGTCTCGGTGACCTTCATCGGACCAGTCGTTCAGCCGCCGTAGCCCTCGGCCACCTCGTAGCCGAGGAGGTCTGCTTCTTTGATCGTCAGATAGCCGGGCACACCATCGATCTGGAACCAGTGGAGCTCTCCGGCCTCATCCGACGGTGACTGCGCCGGGTCACCACGGGCGATCGTGTCGGCGGTGCCGAAACCGCGGTAGTGAACCAACGCCGTCCGCTCCTCCCCGCGCTCTCGGTAGGTGATCGTGTACCTCTCGCCCAGTATCAGGCTCATGACACCCGATCCTAGATGTCCTCCCACCACCACGGTCACTGTCGAGCTGGTCGACGAATTATGGTCTCGGCTGGCGAACAGCGCGACCTGAATCCGCCCCGTCAGGGCTCCCTCGGAACGCCGGTGATGATGCGGGCTCCCCTCCGAAAGGTCAGGTAATGCCACGCCCACCCCGCCAGGACGAAGAACCGGTTGCGGAACCCGATCAGATAGAAGATGTGAATGGCGAGCCAAGCGAACCAGGCGAGGAAACCGCTGAAACGAAAACCCTTGATGTCGGCAACGGCTCGGGCCCGGCCGATGGTCGCCAGCGACCCTTTGTCCTGGTAACGAAACGGACGGCGCTCCCCCGACGCGACGAGTCGCCCCACGTGGCGGCCCATTTGCATGGCCGCAGGGGCTACACCGGGGACACCTTCCATCGCGACCAGGTCACCGGCGACAAACACCTCGGGATGCCCTGGCAATGAGAGATCCGGTTCCACGATCACCCTTCCCGCCCGGTCGACCTCGCCGAGCCGCCTCCCGATCGACGAAGCTTGTACTCCGGCTGCCCACAGCACCGTCCCCGCTTCGATGCGTTGGCCCGACGAGAGGGTCACCCCTCCTTCATCTATGCCCTCCACCAAGGCACTTGTGATCACCTCCACCCCCAACTCTTCCAGTTGTCGTTGTGCCGAGACAGACAGAGACCGGGGATAGGGCGGCAAAACCCGGTCCGCTCCCTCGACCAGGATGACCCGTGCGGTTGCGGGGTCGACTATGTCGAATTCCTTGCCCATGGCATGCACTGCAATCTCCTCCAGGGCACCGGCCAGTTCGACGCCGGTGGGACCGGCTCCAACGACGACGAACGTCAGCAACCGCTCGGCGTCACCTGGATGGGACTCCGCTCTCTCAAAGGCACGAAGGACACGGGCCCGCATCGTCAGCGCGTCCTCGACCGTTTTCAGACCGGGCGCCAGCGACTCCCATTCGTCGTGGCCGAAATAGGAGTGGCTTGCCCCGGTAGCCACGATCAAGTTGTCATACGAAACCACCTCATCGTCCACCGTCACCTCGCGGCGTTCCAGGTCGATACCGGTCACCTCACCGAGCAGCACCCGAACCACGTTGGCCTGGTTCTTGAACACCGACCGGATCGGAAAAGCGATGTCCGACGGGTTCAGGGCAGCGGCGGCCACCTGATACAGCAGCGGCTGAAACAAGTGGAAATTGCGTCGGTCGATGATCGTGATCTCCACGTCCGCTCGACGGAGTGCCTTTCCGGCATTGAGACCGGCAAAGCCGGCACCGAGGATCACGACTTTCCGGGTCACGCTCCAACCGAATCTGCGAGGGCCTGTATGGCACGCGCCCGGTGGGACAGGGAGTTCTTCTCGTCGACGCCCATCTCGGCGAGAGTCCGACCATCCACCTCGAAGACGGGGTCGTACCCGAAACCATCGCCACCCCGAGGTCGCTCGGCGATCACACCTTCGAGCACCCCATCGGCCACGATTTCGACACCATCCGGAAACGCGAGAGCGACAACGGTCCGGAATCGGGCCGAGCGATCCTGTCGGCCATCCAGAACCTCGATCAGCTTCGCCACGTTGTCCTCGTATCTGGCACCTTCGCCGGCGAACCGGGCGGTGTGTACTCCTGGTGCTCCGTCGAGGGCGGCAACCTCCAGCCCGGTGTCGTCGGCCAGGACCGGAAGCCCGGTGGCCCCGACAACCGAGCGCGCCTTCAACAGTGCATTCTCCTCGAGCGACGCGCCGGTCTCCTGGACCTCCGGCCAATCGAGCCCACGGACGATCTCCCGGGCCAGGCCAGTCTCGCTCAAGATGCCTTCGATCTCGGAGACCTTGTCCGGGTTCTTCGACGCGACGACGAGCCTCGGAATCAACTCGCCACCGCCCTCCGCTGCATGTCGTGAAGTTCGGCGATCCCCACTGTTGCCAGGTCGAGGAGGTCATCGAGGTCGTCACGGGTGAAGGGAGCCCCCTCGGCCGTTCCCTGGACCTCCACCAGCAGACCCCGACCGCTCATGACGACGTTGAGATCAACATCGGCGGCGACATCCTTCTGGTAATCGAGATCGAGCATCTTCTCTCCGTCGACTATCCCAACCGATACAGCGGCGATTTCGTCAATGATTGGATTCTTTGTGATCTGTTCACGATCGACGGCGTCGTCCAAGGCTTGATGGAGCGCGATCCATGCTCCGGTGATCGCCGCGGTCCGGGTACCTCCGTCGGCTTCGATGACATCGCAGTCGACCCGCACCATCACCTCCCCCATCGCCTTCAGGTTGACCGCAGCACGCAGAGCTCGACCGATGAGGCGGGAGATCTCCTTGGCACGTCCTCCCGACACGTGATCACGCCGGATCCGCTCATTCGACGACCCCGGCAACATCGCGTACTCCGCGGTTACCCAGCCGCGATCGGTATCGCGCATCCACCTCGGAACATCGGCCTCGACAGAGGCTGTGCACAGCACGCGGGTCCGTCCCATCGAGATGAGGACGGAGCCGGGCGTGGACTCGGTGAACCCGAGCTCGACACTCACGGGGCGTAGCTGATCATTGGGACGTTCGGGCATGCCGCTCACGCTAAACGGTCAGACGTCGAAACTCCCGCCGGGAACCGCCAATGAAACCGGCCGGTCGAACTCCTGTTCCGCTTCGGCTACAGAAACCGAAGAGTCCAGATATGGGGGTATGTGTGTCAACACGAGTCGCCGAGCTTCCACCCGACGGGCGATCCGGCCGGCCTCCGCGGCGCTCAGATGTTGGGGATAGTCGGCGTTCTTGGTGGACTCCTGATAGGACGCTTCGGAAAGAAGCAGATCCACTCCCCGGGCGGCGTCGCTCCAGATCCCACCCGCGCCGGTGTCGGCGGTGTAGAACAGGGTGCGACCGTTGCCATCCCATCTTGAGCCCACGGTCGGCACAGAGTGATCCATCTCGACGAACGACACCGTCAGGTCCCCGATCTCTATCGCGTCACCCGTCCACACGGGCGTGAATGCGAAGGACGTGGGCTCCTTCTCCAGAAACCCGGTGAGACGGTCCCAGACGACCTGGGGGGCATACAAGGGCACCGGATCACGAGGCTCGGGTCGATAGGTCCATGCGTGATAGGCGACCATGAGGTCGGCGCAGTGGTCCGGATGCTGATGGGAGACGACGATGGCGTCGATCAGATCGCCGTCGACGGGCAGGGACACGAACGTGCCCGGGCCGGCATCGCACCAAACCCGCGTGCTGTCCTGTTCGATCAAGTACCCGGATCCCGGGCGACCGGGTGCGGGAAAGGTTCCCGATGAGCCGACGATTCGGAGCCTCACGGCGCAAGTCGCTCTTTCACCCAGTCCTCCCCTTCACGGCGATAGCGGATGCGGTCGTGGAATCGATTGGGTCTCCCCTGCCAGAACTCCACCATCGTCGGCGAAAGCCGCCAGCCGCCCCAGTGGCCAGGTCGGGGGATCTCCTCGCCGAGCTCGGCTGCCAGATTGGCATAGCGGGCTTCGAGAACCTCCCGACCGGAGACGACTTCACTCTGCTGAGAGGCGTGAGCTGCGATCTGTGCTCCCCGGGGACGTGTGGCGAAATAGGCGTCGGCCTCCGCGTCGGAGACCACCGCCACGGGTCCTTCGAATCTGACTTGTCGGTGCAGCTCTGTCCACACGAAAGTGGCCGCCGCCACCGGATTGGCCCGCATCGCCTCGCTCTTTCGACTGGTCATCCCGGTGTAGAAGACGAGTCCCTTCGAAGAGAGGTCCTTCATGAGGACCGCACGGGCCGATGGTCTGCCGTCGGGATCGACCGTAGCGAGGACGAATGTGTTCGGCTCGTACACCGCGGCGGTGAGAACGCCAGCAAACCAGCTCTCGAACTCCGTTATTGGATCATCGGCCATCTCGCCCGCGGTCAGCCCAGTCGCCGCGTACTCACGGCGGAGTTGGGCAACCTCTTCACGAATCACACGGCGACGATACCCTCGGAACCCGTGCAGTCAGATCCATCGTCGAGCCGTGGGCAAGCGATAGGGCGGGGCCTGCGCCGACGGTGTCCCCGATGTGGAGAGCGCGCTTTCGAGGGTTGGTTCCGAATGCGGGAGCACTGCTCCCGATGTGGTCTTCGATTTGAACGCGAGCCCGGCTACTGGGTGGGTGCAGTCATCATCAACACCACGGCGATCTTCGCCACATTCCTCCTGGTCTTCGGTGGGATGGTCCTGGCCACCTATCCAAATGTGCCCTGGGGTCTCGTATTGGGCGTGACCGCCATCGCCAACATCGTCGTCCCGATCGTCTTCTACCCGATCTCGAAGAGCCTGTGGCTGGGGATGGAGCTCTCCTGGCACCCCCTCGAGGACGAGGAAATCGAAGCGGCATCCTCCAGAATCACTCCTTAGAGCCGCTTGGCGATCTCCTCGAGCATCACTTCGGTGGCTCCTCCGCCAATTGAGTGGATACGCACATCGCGATACATCCGTTCCACTTGCGTCTCTGTGATGTACCCCATTCCCCCGTGGAACTGAACACAGTCATAGAGGACATCGTTCACCAGCTCCCCGACCAACGCTTTGACCTCAGACACCTGTCTCACAGTGTCCTCGCCTTGGTCCGTCAGCCATGCCGCGTTATAGGTGAGCTCACGGGCAGCATCGATCTCTGCTTGGCGCATGGCGAGTCTTTGCCTGACTCCCTGCTTGTCCCAGATCGGAGCCCCGAAGGCGCGACGCTCCTTGACGTACGACACCGTGATCTCCAGGGCCTTCTGAGCCTCGCCGAGAGCCTGACCCATGATGGCGAGACGCTCGTTCTGGAAGTTGCCCATGATGTAGTAGAAGCCCCGGTTCTCCTCTCCGATGACGCTGGAGTCCGGAACCCAGACGTCGTCCAGGATCAGTTCGGCCGTGTTCGATGAGTGCCATCCCATCTTGTCCAGGGCCCGGCTGGCGCTGAAACCCTCTGCTCCCCGCTCCACTGCGAAGATGGAGATGCCACGGGAACCCTTGACGTCAGGGTTGGTTTTGGCGGCGACAAACACGACGTCGGCGATGGCGCCGTTGGTGATGAACATCTTGGTTCCCCGGAGACGCCAGCCTTCCCCGTCGCGCCGAGCCGTCGTCCGGATGGCGGCGACGTCGGACCCCGCGTCTGGTTCGGTCACACCGATCGCCGTGATCAGCTCACCCGTGGCGAAGCTGGGGAGCCATTTCTCCTTTTGTTCCTCGGATCCGAAGTTGGTGACGTAAGGGGAGGCGAGGTCGGTGTGCACCAGCACGGTGATGGCGAAACCACCCGATGTGCTCCGCCCCAACTCTTCGGCGAAGACGACCGAGGCCAGATGCCCCATACCGATGCCCCCATAGGACTCGGGGATGCGCAGTCCAAAGAAGCCGAGTTTGCCCATCTCGTCGAGGAGCGAACGGGGGATTGCCCCCTCTTCCTCCCAGGTCTCGACATTGGGAACGACCTCTTTCTCCACGTACTCCCGTACCTGGCTGCGGATGGCGACGAGGTCGTCGTCGAGATAGATGGACTTCATCGCATGACTCCGTCGCGCGTTCTCATCTGCCTCCGATGTCTGTGATGACGCTCCGTTGTCAGCCGCAGCGTATATCCAAGAAGGCGCCTAGTGCCCACCGTTGCTCTCACTCGTAGATGAACCGGCTACCAGGAGAAGGGTCGGCGACGTCATCTGGTCTGAGCCCAGCATGCAGAAGAAATCGCCGTCGGCCCTGGTGACACGGGGGGTTGGCGAGGGTCCGGATCTGTCGGGCTTGGCTCCTCTCCCAACACGTAACCCGCCGGATGCCCACCGACGCTTCCTCTCCAGATTGGGGATGGCCAGAAAGTGCGGGTTTCAGGCTCTGCGCGAAGCCACAGCCGATGCCATGCCGGCTCTGCTGTTGTAAGCGAGATCGTGATCTGCGCAGAATCTCTGGGCCACTTCGGCAACTGCCGAGAGGTCGACGTCGTGCGCGATGCCAAGACCATCGAGGAGCCAGAGCAGATCCTCAGTTGCCACGTTTCCCGAAGCCCCGGGGGCGTAGGGGCAACCGCCAAGGCCACCGGCCGACGAGTCCAACTTGTCGACCCCCTTCTCCAGGGCCACCACGGTGTTGGCCACTGCCTGGCCGTAGGTGTCGTGGAAGTGGACACCGACGCGGTCTACCGGGACGAGTCCCAACACCTCGTCGAGGAGACGACTCACATGAGCCGGGGTCGCCATGCCGATGGTCTCACCGAGGAATACCTCCTCGACGCCCCACTCGACCAGAGTTTCCGCGAGATGGGCGACCCAGTCGGGGTCCTGTTCTCCTTCGTATGGGCAATGGGTCGCGGTCGAGATGTACGCTCGATACGTCAACTCGACAGGGCCCTCCAGGACGATCCTTCTGATTCGATGCATGGCCTCGTCCACCGTGGCGTTGATGTTGTGCTGGCTGAAGGTGTCAGAGGCTGCGGCGAGAACTGCGACATCGGTAAGGCCGGCGGCCACGGCGTTCTCCAACCCCTGCATGTTGGGGACGAGGCCAATGAGGCGTAGACCATCACTCTTGACAGCGGCGATCACGTCGGCTCCGTCGGCCATCTGAGGCACCCACTCGGGACTGACGAACGAGACCGCATCGAAGCTATTGAGCCCGGCTGATGCCAGGTCGTCGATCAGCCTTGCTTTGGCTTCGGTGGGGACGAATGCACCGAGAGACTGCAACCCGTCACGGGAGGAAGACTCGGTGATGGTGACGCGATCGGGGTAGGTCACGAACGCCACGGTAATACCGGGGGCCGCCAGGCTGGATCGTCCCAATAGGGTGCTCAGGCGGTTCTGGCGAGGAAGGTCTTCAGGACCTCGGTGTATCGACTGCGGGCCTGCTCTTTGGTGATCGTTCGGCCCATTGCCTCCCATACAGGAACCCACTGGGCGATATCTGGCATGGGCCGACAGAGGGCTACCGCCTCCCAGTGACTCAGATTGGGAAGGGAGTTGCCGCTGAGCTCCCGGTAGCTCTCAATGAAATGATCGGCCACGCGATCCATTCCGAGATAACGGATGTCGAGTGAGCAGTAGGCGACGTCCATCTCCCGCTCCCCCATTGCTGGGGATTCCCAGTCGATGACGGCGGCGAGATCTCCGTCGGTCCACAGTGTGTTGCCGGGCCAAAAGTCGGTGTGGCTGAAGACGAGATCCGACTCCAGATCGCGGTTGTCCAGAAGCATCCGCCTCCGCAGGAGATCTTCACCCAATGGGTGTTCGAGCACCATCTCTGGGTTTTCTTGAATCTTGGCGATGTCCTCGCCGGCCCCAGGTGGGAATAGGTCCAAGTCGTCATCCTCGAGCCTGATTTCATGGATGCGGGACAACACCGCCGCAAGCTTCTCTGCCCAGTCGAATGGGTTGGCCGGAGTGAGGTCGGGTTCCCCTTCGACAAACGAGATGACGATGGCCTGCTCGTCGAACACACCGTCAGAGTCGACCCAGATCGGAGCTGGTGCGGGGATATTGGCCCGCTGTAACAATTCGAGGGCGCGCGTCTCCCGGGCCGCGATGTCGACCCCGCGATTGTCTGCCCAGGCTCCGTATCGTCGGAGGAGCAGGCGAGTCGAGCCTTCCTTGAGCACGTCCATCGTGCAACTGAGACCACCATCGATACGGAGGTCGTGCACCAACGAACTGGCGCCGATGGCGTTGCGGACGCTGTGTAATTGCGCTTCGGTGGGAGGTGGGGCGTACTGCATCGGTTGTCACCAGCTAACGAAAAATACCCGGCCAGAGGTGTCTACCCCACCTCGAAGCTCTGTTCACCAGACAGGATCCACCCAGATTCTCCCAGACATCCGCCGAGCGACACATCCTCGGGTGGGCGTGTCTATCCGTTTCAAGTGCCACTTTTCGTTGGCACCTACTTGTGGAGGTGCGGGGAGTCGAACCCCGGTCCGCTAAGCCGTCAGCGCTGGCATCTCCGAGCGCAGTCGTCAGCGAGCTTCGGTCACAGGAACTCTGACGACCAGGTTTCCTGAACCTATCCGGAGTTGTGCTTGGCCGCCCGATCCCGGAAACCCGGGCGGAGCATCCCGCATTGCGACGCCCTTACCTGACCGGGCGGGAACCAGCCAGGGGGACGGGCTACTTAATTAGGCAGCCAGTGCGAAGTTGTCTTCGGCACTTATTGGTTTTTCCGGTTTGTTAACGAGGCCCCGGAGACCCCGGCTCGCTTCCAACGCTTCAACACTCAACGTCGAAACCGTTTCACCCCCGTGTGGAGTGAACATCCATTCTATCGGGGCTATTTCAGTTGCCCAATGTCGATGCTGGACTTATCAGACGCCGTAACTCCCATATGTGGGAGCCACAGCATTAGGAACGCGATCGGCGGGTGGCGCGCTCGATTTCGCGTTGGTGCTCGCGGTCCCGGAGGGTTTGGCGTTTGTCCACGGTGGTCTTGCCCCGCGCCAGACCCAGTTCGACTTTGGCCATGCCGTCTTTGAAGTAGACCTGAAGTGGGACGAGAGTCAGGCCTTTCTCCGCCAAACCACCCGCGATCCGGTCGATCTCTCCACGATGCAGCAATAGCTTCCGCATGCGTTCGGGGTCGTGACCACCTTCGTGGGCATAGTCGTAGGGTGCGATGTGAGCACCCACCAGATACGCCTCGCCGCCGCGAATATCACCGTAGGAGTCCTTCAGCTCCATCCGACCCGCACGCAACGACTTCACTTCAGAGCCGAGCAGGGCGAGGCCGGCCTCGTACGTGTCGAGAATTGTGTAATTGCGACGGGCTTGCCGGTTGGTGGCGACCACCTTGACCTGCCCCGACTTTTCCGGGGAGGCCACCTAGAAGCCCGTGGGGACGTCGGGACCGGTGCCGTCGGCGTCGCGCAGGTATTTGCTCAACCCGAGCATCGACCCGATGACACCGGCCCCGGCGCCGAACACCATGAAGAGAAGGCCCCACCTGAAGAAGAACTGCTGGCTGACATCGAGACGGAACAAGGCGAACGTCTGACCTGCTTCGGCGAGGTTGGTGGCGCCCAACCAGACGACGAAGACTGCCAACGCGGCGCCGACGAGCCCCTCGATCAGGCCCTCGAGGAGGAACGGCACGCGAATGAACCAGTTGGACGCGCCCACGAGTTTCATGATCGACACTTCGTCGCGACGGGCATAAATAGCGAGACGGATGGTGTTGGCGATGAGCACGACTGCGGCGACACCAAGTACGACGGCCATACCGAGGCCAAGGACGTTGAGGACGCTGGAGAGACTCTGCAGCTGCTCGATCGACTCTGCGGCCGTTGCCACCTGACGGACCGACCCGGTGCGTTGCTCGAGACGGAATCGAACCGACTGATGAAGCTCGATGTCGGTGAGCTCGATCCTGATCGAAGCGGGCAGGATGGTCGGGTCGATGGCGAGCAGCTCGGGCTGACCGGCGAACAGCTCCTGGTACTCCGCCCACGCCCGGGTCTTGTCGAAATAGAAGGCTTCCTGGACCTCGTCCCATCCTTGGATCTCCGCCAAGAGCTGAGTGTGAGCCCCGGCCGTCACGCCACTCTCGCCCTCGTCGTTCAAGAAAGCGATGACATGCACCCCTTCTTGCCATGCGATGGTGTTGATCCTCAGGATCTCGTTCACCACCATCGCACCAAGGGCCAGACTGAGGGAGATGAAGACGGCGAGAATGGCGCCGGCCACGACGAGCATGTTTCGTCTTAACGAGATCATCGCCTCTCTGAGCAGGAACAGGACGCGGCTCATGCCTGGGCCGCCTCGTACCCGCCGGTTTCGTCGTCACGGACCACCTTGCCGCCCTCCAGCGCGACCACCCGACGTTTCATAGCGTCGACAATGGCATGATCGTGAGTGGCCATGACAATGGTGGTGCCGGTGCGGTTGATTCGGTCGAGCAGTCTCATGATCCCCACCGAGGTCTTGGGGTCGAGGTTCCCGGTGGGCTCGTCACAGAGCATGATCGGCGGCCGGTTGACGAACGAGCGGGCAACGGAGACCCTTTGCTGCTCTCCACCAGAGAGCTGCTTGGGATATCGCTTTGCCTTGTCGGCCAGCCCCACCAAATCGAGAACCTGGTCCACCTGTGGGCCGATTACCGACTGGGGCCGACCCAGTACCTCGAGGGCAAACGCCACATTCTCCCTCACTGTCTTGTTGGGGAGGAGCTTGTAGTCCTGAAACACTGTTCCGACCGATCGGCGTAGATACGGAATCTTCCACTTGGGAAGGGTGGTGATGTCCTTGCCGGCTACCCAAATCTTGCCTCTGGTCACCGGCTCGTCACGAAGCATGAGTCGGATGAGTGTCGACTTACCGGACCCGGAGGCGCCCACGAGAAAGACAAACTCTCCCTTCTGGATGTCGAGGGAGACATCGTTGGCAGCAACCGTGCCGCCTTCGTAGACCTTGGTGACGCTATCGAGTCTGATCATGGGGATCCGAGGAAAGTCTCGCAGCTCACCCGCCGGTGAGCCGGGAACACGGAAACGGTAACGAGATTGCGGCGCTTAGCTGGAATTGTCTGCAGTCTCATGTTCAGACCTGCGCCAACGCAGATAGGCCTCGACGAATCCCCGCAGGTCCCCGTCCAGCACACCCTGGACGTTTCCCACTTCATGGTCGGTGCGCAGATCCTTGACCATCTGGTAGGGCTGGAGCACATAGCTGCGCACCTGACGACCCCACGCCGCTTCGCCTTTCTCGCCACGAATCTCCGCCAGATGCTCCTGTCTCTCCAACCGGGCCCGTTCCGCCAGACGCGCCTTCAGCATCGCCATTGCCCTGGCCTTGTTCTGCAGTTGACTGCGCTCGTTTTGGCACTGGACGACGATCCCGGACGGTAAGTGAGTGATCCGCACCGCAGAGTCGGTGGTGTTCACGTGCTGGCCCCCGGCTCCCTGGGACCGGTAGGTATCGATCCTGAGCTCATCCTCATTTATCTCGATGTCGGCGTCTTCTCCGAGATCGGGGACGACGTCGACTCCGGCGAAGCTGGTGTGTCTCCGTGCGTTGGCGTCGAAGGGGCTGATGCGCACCAAACGGTGCACTCCCCGCTCCGACTCGAGTGTCCCGTAAGCACGGTCCCCTTTCACCGTCATCGTCGCCGATTTGATACCGGCTTCCTCCCCCTCGGTCATCTCTTCGACCGTCACCGAGAACCCGGCTCCGCTGAGAAACCGCTGATACATGCGCGCCATCATCTCCGCCCAGTCCTGGGCGTCCACTCCCCCTGCTCCGGCGTGGACGCTGAGAATGGCATCGGCCTCGTCGTACTCATCGAAGAACAGCGATTCCATTTCGAGTTCATCCAAGGCGGAGTCCGCCTCGCGAAGAAGATCGAACGCCTCCTTGCGAGAGACCTCATCGCCGGCCTCGGTCGCCAGCTCCAGAAGGACTTCTGCATCTTCGATCTTGGTGTCGAGACCTTGGACCTTGTCGAACAGACCTTCGTAACGGGCCAAACGCTGGCCGACCACACGTGCCCGATTGGGATGGTCCCATAGGTCAGGCCACGAAGCCTGATCCCGCAGATCGTCGAGCTCTGCGCCTTTGCCTTCGAGGTCGAGGAAACCACGCGCCTCGTCGAGCCTCTTTCGTAGCTCGGCGACGAATGCCCCTGGGTCACTGATATCCACTGCCAGGCCAGCATATGACCCGACCCGGTCCTAGGCGATCGCTCCATCGGCTCTCGAGTGAGCGTGCCCGGCGATGCAGATCCAGCACGGGACGTTCGGGCACAACCTCAACCCATGGTTC
>DASUUC010000008.1:0-46715 GCA_036374335.1 Acidimicrobiia bacterium
GGGATGCGTTGCAGCCAGGAGCGATCCTCCTCGGCCTCCCTGGAACCTTTGCGGCCGTAAGCCTGCAATCTCTTGGCGAAGCGGCCCGGATCGTCTTCGTCTTCCCGACCGAACAGGATCACCAAGAACAAGAAGAGCGTGAGGCCGAGACCGGCGGCACCGACCAACATGAGGGTCTGGACGTCGAGCAAGGCACCGCTCTCCACGACCTGAGTGGTCAGCGGAGCCAAAGTCGTCGTGGTGGTTGCACCCGGCTGGGTCGTAGTGGTGACCGCAAAACCGGAGACGGCAAAGGTAAGCTCGGAGCTCAGGCCTTGATAGGCGACGGCAAAGTCGACCTCACCGGGAGTGGAGATCGGGCTGACGAACCTGGCTACCAGCGTGTTGCTGATCTCGCGGCTGATGTCGGCGTAGAGCTGTTCCAGGGCCTCGGGGTTCGGTGTGGACAGGAACAACCCACCTCCGGCGTTAGCCACCTGCTCCACCGGCTCGGGAGTGAAATCCGAGCCCTCCAGCGCCACGCCAAAGGTGCGGACATCGCTGCCCTCCACCGCTGCGATCGCGTCCTCGAGGGTCGCTTCCGAGGCGGTGTCCTCCCCATCGGTGAGGACGATCATGTTCGGCAGCAAGCCTCGGGCGTTGGGCTCGTCGAATAGGGAGATGCCCTGAATAACGCCGTCGTTGAACGCGGTCTCGTTGGCCGGTTCGATGGCGTTGATCGTCTGTCGTAGGCCGTCCTTGTTCCCGGTGAACCCGGTCAGCACCTGGACTCCGTCAGAGAAGCTGACCACGGCGATCCGGTCCTCGGCGCGGGCCTGGTTGATGAAACTGATGGCTGCGGCCTTCGCCGCCTCCATGGCCCCTCCCTCGGCCATCGACCCCGAAGCGTCGATCACGAGCACGACGCCGACCGGCACCGAAGATGCGCCAACCGGCTCGACGACGAGATCGGAAACCGGCTCGCCATTGACGGTGACCTCGAGAGCCTCCGGGTTCGGGTCTTCCCCGAAGTTGCGGAACTCGATCACCATCTGGGTCTGGCCACCCTCCGGGTAACGCGACCCGTTGATGTCTACGATCTCGATCTCCTGGCCACCTTCCTGAGCCCATGCGGGCAGGGCCAGCAACAGGAGCGCCGCAACTACGGCAAGGAGTCGGCGTGACAGTTTCAACCGCCTCTCCGTGCGAAGGGCTCCGGATCGAACAGGTCGGACGGGAGACGGATGCCCTGGTTCTCCAATTCCTCGGAGAACGTGGGGCGAATCCCTGTCGCTTTGAGACGACCCTTGTACATGCCGTCGTCATCGACGCCCATGCCATAGTCGAAGAGGAACAGATCCTGAAGGGTGATGATCTCGCCCTCCATGCCCTCCACCTCGGTGATGTGGGTGACCCGCCTCGTTCCGTCCTTGAGACGGGCGACGTGGACGATGAGGTCGACCGCGGATGCCACCTGCTCGCGAATGGCCCGGACCGGTAGATCGAAACCGGCCATCAACACCATGGTCTCGATACGGGACAGGGTGTCACGAGGCGAGTTGGAGTGGACGGTGGTGAGTGACCCGTCGTGACCGGTGTTCATCGCCTGGAGCATGTCGAGGGCGGCGGCGTCACGAACCTCACCAACCACGATGCGGTCGGGACGCATACGTAGCGAGTTCTTCACGAGGTCGCGAATCGTCACCGAGCCCTGCCCCTCGATGTTCGCCGGGCGGGACTCCAGGGTGAGCACGTGCTCCTGGTGGAGCTGGAGCTCGGCGGCGTCCTCTACGGTGATGATCCGCTCATCGCCGGGGATATACGCCGAGACCACGTTGAGCGTGGTGGTCTTGCCGGAGCCGGTACCACCCGAGATCAACACGTTCAGCCGACCCCGGACACAGGCTCTGAGGAAGTCGGCGACACGCTGGGTCAGGGTGCCGAAGTTGATCAGGTCGGCTTCCTGGTATGGGTCGACCGCGAACTTTCGAATCGTCAGGAACGGTCCGCCGATCGCCAGCGGGGCGATGATGGCGTTGACACGGGAGCCGTCGGGGAGACGGGCGTCCACCATCGGGGTCGCTTCGTCGACCCGACGACCGATCTGACCGACGATCTTGTCGATGATCCGGCGCAGGTGCACCTCGTCGACGAACTTGACATCGGATCTGAGGATGCGCCCATTTTTCTCGTAGTAGATGTCGTAGGGCCCGTTGGCCATGACCTCGGTGACTTCCGGGTCGTTGAGCAGCGGGTCGATTGGGCCGTATCCCAGAACGTCTGAGGCGATCTCGTTGAGGAGGGCGCGGCGGTCGGCGGAGGTGAGGGGCAGACCCTGCTCCTGATCGACAGCCCACTCCAACATCTCCAGTACACGGAGCCGGAGCTCTGCGTCTGACATCCCCCGGTCATAGAGGGTCGGTCCTAGCTCTTCGACGACTTTGAAATGGAGGCGGCCTCTCAGCTCCCCCATCGCGTCGGTGCGTGTGATTGTCGAGTCCGCGGTCTCGGTCTGCCGGGCCGCGGCGACTCTCTCTGATAGTGATGGCATGTTTGGGCCCCTTCCCTACTTGCGTCCGAACAAGCCGGATTTGCTGCTCGCCTCTGGCACCTTGCCCGCGATGAGCTCGGCTACTGACTCAAAGCCTTTGGCAACCTTGGATTTTGGATCGGTCTCTACCACCGGACGACCTTCGTTCACGGATGCGGCAACCACCGCGTCGGATGGGATCGATGCGGAGATCCCCATCTTCAAAGCACCCTCGATCTCCTTGTTGTCGAGCTTTGCCTTGGAATTGGAACGGTTCAACACCAATTGAACGTCGGAGGTGGAGAACTTGAGGAGACGCAAAGTCTCGAGGGCGAGCTTGGCGTTCTTGACCGACGGGAGGTCCATGTCGACGAGCATCAGGATGTCGTCGGACTTCTCGATGAGCGACAGGATCAGCTCATCGAGCATCGCCGCCGTGTCGACGATGACGTAGTCGTAGTTCTCCTTCAGCACGTCGAGCATCTGCATCAGACCGGCGGTGGTGATGTCGTCGGCGAATGCCGGCTCCAGTGGAGCGGCGAGCACCTTGAGACCGCTCGGGTGCTCGGTGAGCAGCGAGTCGAGCAGCTCGGCATCGAGCTTGTGCAGCTCGTGTGCGGCGTTCACCATCGTGAAGCGCGGCTCGAGCTGGAGCACGAGACAGACGTCACCGAATTGGAGGTCGGCGTCAACCAGGCACACTTTCTTGTCTGGGAAACGGTTGAGCAACAGGGCGAGGTTCGTGGCCAGCACGGTCTTCCCGCTGCCTCCTTTGGCGGAGGTCACGGTGATGATCCGACCCTGTTGCTTCGCCTCCTCTTCGGGTGGCCGATGGGTCGCCACAGATGATTTCCGACGCAGGACATCGTGGGCGAACTGCTCGATGGCCGCTTCGATCTTGTCCTCGTCGAGCGGCATCTCGAGCACATCGGAGACGCCGATTCGCATGCCTTTACGCAACAGGTCGGCGGTGACCTCTTCGGCGACCAGCATCAAGACAAGAGACGGGTCCTGGTTGTGGACTTGGCGAATCTGTTCCATCGACTCGTCGCTGTTGAAAGATGGCCCGATGAGGAGCATCCGGACATCGCCGGAGGAAACCGTCTGAGCCGCTTCTTCGAGGCTACGCGCAACCGGCAGACTTCCGTCGAACAGCTCTTTGGCGCTGGCGACGAAGTCGTCATCCTGGTCGACTACCAGGAGGTTGTGCTCGGCCAATGACATGAGATTTGCCTTCTACTGGTTTCCGAAAATCGCTTCTTGGAGATCGCCACCGAACAGGTTGTCGATGGTCACACCGTCGGATTCGACTTCGACGAAGTCCTCCGGCACAAGGGTAAGCCAAATCGAGCCATTTTCGAACGCGTACACGATGCGCTCGGCCTGGTCGGGCGTGACCTCGAGAGTGAACACTGTCGAGTTGCCCTGCTCTTCTTCGGGCACGCCTTCTGCACCAGCCTCGGTGCCCTCAGCCGGAACGGCTGCGTCGACCTGGCCGGTCTGGTCCTCGTCTTCCTCGACACGGATGTCGCGGCCGGCAGCGAGGACATTGAGACCCTGGAGCACGTAGCGAGTGTAAGTGATTGTGACCGTCTCTTCTTCTTCGCCTTCGGCAGGCGCCTCACCCTCCGGTGGCGGCAGGGTCGGTGCACCTTCGATCGGAATCAAGTCGAACTCGATGTCGAGGGTAATGATCATGTTGATCCTGTCACCCGCCTCGACGAACCCGTTGACGCCCTGGATGTCGCTGGTGGAGATGGTCATCGCCTGGTTGCCCGACGCGATCGACTCGGAGAGCGGGCGCACATCGACTGTGATGTCGGTCCACTGACCCCGAGTGAGGATAGCGTTCTCCGAGATCGGCCCGGCGGCAACCTGACCGGTGAGAACCTGACGCAGCTCTTCTACGGTCTGGATGGCGTCGGGTGGGGTGTCCTCGAGTTGGTCGAAGCTCTCCGCGATCAGGGTCCCGCCGCCGTCGAAATCGGAAACGAGGATGTCCCCTTCGCTCCCTTCAGCGATGCCGCCCAGTCCGGCGCGGAAGACGGTGACCTGTTCCAGGCCTTCACGCTCAGCCTCGCGCACGTTCTGCATGAAGTTCCAGACGGCCCACGCCGCCAATCCGGCCAATATCAAGGCCACAAGTAGAACGATGGCTCTCCTACCCATTGAGTCCCCTTCGGTTGTCCCCTCGGCTCCTCAGCGCTATCGCTGCGGTGAGGCGGGAGGGCATAGTATCGGCGGACGTGAGCCCGCCATGCTTTTCAGGTTCGATAACACTTGATTGTCGGACCTGCTAGCAACAGTCTTGAGTTTTTCGACCATAAATCTATGGGTATCCCGGCCCAGAACCAAGGACCCGTGAGAAACCACTGAACCGCGTCAGAGAGGGCAACCGACTGGTCGGCAGGTCGTGATCAGCGCCGGCCGATGCCGCGCTCTTTGAGTTCTTTGAGAATTGCCTCCAGTGAGGCGTCCACCGGCATGGGTGGGCGCTCTTCTTCTTCGGCACCGAACTCACGCTCGAACTCATGCTGACGGCGAGGCTTCTTCTTGTCCTCGACCTCGGCCGCTCGCTCCCTGTAGTCAGGCAGCGCCTGCTTGATCGAAAGGGACACGCGACGTCGCTCGTCGTCCTTCTCGGTGATCTTGACCTTCACCGTCTGCCCGATGGAGAGCTCCAGCTCCGGCGACTCGACCCGGTGGACCGCGATCTCGGAGACATGGACCAGCCCTTCGACTCCCTCTGCCACCGAGACGAAGGCTCCAAAAGGAACGGTCTTGGTCACGGTCCCTTCGACGACGTCGCCAACCTCATTCTCATTGGCGAAGACGTCCCAGGGATCTTCGGTGGTCTGTCTGATCGACAATGAGATGCGCTCACGGTCGCGGTCGACTTCGAGGACCTTGATCTTCACCTCGTCGCCCACCTTGACCAGCTCGCTGGGATGGTTGACGTGCTGCCAGGACAGCTCGGAGACGTGAACCAGGCCATCCATGCCGCCGAGGTCGACGAAAGCACCGAAGTTCACCACCGAGGACACCGTGCCGTCGCGGACCTCGCCTTCATGGAGGTTGTCCAGGAACTCGGTCCGCTCTTCGGCCAGAGCCTCTTCGAGATGGGCCCGCCGGGAGAGCACGACATTGTTCCTGGCCCGGTCGAGCTCGATGACCTTGGCGGTGATGGTGTCACCGATGAACGGATCGAGGTCCCGGACCCTGCGCAGATCGACCAGGGAGGCGGGCAGGAAACCCCGAAGACCGATGTCGACGATGAGGCCGCCCTTCACCACTTCGATGACGGTGCCCTCGACCGTTCCATCCTGGTCGGCCACCTTCTGGATGCGTCCCCAAGCGCGCTCGTACATCGCTCGCTTCTTGGAGAGGATGAGGCGGCCTTCGTCGTCCTCTTTGTCAAGAACGACCGACTCCACCCGATCGCCAACCTTGACCGTTTCCTCGGGGTCGATGTTGTTGCGGATCGACAGCTCACGGGTGGGGATGAAACCCTCGGACTTGTACCCGATGTCGACGAGGGCCCCCTCGGAGTCGACGCTGACGATGGTCCCTTCGACGATATCGCCTTCACGGAACTCGAGGACGGTGGCCTCGATGGCCCTCTCGAAGTCGTCACCGATGTCGTCGGGGAGGTCACTCAGATCGGGAGCGACCAGTGCCTCGCGCTCTTGGTATCGGGGCTGTGGCTCGGCTTCGTCTTCGTCCGATGTGGCGGCCGGTGCGTCGGAAGCGGCCGTCTCGGCGGTTTCCTCGCTGCTGGCCTCGGCAGCTTCTGCGCGGGGGGTGTCGGGCTGCGACTCTTCGGTGGTGGCTGTTTCCTCGACAGTTTCGTCTACAGCCGGGGTCTCGGGCGCCTCCGCCATCTCCTCGTTCTCCGGGGTGGCTACGGGCGCGTTCTCTTGGGGGTTGGACATGTGTGGGTAGTTACCTCTTGGGAAGATCTCTGCCAACGCGTTCCGGTCGGCAGGCAGTGAAAGTGTACGCAGCCGCGGTCAATTAGCCAACCCAGCTGGGCGTTTTATCGCGAACGGGGGGCGCTGGACTTCGCTGAGCGGTGTCTGTAACCCCGGGTTGCACACGGGAGGGGTTACTTCTTGACGGAGGCGAGGTCGGGGCCCCAGCCGATGTCGACGACCAGGGGGACATCGAGGCCGGCGACTCCCTCCATCGTCTCCACCACCAACTTCTCGGCAATCACTTTCTCGTCCTCGGGGACTTCGAGTATGAGCTCGTCGTGGATCTGCAACAGCAGCGTCGTCGCCAGCTTCTCTTCACGGAGCGTGGCGTCGAGTTCGATCATCGCCGCCTTGATTATGTCCGCGGCGGTCCCCTGCACCGGAGCGTTCAGCGCCATCCGCTCCCCCATCTGCCTGATCCTGAAGTTATCCGACTTCAGTTCGGGCAGGTACCGGCGTCTTCCAAACAGGGTGGTGGTGTATCCCTGGTTGCGGGCCGCGGTGACCACCGACGACATGTACTCCTTGACGTCGTGGAACTGATCGAAGTAGGCGTCGATGTGCTCCCTTGCCTCATCCCGGCTGATCCCGAGCCGGTCGGCGAGACCAAATGCCTCCATGCCGTAGAGGAGCCCGAAGTTGATCATCTTGGCGCGCCGACGTTGCTCCGGGGTGACCTCCATCGGCTCGACTCCCCACACTCGAGCCGCCGTTGCCGTATGAATGTCGAGACCGGCCTGGAAGGCTTCGATGAGAAACGGGTCGCCGCTCATGTGGGCGAGGACCCGAAGCTCGATTTGGGAGTAGTCGGCGACCAGGAACTCATTTCCCTCGCCGGCGATGAAGGCACGGCGGATGGTTCGACCGGACTCGGAGCGAACCGGGATGTTCTGCAGATTAGGGCTGTCCGAAGACAGCCTCCCGGTGGTGGCCGCCATCTGGTTGAAACGGGTGCGTATTCGCCCGTCGGGGTCGATGAGCGGGAGATAGCCGTCGACATAGGTTGAGCGAAGCTTCTCCAGCTCCCGATATTCGAGAAGGGCGCTGACCAGCGGATGATCGAGCTTGGTGAGGACCGACGCGTCGGTGGATGGCTTGCCCGTCGATGTCTTCTTGAGCACCGGCAGCCCGAGCTGGTCGTAGAGGATGCTGCGCAGCTGATCGGTGGAGTTGACGTTGAACGGCTCACCCGCCAGCTCGTGGAGTCGGCCTTCCACTTCGGCGATCTTCTCCCGAAGGTCGGCCCCCATCTCTTCGAGATAGGCCCGGTCGACGCCGATGCCGGCATGTTCCATCCGTGCCAGGACAGGCACCAAGGGCAGCTCGTAGGTGAGGAACAGGTCGAGCTCGTCTCTCATCTCCAACTCGGTGCGAAGCTCGTCGACGAGCCGGCGCACCGCCTCGACGTGTTTCCCCTCCAACTCGACATCAGGCCCCACGTCGAAAGGGAGCATGCCGTCTCCAGCCTCGTCGTCCGGTGACACCAGTTCGAGACCGAGGAGACGTTCGGCGATCTCTGCCAAACCGTAGGTCCGCTGGGACGGGTTGATGATGTACGAAGCCAGTGCGGTGTCCATGACCGGCCGGGTCAGATCGTGACCGAGCTCGAGCAGGGACCGGGCCAGCTCTTTGAGGTCGTGCCCGGCGACACCGATACGACCCTCGCTGACACCTTCGAGGATGGGCCGCGCAGCCTCGAACGGGACCACGATCGCCTCGTTGGCCCCGGTGGACACCGCCAGGCCATATGGCAGGCCATCATCTCGCACCAGACCGAGGACCAATTCCTCGGCTCCGGCGACTTTTGCGATTCGATCGGCCGTGGTGACAAGTTCCGATTCGACTTCGAGGATCTCGGTGGCCCCGCCCGTGGAGGGCAACGCTTCCTCGAGATCGCTCCACATGGTGTGGAATTCGAGACTGTCGAAAAGATTCTTGACGGTCGTCCTGTCCCACTCTCTCGTCGAGAAGTCGCTGGTGCCGTAGCTGATCTCCAGATCGTCGACCAGAGACATCAGCTCCCGGTTGAGGAACACCTGGTCACGATGCTGGGAGAGGTTCTCCCGGAGCTTTGGGGTTTGATCCGCTACGGCTCCGTAAACACCCTCGATCGACCGGTACTCGGAGATGAGCTTGGCGGCGGTCTTCTCCCCCACGCCAGGCACCCCCGGGAGGTTGTCGGAGTTGTCGCCACGAAGGGCGGCGTACTCCACATATTGAGAAGGGGTGATCCCGTATTTTCCGGTCACCCAATCCTCGTCGGCGAGCACCGTGTCGCTGATCCCGCGCCGGGTGTACAGAACCTTCACCGGCCCTCCCACCAGCTGGAAGGCGTCGCGATCTCCGGTGACGATCAGGACATCCCATCCGTCGCCGATGGCCCGTTTGGTCAGGGAGGCGATGATGTCGTCGGCCTCATAGCCCTCCTCACGGAGCTGGGTGATGTGGAGAGCTTCGAGGACCTCGTCGATCAGAGGGAGCTGGCTGCGGAAGTGATCGGGTGCCTTGAGACGGTTGGCCTTGTAGTCGGGATAGGACTCGGTGCGGAATGTCTGTCGGGACACATCCCATGCCACCGCAACTCCTTCGGGATGATGGTCCTTGATGAGGCGGATCAACATCCGGGTGAAGCCAAACACGGCATTGGTGACCTGCCCCGACTTGGTGGCGAGGTCTTCGGGAAGGGCGTAGAAGGCGCGATATGCGATCGAGTTGCCGTCGATCAGCGCAAGTGTTGGCACTACCTCGACGGTAGTACTTCGGTGGAACAGCAAATGGCCGGAACACTCACAGGCTGGAGAGGAGATGGTCCCGTTTCGTGATCAGCTTGGCGGTCTTTTCCTCCAAGCCGGCGAGGGTTTTTTCGAACCGGCGAACGTCTGCGGCGGTGAGCCCGGCCTCCTCCCGATCGATGTAATTGCCTACCGCGGCATCGCGTTGGGCGTCTTCGTTGATCGAGCGGTGGTACTCCAATTCGGCCGCGACCTGCTCCGCCTCCTTCTCCAGGGAGGCGATCTTCTCATTGAGCCGAAACAGCCTTCTGTGGATGCGTTTCACCGATGGCTCAGCGTATCCCCAAGGGTCGCCTAGACCTTTCACGCCCTCGATTCTGTCACGCCTGATCTCTACGGTCGAAGCATGAGGCCGGAAGCGGAATACCAGAGGGGCCCTGGAGCTGATCGAGGCAGGGGTCAACGACTGCGGGACAGGGCGACGATCGGGAATTCCACGCGGGACTATCAAGAGTCGGCGGGTGGGATTGGAAGCGGGTACCGGTGGGCGCACCGAGTCGTGGTCGGGGCAGAGAAAGGTGACCTGCTTTCGCCCCGACATCATCAACGAGGCTGCAACCCACATCGTGATCGTGCGTGGGGTGGACAGAGTGAGTCTTGCGCGAAGGACCGGATGCACCGACGGCACTGATCCAAGGCCTGATCCAAGGCCTGATCCACTCTGATGGCTGCCGGCACACGAACGAGGTGATCCGCGACTCGTCCGACGGTCCCTAGCGACCAGTACCTCCCGCTCTGTGTTCACCAATGCTTTCAAGGGCATCCTGGGATCCTCATCGATGCCCAGGACTTGCTCCGCGTCAACTGGACGCAGACCACCGTCGCGCGTCATCTCGATGGGAAGACGGGAGGACGTGGCCTTCCTGCACCTTTGTCGGTCCAAAGAGCTGACCGATAGAATTGGCGAAAACGCGGGAGTGATGGAACTGGTAGTCATGATGGTCTCAAACACCATTGCCCGAAAGGGCGTGTGGGTTCGAATCCCACCTCCCGCACCTAGACCCATGGCCAGGCCGTAGAGCTCCTCGGTGCGCTCGTTGGGCCAGTCCCATCGACTCCTCGAGCATCTGCCGGAGGCGGTCGTAGACCCGCACCGCCTCGGCGCGATTTCCGCAGCCAGTTGGCACTCCCTCACCCGACCATGGGTCGACTCAGGGAACGGCGCCAGGTCTCCGGAAGGTGCACGATGCGACATATGCTCGGCGGTCGGATCATCGAGGTGCTCGACGATCCGAACGGCGACACGGTGTTCGAGCTCGGTCGATCACAGGCTGGGAACCAGGCGTGCGGCTCTCGTGGAGACGGGCCTCGACGACGTGCTCACCGAGGTCTGGTTCGAACCCGTGCCCGGCGGCACGCGCGTCGTGGGCGAGCACACGGAACCTCCCGGCGACCGCGATCGGGCCGCAGCGATGCACTGGCTCAACGCCGTGTTGGGATTGGGGAGCGTCGAAGACCTCCCGGTCGAAGACGACCCACTGGCGGGCGGTGATCACGAGCACCCGTGGCTCGGGTTTCGCACCGGGACCCTGTCGTTGATGATTGGGCATCTCGACGAGGAGCGAGCGACAGGCGCTCAGGTCTTCGAGCCCTTGGTCTACGTCGACGACCTTGCCGCACACTTCGCACACTCCAAGGGCAATGGGGCCCGATGCCGACACACCAGGCCACGGGCCCTACTGGCCGGCCGGCCCAGGCGCCCTCCGGCGATAGACGCTCAACGCAAGCGTGTAGGAGACGACGAGGATGCCAACGCTCCAGGCGAGGGCGATCCAGAGGTCGTTGCCCGGCGTGCCCTCTGTCAAGAGTGAGCGCATCGTCTCGATTATCGGCGTCATCGGTTGGTTTTCGGCAAAGCCCCTCAGCAACGGCGTCATCGAGTCGGTCGGCACGAACGACGGGCTGATGAAGACGAGAAGAAGCAAGACATAGGCGAATGCGCCGGCACCTTCCGCCGTTCGCGACATCAGACCGAAGAACATGGCCATCCATGTCGTGGCGAGTGTGAACAAGACCAGAAGGCCGACGAACCACAACCACGCCCCGGCTCCGCCAGTCGGCCGAAACCCGACGATGAACGCCGCTACGAGCACCAGCACCGAGGAGAAGAGATTCGAAAGTGTCGACGACAGGGCTTGTCCGCTCAAGACCGACGAAGGCGCCACCGGCATCGTCCGGAAGCGGCCGATGATGCCTTTCTGGAGATCCATGTTGAGCCGCAGCGCGGCATAGGCAATGCCGCTGCCAACCGTCATGATTATGACCCCCGGCGTGATGAAGTCGACGTACTCGATGGAGCCGGTCTGTTCGCCGAGCGCGCCACCGAACACGAAGACGAACAGCAGCAGCATCGCTATCGGTGTCAATACGACCGTGATGATCGTATCGAGGCTCCGCGTCGTGTGACGCAGGCTTCGCTTGGTCATGATCCACATGTCACTCAGAACTCGCATGGGAGTCTTTCCTTTCTTCGCCCAGGATCTTGAAGAAGACGTCGTCCAGGGTGGTGGTCTGCTTGGTGAACCGTGTCGGTTCGATCCCGGCGTCTTTCAACCGGATGAACATGTCCGCCATCTCGGCCATAGAACCGGTGGTGGCGACTACGAGCCTCGCGTCCACTCGGCTGAGGCTGTACTGGCCGTTGAGAGCTCTCTGCGCCGCGGCCAACTGCTCCTGTTCGCCGAACTCCAGTTCGACTACCCCGGCTGGCACCATGGTCTTCAGCTCGTCCGGTGGACCGTCGGCCACGATCCGGCCACCGTGGAGGATCGCGATCTCGTCGGCCAGACGGTCGGCTTCTTCCAGATACTGCGTGGTCAGGAAGACCGTGGTCCCGCTCTGGGCCAACTCTTGGATGGTCTGCCACATGTCTGTGCGGCCCACGGGGTCGAGCCCGGTCGTCGGCTCATCGAAGAAGATGACGGACGCGTCGCCCACCAGGCTCATGGCGATGTCGAGACGGCGCCTCATTCCGCCCGAGAAATTGAGCAGGCGGCGGTCAGCAGCGTCGTTCAGGTCGAACTTCTCGAGCAGCTCCGCCGCGGTTCGCTCGGGGTCGGGGATGTGGCGCAACTCGCCCATCAGCACCAGGTTTTCCCGGGCAGTAAGCACGTCGTCCACCGCGGCGAACTGCCCGGTCAGGGTGATCTGCTCGCGGACTCTGGCGGGTTGAGCGGCGACGTCGAACCCGGCGACTGTTGCCATCCCCCCGTCGGCCTTGATCAGTGTCGTCAAGATGTTGATCGTCGTTGTCTTGCCGGAGCCGTTGGCTCCTAGGAGAGCGAAAACCTTGCCCCGTTCGACGCTGAACGAGACGTCGTGAAGCACTGGCACCCCCTTGTATCCCTTCCGGAGGTTTCTCACCTCGATCGTGTTGGTTGTTGGATCCATTCCTCTCTCCTATCGGATCTTGGATGGCGACGAACGGTGTATGTCGATGTCGCCAAAAGACGTGCGGGCATGGATTTCGACCTTCTCGCCTAGAGCTTCGGGGCCCCCACCAGGCTCGAGACCGTTGTGGACCCGGCCGTATTGCGTCCCGGCATCGACCCACGCCGAGGTTCCCTCGGCGATACCGATGTCGATCGCACCGGCGCCCGTGGCCAGGGTCACGGTCCCTCGCACCAGCTCGCCGATGACGATGTTTCCGTTGGCAGTTCGCCCCTTCACATTCGTCTCAGCCCGATCCACCACGATGTCGCCGTTTGCGGACTTGACCCTGATCGACCCGGTCACCTCTCCAATGCGGGTCCGTCCGTTGAGGTTCTTGACCTCCGCGGATCCGTCGATTAGTCCGATGTTCATATCGCCCGCCGTGACCAACTCGGTGTCACCACGAGACGATCCCAATCTGAGACGCCCGGCCCCGGAGACGAGTCTCACCGCATGCGCCTGGTCGACTTGAATGGCGCCGGCGCCGCTCTTGGCGGTGACCTCGCCCAACTCGCCGTCGGCCCGCAAGTCACCCGCTCCGGTCTTGGCGTCGACCGAAGAACCGGCCGGCAGCTCGATGGTCACGTCGACCAGTCCCCATTCACGGAAACTGACGTAGGCCATGATCCCCCCCGGCTTGGGAACGATGACCGAGAGTCGGGTCCCGGAGATCTCCACCTTGGCCTTGTTGGCTGCCTCGACATCGATCTTCGATGCCGGATCGGCCGGGTTGACGGTGACCATGGTCTTGGCACGATCCCCGGCGATCAGGTGGACCGAGCCGGCGGCGATGTCGACCTCGGCCACGATCGGCCCCTCAGTGTCGAATGTCCACACCATCAGCGAATCCACCCTGTGTATCGATCGCCTCCGCTCGGAGAGCGGGAGCTTCCCCTTGCGTCCAACGCGGCACCCGCTGCCCGGACGAGCCACGCGTTGAGCGAAAGGCCCTCTGCCCCGGCGGCATCTTCGATCCGCCGCTTCAACGTCTCAGGAAGGCGGAGGTTCAGCCGCGCCGTTCCGCCTTCGTCTGTCTCCGCTGACTCCATGCCCGGAGGCGGAGCTCTCATACCGATGTCAGAGAATTCCTCCTCGCTCGGCGGGTGGTCGACCACGAACTCCGGCTCGCCTCCGCGCAGCCGTACTTCGACGCTCCCCGGGGCGAGCTCTCGCGTTATCTCGTCGGCGGCGGCCGACAACGCTTCGAGCAGCATGAGACGAGCCGCCGCATCGAGTGGGGCAATGAGTCGAGTTGCCACTTCTCGTGCCGCGTCGCCCCCAGCATCTGCCGCAACTGCCAGCTGCTCTCGGAGTCGATCTACATGATCAGTTAGATTCATGGTGCCATTATGGCACAGGAATGTGCCATGTCAAGTGCCACGACGGCACCAAGACAAAAGAGTCTCAGCTCGGCCCGTGAGGGACCATCAAGGGCCCCTGGGCCGGTTTCGATTTGACGCAGCCCGAGCAGAGTTGGGCCATTGGCGGGGAGCTGATAGGTCTCTTGCTGATCGAGGTCTTTGCGGCCCCAGGTAACTTTGCCCGATGACCCGCCAGACGCTCCTCCCCGACCGGGTGTTCGACTCGGTCAACGGTCGGATGCTCACCGACCATGCCGTCGTCATCGACGACGACCGCATCGCGGCCGTGATTCCCGTCGACCAGGCAGACGCCCCGTCTCACCTCCCCGGGCACACCATCATTCCCGGGTTGATCGACGTGCACACCCACCTCACCGGGCCGATCGACAACGGTCAGGGCTATGCGGCCCTGGTCATGCGTAACAGCGCCCAGGATGCCCTGATCGGGGTCAAACATGCCGCGGCCACCATCGAAGCAGGCTTCACCACGGTCCGCGACATTGGGGCCTTTCGCGCCTTCACCGATGTCGCGTTGAAGGAGGCTATCGACGGCGGATGGGTCACCGGGCCACGCATGATGGTCGCCGGGGCATATGTGACCTGTCCGGGAGGTGGTGGGGACATCACGGGTCTGGCGGTCGATGTCGACGAGTTCGTACCCCGCGAGTTGCGTTTTGGCGTCACCAGTGGCCCCGACCAGATGCGATCGAATGTGCGCCAGATCCTCCGCTACGGAGCCGACTTCATCAAGGTCCTCGCCACAGGAGCGGTGCTCACTTCGGGGACGAATCCGGGGGCTCCCGAGTTCACCGAAGACGAACTGCGGGCGGCGGTGGAGACCGCCTCCGATGCCGGGACCCATGTCGCTGCTCACGCCCATGGCACAGAGGGGATCAAGAGGGCCGTCCGGGCGGGAGTGCGCTCCATCGAGCACGGGTCCTTACTCGACGACGAGGCGATCGGGCTCATGGTCGACCATGGCACCTATCTCGTCGCCGACCTCTACGACAGCGACTACATCCAGGAGATAGGGCCGTCATTCGGGTACAGCGACGAGGTGATGCGCAAGACGGAGATGACCGGAGAGACCCAGCGCCAGGGCTTCCGCAAGGCCGTGGACGCCGGGGTCAAGGTCGCGTTCGGCACCGACGCCGGGGTGTACCCCCACGGTGACAATGCCGTCCAGTTCACCCACTACGTCGACCACGGCCTCTCCCCCGCCCAGGCGATCCAGTCGGCCACCCGCTGGGCTGCCGAGCTGATGGGATGGGATGACCGGGTCGGAGCATTCGAGCCTGGTCTCTACGCCGACCTGGTCGTGATCGAGGGCGACCCCATTCAGGATGTCGGGCTGCTTCAGAGTCCAGCCGGCGTGATGAAGGGCGGAGGTTGGGTGATGCCCCCGGCGACCCCGAATGAAACGCACTAGCTCCCATATATGGGAGCTAGAGCATTAGGAAGCGGGACGTGACAAGCGCACCGTGATGGTGGTCCCCTCACCGGGACGTGAGGAAGCGTCGACGGAGCCACCCATGCGGTCGACCAGGCCCTTGACGATGGAGAGTCCGAGACCGGTTCCTTCTTTGTGGACCGAGCGTTTGCGACCGACGAAATGGCGGTCGAAAACGTGAGGCAGGTCCTCGTCGGTGATACCAACTCCGGTGTCGGCAACCGAGATCACCACCTGGTCGTCGTCCTCGGAGACGGTGGCTACCACCGATCCGGCTTCGGGCGTGTGGCGGAGCGCGTTCTCCATCAGATTCTGCGCGATCTGACCGAGACGATCGGGATCGGTCTCGAGGAAGATGCCCGGCGGGGCATCGACCCTGACCTTGACCCCCAGCTCAGCGGCCCGGCGTCCGAAGCCCCCGACCACCTCTGACACATGAGCGCCGACATCGACATGCTCCGAGCGGAGACTGAACTCGGCCTGTTCGAGCCGAGCCAGAGTGGAGAGGTCGTCGATGAGACGCCCGAGTTGGCGACTTTGCACGCCCAGTACGCCCCCAATCCGAGCCAACTCCTCGTCGCTGAGCTCGCCTGACTCCAAAGCCTCGGCGTAACCCCCAATGGTGGTGAGGGGAGTCCGTAGGTCATGACCGACGCCGAGAATGAACTCGCGCTCGCGGGACCTGGCCGCTTCCAGCCCTGCTGCCATGTCGTTGAAGGCAGCCGCCACCTGGTCGAGGTCGGGGTCACCGATGTCGGGAACACGGGCCTTCATGTCGCCAGCTGCCACCCGGTGGGACGCCTCGGCCAGTGGCTTGAGACGGTTGGCCAGCTGCGAGGAGAGCAGTCGTGCCCCTACCCCGGCGAGAGCGGCGATACCGGCCATCGCCAGGAGAAGACCCGGGACCTGGTCACGCAGACTGACGATCGGGGCAGGTCGGGCCAGTGCGACGAGGAGGGTTACGTCGAGGCCGCCCACCTGCAAGGTGGTCGGGCTGACCACCACGAGCTCGCCGCTCTCCGAGGTAGTGCGATACGTCTGACCGGCGACCACGGTCTCGTGCCGAAGCGTGATTCGTCGGAACACTGCTGCGTTGGATTGCACCGCCCCGTCGGCGGAGATCACCGCGACTCCGATCTCCGAACCACCGGCGGTTCGCCTTATCCTGGCGAAAAGGGTGTTCACCTCGCTGTCGGTGTCGAGGAGACGGATGACATCGAGGATGGCGGTAGGGCGCCTCCCTTCGGTCAGGTCGTGAATGACACTCACCGCCTCATTTGCCGACACCTCCAACTCCCGATAGGTGGCGGCGATCGCCGCTCGCTGCGAGGTGAACAAGGAAGCTGCAAGAACGAGGAGCCCGGTGACCGCGGCAACCCCGGCAATGGTCCAGAAGAGTCGGCGGCGCACCGGCGCTACCCCTCCAGCCGGTAACCGACACCCCAAACGGTCTCGATGGGTATGCCCTCGATCTTCTTGCGTAGTTGACGAATGTGGACGTCGACTGTCCTGGTCTCCCCGAAGTATTCGTAGCCCCAGACCCCTTCGAGGATCTGGCTGCGGCTCATGGCGAACCCGGCGTTCTCAGCGAGGAACCACAACAGGTCGAACTCCTTGGCGGTCGGCTCGACAACCTCTCCCGACGGGGTGACGACGGTGCGCCGCCCGCTGTCTATCTCATAGCCGCCGACCTCGATGATCCGGGCCTTTGCCGGCGGCTCCTCGGAACGACGGAGCACTGCTTTGACCCGGGCCAGGAGCTCCCGCGGAGAGAACGGCTTGGTCACGTAGTCGTCGGCTCCCATCTCGAGGCCGAGAACCTTGTCGATCTCGGAGTCGCGGGCCGTGAGCATGATCACCGGAGTCTTGGCGAACTCTCGGATCCGCCGGCATGTCTCCACGCCGTCGATGCCCGGAAGGTTGAGATCCAACAAGATCGCGGAGACGGGCCGGATGCGGAGGCGCTCCACGGCTTCCTCCCCGGTCAGGGCGTGGAGGAACCGATAGCCGTCACGCTCGAAGAAGGTGCGCAGCATGTCGGCGATGGCGTCGTCATCTTCGACGAGCAGCACAGAACGCGGGTTGGCGGCCACGGCCACAGTGTGGCCTCACATTTGTAAAGAAGTGGTGAGTTATCCCCGAGTTTTGGCGGGGAGGTCTCTAACAACTGCCGATCTCCCGGCGACCTCGACCTCGTCCCCCACCGACACTGATCGCTTCAGCATCGCCAACCCGACGTCTCCGGCCGCCGAAGTCACCGTTCCCACTTCGTCACCGGCGAATGTGACCGTGTCTCCCACATTCACCTGGCCGTCCATCTCGAGCTGGCGGAGATGGCGTGGGGTGTGCCCGCCACGGCTGTCGATGCGGGCCACCAGCTCCTGGCCGAGGAAACAACCCTTGGTGAAGTCGACACTCGTTGAGACCAGACCCGACTCGTGTGGAATGGTGCCATCGTCGACATCGACACCCCATTTCGGCTCTCCGGCCGTGACCCGGAGCCTCTCGTATTCGTCCTGGCCCATCTCTGTCAGGTCGGGACGATCTCCGATCACGAGGTGCCGCTCCACTCCGGGCCAGGACACATCGAATCCGTCCCACTCCCCGACCACGACCCAGACGTCGCCAGCCTCAGCCTCGATGTCGACGTCGACCCGGATCCGATAACGACCCAGCGTCGAGGTCAGCTCGTCGCCGCGCCCGCTGTCGGTGACCAAGCCGATCCGGTCCTCTTCTCTCAGCACCCAGAGGAGGAAGTCGAGCTTGCCCTGAGGGGCGAGGAGGAAGGAGCGGCGGGCCTGACCCGGCTCGACGTCTCCCAGCTCCTGGCTGATGATGTCGTTCAAGAACCGCAGGGCGTCTGTGCCGCTGAACCAGACCAGGTCGGGTTGTTCCGGTGCTAACGAAGGCATCTCAGATATTCGCCAGATCCTCGAGGAAGGGTATCGAGTAGAAGGTCCGCTGGAACCATGCGGAGAGATCACCGAGACCGCCGGCCACCATCAAGACCCCGAACAGGGCGAGAAACACCCCGGAGACGATGTTGATGGGACGGAGATAGGGCCGTAGCCTGCCGAAGAACTTGAACAGGCCCATTCCGGCGAGCAGGAAGGGCAGACCGAGCCCCAGCGAGTAGACGACGAGGAGGAGTATCCCCTGACCCAGCGTGTCCTGAATCGCTGCCGTGGCCAGGATCACCGTCAGCACCGGCCCGATGCATGGCGACCATCCGAAAGCGAAAGCTGCGCCCATGACCGGTGACGCCCATTTTCCGAGGCGTGACGGCCGGACGTGCACCCTCTTGTCCTGGTTGAGGGTGGCGATGAACCCACGGTTGGTGACCGCCATCGCCACCATCAGGATCCCAAAGACGATCACCAGCACCCCGGCGACCCGGGTGATAGTTCCCAGGTTGGTCCTGAGGAACTGCCCGAAGCTGGTGGCGGCCGCCCCCAGCGAGGCAAAGACCAGGGTGAAGCCGAGGATGAAGAAACCGATCACCCGGAGCATCCGTCTCGTTGATACTTCGCCCTGTTCCAGTTGGTTTGCGGAGTAACCCGACATCATCGACAGGTAGCCGGGCAATAGCGGGAGAACACACGGTGAGATGAACGAAATGACCCCGGCGCCGAAGGCCACCACCAGCTGAACTATGAATGCTGCTTCGCCGACGCTCTCGAACATGATTCCCGGGTACTAACGGGGGCTTACCCCCAGATCTTCCCACGTCCGGTGTTTACTCTCGCTAAATGCGATCTGGCATCCGACGGGTCCTCGGCCCGATTCTCCCGGTAGGTCGCTTCACTTCCTTCGACAGGAAGGTCGTCTTCATCATCTGGGTGGCGGGGGTGATCCAGGGGTTCGCCCAATCCCAGGCAAGCACCAGCCTCCCGTTCACCAGGATGGGCCTGGGTCTCTCCGAAGGGGAGATGAGCCTGATGTTGGGTCTCGCCCGGCTGGCTGCCTTCGCCGCTCTCCCCATCGGCTGGCTCGGCGACCACCAGGGCCGGCGTCGACCGTTCCTGATCGCGATCAGCCTCGTCCTGATCGGTGGGGCGTCGGCCGGTCTGGTCGTCGAGGCGTGGCAATTCGGCTTGCTGCACGCCATTCTCCGCACGGGGACAGCCGCCGCCTCCGGGCTGGCCGTGGTCATCCTCGCCGAGACCGTGTCCCCCGCCATCCGGGCCTATGCGATCTCGTTTTTCGGGGCTGCGGTGTCCCTGGGCAGCGGGATGGCACTCATGGTGCTTCCTCTGGCGGACCGCGGCGGGCAGTCGTGGCGCCTCCCCCACCTCCTCATCGGCATTGGCTTCGTGGCCTTACCGTTTCTCATCCGGAATGTCCCCGAGAGCAGGGTCTACACCCAGGACCCCGAAGGCGGGCACTGGCGCGAGCTGACGTCGGGAGTGTGGGCCCGTCGCTTCTGGACCATCCTCGCCATCAACTTCCTGTCTTCGGCATACGGAGCCGTGGGCGCTGCCTTCTCGACGGAGCGTCTCATCGAAGACGTGGGCGTCGGCACCGCTACCACCGTGATCGTGCTTCTCATGGGTGGGACGATGGGTGGGATCGGCTTTTTCGTCGGAGGCCATCTCGCCGATTCCTGGGGACGCAGACGCACCTCGATCGTCAGTCTGCTCCTCACCGTCGCCGGTGGCATCACGCTGTACACCTCGACCTCATTAGCCGTGATCGTGGTGGCGGCGATGGTCTCGGCTTTCGGCACGTTCGCCTTCGTGCCCGCGGGTGGCTCGCATCGAGCCGAGCTGTTCCCCACCCGTCTCCGCTCCAGCGCCAACACGGCAGCCACCAACTCGGCATTGGTCGGCTCTTCCTTGGGGCTGATCTCGGGGATCTACACCATCGACACTCTCGGGCTGTCGAACACCGTCTACCTGCTGTCGGTGGGTGTGGCAATCGCCGCCCTGCTCACCGCCACCCTCGACGAGACCCGAGGTCAGGACCTCACCGCGGTCAAAGCAGATCTGCGGTAACCGGCAGCCAGCACCAATCCTCTAACCGCCAGCATCACTGCCAGAGACCACCAGATACCGTCGACGCTGTCTCCGAGCGGCGTGAGCAGCATCAGACCCACCGCCGCCACCCCGCCGGCTCCGGTCGACACCACCATCGTGCCTAGAGCGAGCAAACCGAGGAAGATGCCGTCACCTACGAACAGGACCGCGGCAACCGGCTCGACCACCGCCACTATTCCCCCGGCGCTGACCGCGAGATCGGCGACCACCCCGTCGCTCGCCAGCCATTCGAGACCGAAACGTCCCACCCCCACTCCGACCATCAGGATCAACCCGGCGACGAGTCCCCAGAACACGAGTTTGCGGTTGAGGGAGTTGAGCTCGTCGACGTCTCCCCGGGCCGCCATGTCCCCGACCATTGCCTGGGCGGCGATGGCGAACGAGTCGGCCAACAGGGCGGAGAGGAGGAAGACCTGGGCCACGAGTTGGTGAGCAGCGATTTCGGCGGGACCGAGACGGGTGGCCACCGAGGCCGCCACGGTGAGCGTCATCAACAACAGCCCGGTCCTCATCGTCAACAGCGCCCCGTTGCGTCCCAGGTCGAGCAGGGAGGGAAGACTGGCTTTGAGGCTACGGGGCCGAGCGGCCATGTCGCCTCTGACGATGAGACGAAGAAACCAGACCGCTCCGAAGTACTGAGCGATGACCGTGGCAATCGCAGCACCTTCCAGACCCCAACCGAACACAAAGATCAGCAACGGGTCGAGGACGAGGTTGGCCAGGTTGACGCCCAATGCCACCTTCAGTGGAGTCTTCGTGTCCTTGTGGCCCCGGAATGCGCCGTGACCCGCGGTCACGACCAGGACTGCCGGCGTGGCAAGGGCGCGAATACGTAAGTAGCTGACAGCGGGGTCGGCCACCTCCGGTCCGGCACCCATCAAGTCCACGAACAGCGGTGCGGCGACCTCCAGGACGATCGAGACCACCACCCCCAGCACCACGGCGAGAAGCAGTGCATCCCCAACCCAGCGCCGAGCTTCCTCCACCCTGCCGCCGCCCAGGGCACGGGCCACCAGAGGTGTCACCACGTACGCGAGGAAATTGAAGGCGAAGAACGCGAATCCAAGAATGGCGGTGTCCACTCCGAGCGCCGCCAGATCTACCGTCCCCAGACGAGCCACGAAAGCGGTGTCGGCCAAGGTGAGAAGTGGGTCGATGGCGAGCGCACCGACCGCCGGGATGGCCAGCCCGAGGATCTCCCTATCGGTCGGGCTGAAACGGGATGTCACCGCGACAACTCCTGCGCCGCCGCGAAACGTCCCGGCCACTCGCAGAGACCGAACAGCTCGCAAGCCCCACAGTAGGGACGTCTCGCCTCGCAGATGTCACGCCCGAACTGGATGAACCTCATGGAGATCCCGGACCAGGCTTCTTTCGGGTAGAGCGCCATGAGATCGGCCTCGATCTTCGCCGGGTCGGTCTCCGAAGTGAGCCCGAGCCGGCCTGCAACCCGTTTGACGTGGGTGTCCACCGCGATTGCTGGGATATCCCAGACCTCGGCGAGGACGACGCTGGCGGTCTTCCGGCCCACACCCCTGAGCTTGGTGAGTTTGTCGATGTCGGCGGGGACGTCTCCGTCGTACAGCTCCTCGAGATCCTGGGCCAGGCTGATGATCGACTTGGTCTTCTGCCGGTAGAAGCCGGTGGAGAAGACGATCTCCTCTACATCCTCAGGATTGGCCTCCGCGAGATCCGAGGGCGTCGGATATCGGGCGAAGAGACGGGGAGCGACTTTGTTGACGTTCTCGTCGGTGGTCTGCGCCGACAAGACCGTGACCACCAGCAGCTGCCACGCGTCCTCGTAGTCCAGGGCGGTGCCCATCTCGGGGTAGCGATTCTGGAGTCGATTGAGGACGGCACGTGCCTTGCCCCGCTCCGTGGCGGTTGGCATCGATCCGTCAGCTCGGGTGCCTGGCATTCGGGGCAGAGTATCGGCTCGTCCTACCCTCCCGGTCCGTGTTCGATTCCATTGAGAACCGTGCCGTCGCCGCCCTGCTCGGCGCCTCCTTCTTGTTCGGCGCGACTTTCGTCGTGGTCAAGTCGGCATTGGAGACGATCGAGCCACTGAGCTTCATCTCGTGGCGTTTCCTGATCGGAGGGCTCCTGCTGGCCGCGCTCGCCCTCCCCAGGGGCGTCACGCTGTGGCGACACGGCACTCTCGCCGGCCTCGCCCTCTTCTCGGGCTACGCGCTGCAGACCCTGGGGCTCGAGTTCACCACCGCCGGCAACTCGGCGCTGATCACCGGGCTCTATGTGGTGATCACTCCCTTTCTCGCCGCGCTGTTCAGCCGACGCGCACCGAGCCCCTGGGTCGTCGCCGGCGCCGCTGCCGCCTTCGCCGGTGTCGCCCTGCTCACCGGAGCGGACGGGCTGAGCCTGGAAACGGGGGAGCTGCTGACCATCGGATGCGCTCTTGGCTTCGCCACCCACATCGTCCTGCTCGCCAGGTACGCCCACCGCCATCCGATAGTCCCCTTCACCACCGTCCAGCTCGCCATCACCGCAGCTCTCTCCGCCGTCTCGTCGTGGATCTTCGAATCGGGCCCGGGAATCCCCGACCGGTCGGTTTGGGGTGCCATCGCCCTCACCTCCGTCGGGGTGACGGTGGGGGCATACCTCTTGCAGATCTGGTCACAGACCGTGGTCGGAGCGGCGACGGCGGCGATCGTCCTGTCGGCCGAGCCTGCTTTCGGGGTGGCGACGGCGTGGGTCGTCCTCGGGGAGCGGCTCAGCTTCCAGGGCTGGCTCGGCGCCGGTCTCATCGTCGCCGCGATATACCTGGTGGTCACCAGGCAGCGGGACGAGACCTCACGCGAAGCCGAAGCGGTGACACCGGCTCATTGACTCACCTGGTAGGTGTCGTCCTGAAGACGGCGAGCAACTCTCATCAGCAGCCGGATCGCGGCCACGGTGAGGAACATGCCGATGGTGAGAACGATGATCAATTCCGCCCCGGTCGTGAAAGGCTTGTCGCAGGCTTGCAGCCCTCCCGGGCACAGCCCCCAGCCGGTCCCACCGTCGAGGAGATCGATGAGGACCAGGATCGGGACGATGCCGATGGCGATCGCCACCACGACCAGGATGAAGACCGCCAGTCTCACGAAGAACACCGCCACAACGGCACCAAGGTAAACAGGAACTCGCCAAATCCGCGCCCTATCGACGATCGGGCTATACCCGGTCGTAGGTGACGAAGCTGAAGCCGGGGCGGGTCTGGCGGGAGACTTCCCGCCATTGGGTCCAGTCGACGGACGGAAACCAGGTGTCTCCTTCCGGTCTCTCGTCGACCTCGGTCAATTCGATGCGGTCGGCAATCTCCAGCGCCTGCCGATAGACCTCGGCTCCACCTGCGATGAATGCGTCCTGATCTCGAGCGGCGGCCATCGACAGGCCTTCGTCCAAGGACCCGGCCACCTGCACTCCTTCGTGGGACCAATCGGGTTGCCGGGTGAGGACGATGTTGGTCCGCCCGGGAAGCGGCCGGCCGATGGACTCGAAAGTGGCACGGCCCATCACGAGGGCATGTCCCATGGTGAGTTGTTTGAAGCGGGACATGTCTTCGGGGATTCGCCAGGGAAGCCCACCGTCGACGCCGATCACGCCGTTGCGCGCCACGGCGACGACGATCACCGTCTGCATGCAGCCCTCTTATACGGCGATGGGCGCCCGAATCGCCGGGTGCGGGTCGTAGCCCAGGACCTCGACGTCGTCGACGTCGAATTGATCGAGGTCGCGCCGCTCGGGGTTGAGACGCAGGGTGGGGAGCGGTCGGGGCTCTCGCTCGAGTTGGAGCCGTGCCTGTTCGATGTGGTTGAGATAGAGATGGGTGTCACCAAACGTGTGGACGAAGTCTCCAACTTCGAGATCGCACACCTGGGCCACCATATGGGTGAGCAGGGCGTAAGAAGCGATGTTGAATGGCACCCCAAGGAAGACGTCGGCGGAGCGCTGATAGAGCTGACAGCTCAACCTGCCTTCGGCCACGTAGAACTGGAACAGGGTATGGCAGGGTGGCAGGGCCATCTCGTCGACGTCGGCCACGTTCCAGGCGCTCACTATGAGACGGCGTGAATCCGGAGTCTCTCTGATCGAGTTGACCACCCGGGCGATTTGGTCGACGTAGTTGCCGTCGGGTGTCGGCCACGAGCGCCACTGGTAGCCGTAGATGGGGCCCAGCTCACCCTGCTCGTCGGCCCACTCGTCCCAAATGGTGACGCCTCGCTCCCGCAACCAGCCGACGTTGGTCGAGCCCCGCAAGAACCAGAACAACTCGGCGATGACGGAGCGGAGGTGGACCTTTTTCGTGGTCACGACAGGGAAGCCGGCGGTGAGGTCGAATCGCATCTGGTGGCCAAACACCGACAGGGTCCCCGTCCCTGTCCGGTCCCCCTTCTCAACTCCCTCGTCCAGCACCCGTTTCAGGAGATCGTGGTACTGCAGCACCGCGCCATCGTATCGAGGCGGACAGGTCTCGCTGCGTCAATCGCCTCGCGCGATTTCCCGTTCTCGGGTCTCTGCCGTCTGTGCGGATTAGCCCGGCCAGAGTCCGCATGAGTCCGCACAGAACGGGGTTAGGGTTCCGGCATGGCCCAATTCGACGTAGATGCCATGCTGCGACGCTATTCCGAGCGTGCCAAAGCGGTGCGCGATCGTCCCCTGCCCCCGGTTGCCGGTGAGGAGCGGAGGAAGTTCATCGACCAGGCTGAGACCGATTACACCGACTTCGCTCTCGTGGCCAACGCCTCGTGGGAGATCGACGACAACCATCTGGTGTTGAAGATCCCACTGCAGGGAAACTGAGAACCCACCCGGATGCTGGACAAGCGTCTGGTCATCGTCTCCGGCAAGGGAGGTGTCGGCAAGTCCGCGGTGACGTCGGGCCTCGCCCTCCTCGGGCAACGTCACGGGCTGCGAATCCTCGCCGTGGAGATGGAATCGGGAGGCGGGCTCTCCGCACACTTCGGCACCGGTCCACTCGAGTTCGCGCCTCGAGAGGTGAGACCTGGTCTGCACGCCATGCACATGGTGCGCTCCGACGCCCTCCTCGAGTACCTCTCGCTGCAACTCCGGCTGCCGGGAATGGGCCGATTCGGAGCGTTCGCCCGCGCTTTCGACGCACTCGCCACGGCGGCGCCGGCGGTGCGGGAGATCGTCACCATCGGCAAGATCCTCTGGGAAGTTCGTGAGGACCGGTGGGATATGGTGGTAGTCGACGCCGCCCCGACCGGGCAAATCGCCAGTTATCTGCGGGCGCCGGCTTCCATCTCGGAGCTGGTCGCGACGGGTCGAATCAGGTCCCAAGCCGAATGGATGGCGGAGACCCTCGCCGACGAGACCAGGACCCAGCTCATGCTCGTTACCCTTCCCGAAGAGCTCCCCACGGCAGAGACTTTGGAGACATTGGAGTGGGTGGAACGGACAGGCATCGTCAGTAAGCCCGTCGTCGTGGCTAATCGAGTCCTGGAACCGGTGGGCGCCACCACCACACCACCCGGGATGGCCGGTGACATGGTCACCCTGCACCGGTCCCTCGTCGACGAGCAACACAAGTGGCTCGACAAGCTGCCCCCCGACCTGACCCTCCCCTACCTCTTCGGGCTGTTCACGCCGGGAGAGGTCGCAGCTCACATCAGCGACGATCTCGAGGCTTTGCGATGACGAAAACGGTCCTCGTCGCCGGAGCGGGTGGTGTGGGCAAGACCACGTTCGCCGCGGCCATGGCAGTCAAGGCGGCACGGGCGGGTGTGCGAACTCTGGTAGTCACGGTGGATCCTGCCCGCCGCCTCGCCTCGGCCCTCGGCGTCAACGACCTGGGCGATGAGCCTCAGCCACACGCAGACGAGGAGGATCTGTGGGCGGCGATGCTCGACTCCGAAGCTTCCTGGCGGGCGGTGGCGATGCGTCACGCCGACCCTGAGATCGCCACTCGGCTCGCGGACAACGAGTTCTTCCGGGCGGCGTCCGAGCACTTCCCGGCTTCCCAGTCATATGCAGCCGCGGATCAGGCGGCGACCTTCGTACAGGCGCGAGCCTGGGACCTGGTGATCGTCGACACCCCGCCGTCCGGCGGCGGTATCGACTTCTTCACCGCCCCGGCGCAGATGGCGGATTTGGTTGGAGGCCGGCTGCTCCGCTGGATCACGGGAGGCCCGTTGCCCGGTCGACGCTTCTTCTACGATCGCGCCGCCCGCCCCATGCTGCGGGTGGCAGACACCATCCTCGGGTCTGACCTGCTGCAAAGGGTTTCGGAGTTCCTCCTCGACCTCCGCAGCACCTACGACGGGGTTGCCCGTCGGGGGCGCGAGATCGAGACCGTTCTCCGGGAGGCGGCGACCCTGGTTGTGACGACCGCGGATCCCGCACCAGTCGCTGAAGCGGTGCGCTTCTACCGTCAGCTTCCCGACCTGGCTACGACTCCGGCCGCTGTGGTGTTCAACCGGGCCTTGCCCCCTGAGTGGGCCACGGCGACACCGGATCCCGGCATTCCCGCCGAACTGGCGAGAATCACCGAGCAGTGGAGCGCAGAGACGTTGCGTCAGGCCGATGCACGTGACGAGTTCTCGGCACGATATGGAGCCAGGGTGGCCACCGTCCCCTGGCGTCCCAACCCTCCCACCGATCTCGCCGGGCTCGCCGACCTGATGGATTCCAGCGATGGGATCCCCTGGTCGAACTTGCTTCCCTGAATTCGAATCGCCAATAGTCTGATGATCATGGCCAACGCAGCAGCGTTCTTCGACTTGGACAGGACACTGATCTCCGGCGCGTCGGCCTTCCCCTTCGGTGTCGAAGCATGGCGACAGGGCCTAGCCACGTCAGGAGACATCGCGAAGTGGACCCTCGCCGCCTTGAGCTTCCTCATCTCAGGAGACAAGGGGACTGGCACCACCATGGACATCCGCGGCGAATTCCTGGCTCGGATAGAAGGGGCATCGGTGTCCGATCTCGACCAGATCGGCCAGGCGATCCTTCCCAAGCTGGTATCCCGGGTCCGGCCGGAGTCGAGGAAACTGGTAGCAATGCATCACGAAGCCGGACGGGACACATGGATAGTCTCGGCCAGCCCTCACGGAATCGTCGAGCCGTTGGCAGCGTCGCTGGGCATGACAGGGGCCATCGGAACCGAAGGCGAGGTGGTCGATGGTGTGTTCACCGGGAAGCTGGGTGGACCTTTCATATACGGGCCCGGCAAGGCCCAGGCCATCGAGAAGCTCTGCTCAGATCGGGGCTACCACCCCAACCTCTGCTACGCATATTCCGACTCCATCTCCGACCTGCCCATGATGGAGTTGGTGGGACATCCCGTAGCCGTGAACCCCGACTCTGAGCTCGGCGCCATTGCCCGCGATCGGGGGTGGCCTGTGGTCATCTTCGCCCGCAAGACCAAGCGGGCGGTTGCCGTCAGTGGTGTCGTCGCGATGACCGCGTCGGCGGCCGGGGTCGGTTACGCCCTGGGCCGAAGTCACGGCAAGACCTCGACCCTGGCGCGGCTGACCCGCTCCCGTCTCGGGCGCTGAATCCCCGTTCTCAGTTGAGGATGGCCCTCGGCCCGAGCAGCTCTTTGAGCTCGGCGAAGAGGGCGGAGCGAGGCTCGACCTTGTGATCGTCGCCGAGCTTGAGCACCTTGGTGTTTCCGTTGTCGGACAGGTTGAGGAAGACCGTGGCCCCACCCGGGTGATTCCTCAGGATGGTCTTCAGATTGGAGACGACTTCCGGGGTGAGCCGCTGCGCTGGCACCGCGAGACGTACCGAAGAGTCGTCCCGGATTGCCAGTTCCTTGATCTCGCGGGCCACCACCTTCACGTCGTCACCGCGATGGTCCAGCTGCCCGGAGACCACCAAGACTGCGTCTTCGACGACGAGAGGCCCGAAATCGTGAACCGTCTTGGGGAAGACGATGACCTCCACCGACCGTTCCAGATCCTCCAGTTGGAAGAAGAGCATCGGGTCCCCATTCCGGGTCCACCTCCGGATGATGGTGCCGACGATCCCTCCCACGGTGACCGACGAGCGGTCGCTGAGCTCTTCCAGCTCGGAGATCGTGATCGTTGTCGCCGCGGCGAGCGAGGCTCCGACTGAGAGCAGTGGATGGTCCGATACGTACAGGCCCAGCATCTCTTTCTCGAAGGCAAGCTTGATCTTCTGTGACCACTCGTCGTCGGAGATTTCGAAATCCCGGTCTTCGGTGGCCGCATCGTCGCCGGCGAACAGCGAGTATTGGCCCATCTCCTCGTTGCGGCGACGTTCCAGCGTGGAGTCGAGGATCAGCTCGTGCATCAGTGTCAGACCCTTGCGGCTGTGACCGAGGGCATCGAAGGCACCGGCTTTGATCAGTGACTCGACCGTCCGCTTGTTCAACGCCGAAACGTCGACCCGGTTGACGAAATCGAGGAAAGACTCGTAGGGGCTATCGGCCCGGGCCTCGGCGATCTTCTCGACCACGCCTTCACCGACATTGCGAACCGCGGACAGACCAAACCTTATCCGCCCGTCGCGGACGGTGAAGTCGGACTCGGACTCATTGACGTCGGGTACCAGCACCTCGATACCCATCTGCCGGCACTCGTTGAGATAGATCGCCGTCCGATCTTTGTCCCGCTTGGTGGCGGTGAGCAAGGAAGCCAGATACTCGGCCGGATAGTGGGCTTTGAGATATGCGGTCTGATAGGCAACGAGGCCATAGCCGGCGCTGTGGGACTTGTTGAACCCATACCCGGCGAAGTGGCCGATGAGCCGGAACATCTCACGTCCGGTCTCCTCGGTGTGTCCTTGGGAGAGACAGCCGGCGACGAACTTCTCCTCCTCGGCATCCATCACCGACTTGATCTTCTTGCCCATGGCCCGACGCAGATTGTCGGCATCGGCCATCGTGTAACCGGCGAGGTCCTGAGCGACCTCCATCACCTGCTCCTGATACACCATGATCTGATAGGTGTCGCTGAGGCTCTCAGTGACCGCCGGATGCAACACCTCGACCGGAGCCCGGCCGTTCTTGCGGTCGGCATACAGATTGTGCATGTTGGCCCCCATCGGGCCCGGGCGGTACAAGGCGACGAGAGCGATCACGTCGTTGAAGCTGTCCGGCTTCAGAGACCGGATCAGCGCTCGCATCGCGGTCCCCTCCATCTGGAAGACACCGATCGTGTTGCCGGTTTGCAGCAGCTCGAACGTCTTCTCGTCGTCGAGGGGAATGTCGTCGATGTCGATCCGCTCGCCGGTGCTCTCCTCCAACAGCTCGAGACAACGTTCGATGATCGACAGGTTGCGAAGGCCCAGGAAGTCCATCTTGAGGAGACCGAGGTCCTCGACGCCGTGCATCTCGAACTGGGTGACGGTTTCTGCACCTTCGCCTTTGCGTTGGACGGGGACGATGTTGGTGAGCGGCTCGGGCGCGATCACCACGGCGGCAGCGTGGATGGAGTCCTGGCGACGCAGCCCTTCCAGACCACGGGCGACGTCGACCACCTCTTTCACATCGCGATCGGTCTCGTACATGTCCCGCAGACCCTGGGCGTTGGCGTACCAGTCCTTTATCTCCGAGGATGCATTCGAGTCGGGAGGGCTGAGCACCTGATCCAGGGTGGGGTCTTTGCCGAGGATCGACGGGGGCATCGCCTTGGCCACCCGATCTCCGATTGCATATGGATGCCCCAACACCCTCGCCGAGTCACGCACTGCCTGCTTTCCCTTGATCGTGGAGAACGTGATGATCTGCGCCACCCGGTCGTGGCCGTACTTCTCGGCTGCATAACGGATCATCTCCCCGCGGAAGCGCTCGTCGAAGTCCATGTCGATGTCGGGCATCGACTTCCGACCCGGATTGAGGAAACGCTCGAAGATCAGCCCATACCGCAACGGATCGATGTCGGTGATACGCAGCACATAGGAGACGATGGATCCGGCAGCCGAGCCTCTTCCCGGGCCCACCCGGATCCCGTTCTCCCGGGCATGGCGGATGAGGTCCCAGACGATGAGGAAGTACGCCGGAAAGCCCATCTCCTCGATGATCTTCAACTCGTGCTCGACCCGCTCCCAAACCTCGGCACCCGGCTCGGCGCCATAGCGCTCATGGGTGCCCTCCTCGACCAGCTTTCGCAGATAAGTGACCTCGGTCTCACCTTCTGGAACCGGGAACTGGGGCAACAGGATCTTGCCAAACTCGAGGTCGACGTCGACGCGCTCGGCGATCCACAGGGTGTTGTCACACGCGCCGGGGAACCGGTCGTCGGGGAAGAGCCGTCGCATCTGTTCGGCGGTCTTCAGATAGTGCTCCGACCCTTCGAAGCGGAGGCGTCCAGGCTCGTTGCGAAGCGAGCCGGTCTGGATGCAGAGCAACGCGTCGTGGGCGTCGTGCTCGTCTTGACGGGTGTAGTGCGCGTCGTTGGTCGCCACCAAAGGAGCCCCTACCTTTTTCGCCACGTCGAGCAGATCGCCCATGATCCTGGTCTGGGCGCTGAGCCCGTGGTCCTGGACCTCGATGAAGAAATGGTCTCTCCCGAAAATGTCCTGGAAACTGGCAGCGGCGGCAACCGCAGCGTCGAAGTCGCGGGTGATCCTTTTGTTGCCTTCCTCGGAGACAGCGTCAGGTCCCAACAGCTGTGGCACGAGACCACCGAGACATCCGGAGGTGGCGATGATCCCTTCGGAGTGCTCGGCGAGAAGCTCGAGGTCCATGCGCGGCTTGTAGTAGTAGCCCTCGAGAAACGACCGTGAGGAAAGCTGCAACAAATTGCGATAGCCGGCATCGTTCTCGGCGAACAAGAGCATGTGGTACCGCTTGTTCTGATCGGAGGGTGGCCGGTCGAGACGGGAGCCGTCGGTGAAGTAGGCCTCGATCCCGATGATCGGCTTTATCCCGTGTTGCTTGGCCGCCTTGACGAAATCGACGACGCCGTAGAGGTTTCCGTGGTCGGTTATCCCAATGGCCGGCTGGCCCATCGCCGCGGCGGTTCCCACCACGTCGCTGATCCGCGCCGCACCGTCGAGGAGTGAGTATTCGGTGTGGAGATGGAGATGAGAGAACGACACTTCGCTCCGTGAATGACAACGGTGTAGTTCAAATCTAACACCCGTACCGAGTGACCGTCCACCGTCTGCACATCAACTTTTCGCGTGCTCAGAGCATTCCGTACCGCCCAGCGACACGGCGTGCTCGCGAGCAGAGAACGCGGGCTCAGAGCACGAGAACGGCGGCAACCGCCAGCCCCGCTATCGCCACCGTGACCGCCACACGAGCCGTCTCGTTACGGGCCCGGGACCACAGCTCACCGATGACGAAACCGGCGATCAGACCACCGAGGTGGGCTTCCCAGGCGATGCCACGGATGATGAAGGGCAGGGCGGCGTTGAGGAGCAGCAGGAACCCGATCTGACGGAGAAGGGCCTGGCCGTGCATGGTGTTGCGGCGACGCACCGCCCAGTTGGCCCAGATGCCGAATAACCCAAAGATCGCCCCAGACGCACCTACCGCAGCCGGAGCATCGAGCCCGCCCATGACGAACATGAACGCTCCACCCGTGGCGGCTGAAGCCAGATAGGCACCGACGAAGGGCCAGGTCCCCACACCTCGCTCGATCTGGGGCCCCAGAACCCACAGGGCCCACATGTTGAACAGGATGTGGGTGATGCTGGCGTGTAGCAACACCGGAGTGAACAGACGCCACAACTCACCTTGTTCGACCCACAGGTTGACCTGGGCGAAGAGCTCTCCGATGGGGCCGTTCAGGTTGCGGCCGAAACCGGTGAGGACGAAGAAGACTGCGGCGATCGCGATGAAGGCCTTCGTCGCCACGGCGCCACCGGCACGCGACATGACTCGCTGCTTGGGGATGACCTTCTGAGTCCCCTCCTGTCGGACACACTCGGGGCACCTCTGTCCTACCGATGCGTCGATGGAACACGCCGCGCAGATGGGTCGCTCACAACGGCTGCAACGGAGCAGCGTGTGCCGGTCGGGATGCCGGTAACAGACCGGGGCGGCCGTGGTGTGCTCCTGACTCATTGAGCAGAGGGTATTGAGTATCGGGTATTAGGCCAGCCTGTGCAGGACCGTGGCCAGGTCGTCGGGAAGAGGAGCCTCCACCGTCACCCTCTCCCTTGTTTCGGGGTGGGTGAATTCGAGACGGGAAGCATGAAGGAACGTACGTGGCGAGCCGAGATCCTTGCGGGTGGCCCCGTAAACCCGATCACCCACCACGGGATGGCCGATCGCCGCCAGATGGACCCTTATCTGGTGGGTGCGACCGGTTTCGAGACGAACCGACAGCAGCGAGACATCGGATTCCTCGAGATATCGCATCACTTCGTAGTGAGTCCGGGCATGCTTTCCCCCATGAGCCAGCGCACGTCGGGTTGGCTGCACCGGGTCACGTCCGATGGGAGCGTCGATAGTCCCGGTGGGCGCACCCATTCTTCCCTCCACGAGCGCGGTGTAGGTGCGGACGATCTGACGACCGCGCAGCTCGTCGACCAGAGCCTCGAACGCCTCCCGGGTTCGACCGACGAGAATGGCACCCGAGGTGTCCTTGTCCAAGCGGTGGACGAGCCCCCAACGATCCCCGGCCCCGACACCTTCCAGCTCCGGGTAACGATTAAGGAGGCCGGCGGCGAGGGTCCCACCCGTGCGGCCACTTCCCGGGTGGACCACGACCCCGGCCGGCTTGTCGACCACTGCCAAGTGGTCGTCCTCGTACAACACGTCGAACGGAACCGCCTCGGCGACCAATGGGGCGGACTCCTCGGGAGACTGGCAGCGGATGATCTGACCGCCACGCACCCGGTCGGATGCCCTGGCGTCGACCTGGTCGAGCTTGACACCTGCTTCGACGACGAGCGACGCACTGGCCCGACTCAGACCGAGCACCTCGGCGATGACCTTGTCGACCCGAGCCCCGTCGAGCGATGCGGGGACCTCGAGCTCTATTTGTTCCACCAGGCGCGTATCAGTAGCAGGGCGACGGCAACCGTGACCGAGGCGTCGGCGATGTTGAAGGTGGGGATGATCGAGAGCTCGATCCAATCGATGACCGGGCCGTCGATGATGCCGTCACCTCGCGCGAACCGATCGACGAGGTTTCCCACTGCACCACCAACGACGAGTCCCAGGGCAATGGTCTCGAGCCGGGGCCGGTCGGAGGCGAGGGCAACCATCACCACGACGGCGATGATCAGAGCCGCGATGCCGATGATCACTCCCCCGTTCTGGAACATGCCGAAGGCACCACCGGGATTCTCCACGTAAGTGAATCCGAAGAACCCCGGGATGACCTCGACAGGATTCCCATCGAAACTGAGTGCGGCGTACCGCTTGGTCAGCAGATCCGCGGTGACCACCGCTGCGGCCACCCCGAGACCAATCAGATAGCGGCGGATCAAGACACGCGCGCGGCGCACTCGACGCAGAGCGTCGTGTACGGGAGCACCTCGAGTCGCTCGATGGGGATGGCTTTGCCACAGGTCTCACAGATCCCGTAGGTGCCGGCGTCGACCCGCTCGAGGGCGCGGTTCGCCTTGCTCAACAGGTCGAGCGTGTTCTGCTCGATCGAGAGCTCCTTGGCATATTCGAGTTTCATCGAGCTCGCCTCAGCGTTACCCGGGTCCGGGCTGCGGTCCGACGAGCTCTCCGTCAAACGTGCCTCTTCCAGATCCCTTTCGTAGTCGGCGATCTGTTCTTCGAGACGTTCTCTTTCTTCCTCGAGTCGCTTCTTGAAGCGATCGAGGGTGGTCTTGGCGAGTTTTCTGGCCACTTTTCACCTCACAAAAGGCGGGGAACCCTACCAACAGCGCAAACAGAAGGCCCAGTTTCTAGAGGCCTAGTTTCCTGAGCACGCTGTTAACGTCGGTCTTGGAGACCTCAAACACTTTTGAGCGGCCCCGCATTCCCGCCCGAAGCGTCACCTTGGCATCCAAGACCTCACCGAGGAGCCTCGCCACCTCGGCGGTCGCTTTACCCCCAACGGCAGGGGATGTAACTCGAATCTTGAGTCTGTCGCCATGTCGACCATCGATGACCGAGCGAGAGGAGCCGGGCACCACCCACACCGCGATCGTCACGCCGTCGTGTGAAGGTGCAACTAATGGGTCTGTCACCCCCGGGAAGGTACTCGTGGCCGTTCCTGAATTGGCCGATCAGCCCGTTACCCTCCCGGTCTCTATGTCGTCGAGCGATAGCAACGTGTTCAAGGCACTGGACCACCAGCCCGATCACAACGCCCTGGAACAAGAGATCCTCGACTGGTGGGGCGAGCACTCCACGTTCGACGAGCTCAGACAGAAAAACAAGGACGGCGAGCCGTTCAGCTTCATCGATGGCCCGGTGACCGCCAACAAGACCTTGGGGGTGCACACCGCCTGGGGTCGCACTTTGAAAGACGTGATCCAGCGTTACCACGCCGCCCGGGGACGGGACCTGCGCTACCAGAACGGCTTCGACTGTCAGGGCCTGTGGATCGAAGTCGGCGTCGAGAAGGAGCTCGGTCTCAACTCCAAGAAGGAGATCGAAGCATTCGGTCTGGAGGAATTCGCCAGGCGCTGCCGGGAGAAGGTGGCCTGGTCAGTCGAAGAGCTTCGCCGGGGCTCACGGCGCCTTGGCATGTGGATGGACTGGGATCACGACTATCTCACCTTCTCCGACAACAACATCGACTACATCTGGCGATTCCTCGCCACCCTCCATGAGCGAGGCTGGATCTATCTGGGTCACCGCTCCACGGAGTGGTGCCCTCGGTGCGGGACCTCGATCTCCCAGCACGAGATCACCGGCCAGTCCGGTGTCTATCAGGAGAAGGTCGACCCCTCACTTTTCGTCCGTTTTCCCCTCCTCGACCGCCCGGGGGAGAGCCTGGTGATATGGACCACCACCCCCTGGACTCTGCCCGCCAACGTCTCGGCGGCGGTTCATCCCGACCACCAGTACGGAAAACGCCCCAATGGCGAGTGGGTCGCGGTGCAGCGGTATCCCGACGAAGAGTTCACGGAGACCAAACCCGGCCGGGACCTCGTCGGCTGGAGATTCAGGGCGCCTTTCGAGGACCTGGAAGCTGGTGCAGGTGTCGAGCACCTGGTGATCCCATGGGACGAGGTCACCATGGAGCAAGGCACCGGTGTGGTCCACATCGCCCCCGGCGCCGGTTCTGAGGATTTCGAGCTCGCCGGCGTTCATGATCTCCCTGTGCTCACCCCGGTCGATGGCGCAGGCAAGTTCTATGCCGGGTACGGCTGGCTGGCGGGGATGTCGACGGTGGAGGCAAGACAGCCCATCATCGATGCTCTAGAGGAGAAGGGCGTCCTGGCGGAAGCCGGTGAGCACGTCCACTCTTATCCGCATTGCTGGCGGTGCGACACGCCCCTGATCTTCAGGGTGGCCGACGATTGGTACATCTCCGTTGAAGACATCCGTCAGCCACTCAAAGATGCCAACGCCTCGGTGGCGTGGACCCCGGCGTACATGGGCAAGCTGATGGACGACTGGCTCAACAACATGGGCGATTGGAACATCTCCCGTCGCCGGTACTACGGGCTCCCCCTCCCCTTCTACGTTTGTGACTGCGGTGAGTTGACCGTGATCGGATCGAAAGCGGAGCTGAAGGAGAAGGCCACAGCCGGTTTCGACCAGCTCGAGGAGCTGCGCCGACCGTGGATAGACCGGGTGACCATCCGGTGCGACAAGTGTGGGAACGAGGAGCTGACCCGCATCGAGGAAGTCGGCGACGTCTGGCTCGACGCCGGCATCGTCCCCTTCTCCACCCTCGGCTGGCACAACGACGAGTGGGTGGAGGAGGGCAACGCCGACGGGGCGGCGCGCGGTCTCACCAAGGCCGACCTGCCCGATCATGCCTATTGGGAGAAATGGTTCCCCGCCCACTGGGTCTCCGAGATGCGGGAGCAGGTGCGTCTCTGGTTCTACTCACAGCTATTCATGTCGGTGGCGTTGGTCGGCCAGTCCCCGTTCCGCTCCGTCCTCGGGTACGAGAAGATGCTGGCCGAAGACGGTCGCGAGATGCACGGCTCATGGGGGAACCTGATCAGTGCCGAGGAGGCTTTCGAGCGCATGGGAGCCGATGTCATGCGCTGGATGTACTGCGGGCACCCCCCGGACCGCAACCTCCTCTTCGGCTACGACGGCGCCCACGAGGTCCGACGTCGTTTGCTCACCCTGTGGAACTCCGCCCGGTTCTTGATCGACTACGGGAACATCGAGGATTTCGTGCCCACCTATTCGGATCTCGATTCGGGTCTGGGCTCCCTCGACCTCACCACCACCGATCGTTGGTTGCTGGCCCGGGCCGAGCAGGTGATCGGAGATACGGCCCGTGGCTTCGATCGTCACCGCACGGACGAGGTGATCGTCTCGTTCGAGTCTTATCTCGACGACCTGTCCAACTGGTACATCCGTCGCAATCGTCGCCGCTTCTACGACTTCGACGAGGCTGCTTTCCGCACCCTCTGGGTCGGGCTGGTCACCGCGCTGCGCATCATCTCGCCGGTCATGCCTTTCCTCACCGAGCATCTCTGGTCAAACCTGGTTTCAGGACCGATCCCCGACGCTCCCAAGTCGGTCCATCTCGCCGGCTGGCCGGACCCACCAGGAGCAATCGATGACAGGCTGCTTGCCGAGATGGCGGCAGTGCGCCGGGTCGTGGAGGCCGGGCGACGGGCGCGAATGGAGGCCAATATCAAACTTCGCCAGCCGTTGCGACAGGTGATCGTCCGTGGCGCCGACCTCGCCGCCCCTCATGCCGCTGAGATTCGCGAGGAGCTGCGAGTCAAAGAGATCAGCTTCGACGAGGAGACCTCCGTCGAGGTCACCGTGAAGCCGAACTTCCCTGTCGCCGGGCCCCGGCTCGGGCCCAAGATCAAGGACGTGGCCGCGGCCCTGTCACGTGGCGAATTCGAAGAGCTGGATCACGGCGGAGTCGCCGTGGCGGGGGAAACACTATCTGCCGACGAGGTGCAGCGGACCGAGAAAGTGATACTCGAAGATTGGGTCGTCGCCCATGACGGCAACGTCAGCGTTGCGATCGATCCCACGCTCGACGACGAGCTGATCCTGGAAGGACGGGCCCTGGAGCTGATCCGCGCTCTCAATGAGCAGCGCAAGCAGCAGGACCTGGCCCTCACCGACCGCATAACCCTGCGTCTCCCCCCGGAGCACGCCGATCTGGTCTCGGCCTTCGAAGACTGGATCGCCAGCGAGGTATTGGCGACCTCGATCGAAGTGGATGAGACCCTGGACTCGCCCGCCCTGGTCAGAGACAACTGAGAACCGGGAGTTGCTAGCGGCGGGTCTCGGAGCTTTGACCCCTTGGGTCCAGCCCTTCAGCCGCCGATACCATCCTCGAAGTGTTCACCACCCTCCCCTGCACGCGTGGCTCGCATCCGTGACACCCACGGCACCAAGCTGATTCGCTTCGGTGCCGTCAGTGCATTCAACGTCGTGTTCGGACAGGTGGTGCTCTTCACCGCACAGGTGGCAATGGGACTGTCACCTGTCCCGGCCAACGTGTTCTCGGTGAGCATCGGAGCTGTTCCCGCATACATCCTCAGCCGTTACTGGGTGTGGAACAAGCGAGGCAAGAACCGCATCATCAGAGAGGTCATCCCGTTCTGGACCCTGACTCTGCTCGGGTTCGTCCTGTCGACCACCGCCGTGTGGTTCGTCGACACCCGATGGGATCCCTCGCCCGTGTTGATCAACCTCACCAGCCTGGTGGCATTCGGGGTGGTTTGGGCGGCCAAGTTCGTCGTCCTCGACCGGATGTTGTTCAACGCAGAAGAGGCGGCGGCCGTCTCCTAGGGCGAGTATCTACTCGTCCGCTTCGTCCTCGTCCTGGTCGGGCTCTTCCCGGTTTCCCTCGTAGCCACCCTCCTCGCTCTCGGAGTCGTCTGAGGAGAGCTGGAGGTCGTTGACGACACCGGTGAGCATCGCGTCGAGGTGATCCACACCGTTGGAGGGCGCGTCGGCATCTCGGTCGGGAGTGAACTCCCCATCCGTGTAACCCCACCCCTCCGGCGATGCCTCACCCTCATGCCCGACTTCGACGACTGCCTCGGCTTCCTCGCCATCTCCCTGCGAAGTGACGTCGGTGTCGGTCCCTTCGTTGAGGACCGAATCCATCTCGTCGAGCTTCTCGGCGACCTCTCCCGCCAGTACCGAGAGCTCGGAGCGTACCGACGCAACGCGATCAGTCAGCCTGGCGATCTCGGCTTCGGCCTCTCTCCGCTTGGCCTCCCGCTCCGCCGACCACGAGTCCGCCTCTGATTTCGCCTCTTCGACGATTTTCCCCGCTTCGTCGCGGGCGTCATCCAACAGTCTGTCCGCAGCCGTCTGCGCCGCGATCAGCGCACGACCGATGGCACTTTCGTCGATGTCCCGTACCGGTGCCTCGACCATGGGCTCGGCTTCCAGTTCGGTCTCGAGCTTCGGCTCGGGCTCTATGGCCGTCTCGGGCTCGACGATCGCCGCGGGCTCTGGCGCAGGTGTGGGGGCACCCACGGCCGAGGCCCAGTCGGCCGCCCTCGCTTCTTCCAGCTGTTCGTTGAGTGTTCTGATCGTGGCCACGATCTCGTCGAGGAACTCGTCGACCTCATCCAGGTCGTAGCCCCGCAAAGCCGTGGAGAAGGTCTTCTGTTCTACATCTGCTGCAGTCAGCATTGGTGTACCTCTCGATTTCGCCCGGCAGGATAAGAAAACCCCTGTCCCGCCACAAGGATCAGCGCAGTATGCCTATCAGGATCCGTAAACCGATCAACAGGACGATCGGCGACAGGTCCAGTGCTCCGCCACCGAGGCGGATCGGGGGAATCACCCGCCGGATGGGGAGAATGACGGGGTAGATGATCCGGTCGAGGAAGAACTGGGCTCTCCCCAGAGGGTGAGTCGATGAAACCCGGATCCAGGAGAGGATCACCCAAGCCAATACGGCATAGAAGTAGATCTCCAGGAGTGTGGCGACGAGTTCGAGCATCGACTACTCGATGTCGTCGAGCTCGTAGGCACCGAGGGTCGCAAGACGCCGCTTCTCGTCCCGGCTCAGTGTCACCCGGGGCGGCAGCACCAGCACCAGCCCATCACCGACCCGTCGCATCGACCCGTCGAGCGCATAGATCAGTCCCGACGAGAAATCGACGACCCGTCGCACCAGGTCAGGGTTCGCGCGACGCATGTCGAGGACCACCGGCACCCGGTCCCTGACCCGATCGGCCAAAACCCGGGCATCGGAGAATTCCTCGACCACCAGAACATCGGAGTGGATCTCCACCGGTCTGACCACCGGAGACGTCATCGGAGGCTCCACCCGGCGACTCGACTCGGTCAGCGACGGTGGCTCCACCCTCTTTTGCGGTCGGGTGGCGGCACGGGAGGTCGGAGGTGGCTCGATCCGCCGACTCTCAGGCATGGGCTCCACTGCCCTCGGGGCCTGATCCTGGAAGTGGTTGTCTCTGTGATTGCCCATCTCGGCCGCCTCGGCCTCGAGCTGGTCCTCATCCACCAGCCCGAGGTAGACGAGTGCTTTCGAGAAGAGTGAAGACATTACGCTCCGGTAGTTTTGCGGGGGCCAAAGATAGCCCGTCCCACACGTATGATTGAAGCACCTTCGGCGATTGCCACTTCGAAGTCGTCGGTCATGCCCATGGACAGCTCCTTCACGCCGGGGTGATCGTTCGCGATCTCATCTCTCATCTCGCGCATCCTGACGAAGTAGCGGCGACTGTCTTCGGGGCGTTCCGGGATCGGGGGAATCGCCATGAGACCCTTGACTTCTAGACCGAGACCTTCCATCCATCCCAGTGCTCCCCGGAGCTCGGCCGGCTCGACTCCTGACTTTTGGGGTTCCTCCCCCACGTTGACCTGGGCGAGAACAGGAGGAGCCGGGCCCCTGCCCTTCATCCACGCTTTGCCCAGAGACCGGCGATCCATGGAGTGGAGAAGGTGCACGACACCGCGTACCACTCGCGCCTTGTTCGATTGGAGGGCACCCACATAGTGCCAGCGGATGTCGTCGGGGAGCACGGCGGCCTTGTCGGCGAGCTCCCCGGCCCGGTTCTCTCCGAAGTCGCGGTGACCCCGCTCGTAGACCGCCATGATGTCCTCGGGGCCGAACGTCTTGGAGACGGCCACGACCGTCACCTCGCCGACCGATCGACCCGCCTCCTCAGCGGCCGCAGCGACTCTCTCCATCACATCGGCATAGCTCATGGGACCCATCCGATGGTCGCCAGACGTTTCGTCGTGCCGTCGAAGCGATGACTGAACCAGCCCGGGTCGTGGAAAGTGCACGCATTCGCCGTCCACACGTCGAGACCCGCGAGCTGTTCGGATAACTCGGCCCGAAGGTCGACAGAGTCCGTTTCCCACGTCGTCGTGGCCTCAGCGGTGAACAGCTCGGCAACCTCCGAGCCGACTTCGAAACAACACGGTCCGATGCCCGGGCCCACCGCAGCACGGACGGGGGCATTCCCCGCCTCGTCCATCGCCGCCCTCAGCTTGGGGACCACACCTGCCACCAGGCCCCGCCACCCGGCGTGGGCGACTCCGACCGCACCATCGGCCACGAGGACGACGCCAAAGCAGTCGGCTGTGAACACGGCCAGCGGCAAGCCCCGCTGCGTGGTCCAGAGCGCGTCGGCCTCACCACCGACGCCCGGCTCGGTGGCCTCGATGACGGTGTCGCCATGGACCTGAGTGACCTCGGCCCAATCTTGATCGAGACCGATTCTCCCCGCAGCCGCAGAACGGGCGCTGGCGTCGTTGCGGAGGTCTCCATCCGATCGCTCGCTGAAGGCCACCCCGCTCCACCCGGGGGGTGAAATCATCCCTGGACGAAGCTGGGGATGTCGAGGGTGTCCTCGCCCATCCCATATGAGTCGTCCTCCGCGGCCCGGACCGACGGCCGCGTGGGACGACGGCCACCCGCTTCGAATCCGGCGGCGATCACGGTCACCTTCATCTCCTCGCCGAGATCATCGTCGATGATGGCGCCGAAGATGATATCGGCTTCGCTGTCGGCATGGTCGGAGACGACCCGGGCGGCTTCGGTGGCCTCGTGGAGCGTCATCGAATTCGGCCCTGACACGCTGAGCAATACCCCCTTGGCCCCATCCATCGACGCCTCCAGCATGGGCGAGGAGATGGCTCGCTCCGCGGACTGCCTGGCGCGATTCTCACCGGTCGCCCGGCCAATCCCCATCACTGCCGACCCGGCATCAGCCATGATCGTACGGACGTCGGCGAAGTCGACGTTGATCAGCCCGGGTGTGGTGATCAGGTCGGTGATCCCGGTCACCCCGCTCATCAAGACCTCATCGGCGAGACGGAACGTTTCGGCCATGGGGGCGTCGGGATCGCCGACGTCGAGAAGTCGGTCATTGGGGATCACAATCAGCGTGTCAACGGAGTCTTTGAGGGCGTCGATGCCCTGCTCGGCGTGCACCGCGCGCCGCCTGCCTTCAAAACCGAAGGGCCGGGTCACCACACCGACGGTGAGCGCTCCCACCGAACGGGCGACCTCGGCCACCACAGGAGCACCCCCAGTGCCGGTGCCACCCCCCTCACCGGCGGTGATGAACACCATGTCTGATCCCTTGAGGACGTCCTCGAGATCGGCGCGGTGCTCCTCGGCTGCTGCCCGGCCAATCTCGGGGTTGGCGCCTGCACCCAGGCCGCGCGTCACCTCGCGCCCGATGTCCAGCTTCACGTCGGCGTCACTCATCAGAAGCGCTTGGGCGTCGGTGTTGAGCGCGATGAACTCTACGCCACGGACCCCCTGGTCCACCATCCGATTCACCGCATTGACCCCGCCGCCACCAATACCCACGACTTTTATCACGGCCAGATAGCCGCCACTTCCGTTGCTCACGATTACCTCCGGGCTCTAAAGACAAACAAAGGTTGAAGTAGAGGTTTACCTTTAGACATTCCCAAAGTAAACCCCGAATCTTTCACCCTCTACTTGAAGTTTAAGAATCGTCATTCGTGTCCACGCTGTCATCGGTGGTCTCCCGGTCGTCATTGCCGTCATCAGCGGACGGGGGCAGCTCCGCAGGATTGGTGGGAGCGATCAGTGTCAGCGTCGACCCCTGGGGCGGGTCTTGTTCCAATAGGGCGGCAAGACTCAACGCCTTCTCGGTCATGACGTCCGACCGGCCCAAACGCACCTGGTAGCCCGACACCGTTGCCCACAACTCATTTTCCTGATGGGTGATCACCGTTCCCGGATGCAGATCGGCGGGCAATGCCACAGCGAACTCCAGTGCGCCCGTCAGCTCGATCGAGTTGCTCGCCTCACTGTCGGCGAGTTCCGGCATCTCGATTCTGGCCAAGGTGTCGTCTGGTTCTGACCCGGAGGGAAGTGCCACCCCGTCCAGAGCCCGCCGCGTCCACCCTCCCCCGGTGCGCACCCAGGCCACCGGATCTCGCTCCACGACCTCCACCGTCACCGTATTCGGCCAATCCCGGCGGACATCAACCTCGGATATCCAGGGATCCTCGAGGAGGAGGGACTCGACCCGTGCGACATCGATCAGGATCATGGGGACACCGGCGCGAACCCGGTTGTCTGCGAGCACGGAGTGGGCCGTGCTGGTCTCGATGCCCGTGGCCACCACCTGACTGACGCTCAGCCAAGGTGAGAATATCGCCCAGATTCCTGTGCCGGCGATGATGCCGAACAGGAGAAACTTGAGCAGACGCCCGACGTTCTTCTTGGCGTTGTCTTCGGCGACGGTTTTACGTCGCTCCATCAGTCTCGGATCGATGCTCATGTTTCGAACCCAACAAACTGGATTTCGGGCTCAAGGATGGTCCCCGAGCGCTGGAATACGGTGTCTTTCACCACCTGGACGAGTCGGCGAATATCATCCGAGGTCGCTTCCGGCCCGGCGACGAAGAAGTTGGCATGTTTCTCGGACACCGCGACACCCCCGACCTCCATGCCTTTCAGGCCCAGCGAATCGATCAGCTCACCGGCCGCGATGCCCGGAGGGTTCTTGAAGACACTGCCTGCGTTGAGGGTTCCTCCGGGCTGGTGCTCCTTGCGCCATCTGATGATTTCACGCATCTTCTCTTTGCCGGCGGCGGGGTCACCCCGGTGGCCCTGGAAGGTGGCCGAGACCACGAGCTCCCCCGCAGCCACATTCGAGTGTCGATAGGCCAGGTCGAGGGTCGCCGGGTCTCTCTGCGACATCTCTCCGCTGACCAGATCGACGATTGCCGCTACGACCAGGCAATCTTTGGCCTCGGTGCCGAAGCACCCCGCGTTCTGACGAACCGCTCCCCCGACCGAGCCGGGTATCCCAACGAAGAACTCGAGGCCCGAGAGACCGGCGTCGACCGCCAGCCGGGCCAGACGAGGCAGGGGTGTGGCCCCTCCGGCCTCCACCCGGGTCCCGGAGACGCTTGCCTCGGCGAACTCACCGACGAGCTTGATGACCAGACCGTCGAATCCCGAGTCCGCGACGACCAGATTGGAGCCCCTGCCGAGGACGAGAAGAGGATGCCGGGAGGTCAGACCGCTTTCGATGAGCGCGGTCAGGTCGTCACTCGATCCCACCTCGGCGAAATAGGCAGCCGGGCCGCCGGCCTTGTACGTCGTCAAAGGCCCGAGGGGCACCCCTCGTTGCACCAGCCCGTTCTCTACCAGCCGGTCGATGTCGGTCATGACTTCGACACCAGGATCGGTGCCAGCTCACTGTGGAGAAGCGTGATGTCGCCGGCGCCCATGCTCAACACGAGATCACCCGGCTTGACCTTTGGGGCGATAAACTCCGCGAGGTCGCTGCGGTGTGGCACATAGTGGACGTCACCTCCCGCCAGGCGGGTGGCTTCGGCCACCAGCTCACCGGTGATACCCGGCACCGGCTCTTCACGCGCTCCGAACACGTCGGTGACGACGGCGACGTCTGCTCGCGCCAATGCCTTTCCGAAGTCCTCACTGAACCGCTCGGTGCGTGTGTAGAGATGCGGCTGGAACACAGCCCAGATCCGGCCGGGGGCGACGACACCGGCGGCATCGATCATGGCCGCTACCTCCGTCGGGTGGTGGGCGTAGTCGTCGTACAGGATGACACCGTCGATGGTTCCTTTGTGCTCCCAGCGTCGTCCGACGCCCCGAAATCCAGACATCGCCGTCGCGCACCCCTGCAGGTCGTGTCCCAGAACGGCCAACAAGGTCAACGCTCCCGCCGCATTCCGGGCCAAGTGCCGGCCCGGGTGAACCATTTCGACGGTGGTCGATGCATCAGGCCCGAGTAGGCGGAAACGGATACCGTCGCGACCAGTCGTCATCTCGGTGATGCGCCAATCGGCATTGTCCGCGAACCCGTAGGTGGTGGCCCCCACGGCTCCGGCGACCCGGGCCGATCCCGGGTCGTCGAGGCAGGCGACAACCGGCCCGTCCACCCTTCCCGCGACGGAGATGAAGCTGTCCACCATGCCTGCAGCCGAGGCGAAATGGTCCACGTGCTCGTGCTCGACGTTGGTGACGACGAGGCCTTGTAGTTCGAGGCTCTCGAATGTTCGGAAGGCCTCATCAGCCTCCAGGACCAGCAGGGGGGTCTCCCCGTAGTGACCATTCGTGCCGAGGTCGACGAGGTCGCCACCGACGACAAAGGATGGATCCTCACCCGTCCCGCGCAGGGCGGTGACCATTAGCGCCGTAGTCGTCGTCTTGCCGTGGGTCCCGGTGGCGCCGATGGTGGGGATGTCGGCGGTGAGGGCTGCGAGCAGCTCCGGACGCCGCCAAACGGTGATTCCTCGAGCTCTCGCTGCCTCGAGCTCCTCGTCGTAGTCGGGCACGGCCGACGAGGCGACCACCAGGGACGCCCCGTGAACCGCGCCAGGATTGTGACCGGTGAACACCTCGACGTCGAGATCGGCGAGGGCGGCGAGCGCGGGGCCGCTTCGGAGATCCGACCCGGACACGGTGTGGCCCATCGCCACCAAGACCTTGGCCAGAGCACTCATGCCCGTCCCACCCGCCCCGACCAAGTGAATGCGGCCTGGAGGAAGGCTCATCTGGTAGTTGCCGCCTCGATCATCGTTCGGGCGATGGTATGAGCGGCGTGAGGCTTGGCGATGGCACTCGCAGCTGCTGCCATCTCTGCGAGCTTCTCGGGATTGTCGACCAGATCGGCGACCACCCCGGAGAGCCTGTCGAGCTCGTCCTCTCCCAGGATCACAGCCGTCCCCGACTCAGCGAGAAACTTGGCGTTGGCGTCTTGATGGCCGCCGGACCCGAACTGCCCGGGCACCAGGATCGAAGGCGTGCCGGTGGCGGTGAGCTCGGCCACGGCGCCGCCTGACCGGGAGATCACTACGTCGCTGGCGGCGAAGAAGAGATCCATGCGGTCTTCGAACTCCCGTCGACGCCAGGTCACGGGTTCGGCCGCCGAACGCGGTTCCAACAGCGCGGGGTGGGCCGAACCGGTGAGATGGATCATTTGAATCTCTGGCCCGGACCACCTCTCCGCCATTGCTGCCACCGCCTCGTTGATCGACCCGGCACCCAGCGAGCCTCCAAACACACCGACCACCGGGGTCTCGGATGTCAGCTCGTAGCGCCGCAATGCCTCCGGCTGGAGCGACTCCCGGTCGAAGGACCAGAATGCCTTGCGCACGGGGTTGCCCACCCAGATGCCCTGGGGGAGACCTCCGGTTTTGGGAAAGGAGACAAAGCTGGCTTCTGCCCAACGTGCGGTGAGCTTGTTGGCCAGGCCGGCTTCGGCGTTCTGCTCGGAATTGAAGAAAGGAACCCTTCGCTTGCGAGCTGCGAGAGCAGCAGGAATGGTGACATATCCCCCCATGCCCAATACGACTTTGACCCCGAGTTGGACGATCTCGTCTGCGATGCGACGACGAGCTCGCAGCACGACACCGGGTAGACGGGCATTGCCCAACGTGAAAGAACGCTTCAAGCCGGCCAGCTCGACCTGAAGGAAGCGATATCCCTCGGATGGGTACACGGTGGCTTCGAGCCGGTCGCCGCCGACAAAGACGATGTCCTCACCGGGAATGCCCAGGTCGACCAGAGCCTCGCCAACGGACAGGCCCGGAAATACGTGCCCTCCGGTGCCCGCTGCGGCGATGAGGAACGTCATGTCTTCGGGTCGACTCCGCTCTGTGCGATGTTGACGAGGATCCCGACCGCTCCCATCGAGACCGCGA
>DASUUC010000009.1:0-39030 GCA_036374335.1 Acidimicrobiia bacterium
CCCAGGTCATCTCCGTGGAGACAACCGGGCCTATCAGTGCATTGACTCGCAGTTTCTCCCTGATTCAGGGGCTATGGTGGGGGACGGTCGTCTTTTTCAGCCTTTTCGTACCCGAGGCGATGACGCTGGCTTTAGGAACACCAGTGATCCTGCAGGGATTCGCCGGGATTGGAGCTGCCTACGCCGTTTGGCACCTCGACTTCAGGGCCCGGCACGAGGCGTTGACGACCGAACAGTTGGCCTGGCCCGTCAGGCTGCGGCACCGTGGCAACGCTTGAACTTCTTGCCGCTGCCGCAGGGACAAGGGTCGTTGCGACCCACCTTTTCGGACGTGACCGGCTTGCTCGACCCTTTGCCCCCGATTGGATTTGCCTGGACCCGCTGCGGTTGGGTCTTGGGTTGAGCCACTTCGACGTGGAACAGGTAGCGGACCGCGTCACGTTTCACCGACTGGACCATGTCCATGAACATGTCGTAGCCCTCGCGCTGGTACTCGGTGAGGGGATCACGCTGCCCCATCGCGCGCAGACCGATCCCCGCCCGCAAGTAGTCCATCTCGGACAGATGCTCTCGCCACTTGTTGTCGATGACCGAGAGCATCACCGACTTCTCGACGCGTGGCATGATCTCTTTGCCGAACTCGTCTGCCCGCTCCTGGTAACGCTGCAAACCCTCGTCGACGGCGAAGTCGATGACATCGTCCACGTCGTAGCTGCCCTCGAACTGGGAGACGTCGATCTTGGTGGGGTAGAACTGCTCGATCTCACGCTTGAGGGCGTCCCAATCCCATTCCGTCTTGGAGACGCCGCCTCCGAAGTGCATCTCGACTGCATCAGAGATGGCGTCCTCGATCCAGTCGTCGATCAGATCTTCGGATGCGGTTCCTTCGAGAATCGACTTGCGCCAGGCGTAGACGTTCTCACGCTGGGTGTTCATCACCTCGTCGTATTTGAGGACGTTCTTTCTTATCTCGAAGTTTTGGGACTCGACCTGACGTTGCGCCCTCTCGATCGACTTGCTCACCATCTTCGCTTCGATGGGCTGGTCCTCCGGCAGGCGCAGCCTTTCCATGATGCCGGCCACCCACTCGCCCTGGAAACGTCTCATGAGATCGTCCTCGAGCGAGAGGTAGAAGCGACTCTCCCCCGGGTCGCCCTGACGACCGGAACGACCACGAAGCTGATTGTCGATGCGTCGCGACTCGTGTCTCTCGGTGCCGACGACGTAGAGACCACCGGCTTCGAGCACTTTCTGCTTGTCAGGCTCGATCTGAGCGGCGTACTCCTGAGTCAGCTTGTGCTCGAGCTCTTCATATGAAGGGTCCGATGGGTCGATACCGCGTTGTTTCAACTCAGTCTTGGCCATGCCCTCCGGGTTGCCGCCGAGCATGATGTCCACACCACGACCTGCCATGTTCGTTGCCACGGTGACCGCACCGGGGCGGCCGGCCTGGGCGATGATGTCGGCCTCACGGGCGTGATGCTTGGCGTTGAGCACCTCGTGTTTGATCCCGATCTTGTCGAGGGCGCTGGCGAGTCTCTCCGACTTTTCGATGGAGACCGTGCCCAGCAGAACCGGCTGGGCGTTTTCGTGACGGGACCGAATGTCCTGGATGAGGGCTTCGAACTTGCCGGCCTCGGTCTTGTAGACCAGGTCGCCCTGATCGGCGCGGGCGACGGGCTCGTTGGTCGGGATCGTGGCCACCTCGAGGTTGTAGATCGAGGCCAGCTCGGCGGCTTCGGTCTCCGCCGTCCCGGTCATTCCCGCCAGCTTGTCGTAGAGCCTGAAGTAGTTCTGGAGGGTGATGGTGGCGAGAGTTTGGTTCTCCTCCTTGATGGCAACGCCCTCTTTGGCCTCGATCGCCTGATGGAGGCCTTCGGAGTAGCGCCGTCCCTCGAGGACCCGTCCGGTGAACTCGTCCACGATCTTCACCTCGCCATGGTCGATGAGGTACTCGATGTCTGTGTGGTAGAGGGTTTCGGCTTTGAGCGCCGTCTCTAGGTGGTGGACGAAGTCGACTGCGGCGTGGTCGTACAGGTTCTCGACGCCGAGGATCTGCTCCACACGGGTCACGCCCTCCTCGGTGACCAGCACCTGACGTTTCTTCTCATCCACCTCGTAGTGGACCTCGGGTTGGAGACGGCGGGCGATTTTGGCGAAATCTCGGTACCACTTGGCGGTGTCTCCCAGCCTGCCCGAGATGATGAGAGGTGTCCTGGCCTCATCGATCAGAATCGAGTCGACCTCGTCGACGATTGCATAGGGATGACCTCGCTGCACCCGATTCTCAGCTGCCATCGCCATGTTGTCTCGCAGGTAGTCGAAGCCAAACTCGTTGTTGGTGCCGTAGGTGATGTCGGCGGAGTAGGCCGGATGGCGGTCGGCGGTGGGCATGTTGTTCTGGATGAGCCCCACGCGAAGTCCCAGGAAGTGATAGATCTGACCCATCCACTCGGCGTCCCGACTGGCCAGATAGTCGTTGACGGTCACCATGTGCACCCCGTTGCCGGCCAGGGCGTTGAGATAGGCAGGCATGGTCGAAGCCAGGGTCTTACCCTCACCGGTCTTCATCTCAGCGACCATGCCGCGGTGGAGTGCGGCGGCGCCCACGATCTGAACATCGAAATGTCTCTGACCAAGGGTGCGCTTGGCGGCTTCTCGAACGGTGGCGAAAGTTTCGACCTGGATGTCGTCGAGCTCTTCGCCGTTGGCGAGACGGTCCCTGAACTCGGTTGTCTTTGACTTCAGCTCTTCGTCGCTGAGGGCTTCGAACTCGCGCTCCAGGTCGTTGACTGCATCCGCAATCTTCTGGAACTCCTTGAGGGTCTTGCCTTCCCCAGCGCGAAGAACCTTCTGAAAGATGGGCATCTGGCTCCCTGATGGTACCGGTCGCAGGAACTCAACCGGCGTGATGGCGTTATCTGATGTTGATAAGACCTTCGCGGTATGCCCAGTTAACGGCCTCGAAGCGCGATTTCATTCCCAGCTTGTCGAGGATGTTGCGGACGTGGTTGCGGACCGTGTTCTCCGAGATGTACAACTGGTCCGCGATCTCTTTCGAGGTTTTGCCTTCTCCCACCAGGCCGAGAATCTCGATCTCTCGCCCGGTCAGCTCGGCACGTCGGCGCGCGGTCGAACCGCTGTGTCTGAGCATGTCGCGCAGCGAGGAGAACAGCTTCCCTCCCATGGCCGGAGAGATGGCAGCCCCTCCGTTGAGGACGTCACGCATCGCAGACGCCAACCTGGGCAGAGGTGTGTCCTTCGTCAGGTACCCGGATGCCCCGGCTTTGACCGCGGCCAGGAGATCCTCGGCCGACTCCGAAGCGGTGAGCAGGACTACCCGGCTGCGGGGGCTCGCCTTCTGGATGGTGCCGACCACCTCGAGACCGGACATGCCGGGCATCAATAGGTCGAGCATGACGAGATCGGGCTCGTGCTCCCGGGCGAGATCTATCCCTGCCATCGCATCGGCGGCCACGGCGACAACGTCGAAACCTTCTTGTCTGAAGGCCGCCTTCAACGCTTCGCGGAACAGCTCGGCATCGTCGACGATCAAAACTGTGGCCAAATTCCGTCCCCTCCTGGCTTGGGACTAGTCACATCGCGTCACGTTAGACACGTCGGGGACAACGTTGGCCGCGGTGATGACTCGCACCAAGTCCAGGCCGATCGCATCGACCGCGGCAGCGACGGTTGCCCCAGTTGTAACCACATCATCGACAACAACCACCGGAGACCTGAGCGCCGATCGCGATCGGAGTGGAGACGCCGGTCTCGAGTGATCTCTCCCGGCGCGCCGTGGGGCGTGCAGAGGAGCCCTGAGTCCGTCGATGATGGGGACTTGCAGTCGGTCGGCCAGTGCTGCGGCGATCAGCCGAGCCGGGTCGACTCCGTACTTGAGTCTCCGTGAGAGGGCTCTGGGCACCGGCACCAGCGGGAGGCGTGGCAGCCTTGGCTCGAGGACCTCGGCGACCAGCCCGGCGTATGCGGTCACGCCCCGGTACTTGAGATGGTGGATGAGAGTCCTGGCCGCGCCTTCGTGATGGAAGGCTGGGATGAGACGGAGCCCGCCAGGAAGGATTCGATCGGAGGCCGGGTGCATTGTCCTCCAGCATCGGGCACAGAGACTCCCCGGGGCGACTCCGTGGCATACGGAACAAATCATGTCGCCTATCTCTACGAGCCGACCCTGACACAAAGTCAACGGTCCGCCAGTCAACGCGAACGAAACGCTGTAGCTCCCATATGTGGGAGCCACAGCATTAGGAAACCGGTTACGTCCCCTGCTGCCAGCCGGAGAGGTAGTCCTTTTGGTCTTGGGTGAGGGTTTCCAGGCCACCGCCGAGATGGGAGAGTTTGATGGAGGCCACCAGGTCGTCGATCTCGGGGGGCAGCGTGTAGATCTTTGGTTCGAGGGTGTCCTGGTTGAGCACCAGGTACTCGGCGGCCAGCGCCTGGTTGGAGAATGACATGTCCATCACGTCGGCGGGATGACCCTCGGCGGCGCCCAGGTTGACCAGTCGCCCCTCTGCGGCGAGGAGGATCCGGCGTCCGTCGGGCATGTCGAACTCCTCGAGGTTGTCCCGGACCTGGCGACGTCCGGTCGACTCGGCGCGCAGCGACGCCAGGTCGAGCTCGATGTCGAAGTGTCCGCTGTTGGCGAGGATCACTCCATCCTTCATCTTGTCGAAATGCTCCATCCGCAGAACATGCTTGTTACCGGTGACGGTGATGAACACGTCGCCGACCTCTGCTGCGTCACTGGCAGTCATCACCCGGTAGCCACTCATCACCGCCGACAGGGCGCGTACCGGGTCGACCTCGACGACGATCACTCTGGCTCCGAGCCCATCGGCCCGATCAGACACACCACGACCACAGTCACCGAAACCGACGACTACCACGTTCTGACCGGCGAGCAGGATGTTGCTGGCCCTGATGATCCCATCCAGAGTCGACTGGCCGGTCCCGTAGTGATTGTCGAAGAGATGCTTCGTCGCCGAGTCGTTGACGGCAACCACCGGAACCCGGAGCGTGCCGTCGGCGGCCATGGCCCGCAGCCTGATGACCCCCGTCGTGGTCTCCTCGGTCGACCCGATCACCTCGATGTCCCGGCGATCGGTGTGGAGGACAGTGGCCAGATCTGCGCCATCGTCCATGGTGATGGCGGGAGCATGGTCCAAGGCGGCATTGATGTGCTTGTAGTACGTGGCGTCGTCTTCTCCCCTTATGGCAAAGACCGGGATTCCGTCGGCGACCAGGGCTGCGGCAACGTCGTCCTGGGTGGACAGCGGGTTCGAGCCACAGAGAATGGGCTCGGCGCCACCGTCGCGAAGTGCCAGCATGAGATTTGCCGTCTCGGCGGTCACATGCAGACAGGCCGCCACCACGTGCCCGTCGAGGGGCTTTTCTTCACGGAAACGTTCGCGGATCGTCTCGAGCACCTGCATGCGTCGCCCTGCCCAGGCGATCCTCCGTGCGCCGCCTTCGGCGAGGTCCGGGTTGGCGATGTCGTAGTTCATTGCTCTCTTTCAATCGTCGGCGAGAAGCTCCTTCAGCTTCTCGATTGTCGCCACGGGCGTGGGGTCAACACCAAGTCGCTCTGCAAGCATCCATGACACGAGGTCGCCTACGACGGTGAGGGAGACGAGTCGAGCCAGTCGGGAAGAGCCGCTGGCGACGACTTCACCCACCCAGGGGACGGCATCGTTGGTGAGGTCTCTGGTGAACGAGACCCGGCTCCTCACCCGATCGTGGTCCGACTCGTCGCCGAGCACCACCACCCCCAGAGTCTCCTTGGTCAGTTCGGGCATGGTCTCCCAACCGACGATCTCGTTGTGATCCAGTTCGGGGAGAGCCGAGTACCACGCCGGGACCTTGGCGTTCTCGTTGATCTGGGTTTTCCATCTCTGAGCGACCACCGACGAGATCGGACCGCCGCCGTAGATGATCGGGATTCTGCCCTCGAGCGCCTCGGCGATGGTAGCCGCCTGCTCCCAGGCCTGACTGCCCTCAGCAGTCATCTTGTCGGCCAGGTCGGCGGCTTCGAGGAAGGCGAGACGGTGGTCGTCGAGAGACTTTGCACCCTCCAGCAGGCGGATCACCGCCCCGATCATGTAGCCGGCGGCGGCACGCGGCTGGAGGCCGGTGGGGACGATCACCGTCCCCCACTTGTGCTGGGCTGTGAGGTCGCCGAGCTTGCCGCCGGTGGTGACCGTGGCCACCGGCATACCGGATTCCCATGCCGAGGTGACCAGGTCGAGAGTCTCTTCGGTGTTTCCCGAGTAGGAAGCGGCGATGACGAGCGGCCTGACCCTGATCGCCCATGGCGGGATCGGCCCGTATCCTTTGTGGACCACCACCCGGGTCCCTAGCGGCAGTGCGACGGCGCCGGCATAATCCCCGGCGATACCTGATCCTCCCATTCCGGCGTACAAGACTTCGGAGAATGTGCCGATGTGCGGTCGCTGGACGTCGGCGGCCCAGCGAAGCTGCTCCCCGAGACTCCTGATCTGGGAGATCATGTCGGTCATGTCGATTCGGGCCCTCCTTCGGCCTGGTCGACGAGCATGATGGGAACCCCATCCCGGACCGGGTATCGGCGACCACATTCGGTGCATACCAAGCGCTCCGCCTCCGTGTCTTCGACCAGGTCGGCCTTGTCGACGGTGCACACCAGTACCTCAGCCAACGTCGGATCGATGAGACTCAAGATTCACCCCGCACTATTCGACTCACTTGCTCCACGAGGGAGGCGACCCCCGCCTCGTCCGGGGCCTCGGCGTTGAGACGAAGTAGAGGCTCGGTGTTCGATGGTCGCAGATTGAACCAACGATCACCCAATTCGATGGTCAGGCCGTCGAGCCTGTCGATGGAGGCGTCTTCGAAAGCGGCTGCCACGTCGTCCATGGCGGAGGCTTGGTCGACCACGGTGAAATTGATCTCGCCGGATGCGGCGTAGCGCTCCACCTCCGTGCGAATCTGCGACAGGGGTCGACCATCTTCGCTGACGACTCGGAGCAAATAGAGCATGGCGAGCATCCCGGAGTCGGCGCGGTAGTTGTCTTTGAAGTAGTAGTGAGCACTGTGCTCCCCGCCGAAGACGGCTCCCGTCTCGGCCATGACCTGCTTGATGTAGCTATGCCCGACCCGAGTTCGCACGGGCTTCCCCCCGGATTCCTCGACCACTTCGGGGACAGCCTTCGAGGTGATCAGATTGTGGACGATTTTGGCGCCCGGATTGTCAACCAGTATCCGGCGCGCCACGAGCGAGGTGACGGTGCTCCCACTCAATGGCTTGCCGAGGTCATCGAGGAAGAACGCTCGGTCGGCGTCGCCGTCGAAGGCCACCCCGATGTCGAAGTCTTCGTTGGCCATCAGCTCTTCGAGATCCTGGAGATTCTCGGGGACCAAGGGGTCGGCGGGATGATTGGGGAACGATCCGTCCGGTTCGAGAAACAGTCCTTCGAGAGTGGCCCCCATCCGTTCGAACACCTGGTTGATGGCTACCCCGGCCATCCCGTTGCCACCATCCGCTGCGACCCGGAGGTTCCCGATCGATTCCGCCGGAACGATCCTGAACAGATGGTCGACATAGTCGTCGACTATCGATTCTGTTTCCAGATTGCCCTCGGTGACGCTGTCCGGCTCCTTCCCCGCGATGACGGCTTCCTTGATGTCAGCGAGCCCGGTCTCCATGCCGATTGGTGCCGCTCCAGGACGGCACAGTTTCAGCCCGTTGTATTCCGCCGGATTGTGCGAAGCGGTTACCACTGCGCCGTGCACCTGGTTGGCTCCCGAGTAGTAGTAGATGGCGTCGGTAGGCACCTCTCCGACATCGACCACATCGCCTCCGGCTGACAGGACCCCTCCGGCCAGGGCGCTGGCGAAGCCGGGACTGCTCCTGCGGCAGTCTCGACCGATGGCAACCCGTTGCGCTCCGATCCGGTCGACCAGGGCGATTCCGATCTTGCGATAGAGCTCGTCGTCGAGCTCACCGGTGTCGGCCCGCCCGCGAATGTCGTATGCCTTGAAAACGGTTTGTGGGTCCACGGGAACGGGAGTGTAGAGGGGGACCGGAACCGGCCACATTCCGCCAACCCTGGGGTCACGGCGTCTCGGAGGGAAGCTCTCAACCCTGGGGTCACGGCGTCGCGGAGGGAAGCTCAACCCTGGGTTCACGGCGTCGCGGAGGGAAGCTCAACCCTGGGGTCACGGCGTCGCGGAGGGAAGCTCTCAACCCTGGGTTCGTGGTCTACCCCTCGAGGTCTTCCTACACTGCCAGCACCCCATGACCCCGTCCATCACCGTCGTCGTGCCTGTCTACAACGAGGCAGATTTCATTCCCGTAGCGTTGCCGAAGCTCATCGCCGATGTGGAGGAGGTCGGCGTTCCCTACACGATCCGAATAGTGGAGAACGGCTCCACCGACGGGACAGCCGAGGTGGCACGGACAACCGCGGCAGGCGCCAACGTGGTAGTCGATTCTCTGCCCGAACCCGACTACGGCGCTGCGATGCGCCACGGCTTCTTACAAGCCGACTCGGACTGGGTCGTCAACTTCGACATCGATTACTTCTCGGCTCAATTCCTCCGCCAACTTCTCTCCCAGCCCGAGGATGTCGATCTCGTGATCGGCTCGAAGCGCGACCCGGCGTCGGAGGATCGCCGTCCTTTCATCCGGCGACTCGCCACGGGGGTGTTCAATGTGCTGCTGACCCTCATCCTTCGCTCGAGCGTCACCGACTCTCACGGGATGAAAGGGTTCCGGAGGAAGCTGGTCGACGACCTCGCTGCTCAAGTGGTGAGCACGACCGACTTGTTCGATACCGAGCTGGTGATCCGGGCCGAACGCGCCGGATACTCCATCGTCGAGGTGCCGGTAGTGGTCGAGGAGATCCGGACCGCCAAGTCGTCGTTGATCAAGAGAGCACCGCGCACCGTCGTCGGTTTGATCAAGATGCGGGGGTATTTGCCGGGCCGCTAACCGCTAATCGCTGACGCGACGTCGGTAGAGACCCACACCCACCGCGATCAGGCCGACAACTCCGCCAAGGGTGAGGATCTTGCCTCCGCTCTCAGCCCAGGTGTCCTGGAACTCGATGACGACGTCGCGTTCGGTGGGCACCACCACCATCAACGAAGGTGCCGCCCGCCATGGCCCATCCGCCCCGGTCGCCGTCCAGTTGGGGAAGTACGAGACCTTCACCAGGTGGGGCACACCAACCGCATCAGTGCTGAACGAGATGCGATGATCGTCGACTTCGATGTTCGTCACCGTGTTGGCCGGGGTGTAGATCTCGGTATCGGGCCGCTCACCCAGTGATTCGATCCTGGGCCAGTCTCGTGGTCCGTCGGCGACCACCCAGCGGTGGATGTTGTCGACGTCCTCGTACCACTCGAGTGCCATATCGTGGAAGCTGGGCAAAGGCTCGCCGTCGGGACCCGAGACGGTGTCCGAGCCGATCAAGGAGGCCAGCATGCCGCGTTCCGGCACCTCGTAGACCGCAGGTTGATGTGTCGCCGGAACCACCAGATCGGTATCGGGAAGAGCGAAGACATGGAATGGCTCGGTAATAGCCACCTCCTCGAATCCTTCGATGCCGCTGGCCTTCTCGGCAGCCTCCGGGGTGAATGACACGTAGTACCGAACGCCGTAGAGGTCCATGTGCTTGAGACCGCGCTCCATGTCGAAGGTGTGATACTGCAGTCCCGGGATGGGATTGGAAGGCTGGTAAGACATCTCTGAGTGGTTGATGAAATGGAACGGGGTGGTGAGGGAGGATTCGAAGTAGAGCCCCTCCATCGACTGCAGGTCGCCCTCGGTCCAGTACGGGATCAGCATCGGCGACATGGGTGTGCCGTATTTGTTCAGCTCGCTGCTCGACTCCCATTGCACCCGACCTTCGGGCAACCGGTCCAGCTCGAGCATCAGCGCCTGGTATTCGGGCCAGGGCTCCTTGGCCTCGTATCCCTCGTAGTTCCACTTCGACCAGCCATCGACGAATGTGACTCCCGCGGTGGCGCCGAAGATGACCACGGCCGCAGCACCCAGGGTGAGGAAGGTCCTGGTATTCACCGACGGGCTCATCAGGAAGCTGGCAGCCAGAGCAAGCAGCCCGGCCGCGACCACGACGATCCAGGACCAGGACGGGAACTCGGTGGAGTCGACCACCAGACCGGTGGCCACCGCGAAAGCAACCACCATCAGCGCCCGTGGCCAATACATGCTGAGTCGGCTGGGCAGCCGCCGGGAGAGCCACATCACCGCCACCCCCAGGCCCAGAGCCGCAAAGAAAGCAACTCCGAAGTACCAGTACGGGAGTAGGCGGCCGTTCCACAGCTTCCATCGCTCCCCACCGAACACGTCAGGCAGCAACTGGGGGAGGATCCCGGGGATCGGGTAGTAGATGATCGGGAGCATGGTGGCTGCCAAGAGCGGAAGCACCCGGGAAGTCTTCCGCACCGCCCAGACGGCGGCAGGAATCGCGATGGGAACCAGGAGCCACAATTCCACCGGGAAGACCTCTTCCCAGCGGCTCAACGGTGTCCAACCCATGTCGGAAGTGAGCCCGATCCGGGCGACGAGGGGCAGAGCCCAGAAGGCGGCTAAGGCGAAGCCCCAGAACCAGATGAGGGCGGTACGGGCGGCACCCTTCTTCCATCCGAAAACCATCAACGACGCGATCACGACGACGATGGTGGTGAGAACGTGGGAGAGGGCGGTGAGCGCCAGTGCCAGCGCCGCCCATTTGACGTATTTGCGATCGTCCCGCACCGCTTTGACCACGAGCCCGAGATAGACCAGGGACAGGGCGAACGACCAGGAGTAGGAGAACTCTCCGGCCAGAGTCGAGGCCAGATTGCCGCCGTAGATCGAGTAACTCTCGAGGAAAGCGAAGACCGCTCCCGACCCGGCAGCCACCAGGCCGATGTGACGGCCCAGTCTCAGAGCCCGGGTGTGGAAGTAGATTGCAGGGCCCATCGCCAGCAGCCCGAGAGTGGTCACCAGCTTGAAGGCCACTCCATAGGGCAAGAAGATGTCGAGAAAGACGATGACCAGAGACGGCAACGGGAAGTAGAAGTAGAAAGCAGGGAACCCGGCGAACCAGTCGTTGGACCATCCCAGGATCCGACCCTCCGGGAGCAAAACGTCGCGCAGGTACGCCGGTCCGAAGACATGAGCACCGGTGTCGCCGCCCGTGGGAGTGGTGGAGGAGAAGATCAGCCCTGGGTTCATCACGATGAAGATGACCAGGGACGTCGCGATCAGGATGATCGCCGGGAGGGGTGGGATTCGCCTCAGCGTCTCCCGAATCATGGTCACTGCCGTGCTTGGCGGACTATCTCCAGAACCTGCGTCACGTCGATATCGATGCCTTCGCGGTTCCACCACTTCTCTTCACAGTTGTGGCACCAGAAAAAAACGACCTCGATCCCGTCCGGGAGCACATGCTCTATTTCGAGCACGTCATTCTGCGAGCAGCGGGGACAGTCCATGGATCGCAATATGGTAAGACCTGGACGGGGATTACTACAACGATTCGTCCAGGAGCCGTCCGATGTAACGGCTCCTCCGCTTACCCTCTTCGGTCCAGTAGGCGTACCAGTAGGGACCGTGAGGGCATTTCGTGCAGCCCGACTTACCGCAACGCACCATCTGCTTTCGCAGACTTATGCTCGGTTCGTCGGTGGGGTCTATGGCCCCGGTGCGTTCCAGTTGGGCGCGGGTCAGGATCTGGAGCCGGCGGAGCCCGTGCTCATCCAGATCCTTGACCGCGTCCAACAGGTCGCGGTCGAGGGACGGCGGCATCAGGCGACTTGCACCGGGGCGAAGAGACGGCTCACGGTGCGTCGGTCGGTGAGGGTCCAGCCCTGCGGCGGCGTCATCCGATCGGAGTGATCTGCACACAGTGAATACCCGTACCTGTCCATTGGATCGCTGATGTCGTCCAGCCAGACAGCGCCGTCCGAATAGTTGAAGGTCATTACCGCCGCGGCAGGCGCGCCACATCTCGTACAGCTAACTGTCATGGCGCCACGGTAGAAGTCGCGAATATCGCATTCAAGGACCCAAGGCTCGATCTGGCTGTCCGGGGTAGACACGTCCCCGCCCGCCGTCGTCTACGACCATGACCGCGGGCACCTGATCGACGCCGTACTGGGTGAATGCATCAGGCTCGCTCTCCCAGGCAAATTCCCTGTACCCCTTCCCACCGAGGGCGGAATCGAGCTTCGCCCGCGCCTGCACGCACGTGGCACACGTTGCCGACGAGAAGAAGTAGACGCCGGCATCCAGACTCCTCGCGTTGACGGTGTGCACCCCGGCACGGACATGGCGATGCCTGACCAGGGCGATGACTCCAGCGATGGCGAGAGCACCTGTCACCAGGGCCACCCTCACCCAGAGCTCATTCATCCTGGAGGGGTATACCGATGGCCGCCGACCCGGCACCATCGCGCTGGGATGTCCACAAGGCGACGACCGGACCGGTGGCCTCGATCCGATAGCCGTTGGCGGCCCCACGCAGATTGGTCACCAGCACCTCTTCGGCATTGACCTCGAGGTCACGCACGATCGTCTCATCTGAAAGGGCGCGGATGGAGACGGTGACCGTCTCGATGCCGGCGTTGAGGACGACCACGGAGCCCGACCCGCCCTGGGGTGAGCGGGCACCCGGCATTAGCCACACTGGTGCGGTCACCTGACTCCCGGTGGTCCAGGCCAGTCCTTCTGCCGAGTCGATTCTCAGAGCGGACACGACCGGGCCCGTGGTGATCACCCGGACGCCCGCCGCTTCGGTGGTCACAGCCGCAAGCGGGATCACGACGTTTCCGTGCGGTTCGATCACCCCTTCGGCGTGCGTCTCGACCAGCCCTTCTGGCCCGTACAGGTCCACCTGGTAGCCGATCTCCCCCGCCTCTGGCGTGGCGATGAGCATCTGTTTGGTCCCTGCCCCACGAGGCACGGGGAGCCACCAATCCTCTCCCGGAGCCACCGCCCGCCACAGCGCCACCTCCCCTTCGGTGGCCAGACGTCCGAACGCGAGCACGGATCCTCTCGTCATCTCGATATTGGCCGAGATCCGCTCCCGTCCGGGGATGATTTGGGAGAGGTCGAGTGTTCTCGAACTGAGCGCGGGGACGATCACGGAGTTGAACCGATCGTCCGACTCGATCCCCGCCTCTGACGTGACGGTCAGCTCGACATTGGCTTCACCGGCGTATGGATTGATCAGCTGGATCTGGAATTCCGAGCCTCTGACGGTGGACCCACCCGAGATGAAGGCCTGGCCGGTGGGGATGTCGGCGCAGGACTCGGCGGCCAGCGATCCGGCGCCGGACATCACCGAGGCGGCGGCAGTCGTCTCCGATGGCATCTCGACCAGGGCTCCGTTGATCCCCACCCCTCCGGCCTCTCCGGCCGCGATAGCCACTGCACCGGACACTCCGGTCCTGAACTCGAGCGAGCCAGTCTCCTCGCCCGCAGCGAAAGTCGACAGACGGCCAACGCCGTTGATCGATGACAGCACGGAGATGCTGGTCGACTGATTTCCGACCTCGAACACAGGACATATGGCCACCGGGGGCTCCTCGGTTCCTGGGGCTTGCTCCGGCGACGAAGGATCGGGTGCTGCCAGAAAGGCGGTGCCGAGGGCAAGAGCGAACATGAGCAAGACTGCTGCGTATCTCATGCTCGCCTGCGCCCCAGACCGATCATGACCAGCCCTCCAACAACGACTACGAGGGAGGCAATCGGCAGTGCGAGGTCGTCTCCGGTCGAGTCGTACCACGCCCGCCCAGCGGAACCATCCACGGCAATCGACCAGTCCTGGTGGATTCCATCGGGCTCCCACGATTCGTCGTAGTTGACCGCCAGCGGCACCTCGTTGTTGACCCGCTCACCCGAGTAGCCAGTCCCCGAACGCTGCCACGGATCGTCCGCGGTACCCGCCACCGGCACCGACTCGCCGTTTTCGTACACTCTCGAATCGGGATCGAGAGGTGTGGGGACGAGGTCGAGCTGAGCGAGCAGCGCATCGTCGAGCACGAACTCTGGGCCCTCCAGCACGACCCAGTCGATGGCAAACGACCCGAGACGCGCCCCCGGTCTCAGCTCGACTCCCGAGCTGATCTCCACGAGTGCCGCTTGGAGCAGTTCGTCACCGTCCTGTGCGGGCGGTAGCCAGATCTCGTCGTGGGTTGTGCCGGTTCCGTCCAGTACCCGGTACCAAAACCCCGGCCCGGCGGTTGCCTCACCGGGAATCAGGTCACGGTCCGCAGCCGCATGGAGAATGCGCCCCGGCCCCTCGCTTCCAGCCAGAGTCACCGCGAAGGAAAGCCGCTGGTTGCTGTCCCCCGACGGCAGGCCAAGCCGACCGTTGAGCAGCGAACCGACCGACATCACCAGGATGGCGACGGCTCCGACGGCAGCGACCAACCGGAAGACATTCCTGGAGAGGTTGTCCAGGCCCGCGGCCACCACCAACGCTGCGCCGAAGGAGGCGTAGATGAGCAGGGCCTCCTGAGGCCCCGGAGCCAGAGGCAGCAGAGTGCCGGCAGCGATCGACCCCAACCCGATCAGACCACCGGTCAGACCCAGAGTCCGCAAACGACTGTCGTTGAAGAGAAGAGGCACGGCCGCGACCAGGATCGCAATCGGCCAGAGGTCGCCCACGGTGACGTCGAGACGTCGACTGGCGTCTGTCACCCATGCGGGATCATCGAGCAGGAAGGCCAGGCCGACCACCCCGCCCCCAAGCGATGAAGCTGCGAGGAACCACCCGGAGCGATCGCCGCCGAGAAGACGCCAGACCACCACAGTCACCAAAGGCGCCAGCGCGAGAAGGGGGGACAAAGCGGCCAGGACTGTCCCCCAGAGCAGGGCCCATCCGGCGTAGGTGAAGCGGCTCCGACCAAATTCGTGCGGATGGACGAAAGCGGATCTGACTGCCCAGGGGAGAACCGCTGCGGCCAAGAGGGCCAGCCACGATCCTCTCCCGACCAGGATCGCGGTGCCAGGGCCGGCGATGACCACGAGGCCGGCGAGATACCGGCCCGGTCCTCGCAGACCGATGCGACCAGCCAGCCGGCCCACACCGACCACCCCAACCACCACCGCACCGACTGTCATGAGCGTGCGGGCAGCACCCTCTGCCCCGAACCACAGCAGCGACAGGAGGCCGGTGAGACCGACAGACGGGTGCACCGCAGCCGATGTGCCGAGTCCGGAGTCGTTCCATCCCGCGAACCAACGTTCCAGAGCGACCGTCGGAGCTTCCAGGGGGAAGCTGAAACCGGTGTTGGGCATACCGGTGATAACCAGCGACCAGGCTGAGAACAGGCCGAGGAGAGCGGCGACCATGGCTCCCCAGATGCCGGGAGAACCCCAAATCCGCCTCGAGCCCCGGGCGAGGGCCTGGTCGTCATCGAAGATCGAGAGGGCACGACCGCTGACCTCTTCGCCGATCGCCCTCAGGCGGATCGATCCCTTGGCATGGAACCGGAACAGCTCCTCATCGCCCTCCGACCGCACCAAGCGAAGCCTGCGGCGTTGCCTGATCGTGGATGGCAGGTGATAGGCATTCCAGGCCCAGGAGAGGGCATGGCGGACGAGTGGCCTCCAGCGGAGCAAGAGAAGGCTGGCGATGGAGTCCATGATCGAGACCAGGAAGTCATACGGAATCACCCAGAGCAGGGTCAAGGGCGTGTATGCGGTGAGCATCGCCCGAAGCCGGCCCGCTTGCTCGCGCCAGCCTCGTCCCCGCTCACCGCAGCGCGCCTGGTGGTAGACCTCCGACGAGGGGACACTGATCACCTTCCCACCGGCAAGACGGGTCCTCTGGGAGAAGTCGAGGCCGGCCGCCACTGGAGGAAGCAACGGATCGAGGCCGCGTAGTCCTTGAGCGAGGTCGCGGCGCACCAGCATCGATGCCGACTGAACAAACGCTACCTCGCGGACCACGTCATATTGCTGCAGGTCGATCTCCCCCTCATCCAGCCCTGAGTAAGGCTCCCCGAAGACGTCGGTGGCCCCTCCCACTGACTCGAGTTCGTCCATCGTCCCCGCCTTGAGGAGTTTGGAACCTGCCAGCGACGCCTCGTTCCTCTCGATCTCAGATATCAGCGCCGCGAGAGCGTCGGGGCGGGGTCGCCCGTCGGCATGGAGGATCCACAGATAGTCGATCGACGAGTCGGTGGTCCTTATCGCCTCTTCGAGATTGGGTGCCGTAGACACCCCGTTGTCGAGGTCGAGATTCTGTCCGACAACCACCACTTCTGGGGACGGCTCGTAGACCTGCCGGCGCACCACCGCCAACGCCGCACCGAGGTCGGCGTCGGCGACCGCCGTGACCAGAATTCGCACACGGGGCGCGTGGACAGTGTCATCGGTGGTATCAGCGTCCGCGACCTGCGGAGTGGTTTGGGACATGCGAGCTGCCATTGTTAACGGGTGCGCAACGCTCAGCAATGTCAAAGCCAGAAAATGACCGTCGTCGAGCTGTCCGGCGGTGTTGGCGGCGCCCGCATGGCCCGTGGCCTCGCCGGCCTCGATGACCTCGACCTGACCGTCGTCGTCAACGTGGGCGACGACACAGCCAACCATGGCCTGGCCATCTCCCCCGACCTCGACACCGTCGTCTACACGCTCGCCGGGTTGGAAGGCTCACAGGGCTGGGGACGAGCCGGCGACACCTTTGCCCTGAATGACGAGCTGGCGCGCTTCGGGCTGGACAACACTTTCAGGCTCGGCGACCGCGATCTGGCGCTCAAGATCTTCAGGACGCAGGCTCTGGCGCGTGGGGCGACGTTGTCAGCCGTCACCGGCACGGTGGCTCGCAGCTTCGGCATCGATGCGCGGATCGTTCCTGCTACCGACGATCCGCTGCGGACGAAGGTCCGCATTGCCGACGGCTGGGTGACCTTTCAGGAGTACTTCGTGGCTCGGCGCCATGCAGACGAGGTGCTGGAGTTGAAGTTCGACGGCGCCGATTCGGCCAGGGCGGCTCCGGGGGTGGTCGAGGCGATCACGACCGCCGAGAGGGTCATAATCGCGCCGTCTAATCCCCCGCTGTCCATCTGGCCCATTCTCGCCATCGGTGAGATTCGGGATGCCGTCGAGGCCCATCCCGCGGTCACCGCGGTCAGCCCTCTGATCGGAGGTAAGACGGTCAAAGGGCCGGCCGACAAGGTGATGACCGCTCTAGGCCTCCCCTCCGGCAATCCAGGAGTGGCCGACGCCTATGCCGGTCTGATCCACCGACTTGTCATCGACTCTTCTGACAGTGACGATGTCGATTCCATCGAAGGTATCGAGGTCATCGTGACTGACACTCTCATCAAGGATGCGGCGGCAGGAGCTAAGCTCGCCGCCGAATTGGTTGGCCGTTGAGCCTCGAGATCCATGCACTTCGCAATATCGGGGCGGTCGAGCGAGGCGACGACATCGCCACAGTTCTCGCTCCGGCTCTGCAAGACATCGCACCCCGTGAGGACGATGTCCTCGTGGTGACCCACAAGATCGTGTCCAAGGCTGAGGGTGCGGTTCGGGAGATCGTAGGCGACGAGGGGATCTTCAAGAAGGCTCTCGTCGAGGAGGTGGCGAGATCGATCGTGAGGAGACGAGGAGATCTGATCATCGCCGAGACCAAGCACGGGTTTGTGTGCGCCAACGCCGGGATCGATCGATCCAACACGACCCCGGGCACGATGGTGCTCCTCCCCGACGATCCGGACCGGTCGGCCCATCGCATCCGGATGAGACTCCTGCAAATCGTTGGAATCGACATTCCGGTGATCATCTCGGACACCTTCGGCCGACCGTGGCGCCGCGGGCTGACTGACGTCGCCATTGGCGTCTCCGGCCTGGCGCCGATTCTCGACCTGATCGGAACGAAAGATTGGGTGGGCCGTGATCTCGATGTCACCGAGATCGCAGTCGCCGACGAGCTGGCTGCGGCCGCCGACCTGGTCATGGGAAAGGCGGCGGGGATACCGGCCGCCTTGATCAGAGGCTACGAAGGCCCGAGAGGGGAAGGCAGAGCCTCGGAGCTCGTCCGACCGGTGGACCAGGACCTGTTCAGGTAGAAAGTCGGGAGAGAGAGTAGAGAGCTCGCGCGCTCAGGCCCCCGGGCGGCCCAGGCCCCAGTAGTCGAGTCCGGCGCTGCGTACTGCGGACGAGTCGAGCAAGTTGCGGGCGTCGACCACACGATGACCCTTCATCGCCCTGGCGACCTCGGTCATGTCGACTGTGGAGAACTCCGGCCACTCGGTGGCGACCAGCAACACGTCGGCATCGACCACGGCTGCGATCGGGTCGTCCGCCATGGTCAGCTCGTCGCTGCTCGCCTCGGGGTCGTAGGCGACGACATCGGCACCGTCGGCCTGGAGGATTCTCGCTATCCGCAAGGCCGGCGACTCACGAACGTCGTCGGTCCCGGCTTTGAAGGCGACGCCCCACATGGCGATCCGGCGTCTGTGCAGGCCGCCACCGGCCGCCTGACGCACCTTCTCCGCGACACGTCGACGCTGCTCATGGTCGGCTTCGATCACTGCTCTGAGGAGCTGGAAGTCGTACCCGGCATCGGCGGCCACGCTGATGAGGGCTGCAGTGTCCTTGGGGAAACAGGAGCCGCCGTAGCCGGGCCCGGGCTGAAGGAAGTGGGGTCCGATCCGGTGGTCGAGACCGATTCCGTGGATCACATCCACGACATCTGCGCCGACGGCCTCACACACATTTGCCAGGGCGTTGGCAAAGGTGAGTCGGGCTGCCAGGTAGGCGTTGTTGGCGTACTTGATCATCTCCGACGAAGTTGGATCGGTGATCACCACCTCGGTGTCGAGACTGCGGTACAGCGAGGCGACCAGCTCCGCGTCGGCCTCGTCATAGGCACCGACGACGATGCGATCAGGCTCCAGGAAGTCCTCGACGGCTTTGCCCTCCCGTAAGAACTCGGGGTGGGAGACCAGTCGGGCGGTGCTGCCCAAATCGGCGAGGCGCTTGCGCAAGCTGGCGGCGGTCCCTGGGGGAACGGTCGACTTCACCACGAACAACGTGTCGTCCGAAACCTCGTTGGCGAGCTCGTCGATGACGGCGTGAACATAGGTCAAGTCGGCACGACCATCTTCCGACTCGGGTGTCGGGAGACAGAGGAAAACCATGGCGACACCGTCGACGGCTTCCACATTGGAGGCGTGAAAGCTGATCGTCTCCCGCTCGATGGCGCGGCCCAATAGATCAGGCAGGCCCTGTTCGTAGATCGGGACCTCGCCGGCTTCGAGCGTTGCCACGCGATCGGCATCGGCCTCGCCGACACGTATTCGATGACCGAGGTTGGCCAGACCCGCTCCGGTGACAAGACCGACGTACCCGGCACCAATGATTGCTACATCCACTTGCGGCTCATCCTAAGGGTTGGGGAACGTGGGGTCCATAGAGTCGTCTAGGACGCGTCAGCGCCCACGATGACTACAGCGTCGTAGCCATTATCGACAACTCCAAACTCGACTACACCGAAACCGAGGGCTGAGATGATGGTGGCGCCGTCGTCACTCCCCTCCGGCACTATGACCGTGGTCTGCTGATATGCACTGGAATCGGCGTTGCCGACGTCAGCCACCTGGAAGCCCAAAGACTCGAGTCTTTGCGACATTGCCCCGGCGGCACCGGAAGTTCCGTTGCCGTTGAGAACCCGGAGCTGGAGAGGCTGATCGATGGAAGCTTCATCGGTGAGCGGTCGACCCGACCTGAAGTTGGCGAGCATGGCGTCGGCTTCGGGCTGCTGGGCGATCTGGAATGAGGATCCTCCGATGCTCTCAGAGTACGTGGGCAGGGTCGCACCGTCGATGGATCCGGTGATGATGCTTCTGAAGTCCCACAGGAGCGACGCCGGCGACGAGTCTGCGAGATTGGCGTCGATCGTCATATGTTGTGACATGGCTGAGGCGATGTCACCGGCCTCGGCAACCGAAGACGGGCTCTTGAGACGGGAGACGAGGCGTTTGATCACCGCTTGCTGACGTTGGGTGCGGCCGATGTCGTTGGCGTCCACCGAGACCCAGGAGCCGTTTTGCAGTTCCTGATACCTCCGCGATCGGGCGAAGGCCAGAGCCTGCTCACCGTTGAGAACCTGGTCGCCGGCGGGCACGTCGAGACCCGATTTGGAATCGCGGGCCGGGTATGGGAAGGACATCTCGATACCCCCGACCTCGTCGATGATCGCCTGGAACCCGACGAAATCGACTTCGACGTAGTGGTTGACGGTGACGCTGAGATTGGTCTTGATCGTGTCGACCATGAGCGACGGCCCACCGAAGGCATAGGCCGCGTTGATCTTGTTGGTTCCGTGACCCGGGATCTCCACCCGAAGGTCACGGGGGATGCTGAGCATCTGGGCCGATCCCGAGGAATCCACCCGCACCAACATCACGACGTCGCCCCTGGCCCCACCGGCTTGCCCGAAGTTGTCCAGGTCATCGAGCCCGGCTCTCGTGTCGGAGCCCACTACCAGGAACGTGAGCTCACCGTTGGATGACGGGTCGAGAAACTGAACGACCTCTTCATTGGTGTCGGCACCAGCAAACAAGCTGTTGCCGGTCTGGATGGCCCAGACCACTGCGAGCGCGACCAGATTCGCCACCACCAGCAGCGCGATCGTTGTGATCTTCAACCACTTGGGTAGCCCGGAACTAGAAGCGGGAGGGGAGGATGACTTCGCCATCGAGGAATAGACGACGTCACAATACCGGCGGTTCCGGATTTATACGCGGCTCTCTTCGAGTCGGATGTGTGCCCATGCGCGGCGACCGCGCATGGGTGCACGTTCGATCTACCGACGAAGTCTGTCCGACAACAATGACTCATTATGCTGCCGCCCAACCAGGTGGAGGTCTCCTCTTTGGCAGTGCTGTCCCACGAAGGGACGTATCCGATCATGTACGGCAGCTGGCCCATACCAGTCGGGGCCGGCCACCGGAGTGGGTACATCGCCCGCCCCGACGAGGCGGGGAAGGTACCCGTGGTGTTCATCGTCCCCGACCTCGATGGCCTGGGCAGCTTCGAAAAGGACTTGTGTCGCCGCTTCGCCCGCGAGGGTTTCGCCGCCATCAGCATCGACCTCTATGGCGAGAAGGGTGATCCGCTCGACCTGTACAGCTCGCTCACCGACGACCGCGCGCTGTACATCCTCGACGAGCTGCATCAATTCCTCGTGTCCGATGACGTCACGTGGAATGCGGAGGATCGAGTCGGGATCCTGGGAGCGGATGTCGGTGGCCGGTTCGGGATCATCAAGGCCGCGACCAGGGACTGGGTTCGGTCACTAGCTGTGAGTTACACCCCGCTCACCGGTGACGAGGAGAGAGACCATCAGGTCGCTAGCTACCTCGATCATCTTCCCGTTCCCGTTCTCGGTCTATACGGCGCAGAGGACGATTTGATCGATACCTCGACGGTCGACGAGGCACAAGCCAGGAACGAACATGGCCAATGGCTGCTCTACGAAGGAGTCGGACACGGCTTCCTCGACATCGACGGCGACGGATTCGATCAGTCGGCGGCCGACGACGCCTTTGCCCGCCTCCTCGCCTTCTTCCGGGGATCGTTGGAGCCTGCCCAGATCGAGGATCTTGGCTGAGAGCCGAGGCTATCGAATATGGCTGACCACGCCTGAGTAGATCGATTGGCGCCCGGAAGGCGTTTCCACCACGAGAGCTCCGTCTGCCGCGATGTCCACGGCCCGCCCCTCCCCGCCGCGGTCCCAGGTGATGTCCTTGCCCAGGGTGGTACACGCCGCCCGGTAGGCGTCGATCGGCCAGCCCCCGGCATCGAGCATCTCCATGAGCTCCGCACCCCAGAGTGCCCCCACCTCGGCGTGTGCCTCCTCGCCGGGATCTTCAGAGAACAACGAACCCATTCCCTCAGGCGCATCGGGCCACCAGAGGTTCAACCCGAGCCCGATCGTGGTTGTGTCCTCTGAACGCTCCACCAGAATCCCTCCCACCTTCAACTCGCCGACCATCACGTCGTTGGGCCATTTCAGGGAAGCATTCGAGGTGGCCCGCACCGCGGCCAGCCCGGCAATCAGAGAAAGGGGCCGGTTCTCGTCGACGTCGTGACGAAAGGCCAACGACGCGGCCACGGCGCGATCGGCGGTGAGCCAATCCGCACCCGAACGGCCGCGACCCTCTGTTTGGGCGCGAGCCAGAACCAGGAGTGGGAGATCCTCTAACTTCTCCCGGGCGACATCCTGGGTGGATGGCACACTTTCGAGCCGCAACTGGAAATAGGGTGTAGCCAACTTGCCTCCGGGTGAGTCTTACATCATTGCAAATCCCCTACACGAGCTTATGGAGAAGTCTTGGGCACTGAGGCGAGGATCGAGCAGCTGAGAACCCTCAGGGACGAGGCACTGCATGCAGGAACCCAACGGGCCGTGGCGCGTCAGCACGAGGCCGGCAAGCTCACCGCCCGGGAGCGTATCGACGCCCTCCTCGACAAGGATTCCTTCAACGAGATCGACCAGTTCGTCAGACACCAGGCTTCGGGTTTTGGAATCGAGGACAAAAAGCCCCCAGGTGACGCGGTCGTCACCGGCCACGGGACAATCGACGGCCGGCCTGTATTCGTTTTCGCCGAAGACTTCACCGTGTTCGGAGGGAGCCTCGGCGAGGTGGTCGCCGACAAGATCTGCAAGATCCTCGACATGGCCCTGGACACGGGAGCGCCGGTCATCGGTCTCAAGGACTCGGGCGGAGCACGTATCCAAGAAGGCGTGTCCTCGCTCGACGGGTACGGTCGAATCTTCGAGCGCAACGTGCGCGCCAGTGGCGTCATTCCCCAGATCTCGGTCATCATGGGGCCTTGCGCCGGCGGGGCGGTCTACTCCCCCGCCCTCACCGACTTCGTGTTCCAGGTCGATCAGACTTCGCATATGTTCATCACGGGCCCTGATGTGATCAAGGCCGTCACCGGTGAGGAGGTGACCATGGAGGATCTTGGAGGCGCTTCAGCCCATGCCTCCAAGTCGGGCGTAACACACTTCGTCTACCCCAACGGACAGGATGCTCTCGAGGCTGTTCGCTATCTCCTCTCTTTCCTCCCCCGCAACAACATGGAGATGCCGCCGTACTACGCGCCGGCCGACCGCGACGACCGGGCCGACGACTCCCTCGACTCCATGATCCCCGACGAGTCGAATCAGCCCTACGACATGCGGACTGTGATCGAGACGGTGCTCGACTCGGAGGAGTTCTTCGAAGTCCACGAACAGTGGGCGAAGAACATCATTGTCGGTTTCGGGCGCCTCGACGGGCACGCGGTTGGCATCGTGGCCAACCAGCCGGCCGTGCTCGCAGGGACACTTGACATCTCGGCTTCGGAGAAAGCGGCCCGCTTCGTCCGTTTCTGTGACGCTTTCAACATCCCAATCCTCACCTTTGTCGACGTCCCCGGGTTCCTTCCCGGCGTGGACCAGGAGCACGGAGGCATCATCCGTCATGGCGCCAAGTTGCTTTACGCCTACTGCGAGGCCACCGTTCCCCGGATCAGTGTCATCACCCGTAAGGCATATGGCGGCGCCTACCTGGTGATGAATGCGCGCGGGGTACGGGCTGACCTGGTGTTCGCCTGGCCGTCGGCGGAGATTGCGGTGATGGGTGCCCAAGGTGCGGTGAATATCATTCACCGACGTGAGCTGGCCGCGGCAGATGATCCCGAGGCGAGAAGGCAAGAGTTGATCGCCGATTACGAGGCCCGATTCAACAACCCGTATGTGGCTGCGGAGCTGGGTCTCGTCGACGAGATAATCGAGCCGCGGGAGACCCGGTTCAAGCTCATCAGGGCAATGGAGATGCTCCGCTCGAAACGGGAGTCCTTGCCTCCGAAGAAACACGGCAACGTGCCCCTATGAAAAGCCTTTTGGTCGCCAATCGTGGCGAGATCGCGGTCCGCATCATTCGCACGGCCCGGGAAATGGGGATCAGGACGATCGCCGTCTTCTCCGAGCTCGATCGCGACACGCTTCATGTGGAGCTCGCCGACGAGGCCTGGAATGTCGGTGGCGCCCCCGCGTCTGAGAGTTATCTCAACCAGGAGGCGATCCTCCGCATCGCTCACGAGGCGGGCGCCGAAGCCATCCACCCCGGATACGGATTCCTTTCGGAGAACGCCGCTTTCGCCCGGGCCGTCACCGAGGCAGGGGTCATCTGGGTTGGGCCGTCGGGTGACGCCATCGAGGCCATGGGTGACAAGATCACCTCGCGACGGAACGCCGAAGCGTTCGGTGTCCGCACCGTTCCCGGGATCACCGAGCCGGTCACGACGGCTGATGAGGTGGTGGCTCGCGCCCACGAGTTCGGTTATCCGGTAGCCATCAAGGCGGCCCACGGTGGCGGGGGCAAAGGTCTCAGAGTGGCGTGGAGCCCCGAGGAGGTGACCGACGCTTTCGAAGGGGCACGAAGAGAGGCTGACGCCTACTTCGGTAACCCCGAGGTCTATGTCGAGAAGTACTTGGAGCGTCCCCGGCATATCGAGGCTCAGGTCCTGTTCGACACTCATGGTGAAGGTGTGTTCCTGGGCGAACGGGACTGCTCGGTGCAGCGTCGGCATCAGAAGCTCATCGAAGAGACCCCTTCTCCTGGTCTGACCGCGAAGCAGCGGAAGACTCTGGCAAAGGCCGCTCTCGACGCGGGACGTTCTTGCGACTACGTAAACGCCGGGACCGTCGAGTTCCTGATGGACCAGGACGGCGACTTCTACTTTCTCGAGATGAACACCCGCCTCCAGGTGGAGCACACGGTCACCGAGATGGTCACCGGGCTCGACCTCGTCGCCTGGCAGCTCCGCATCGCCAACGGGGAGCGACTGCGGCTGAACGACGTCGAGCCGCGGGGTCATGCCATCGAGTTCCGCATCAACGCCGAGGATCCATTTCAGGGCTACCTGCCCACACCAGGGCAGGTGGTGGAGTGGGAGGAACCGGCCGGACCAGGCGTGCGGGTCGATTCATGGATCAGACCCGGAATGGCAGTGTCGCAGTACTACGACAACCTCATGGCCAAGCTGGTGGTGTGGGCGCCCGATCGGGAGTCGGCGATAAGCCGGGGGCGCCGTGCTCTCGGGGAGTTCACGGTCCAGGGGGTGTCGACCACGATCCCGGCGCATCTCGCGGTTCTCGACCACGAGGATTTCATCAACGGCCGCCACTACACCAAGTGGATGGAGGACGTCGTCGTCTTGGAAGGGTCGAACCCGTCGGCAGCCCCGTCGCTGCCCGAGGAAGAGGAGCTGATCAAACGGGACATCACAATGGAGATCGGAGGACGCCGTTTCCGCGTCGCCTACTGGGCTCCGGAACCTGCCGCCGGAGGACAGGTGCGCCGCCGGCCCCCGAAATTGGCGGCGAGCGGTCAGGCCGGAGGCTCCGATGGTGTGATCAGTGCCCCGATGCAGGGCACCATCGTCAAGGTGCACGTCAAGCCCGGTGAGACTGTGCAGATGGGCGATCCGATATGCGTCCTCGAGGCCATGAAGATGGAGAACGAGGTCGCCTCCCCTGCCAACGGAGATGTCGTAGACCTGCGCGTCGAACCCGGTGACACCGTGGCCGCCGGCCAAGTGATCGCCATCGTGAGATAACGGCACGGCGGGGACGGCAGCGGGCGCGGCCCACAGCCGCGAACCCAGGGTTCCAGACACCGCTCAGCGAAGTCCGGCGCCCTAGGGTCGCGGCGCAACGGAAGCCAGTCGAAACCCAGGGTTTCAGACACCGCTCAGCGAAGTCCAGCGCCCTGGGTTCGCGGGGCAACGGACAGGGGGGTTCTTTCGGATGCTCGACATCGGCATGCTGGAACCTATGGGGATTCCCAAGGAGGTGCTCGACCTCGCCGCCCAACAAGGTGGCTACGTCACGCGCGACCAACTGATCTCACGAGGAATGTCCCCCAGCGCCGTCGACCGGAGAGTCAACGAGTCAGAGGTCGCTCTCGTGACGCCTGGGGTCTACCAGGTGATTCCGTCGAGCGACCACATCGACCTCATGCGGGGTGCGGTCCTGGCCCTTCCCGATGCCGTCGTCTCGCACCAGTCCGCCGCTCACCTGCTTCGCTTCCCCAAGCTCCCAGCTTTGGAACCGACCGTGGTGGTCCCCAGCCACACCACACACCGGTTTCCTGGAGTCACCGTGAGGAGGTGCGACGATCTCATCGAAGCCGACATCGTCGAGGTCGAAGGACTGGTCGTCACCAACGCAACGCGGACCTTCTTCGACCTCGGACGTCTCCTGAATCCCAGAGAGTTCGACGCCATCGGGGAGGCGCTCGTCATCGCCTCGAAGCTTGACCTCGACCAGTTTGAGCAATTGACCAGCCGCCTGGCCCGACGTGGCAAGCCTGGTAGCAAGGCGGCACACGAATTCCTCGAAATCCGCCTTGGGAATGATCGCTGGGCGACGATCCTCGAACGCAAGGGTCGAGCGGTCCTTTCCTCAGCAGGCCTACCCGATCCGATGCCGCAGTATCCGATTCCGTGGTCACCGGGTCGTCGATTCGATGACGCTTATCCGCATGCGAGGGTTGCCCTCGAGTGGGATTCCAGAGCTTGGCACCAGCAGCGTGCAGCCATGGCAGCCGACCGTCGGCGTGACCGAGAGGCGGCGGCTCAAGGGTGGGTGGTGCTGCGTTTCACATGGGACGAGGTGACGGACAAGCCTCACGAGATCGTGGCCGCGGTGACGACGTTGTTACGCGATCGCCGGGCAGCGGTCTGATTGCAGAGAGTGCGTTCCCCCCCGAAACTGCGGGCGCCAGACTTCGGTGAGCGGTGTCTGGAACCCTGGGTTCGCGTTTTAGCGCCGGGCGCCTCCCGACGGTTACTCGGCCGCGTCGCTGATCGCTTCGATCATCGAGGGATGGGCCAATAGGGTCTCGACCAGGGTTTGGGTGGTCACCCTCGCCTGAACTGCCAGGGCGATGATACCGATCAGCTCTGAGGCGCGATGGCCGACAATGGTGCCGCCGAGGACCACGCTGGTCGCCGGATCGGAGGTCACCTTGACGAAGCCGCGAGTGAAGCCCTGGAGCACCGAACGCGCATTCGAGGTAAAGGGGACCTTAGTCGTCCGCACCTTGCGGCCCTGGGCGGCTGCATCCACTTCGGCGAGGCCGACAGAGGCGATCTCGGGCTCGGTGAAGATCGCCTCGGTGATTTTGTCGTAGTCGAGTGGTTTGACAGGGAGACCGAGAGCGTGCTGGGCGATCTTTCGGCCCTGCATAGACGCAACGGAGCTGAGCGGCATCTGACCGGTGACATCGCCGGCGGCGTAGATGTGGGGCGCAGAGCTTCTCTGGAACTCGTCGACCGTGACGAAGTCCCGCTCGGTCTGCACACCGGCGTTCTCCAGCCCGAGACCTTCGGTTAGTGGAATCGACCCGACTGCCAGCAGTGCGTGCGAGCCATCGATGACACGTCCGTCGTTGCAGCGCACCGAGACCTTGTCGCCCTGGACGTCGATCTCTTCGGCACGAGCTCCGATCACCAGGTGGACACCCCGTTCGATGAAATCCTCCTCGAGCACTGCGGCCACCTCGGCATCGCGATAGGGAAGGATCTGTTGGCGGGAGACGACCAAGCTCACCTCCGAGCCCATCGCCTCGAAGATATGGGTGAACTCGACTCCGGTCACGCCGGAGCCGATCACGATCATGTGCTCGGGTATCCCGTCGAGGTCGTAACAGTCGCGGGTGGTGAGGACGCGTTTGCCGTCGACCGGGGCCCAATCGGGGACTCGGGGCTTGGACCCGGTCGAGACCAAGGCCTTGGCGAAGCTCACGGGGCGCTCGCCGTCGATCGTGTCGACCACTGCCGAGTTGGGCCCGGTGAACCGTCCCCTGCCGCCGATCAGCTCGACCCGCTGGTCGGAGAGCAGCTCAACCCAGTTCTCGTTGATGTCGGCCGTTATCTCCTTTATCCGACTGGACAATACGGAGGGATCGACCCGCCCCGGGTCGTTGATCAGGCCGAGCTTGACGGCATTGCGCACCGAGGTGTGGCGCAGGGCGCTGGCTGCCATCGTCTTCGACGGGATGCAGTCCCATAGGTGAGCAGCACCTCCGACGATGTCTTTCTCGACGAGGGTCACCCTGGCTCCGTTGCTGGCGGCGGTGGTGGCAGCCTGGGTGCCGGCGGGACCACCGCCGACTATCAGGAGATCTGTGCTCGTGTCATACATCGTCGAAGCCGGAAGCTACCCGGTGGGCCGGTGGACCCCGAAGACGGCGCGTAGGGCATCGGAGACCTCGCCGATGGTGGCGCCCAACGAAAGGGCGGCCCGCATCGCAGGCATCAGGTTCGAGTCGGTGGCAGCTACAGTCTCGACATCGGACAGCGCATCCTCGACCGCTGTCTGATCCCGGGACCTGCGGCGCTCGGCAAGAGCCAGTTTCTGTCCCTCCTCGAGGGCGGGATCGACCTCGAGGACCGTCAGCGGCTCGCCCTCGGCAGACTCGAAACGGTTCATGCCGACCACCACGGACTCGCCTTTCGACTGCCGTTGCGCCTCGATATAGGCCGAGTCTTCGATCTCTGCCTGCATCCAGCCCTGCTCGATGGCTGCGACCGAGCCGCCCATGGCGGCAATGGTCGAAATCAATTCCTCCGCTCGCGCTTCGAGCTCGTCGGTGAGACTCTCCACGAAATACGACCCGGCCAGCGGGTCTACGGTATTGGCGACCCCCGATTCGTATGCGATCACCTGCTGGGTCCTCAATGCCAGAAGAGCCGACTCGTCTGTGGGTAGACCCAAGGCCTCGTCATAGGCATTGGTGTGCAGCGACTGAGTGCCTCCGAGGATGGCAGCGAGAGCCTGGAGCGTGGTGCGGACCACATTGTTGAGTGGTTGCTGGGCGGTCAAAGTCGAGCCGGCAGTCTGGGTGTGGAAACGCATAGCCCACGACTTGGCATCGCGGGCACCGATCTCCTCTCTCATGTGACGAGCCCAGATCCGCCGCGCCGCCCTGAACTTGGCCACCTCTTCGAAAAAGTCGTTGTGGCCGTTCCAGAAAAACGACAGCCGCGGGGCAAACTGGTCGACGTCGAGCCCGGCGTCGATCGCCGCGCTCACGTAGGCGAGACCGTTGGCAATGGTGAACGCAAGCTCCTGGGCAGCAGTGGCTCCTGCCTCTCTGATGTGATAGCCGCTGATCGAGATCGTGTTCCACAGGGGGATGTTGGTCTCGGCATACGCCAACACATCGGTGACGAGTCGCATCGACGGCTTCGGGGGGAAGATGTAGGTGCCCCGGGCGACGTACTCCTTGAGGATGTCGTTTTGGATCGTCCCCCGGATCTGGTCTCCCCCCACTCCTTGCTCGGCGGCCACCAACTCGTAGAGCAGCAGCAGCAGGGGACCGGTGGCGTTGATGGTCATGCTGGTGGAGACCTGGCCGAGCGGTATGCCCTCGAACAGACGGCGCATGTCTTCGATCGAGTCGATCGCCACCCCGACCTTGCCCACCTCTCCAGCCGAAAGTGGGTTGTCCGAGTCCAAACCCATCTGTGTGGGCAAGTCGAAGGCAACGCTCAGACCGCTCTGCCCCGCAGCCAGAAGATCCTTGAATCGCTTGTTGGTCTCCTGGGCAGTGCCGAACCCGGAGTACTGCCTCATCGTCCACAAGCGTCCCCGGTACATGCTCGGGTAGGGACCGCGGGTATACGGATACTCTCCCGGCTGTCCTATTCGCTTCGGATCTGCGGGGGTCTCGTACACGACATCGACCTCGATGTCGCTCGACGTATGCCGGGTTTCACTCATTGGGGAAGTATCCTGACACCGTCCGGGATCGTAGGCGGGAACTACTCGACATCCCGGATCGTCTTATCCCCCAGCACTAGATGCCCAGGAAAGCCCTCATCCACCAAATCGAGGCGCGAGAGCGGCGAGGCCGTTGGTTCGGCGCCTTGGCGACTCTCCTCTCGATCTCACTCCTCCTTTCGGGATGGGTGGGTCTTTTCGCGTTTCTGGGCGCCAACTCGGCCTACGGGACCTTCGAGGACGTGACCGGCGAGTGGGTTCCCGACACCAGATCCATGGAGCTGAGTCTCCCTGACCTGAGCCGGGTCAGTCGGGTCTATGCAGACTCGGGTGAGGTTCTTGCGGAGTTGCATGACGGGCGCAACTCGGAGCCGATTCCATATGCCGAGGTTCCCGAGGTGGTGGTCCACGCCGTTCTAGCCGCCGAGGACTCGGAGTTCTTCGAGCACGAAGGTGTCGACTTCTCGGCCATCGTCTCGGCAGCGATCGACAATTTCATCTCCGACTCGACGCGAGGGGGCTCCACCATCACCCAACAGGTGGTCAAGAACGCTTTCGTCGGAAATGAGATCAGCATCAGACGGAAGGTCAATGAGGCTTTCGTCTCCGCCGAGCTGGAGCGAAGGTTCCCCAAGGAGCGAATCCTCGAGTACTACATGAACTCGGTGTATTTCGGCTCCGGTGCCTATGGCGTGAAGACCGCGGCCGAGGAGTTCTTCGACAAACCGCTGAAACAGCTCGAGATCGACGAGGCAGCCACGTTGGCGGTACTCGTTCGCAACCCATCGCTGTACAACCCGCGTACAGCCCCGGAGCGCACACTCAACCGCCGCGACGACGTCATCACCGAGATGGCAGAAGAAGGATGGATCACCGAGCCCCAGGCGGAGCAGGCCATAAACCAGCCTCTCGGAGTGGTCGACACACCGCCGAAGCGAGGCCAGGCCGACCATGTCGTCGCCGAGGTCCGACGCCAGCTACTCAACTCCGACGAATTCTCTTTCCTCGGCGACACCAACGAAGAGCGCAAACTCGCCATCTTCGGTTGCCCTTCCGATGACGTCGAGTGCGAGGGCGGGGGCGGGCTGCAGATCTACACCACGATCGACCTGAGGCTGCAGAGAGAAGCCAACCGTGTGCTCAGCCAGTGGCTGCCGCTCCCGGACTACGAGGACAACCTGGCCGCCTGTGCGGAGATCTTCCCCGATTACGAGGAGAACGAGGCCTACTACCAGACCTATGCAGAGACCCACTCCTGTCGCCCTACGGGAGCCATCGCCATGGTTGACAACGAGACGGGTGCCGTGAAAGTCATGGCATCGGGTCTCGACTTCGAGTTCAGCCAGTTCGACCTGGCGGTTCAGGGCCGAAGGAACCCCGGATCCGCATTCAAGGCCGTCGGATTGGCCGCAGCCCTCGAACAGGGTTTCACCCTCGGCCATCGCTGGTCGGGCAGCAGCCCCCTCGAAGTCGAGTGTGAGTTCATCTGCTCACCAAACGGCACCAACATCTGGACCGTGGAGAACGCAAACCGTTCCTCCACCGGAGTCATCACCCTGGAGGAGGCCACATACCGATCGGTGAACACCGTCTATGCCCAGGTCTCCCGGGACACCGGACCCGAGAACATCGTCGACATGGCGCGGCGGATGGGGATCACCGAGGCCTCGTTGGAGCCCGTTCTCTCCATAGTCCTCGGTGCCTCGGCCGTCTCGCCGCTGGAGATGGCTTCCGCGTTCTCCAACTTCGCCACCAATGGCGCACATGCCGACGACTACATCGTCGCCAGGATCGTCAACCACGTGGGTGAAGTGATCTACGAGAAGGAGCCCGAGGTCGAGCAGGTGGCCGACCCGGCGCTCTTCGCCGCGGCGCGTCGCCCCCTCGAGAAGGTGCCCACAAGCTCCGGGACCGCACCACGCGCAGATATCGGGCGAGCCCAGGGTGGAAAGACCGGAACCCACCAGAGCTACCTCGACGCCTGGTACGTCGGCTTCACTCCGGAGTACTCCACGGCGGTATGGGTGGGATACGAAGCCGAGCAAATCCCCCTCGAGGACGTCGTGATCAACGGTCAGCCCTATCCCCGGGTCTTCGGAGGCTCGGTTCCCGCCCCGATCTGGGCCGAGTTCATGACGTTTGTGATGGACGGTCTACCCGAGACCCAGTTCCCCGGCGAACCCTCGAACGTCGAGGACTTCCTGAAGCCACCACCGACCACCGTGCCGTCGGTTGTCGGGTTGTCGCAGGGTTCTGCGGTTCGAGAGCTGCGAGTCGACGCCAAACTCAACGTGAGTGCTGTCTCGATCCCATCGTTGGAGCCTGCCGGCATCGTGGTCCGTCAGTCGATCTCCGCCGGCTCCACCGTCCCACAGGGGACGACCGTCACGATTTGGGTGTCCAACGGAGAGACGCCGATCGGTTCCTTGCCTGACTTCATCGGGATGACCCCCGAGGAGGCCCAAGAGGCAGCGGATGAGTTCACCTCGGAAACCAATGTCGCTCTCAACCTCGTCACCGAGGAAGTCCCCGTCCAGGATGAGAACCGGGTCGGGCTCGTTGTCGGCACCAATCCGCCACCAGGTAGCGAAATCACTGCCTCGGCCACGATCGTCCTCCAAGTCGGGGTGCCCGCTCCCGAGGACGACGAGGGCGGCGGCGGTGGTGGCGGCGGTGGGGGCGGCGGGAACGGCGACGGCTGAGCGATTGACGTCTGATCCCATCCTTCTAGTCGGCCGCATCGCCGAGGCGCTGACGGCTGCCGCTGATGTGCTGCGCCGTTTCGATCGCGAAACGATCCAGGAGCACAAGAAATCCGGCGGGGACCCGGTAACCGAAGCCGACGTAGCCGTCGACGCCGTGTTGAGAGGGTATCTGCAGGAAGACGGTGAAGGATGGCTCTCAGAGGAGACCGCTGATGACAGCAGTCGTCTGGATAGCTCACTTGTCTGGATCGTCGATCCCCTCGACGGGACACGGGAGTTCATCGACGGGCTACCGGAGTTCTGCACCAGCGTCGCGGCCGTAGTCGACGGCGTTCCCTTGGCGGGAGGAATCGTGAATACCGCGGCCAACGTCGAGGTCATCGGAGCCCAGGGCGTCGGTGTGATGTGCAACGGGCGACGAGTCACACAACCAGTGATCCCGCCATTGGAGACGATCAGAGTCCTGGCCAGTCGCTCAGAGTTCAACCGCGGGCAATGGTCAGTCGTCGAGGCGGAGGGCATCCGTGTGAAACCGATGGGGTCGGTGGCTTACAAGCTGGGTCGAGTCGCTGCCGGGATGGACCATCTCACCTGGACTCCGGTGCCTAAACACGAATGGGATGTGGCTGGCGGAGCAGCGCTCATGGCGGCATCCGGAGGAGCCACCTTCGGGCTCGACGGTGAGCCGCTGGCCTTCAACCAGGATCGACCCTGGCTGAGTGGCGTCATCGCCCTCCCCAGAGGACTCGAAACCCAACTCACCTGGGTTCGGTCCTTGGTGCGAAGACAACTCGACGCCGACCGACCCACGCCCGGGCACTGACGACGCCCGATAACAAATAGTTTCGCGCCCTACTCGAAGACGGTTGACGTTGGTTAACAGTACTTGTAATTCTTTAGGGTATGAGAGCCGGAGCACCTGCAAGTGGCCAGAATCGTCCTCCGATCGATAGCGCCGTGGGGCCTGCAGGTGCTCTGGTTCGCCCCACCGCCCGGATCCGCCCCACCGTCCCCGTCAAGCTCATCCCCGCCGACAACGGGATCGAGCCATCCGACCCCTACGTCCGCAGGTTCTGGGTGGCCGCCCTCGGGCCGGGCGCGGTCGCGGAGTTGCTCCGCCTGGTGAGTGCGGCCGGGAAGGGGGAGGAGGTGCGGCTACCCAGACATCTGCCAAGCCTGCTGAGAGCTAGTTTGGTCACCGTGATCGATGGCGCGTTGGCCGTGCCCTCGCTCATCCCATTAGTCCCGGCCGAGATGAGATGGCGATTCCCACCGGATCTGGCCAAGGAACACGCCGATTGGTTGACCAGAATCGGAATCCTATAGAAACCGACAGCCATCCCCAACATCTCCACGGTGGCGGACACCACGGTAGATCCCGAGCGATTCTGACTACGTCTAGGACCCATCCGAGATCATGCATTTAGCGCGCTTACTGATGGGGTGATACTCGGTGGTCTTGCAAAAGGTTTAGTCAGCGACCGCAGTTCGGTGTTCATTCAGTGTTTCGCATCGAGCGGTTTGAAGAAGACGGTCACGTCTGACCCCTCGTATTCGATCTCGAGGATCGCTTCCCATCCAAGACGCTTGTAGAGGTCGGATGCCGTTGACGTGTATGCATTGAGTTGGTTCGCGCCGAATCTCGTCGCCTCAGCTTCGGCGTGTTTTATCAGCCTGGAACCGATCCCGGCGCGGCGATAGCCAGGCAGAACGAATAGACCGGCCAGCCATGGAGACAGACGGGCCAAGTCTTGACGGTCTGGCATGTCGTGATCGACGAGGACAACCGATCCGACGGGATCGCCTTTGACGATGGCCACATACGACGTTGGGGTCCGGTCATGGTTTGTGTTGTCGGCAAGGCGGATCGTCCATGAACGAAGTGAAACAGCCGGGTCGACATCACCCCACTCGTTCCAATGCCATTCGGCCACGACCCGTAGGAGGTCGCTCCGATCAGCCATCGACTCGATGGTGAGTGTCGGAGTGCTCTGGTCGTTGTCGCGTCTAGTCGGTAGGGTCGGCCATCAAGCGGGTCTAGTCACATGGGTCGTTCAAGCGAGGCTCGGTGTCCGGCTCGCTGATACCGAGTCGGCGTGCCTCTGGGGATGTCGTATTAGCCACTTTGGCCAGCCATTGTCTCTCCAGGGCGTCTGAGTCGAGCTCGGATGGGGTACGGAAGATGGGTTCGGCCCCGGTGAGTTGTATGAACCCGTCGTATAGCTGTTCGACGGTGCTGTCCTCGATGCTCAGCAGTCCGAACTCGGAACGTCGACATGCGTGATCGGTGAGAACGGTCAGCCTGAGGTGGACAGGTCGGTCCATCAAGGCCCAAGCGATGATCTCCGCAGCGTGTTCTGTGGCTCGTTCCTTCCATGGATCGGCCTGGCTGTTCCATGAGGCGAGTCCCCGGTAGCGGGTGAATCGATCCATTTCGGCCACGGTCAGTTCGTGTTGCGCCCAGGCATGGGCAAGTTCGTGCAGCATCGTCTTCTTGTCCAAGTTGCACATGCGAAGCGTTCGGGTCACGTGCCAGTAGAGCCCTTTGTGGCCTCGACAGTCGATAGAGCTGGGGTGGAACTCGATGCTGACCTCTGGTAGGACCAGTCCTTGATCTGCGAACCGTCCCAGCCCCCATTCGACCAGTTCCTCCTGAGCAGGGCTGAGCGAGGGCGCCGGGGCGACCCTGGCATCCGGTATCGCTCCCACGCTGAACGATATGAGCAGCGCGAGCGCTCCGATAGTCCGTTGGACACCCATGCGTAACGTTCAGGACGAAAGCGATGCGCGAGCACGGCGTGCTGGCTGGCAATAGCTGTGCTCGTGAGCAGCTTGTGCTCAGCCCCGGGCTTCCGACGCAGGGGCCGGTGCGGGTCGGACTTCCTCGTCCGCGGGCTTGCTTGTCAGCAAGCTATACAGGGTGGGCGCGACCAGAGCTTGCCACATAACGAAGATGACGATCGTCCCGATCCCCCCGGTGCCGTAGAAGCCGACGATGTCCCCGACCACCGCTGCCGTTGGGACGGCCAACAGGTGAGCCTTGATCCAACGTCTCGATGGGTCGAAGTCGCGAATGACAAACCATTGCGCGGTGCCGACGATTGCGCCAACCGCGAGGCCATGCAGGGCGCCGCTGAGAGTGGATGCAGCGATCGTCGCCGGCCGGCCTATCACCGTCTCGAACACGACGAGCAGTGCGATCCCGGCCAGAACACTCAGAGCAGTTGCCGGAATCCAGCGGGCCAGACTCGGTCGTCGGCGCCGGATGACCAGCCATTGCAATGTTGCCATTAGCGCGCTGGCCAGTCCGAGCAATATCGGAAAGGCCACCTCGAAGGGCACTCCAAAGGCTTCCGGGCCCTCGTCTCCGGTGATCAGCCCGATAGTCAGGAACCCGCCGGCAAAGCCTCCGACGAACCCCAGCACGGTGGCTCCCATCCAGTAACTCCAGAACCTGAGCATGTCTTACTCCTCTCGTAGCGGCTCGGTTCCGAAGGTAAGAAAGACCATGTCGGGGGTCATCGGGGCGCCCATCCATTGCAGGTTCGTGGACATGCGGATTTCGATATCCGTGCCGGCACGGAGGACGCGGGTCTGCCCGTCGTGTAAGACTTGGGAGATGGCCGGGTCGGTCTTGATTGTCGACGATCACCGTGGCTTTCGGTCCTGGGCCCGCCAGTTCCTCGAATCGACTGGATATCGAGTCTCCGGTGAGGCGGGTGACGGCGGCGAGGCGATCAGGGCCGCTCGCCGCGAGCGGCCCGACGTCGTGCTCCTCGACGTCCACCTCCCCGACATGAACGGTTTCGACGTGGCCCGGCTTCTGGCAGACGAGCACGGCCATCGCCCCCGGGTGGTCCTGATCTCCAGTCGCAGCCAGCGCGACCTCGGCCACCGCATCGCCGAGTCGGGCGCCGCCGGGTTCATCGGCAAAGAAGATCTAAGTGCGGAGGCATTGTCCGCCCTCCTGGACGGGGAGCAGTGACATGGGATCCCGATCACCGTCAACGGATGTTCCCGTCCTTGGCCTATCCCAGCGGAGGGTGCTCGGCGCTGCCTCGCTGAGACGGATCGGTCTACTGCTCGCCGCCTCCCTGGCCGTGGCCACCGTGACGTTGGTTGTTCTCGACTGGTCGCGAGATCCGTCGACATTCTTCGGCGGTTCGCCCCTCAACGACACGTTGCTGGTGGTGGCCTTCGCCCTCTACCCGGTGGTCGGAGTGTTGATCCTGCGCAATCGGCCCGGGAACCGGATCGGCTGGGTTTCCCTCGGCGCAGGTGTCTTCTGGCTGGCCCAGCTCTTCGCCCACGACTACGCCGTGTTCGGGAGTGATGCGATGCCTGGCTCGCTACCCGGGGCGATGTTCGTCGCCTGGATGAGTCTGTGGATCGGCGTTCCCGGGATGGCAATGGCTTTTGTCTTCCTGCCACTGCTGTTCCCGGACGGGCGTCTTCCCACCAGATGGCATCGCATCGTGGCATGGTTCACCGTTTTTTCGTCAACGTTCATGATGCTGACCTGGGGCACGGGCCCCTCGGGCTCTTTGGAGGTTCCCAACCCAACCGGTGTCGAGTTCGTGCAGCGGCTCCGCCTCAACGAGTGGGGATGGGGTCTGTTGGTCCTCTCGATCCTGGGCACGGTTGCAGCCGTGGTCATCCGCTACCGCCGGGCCCGGGGAACGGAGAAACGACAGATGCAGTGGCTCGCCTACGCCGCTGCCCTGGTCGGTCTGACGCTGGTGACGATCACCATCGGCTCCGACTGGGAGCCAGCCAGTGCGGTCGCCGAGGTCTTGTTCCCATTCGCTATCGCCAGCATCCCAGTCGCCGCTTTCGTCGCAATCTTCAAACACGACCTCTACGACCTCGGGGCCGTCGTGTCGAAGACCATCACCTTCGGGATCCTGGCAGCACTCATCACCGCGGTCTATGCCCTCCTCGTCGTCGGCGTCGGCTCGATTGTCGGTGGGGACTCTGACGTGGTCCTCGCCGTGGCGGCTACCGCTCTGGTCGCCGTTGCCTTCCAGCCGGTCCGGCTTTGGGTCCAGAAACTCGCCAGACGCTTCGTCTACGGAGAGCGGGCAGACCCCTACGACGTCCTCGCCGAGCTCGCCCACCGCATGAGCCAGGCACCGAGCCAGGACACCGTCCTCGAGGACATGGCACGTCTGGTGGCCGATGGGACCGGTGCCCGTCGCACCGATCTCTGGCTGGTGGTCGGCAATCAACTCCGGCGGGTGTCGTCCTGGCCGACCACGCAGAGCCCGCCGGCCTTGCGTCTCGACGGAGACAGCCTGCCGGAGCTTCCCGACACATCTCACACGATCGAGATCCGCAAACCTGACCTCCTTCTCGGCGCGCTGGCTCTGAACCTCCCCCCGGGACAGGACCTCAACCCTACCGAGAAGCGACTGGTCGCCGATCTGGCGGCCCAGGCCGGGCTGGTGTTCGACAACCTCCGCCTGGTCGAAGAACTCAAGGCGTCACGACAACGCATCGTCACCGCCCAGGCGACCGAACGCCGTCGTCTCGAACGCGACATGCATGATGGTGTGCAGCAGGGGCTGCTGACGCTGGCACTCACTCTGCGCACCGAAGCCGCCACCCTGGAGGACCGTGGCGAGGGGGAGGCGAGCCAGCGCCTCAACGCTGCCGCCGAGGAGGCCCGGGAGGTACTCCACGAGGTGCGTCACATCGCCCGCGGGATACACCCCGCCATCGTCACCGAGGGTGGCCTGGCCGCTGCACTCGAGTCGCTCGCCGACCGCACGCCGATTCCCACCCTAGTGCGGACATCCGGTCTCGATGATCTCTCGCTGCATGTCGAGGTCACCGTCTACTACGTGGCCGCCGAGGGCCTCGCCAACGCCACCAAACACGCTTCGGCATCAAAAATCGACGTCTCAGCGGTAGGCACCGACGGAACGGTGACGGTGGAGATCGCCGACGACGGTGTCGGCGGAGCCGACCCGTCTGGCCACGGTCTAACCGGGCTTAGCGACCGGGTCGCTGCCCTGGGAGGCACCCTGAACGTGGAGAGCCCACCCAACGACGGCACCAGCCTGAGAGCCGAGATCCCGTGCGGGTCGTCGTAGCCGAAGACTCCCTTCTATTCCGGGAGGGTTTGGTCCGGCTCGTCGAAGATGCCGGCCTGGAAGTGGTGGCACAGACCGAGGACGCAGAGCAGTTGATGAAAGCAGTAGACCGCGACCGACCCGACCTGGCAATAGTAGACGTTCGCATGCCTCCCACCCACACCGACGAGGGCCTCCAGGCCGCGGCCGACCTGCGTTCCCGGCAGCCACCGCTCAACGTGATGGTGCTCACCCACCACGTAGAGACCCATGCAGCCATGCATCTGCTCCGGGACAACCCATCGGGTGTCGGCTATCTCCTCAAAGATCGGGTCACCGACCTGGCGGAGTTCGTCGATGCGGTGCGACGGGTGGGGTCGGGCGGCTCGGTCATAGATCCGGAGGTGGTCGCCATCCTCCTCGACCGACGCAGAGCGCACGATC
>DASUUC010000010.1:0-64076 GCA_036374335.1 Acidimicrobiia bacterium
GGGCGAGGATCAGCTGTTCTATCTCATGTCTCGAGGTCTGACCGAGGATCAGGCGACTTCGATGATCGTGGCCGGGTTCATCGAGCCGATCGTCAAGGAGCTGCCGATGGAGTACGCAGTCGAGATGAACCGTCTCATCGAGCTCAACATGGCGGCGGCCGGCGCAGTTGGTTGACAGACCCTCGTGCTTCACGTTGGTAGGGCGGCTTCGGCCGCCCTTCTTCGTTCCAGGTCGTCAACCTGGCATTGACAAGGAGTTGCTGTCAACCTAAAGTTGACGGGGTGGAACGGCTTCCTGATCTCGAAGAACTCGTCGCCTGGATCGATCGACCGGATCGTGATTCACTCGAGCTGCTGACGGACGCGGTCATACTCTCCGGGCGTCTTGGAGAGCTGGCTGACGACCTGGTCGACCACTTCGTGCAGCGCGCCCGTCGTAGCGGTGGTTCTTGGGCGGATATCGGTCAGGCGATCGGCGTGTCGAAACAGGCCGCCCAGAAGCGATTCGTACGCCGGGCTCCGGGATTCAGGGGGCCGAAAAGGGGCCTGTTCACCCGGTTCGCCCCGGAGGCGCGTTCGGTGGTGAAGCGGGCTGTGGAATATGCACACGATCTCGGATCACCAGAGATTGGCACCCTCCATCTCGTCGCCGCCCTCACCGATGTGGAGAGTGGGGCGCGAGCCATCCTGGAGGGAGTCGGCGGCGATGTCGAGGCGATTCAGCGAACCGCCCTGGGTTCGCTGCGTAGGCCCCCCGATGAAGCTCCGACGTCGAGTCACATCCCTTTCGCCGCGGACTCGAAGAAGGTCCTCGAGTTGTCGTTGCGGGAGGCGATCCATGGCGAGGGCCGCCACATCGGCACCGAGCACATCGTGCTCGGAATCCTGCGCGACGAGGGCTCAGCGGGAGCCCGCCTCCTCAACGAGCACGGTGTGTCGCGCGACGCGGTCCGCAGGTGGCTCGACGAGAACCCATCCAGCGCCGACTGAGAGAGGTGCTCCAGCATCAGGTCTCGGAAATCCACGACCTATTGCTATGGCAACGCCGTATCAGACGTTGGCGCGGCCCACGACGAAGCCGAGGACCAGACCGCCCAGAGCGGCCCATACGAGAGAGAAGTTCTCTACGCCTACCCCGTAGATCGCCGGGGCTCCGGCGATGCGCATGATCGCCGAAAGGGCCACTCCGCCGATGATCCCCATGAGGAGAACGCCGAAGAGATTGTCGGCACCAGCGAGGAAACCGCCGACGAAACCAAATAGGGCTCCGACGCCGCCGGCGACAGCGAGCGACGTCAGCGTCGACGCTTCTACGAACATGCCGGTCAGCCTATCCCGGCCATGAACTCCGCTCTAGGCGGAAATGACCTTTTCCTCGACCACCTGAGTGATCGGGAATTGCACCGATCGGCCGGCAATGGCGAACGGTTCGGTGAGCAGGACCACGATTGTCGATGGGCCCCGGCTGACAACATGACCGGTGTAGGTGTGAAAACCTTCCCCGTCTTCAGTTATGAATGTCACAACCATCAATATCTCCGACTGGCAGGATCGGCAAAAAGGTGTCGATCCACATAGGTCGGAAGTCCATACTTGTCTGGCGGATGACCTATCCCTGGTTTATTCATCAATTACCTGTCAACCCGTATCTTGGGTGACCAGTGCGCCTACTCGTAGTCGAAGACGAGCCCGATCTCGCCGATGTGATCGCCCGTGGTTTGCGTCGCGATGGCCATGCTGTCGACGTCGCCTTGAGGTCCGGTGATGCCGACATCAAGCTCCGCTCTGCGGGCTATGACGTCCTGGTCCTGGACTGGAACCTACCCGACGGTTCCGGTCTTCAACTGTGCCGCGACCTCGTCTCGGGGAAACTGCCCACCCTCGAGGGCGACCGTCCCAAGATCCTCATGTTGACCGCCCGGGACGATGTGGAGGATCGGGTCGCCGGTTTGGATTCGGGGGCCGACGATTATCTGGTCAAGCCATTCGCCTTTGCCGAGCTCTCGGCCCGAGTGAGGGCATTGATCAGACGTGACACCGAAAGCGATCCACTGATAGCCGTTGGACCTCTCGAGCTCGACTCGGCTCGGTTTATCGCCCGACGCGATGGTCGGCGTCTCGACTTGACCGCGAAGGAATTCGCATTGCTGCACTATTTCATGGCCAATGCCGGGGTGGTGATGAGTCAGGAACGCCTGCTGGAACACGTCTGGGACGAGATGGCGGACCCCCTGACCAACGTCGTGAGGGTTACGGTCAGCAATCTCCGCAAGAAATTGGGCGATCCGCCTCTCATCACCACCGTCGCCGGACGGGGCTATCGCCTCCAGGAGGATTGACGTGCAGAGCTGGCAGTCCATCAGGTTCAGGCTCTCTGTTCAATACTCGGCACTGGTATTCGGTCTTGGCGGTGCGCTGCTCGGCCTGGTCTACCTCGCGGTGCGGAGGGGCGTTTACTCAGACGAGATGATGACTCACCTCTGGGAAGGCAGACAGGTGGCCCTCGAATCGGGCCGTGTCTTCGAGCTGCCCGCCTACCAGGAGGTCGAAATACGTGCCATCGAGTCGATCTATGCCGACATCGTGTTGAGCCAGGTGACCAGCTTCACCCTCATCGCCTTCGGGATTCTCTTCCTTCTCAGCATCGTGGTCGGCTGGATCATGTCCGGGCGGGTGCTCAAGCCGGTAGGTGAGATCACCACCGTGGCTCGTGAGATCCAGGCCTCCGACCTGAGCAGACGTATCGCCTTGCAGGGACCCGAGGACGAGTTGAAGCGGCTCGCCGACACCTTCGACGAGATGCTCGAGCGCCTCGACTCCGCCTTCTCCAGTCAACGCCAGTTCCTTGCCGACACCAGCCACGACCTGCGGACGCCGCTCACCATCATCCGCTCGAACGTCGAGCTCGTGGCCGACGATCCGGTGGCAGGACTGGAGGAGTGGCGAGAGGCGGGAAACGTCATCCGCCGCAACGCCGAGAAGATGTCGAAGATGATCCAGGATCTCCTCGCCACGGCGCGTCTACAGACCGGGAGGGCGCAGTCGGTGACCCTCGACCTCGCCGAGATAGCCCAGGCCAAGGCATCCGACTTCGCCTCGGTTGCCGCAGAGAAGAGTGTCGAGATCGAATCCCGGGCCGACGAGGCCATCGTGATGGGGGTGGACATCGCATTGGATCGTGCCCTCTCCAATCTGGTGGACAATGCGGTGAGAGCGGCGCCCTCTGGGTCCAGTGTTGTGGTAGGCAGTGGTGTCGTCGACGGCTGGGCTTGGCTCGGGGTACGTGACTCCGGGCACGGGTTGCCGGATGCTCCAGGGGATCGGGTCGGTCTGGGTCTTTCCATCGTCACTCAGATCGCCGAAGGCCATGGTGGTGCCCTTGCCTCTTTTTCCGGCAAAGGAAAACCGGGAACCACGATGGTCATGTGGATTCCCCGCCAGGACCAAGCGGGGGCACCACCGGAGGTTTCGCCTTTTACCGATACTTAATGGATGATTTAGTGGGCAGTTAACGGGTTACTCCTACCTTTGCGTTAGGAGGTCAGACAGTGACAGACGCAAACACAACAAGGGACGGAAGACGGCTACCAGGTTGGCTGTCCGCAGTCCTCTTCTTCGGTGCCGTGGCACTGGTCGTGGCAGGTATCATCTGGACCTATCCGGAGCCGTCGACCGAGGCGACTGCCGACGAGACCACTACGACCAGCACGGCCACCCCCGAGGATGTTGACGTCGTGTTGCCGACGGAAGGAGCAGAGCCTGTTGCCGACGCCGCACAGGTCATCCTCCCGTCGGTGGTGTACATCCAGACCCAGTCAGGCGTCGGCTCCGGAGTGGTCTATGACGAAGGCATGATCCTCACCGCCGCCCACGTCGTCCAGGGGTCTGACACGGTGCGGGTCAGGTTCACCGATGGAGAGCAGGTCACCGGAAACGTCCTTGGCACCGCGGACGAGGTCGACATCGCTGTCATCGAGGTGGATAAGAGCGACGTGACGCCGGCGACCTTTGTCGCCGAGAAGCCTCGGGTGGGTCAGATGGCCATCGCCGTGGGTAGCCCTTGGGGTCTGGAGTCGACCGTGACAGCGGGCATCATCTCTGCAGTCGATCAGACCAACTGCTCGGTCAACACCTGCGCCTCGATGCTGCAAACGGATGCCGCCATCAACCCAGGCAACTCAGGTGGTCCTCTCGTCGACCGGGAGGGACGCGTGCTGGGGATCAACGTCTCGATCTTCACCGACAGCGGGGCCAATGACGGTGTCGGATTCGCCGTCCCCTCCGACATAGTCGTGACCTATGCCGACGCCATCATCTCCGAGGAGCCCATTGAGACTGCATTCCTCGGACTCCAGGGTGAAAATGTCGATAGCGAGGGCCAGGCTGGGACCGTGATCTCGACTGTGGTCGAGGGTTCTGCCGCAGACGAGGCAGGCTTACAGGTGGATGACGTGGTCATCGGGTTCGATGGTGTGCCCATCAACGGCTTCCCCGACCTGGTGGCCCAAGTGCGCGCCCACCAGCCGGGCGAGATAGTCGAGATCCTCATCCTCCGGGACGGCGAGGAGATCACCATCACCGCCACCCTCGGCGTCAACACCGAAGAGGTCGACTAGCAGCTCGCTCCGCTCGCAGTTGAGAGTATGTGGTAGAGAGTATCGACACCGCGTTCTGCCGTGTGCGCGTAGTCTCAATGGTCCCTTCCCTTTACTCTCTACTCTCTGCCCTCTACTCTGCAAGTGCCCGTCACAGAGGACGGGCGCCCTTGGCCAGCGAAGCCGGTTAGACCCCGGCGCTGTCCCGCAACTGTGAAGCTCCGCCTTCTCATCGAGAAGGGGAGACGAGCCAGGTCGCCTGAGCCCAGGGCCACGCATACGTCTCGGATGAAGACGGACCCGTGGAGGCTCAGGGAAAGCCACACAGACCGCTTCATCCTCCAGAAACGGAGGATGTTTCATATGAGAAGGAGTTTCTTGCTCCTGACAATGCTGCTGATCGGGGCAGCTTGCGGTACGACAGACACCGGGGGTGAGACAACGACCACAGTCGACACCACCACAACGACCGGGGCATCGGGTACCACCTCAACTACGGAAGCCGCGCCCACCACGACGGTCGAAGCCGCCTTCCCGGTGACCGTGGACGCCGACAACGGGACAGTCACCATCGAGGAGAGACCCGAGTCGATCGTGTCCTTGTCGACGGTGGCGACCGAGATCGTTTTCGCCATCGCCGCCGGGGACCAAGTAGTGGCAGTGGACGATCAGTCCAACTACCCCGAGGATGCCCCGATGACTGATCTGTCAGGGTTCACCCCGAATATCGAGGCGATCCTCGCCTACGAGCCCGATCTGGTATTCATCTCTTACGACCCGGGCGATCTCGTGGCTTCGTTGCAGGCAGCTGACGTACCGGTGATCAGCTTCGGCGCGGCGGCGACCCTCGATGACACCTATCGCCAAATCGAGGTGACGGGAGCGGCCACGGGTCACATCGAGGAGGCCATCGTGGTCAACGAGTCCATCCAGGACGATCTGGCGAAGATCAGCGAAGAGGCTCCCGATGTTCCGGAAGACACCACTTACTTCCACGAGATCGACGCCGATCTCTACACGGTCACCTCGTCGACTTTCTTCGGGCAGATCTACTCGATGTTCGGTCTCGAGAACATCGCCGACCCTGCGGACGAGGATGGGACGGCCTTTGGATACCCACAGATATCGAGCGAGTTCTTGGTGGCAGCAGATCCCGATCTGATCTTCCTGGCCGACTCCGTCTACGGCGAGTCTGCCGAGACGGTCGCTGCTCGGCCGGGGTGGGACGTGTTGACCGCCGTCCAGGAGGGTGGCGTATTCGAGCTCGACTCGGACATCGCCTCGCGATGGGGCCCCAGAATCGTCGAATTCGCTGAGTCGATCTCCGACGCACTGGACACCTACATGAGTCAGAATTGACACCAGCTGCCACCCCGGGCGAGGCGCGGTCAGCCCATCTCAGTTGGATCTCGCTCTCTGCCGGGGTGGTCTCTGTTCTCTCGGTTGCTTTCCTGGGTGCGGCGGTGGGGGCTGCCGGGCTCGACACCTCTTCTGTGGTGAAAGCAATCCTCGACGCGTTACCCGGCCTCACCGTCGAGTCCGGACTCAGCGACGTTCAGACCAACATCCTCTTCGAGATCAGGTTGCCCCGGGTCGTCCTGGGCGCAATCGTGGGCGCGGTCCTGGCTGTGGCGGGCGCCTCCTACCAGGGCGTCTTCCGCAATGCCCTCGCCGATCCCTATCTTCTCGGTGTCGCCGCCGGAGCCGGCCTCGGAGCAACCGTGGCTTTTGCAGTGACCCGCGAGTCAGCGGTGCTTGCCCCGTTCGCCTTTGTCGGAGGTTTGGTCGCGGTTGTCGTCACCTATGCCCTGGGTCGCTCGGTGGGCGGCAGATCCGCGACCTCCCTCATCCTCGCCGGTGTCGCCGTGGCCGCCTTCGCCACGGCCATTCAGACCTACGTGCTGCAGCAGAATGTGGAGACCCTGCGCGAGGTGTACTCCTGGATCCTGGGACGGTTGGTCACCGTTGGCTGGAGTGACGTCATCGATCTTCTTCCGTACGCAGTGCTGGCAACGTTCGCTCTGTTCGCCAGTCGCAGGCTCCTCGATGTTCTCAGCATCGGTGACGATGAGGCGCGCGCGCTCGGTGTGAACGTCGGATTGGTCCGCGCGGTCGTTGTGATCGCAGCCACACTCGCCACCGCCGCTGCGGTGTCGGTCAGCGGGCTGATCGGGTTCGTGGGCATCATCGTCCCCCACACCATCCGTCTCTTGTTCGGATGGAGCTACCGGGTGATTGTCCCCCTCTCGATCCTCTTCGGGGCTTCATTCCTGATGCTGGCCGACGTGGCGGCGCGCACCCTCATCTCTCCGGCGGAATTGCCCATCGGAGTGGTTACGGCCTTCTTCGGGGCGCCGTTTTTCCTGCTCGTGCTTCGGACCATGCGAGGGCCGACATGATCAGGTGGTCCGACGTGGTCGTGACGTACGGCGGCACCAGGGTGCTCGGCCCGATCGCTCTCGACGTCGCAGATGGCGAGTGGGTGGGGCTGATCGGGCCCAACGGAGCGGGCAAGACGACTCTGCTCAAGACCGCCGTCGGTGTGGCGCCACACACGGGTGCGGTGTCATTGGGCGGCCGTCAACGGCGACCGGGTCTCGACATCGCCTGGATGCCGCAACGACCTCATCTTCCCGACGATATGGGGGTGGCCGACTACGTCATGTTGGGCCGGACCCCGCATCTCGGCTATCTCGCAGCGGAGACCAAGCGCGACGTCGAGACGGTCCGTCTCGCCTTGGAGAAGCTCGATCTCGGTGGGTTCGCCCGTCGCCCACTGGGGACACTGTCAGGTGGGGAAGCACAACGCGCCGTCCTGGCCCGCGCCCTGGCCCAGGAGGCCCCGGTCCTGCTGCTCGACGAGCCGACCGCGAGCCTCGATGTCGGCCATGCCGTTGAGGTTCTCGATGTGGTCGACGACCTACGTCGACAAGAAGGGCTCACTGTGGTGACCGCGGCCCACGACCTCACCCTTGCCGGGCGTTATGCCGATCGGCTCCTGCTGATAAGCAGGGGAGTGGTGGTTGCCGAGGGTCGGCCCGACGAAGTATTGACCGAGCCCAACCTGAAGGCTCACTACGGTGCCGGGATCAGAGTCCTCGAGGATCGGGACGGACCGATAGTGGTCCCGATGAGAAACACGAATGACCGATCAACAGACGCCACCAACTGAGTCTCCGCGCAAGGGAACCGTGCGTGCCCCCTCGTTGCTGCTGATCAACACCGGTGACGGCAAGGGAAAGTCGACGGCGGCTTTCGGGACCATCATGCGGGCGATCGCCCGGGGCTGGAAGGTTGCCGTGATTCAGTTCCTCAAGTCCGGAAAGTGGAACGTCGGTGAGGAGAAGGTGGCACGGGAGTTGGGGGTCGACTGGTGGGCGATGGGGGACGGGTTCACCTGGGAGTCGAAGGACATGGAGGAGTCGCAGGCCATCGCCGTGGCCGGTTGGGATCATGCCAAGTCGACCATCGACTCTGGCAATTACGACCTGGTCGTTCTCGACGAGGTGACCTATCCGGTCAACTGGGGTTGGATCGACGAAGACGAAGTCGCCGAGGTCCTCGGGAGCCGCCCGGAGAAGGTGAATGTCATCCTCACCGGACGGGATGCGCCGCAACGGCTGATCGAAATCGCCGACACCGTCACCGAGATGCGCAAGGTAAAACATGCTTTCGATGCGGGCATCATGGCCCGCCGCGGTATCGACTACTAGTGCTCACGCGTCGTCCGTCCGTGTGAGCGACGATGCCGGGTCGCCCAATTCGCGACCGGACCTGGGCGACAGCCACTAGAACGCCGCGGCGGGTCGGTCAGGGAATGGCTGAGTAACGCCGCTCCGCGGCTCAGAGGCCAGGTCGGGACCGGCGAATTGGGAGTTGTAGAGGGCGGCATAGGCGGCATTGAGCGCTATTAGTTCTTCGTGAGTGCCTCGTTCGACGATGCGTCCTTCCTCCATCATCAGGATTAGGTCGGCGTCCCTGATCGTGGATAAGCGGTGGGCGATCACGAAGCTGGTCCGATTGGTGCGGAGCGCAGCCATCGCATGCTGGAGTAGCAGCTCGGTCCGTGTGTCCACCGAGCTCGTCGCCTCGTCGAGGATGAGAAGCGCCGGTCGGGCGAGGAAGGCGCGAGCGATTGTGATCAGCTGTTTCTCCCCGGCGCTGATGTTGCTGCCTTCATCATCGATCACGGTGTCGTATCCGTCAGGAAGGCTGTGAACGAACCGGTCGACGAAGGTGGCCTTGGCCGCCTCGGTGATCTCCTCATCGGTCGCATCAGGTCGTCCGTATGCGATGTTCTCCCGGATCGTCCCGTGGAACAGCCAAGGATCCTGAAGCACCATCCCGATCTGGGAGCGCAGGGCCGACCGTTGAATCATCTCGATGTCCACGCCATCCAGCGTGATCCGTCCCCCGTCCAGTTCGTAGAACCGCATGATCAGATTGACCAGCGTCGTCTTGCCGGCTCCGGTGGGCCCGACGATCGCCACCATCTGGCCCGGATTGACCGTGAGACTGAGATCCTCGATCAACGGCTTGGTTTCCTCGTACCGGAAGTCGACGTTTTCGAAGGACACCCGCCCTCGGGCAACACCCGGCATGACAGCCTTGCCATCATCGGATGTCTCTTCGTCCTCGTCCAGCAGTTCGAAGACTCGCTCGGCGGAAGCGACCCCTGATTGGAGCAGGTTGACCATCGATGCCAGCTGGGTGATCGGCTGCGTGAAATGACGTGTGTACTGGATGAAGGCCTGGACGTCCCCGAGGCTCATGGTGCCGCTCGCCACACGCAAGCCGCCGATGACCGCGATCACCACGTAGTTGAGGTTTCCAATGAACATCATGATCGGCATGATCAGCCCGGACAGGAACTGGGCCCGAAAGCTGGCTTCATGCAGCTTGGAGTTCTCGTCCTCGAACCTCGCCTGAACTTCCCTCTGACGTCCGAAGACCTTGACCAGGGCGTGGCCGGTGAACGCCTCCTCGACCTCGCCGTTGAGAGCCCCTGTATGTCTCCATTGGGCGATGAACTGGCCCTGGGATCGTCTCATTATCTGTCCGGCCACGACCAGCGTCACCGGCACTGTGATCAGGGCCACGAGTGCCAGCGTGGGCGAGATGACGATCATCATGGTCACCACGAAGACGATGGTCAGCAGCGACGTCAGCATCTGGCTCATCGTTTGCTGGAGGCTTTGGGAGATGTTGTCGATGTCGTTGGTGACCCGGCTGAGAAGCTCGCCTCGAGGCTGACGGTCGAAGTAACTCAATGGGAGACGGTTGAGCTTGTCCTCAACACCGGAACGCAGCCGGTAGATGGTGTTTTGGACGACGTCGTTGAGCAGCCATCCCTGCAGGTACGCCAGAAATGCCGAGCCTGCATAGAGGGCGAGGACGACCCACAGGATGGTCGCCAGCGCCCGGAAGTCGATGCCTGCCCCCGGAATGAAGTCGATTCCGGAGAGTAGATCCGCGATTCGGCCCTCGCCGGATGCCCGTGCCCCCTCGATTGCCTGCTCCCGTGATATCCCCTCGGGCATCCGGGCTCCTATCGCCCCGGCGAACACGATGTCCGTGGCCCGACCCAACACTCGAGGGCCGATCGCGGAGAGAGCGACGCTGGCCACGGCGGCGACGAACACGAAAATCACCTTGACCCGCTGTGGCCGCAGATGTCTGATCAACCTCCGCAGAGAAGGTCCGAAGCTGAGCGCTTTCTGACCCACCTGTCCGGCCATCATCCCATGGCCGGGGCCCCGTGGCGCTTCGATCCGCTCGGTCTCCTTCATGGTGCGGCCGCTCATCAAACCGCCTCCGCCTGAGCCTGCGACGCCACGATTTCGACATACGTCGGACAGGTATGCAGCAACTCGTTGTGGGTGCCGAGTCCGACTGTCTTGCCGTCTTCGAGGACCAGGATCTGGTCGGCGTCGGCAATGGTCGACACCCTCTGAGCGACGATCACCACAGATGACTCCCGTGTCACCGGTCGCAGAGCGCGGCGCAGGCGGGCGTCGGTAGCCAGATCGAGCGCCGAGAAGGAGTCGTCGAAGACGTAGATCTCGGGTTTCTTGATGAGGGCACGTGCGATCTGAAGACGCTGTCGTTGCCCTCCCGAGACATTCGTGCCGCCCTGAGCGATCGGGGCGTAGAGCCCTTCGGGCATGGCTTCTACGAAGTCTCGCGCCTGGGCGATCTCCAGGGCTTCCCACATCTCCTCCTCACTGGCGTCGGGCTTTCCGTATTGCAGGTTCGAGGCGACCGTGCCCGAGAAGAGATATGGATTCTGCGGAACCAGCCCGATCTTCGACCACAACAACTCAGGATCGATCTCGCGCACGTCTGATCCATCGACCAACACCGAGCCCGAGGTGGTGTCAATGAGGCGGGGTACGTGATTGACGAGTGTCGTCTTTCCGGCGCCCGTCGATCCGATGATGGCGAAGGTCTGACCGGGCCGTATCCGGGCGCTCACGTTGCTTATCACGGGATGGTCGGCACCGGGATAGGTGAAGGTGACGTTGTCGAATATGAGGTGGCCCTTCTCGTTCAGGTGGGATACCGGGACAACCGGAGGTTTCACCGATGGCTCGGTGTCGAGGATCTCGCCGATTCGGTCAGCCGAGGCTGCGGCCCTGGGGACCATCACGAACATCAGCGTCGCCATCATGACCGACGTCAGTATCTGGACGAGGTAGGTCAGAAAGGCCGTCAGCGACCCGATCTCCATCGCTCCAGCCTCGATGCGCAGCCCACCAAACCAAAGGACCGCGACGCTGGACACATTGAGGATCAGGATCACGAGCGGGAACATCGCCGCCATCCATCGACCAACCGTCAGCGACACGTTGGTCAGATCGGCGTTGGCCGAGTCGAAGCGAGCGGTCTCGTATGGCTCCCGGACGAAGGCTCGCAGTACCCGGATCCCCGTGGCCTGTTCGCGCAGCACGCGGTTGACCGTGTCGATCTTCCTCTGCATCGACCGATACGCCGGAACCAGCCGGGTGGCGATCAGTCCGATCGAAGCACCCAAGATCGGAACCGCCACGACGACGAGCCATGACAGGCCGACATCCTCCCTGAGGGCCATGATGATGCCTCCGATCATCATGATCGGCGCCGTCACCATCATGGTCAGGCCAATGGCTGTGACGGTCTGAATCTGTTGGACGTCGTTGGTGTTTCTGGTGATCAGCGACGGCGCTCCGAAACGGGCGACCTCCCGGCTCGAGAATTCTCCAATCTGGTGAAAGATCGACGAGCGGAGATCGCGCCCGAGTCCCATCGCCGTGCGTGAGCCGAAGTAGACGGCGGCGATCGTCGCGGTGATTTGCACCAGCGACACTCCCAGCATGACGACACCAATACGGATGATGTAGCCCGTGTCGCCGAGGACAACGCCGTTGTCGATGATGTCGGCGTTGAGGGTGGGTAGATAGAGAGCCGCCATGGTGGCCACTAGTTGCAGCACCAGCACGAATAGGAGCTCGCGACGGAAAGGGAGCAGATACCGCCCGAGGAGCTTCCACAACATCAGCTCACCTCCCTGACGACGACTCCGTGGAGGAGAATGTCAATGGCTTCGTCGGCAGCGATGAGCTCGTCGGGGTCGCTCAGAGGGAAGCTCACTGCGTGGAGCAGCCCGCGGAACGCGGCAGCCGCGCGGGCCGGCTCCACGGCGAGTCGCTCCGACTCTTCTTGGAAGATACGGGTCAGACCCCAGAAGATCAGGCTGTTGGCTTCGATGGCCCTCTCGTGGATTTTCCGGTGGTCAGTCTGGGTGCTTGGGGGCAGCGAGCGCAGAACAGCGGCCAGGGCATGAACTCTGTCGGCCCTCTTCAGGACGATGGCCGCTGCCTTGCGTAACTTGATCTCGAAAGGAAGGTCATGTTCGATGGCGGCGAGCTGATCCAGGACCGATTCGGGGTCGAAACAGGTCGTGAGGGCCTCATGAAGGAGGGCTGTCTTGTCGGGAAAGACTTTGAAGATCGTCCCTTCGGCAACTCCGGCTGCCTCGGCCATTTGTGCCGTGGTGACGGTTCCTGCCTGGTCGAGGAGGAGAGGGATGATCGCCTCGACAATGGCCCTGCGGCGTTGTTCGGGGGCGAGGGGCTCGGCGCGTTGTCGTGTCGGCATCGGGCCATCATAGAGTGAGTGAGTACTCACTCACAATCGAGCCCATTCTCGAACCTGGGGTTCACGGCGTCGCCAGGCGACGCTCATAGCCCGGGGCTCGCGTAATCGGGGTCTACGGGTCACAGGTCAGGGTCTGCGTTCCGCCGCCAAGCGGAACAGATGCCGTGCCGCTTCATCCAGCGTGGCAAATCTGGAGTCCTGGGTCTGGCCGCGCAGCCAGCGGATGTAGATCTGTTGCAGGATCACCGCCAGTTTCCACGCCCCGAAGACGAGATACCAGTCCACCTCTGCTGAGTCGTTTCCCGACTTCTCGATGTAGCGGTTCACCGCGGTGCTCCGATCGAGCCACCCCGGGCTCTGCGTCGGCATCATGCTCAATTCCCCCGGCGCCTCTCCGGGATCGAACCAGGAGCCCATGAGGGTCCCGAGGTCGGCCAGGGGGTCGCCCCGGGTGGCCATGTCCCAGTCGTAGACCGCGACGCAACGGCCGGGGTCGCCGTAGGCGACGGCCATGTTGTCCAGCCGCCAGTCATTGTGAAGCAGGGTCGGCCTGGCCTCTGCAGGAAGATGATCCTCGAGCCAAAGTCCGACTTCGTCCGCGAGTGGGTTGTCGTCGTGTCTGGCTTTGTCCCATCGGCGCTGCCAGCCTTCCACCTGGCGGCGTAGGAATCCTTCCGGGTGTCCGAGATCATCGAGGTCACAAGTGGCGGGGTCCACCGTATGGAACTCGGCAAGGGTGTCGATCACGACTTCCGACAGCTTTCTCGTCGATTCGGGATCATGTCCCCCTCCGAACTCATCGGGGATGGCGCCCCGGACCACCACACCGTCGCGTCGCTCCATCAAGAAGAAGTCGGAGCCGATCACCGACTCGTCTCCGCAATAGGCGACGGCGCGGGGCGCCTTGTCGAACGACTTCCAAAGTGTGGAAAGGACCCGGTACTCCCGCGACATGTCGTGCGCGCCTTTGGCCACCGGCCCCAGAGGAGGTCGGCGCAACACCAGCTCTGAGCCGTCCGGGAACGTGAGCAGATAGGTGAGATTGGCCTTGCCTCCTCCGAACTGGGCCACACCTGGTGTGTCTGAAGGAAGTCCGTCCACACCACCCATCCACTCGGTGAGACGGGCTACGTCGAATCTCTCGTCGCGCCGAACTTCGATCAGATCTGCCACCGGGGGGGAGGGTATCGGAATCAGAGCTGCAGCAACCATGGTTAGCCTCGGCTGTCATGCCAACACCTTTTGAGATCTCCGACCGGTTCACCGACGCCTGGGCCGAGGCCATGCCCATCGCGGCCACGACGTTCGGAATCGACGGCCATGACGACCAGTGCACCGACTACTCACCAGAGGGCGTGGCCGAAAGGGCTGACCTCTATCGGACGACAAAAGAGGAGCTCGACCCGCATCTGGATCACCCGGACGAGGTTCAGGCATTCGGTGCCCGAGTCATGAGTGACTGGCTTGGTGAGCAAATCTACAAGTTCGAATCGCACAAGTGGCGCCGGGACCTGAACCACATCTCGAGCCCCTTCCAGCTCATGCGGAACGTCTTCGACGTGATGAGCAAGGACAATGCCGACGATTGGTCGGCGATCGCGGCCCGTCTCGAGGGCCTGGGCGGAATGCTCGACGGCTACCGACGCTGCCTGGAGATCGGGGTCGCCGCCGGTGACACCGTCGCCATGCGCCAAGCCGAGTCGGTGCTGGAGCAGGTGGAGGCGGCGGCATCCGACGAGTCTCGGTTCCTCGGCTTCCCAACGGACGCGGAGTCATCGGGTGGCGACTCTGACCGTGTGAGTCGTGCTGTGGAGTCGGCTCGAGCTGCCAGCGCAGACTTCGCCTCATGGCTCCGCACCGATTATCTACCTGTCGCCCGCCGCGAGGACGCCGTCGGCCTCGAGGAATACCTGCGTGGCGCTGATGAGTTCCTCGGCATGACCATCGATCCCGAAGAGACCTACTCCTGGGGATGGTCGGAGGTGAGGCGACTGCGGGAAGAGATGGAGGCCACGGCGAGTGACATCGACCCCGACAAGACCATCTCAGAGGTCATCGAGCTGCTCGAGACGGACCCTGATCGGTCTGCCGCCACCAGAGATGAGTTCGTCCAGTTCGTGTCCGGGATCCAGCAACAGGCAATCTCCCAGCTCGCAGGCGTCCACTTCTCGGTGCCTGACGAGTTGAAGGTGGTGACCGTCAACATCGCACCACCGGGTGGCAGTCTCGGTGCTTGGTACATGTCTCCCTCTGAGAACTTCACCCGTCCGGGATCGATCTGGTACGCGCCGGGAGAGCGGGAAAGGCTGCCCTATTGGCAGGAGGTGTCGACCGCCTATCACGAAGGCTTTCCGGGCCACCATCTCCAGGTGGGGACTGCCGTGCTCCAGAGGGAACGGCTGTCGCGATTTCATCGCGTCGTCATCTGGTACTCGGGGGCCGGCGAGGGATGGGCGCTCTACGCGGAGCGACTCATGGACGAGCTCGGATTCTTCGAGAAGCCGGAATACCGGCTGGGGCTGTTGGCCAGCCAGCTATTCCGATCGGTGCGGGTGGTCGTCGATATCGGGTGTCAGCTCGGGTTCACCATTCCCGCCGACGCCCCCCTCCACCCCGGCGACGTGTGGGATTACGAGCGTGCCGTCGATTACATGACCCGGGTTGGCCTTCAGGCCCAGGACGTAGCCGAATCCGAGGTCAAGCGGTATCTGGGTTGGTGGGGCCAGGCCATCTCCTACAAGGTGGGAGAGCGGGAGATCCTGGACATGCGCGATCGGGCGCGAGGGCGCGCCGGATACGATCAGAAAGACTTTCACAGCGAGATGCTGGAAGCTGGGGCGATCCGGCTCGACCACTTGCGCGAAGTGATGATGTGAGCAAGGTCGTTTTCGATCTCGCCGACACTCAGTCGAGGGACCGATACAAGCTCTTGTCGGGACTGATCGTGCCCCGGCCAATAGGGTGGATTGGCACGCGACGAGCCGACGGAACCAACAATCTCGCTCCGTTCTCGTTCTTCAACATCGTCTCGTCGAATCCACCGGTCGTCCTGTTCTCCGCGGGCAGTCATACCGACCGACCCAAGGACAGCTCGACCCTGGCGGGACTATCCGGTGAGTTCACAGTCAACATCGTGTCGGAGTCGGTGGTCGAGGCGATGTCGGTGACCTCGGGTTCGTTCAGCGCCGATGACGACGAGTTCGCCATCGCCGGGCTGACCGCGGTGGACGGGCACAAGGTGCATGCCCCCTTGGTCGCGGAGTCGCCGGCGAACCTCGAGTGCAAGGTACGTCAGATCATCGAGATCGGGGAGTCGGGCAGTACCGAGTTGGTGGTGGGCGACGTCTTGGTGATCCACGTCGAGGATCGGGTGTTGGACGGGACCCGGATCGACAACGATGCCTTGCGTGCGGTGGGACGCATGGCCGGCAATACCTACATCAGGACACGGGAGCGATTCGAAGTGCGCCGTCCGGTCTGAGGACGGTCCACTCAGCAGCCGTACTTGACCAGGGTCGGGTAGGGGTTTACGACCGTTCCCCTGTAATACATGCCGAAATGGAGATGGGGCCGGGTGCCCCTCGCATTGCCCGTGTTACCCACGTAGCCAATGATGTCTCCGGCTTGCACGCTGCCCTCTTTGCCGAACTTGTCCATGTGGGTCCCGATGTAGACGATGCCGTCACTACCCATCAGCCGGAATTGGAGCCCACCGATGGTGCCGGTGGTGAATTCCACCGTTCCGGAGACGGGGGCGAGCACGGGTGCGCCTCTGCTGACGAACAGATCGTTCCCCTCGTGATATCTGGTGCCCCCGCTGCGAGGGAAGCCCCAATCGTTCATGAACCAGGCGTCCTCGACGGGACACACCCAGGAGCTCCCCGTCGGGATCGCCAGGACCTGCCCCACCCGGATGAGGTTTGGATTCGAGATGTTGTTCTGTGAGGCGAGCTTGGAAACGGAGACACCGTGTTTGTTGGCGATGTCGCCGAGCCGGTCTCCGCTCTGGACCGTGTACTTGACCGATCCTCCTGAGCCCGACGCCACGTATCCCGGCCCGCCGAGATAGAGAGCAGACCCTGCATATATGCGACCGTTGACGATGCCATTGGCTCTGGTGATGTCGTCGGACGTGACACCCTTGTACTTGGCGGCGATCCCTGCAACGGACTCGCCGCGGGCAACGACGTGGTACTGGCCGGTGCGGCTGGATATTCCGCTGCCGTCGCCGTTCGCTCCCCCGCCGGTGCCGGAAGGGATGAGGATCTCTTGGCCAATTCGGATGATGTCGGGGTTGGAGATCTTGTTGGCCGAGACGATGCGGGTCACCGACGCCTTATATTTGGCGGCGATGCGATTGATGGTGTCGCCGCGAGCGACGACATGGGTGATATCCGGCTTTCCGCCCTGACCCGGGATCTCGAGGACCTGGCCAGGTCGTATCAAATTCGGATTGGCGAGGTTGTTGAGGCCGATCAGCTCGGAGAGTGAGACGTCGTGAGCATCAGCAATCTGGGACAGAGTGTCACCACGTTTGACGGTGTAGTGGACGGAGGTGGCGGCGACAAGCAGGACCAGCACAACTCCGACGACGATGGCCCGGGAACGACGAAATTTGGGCATTGAAGGCGCAACTCCTTCAGCCCCTGACTCGCTCCGCAGGAAGTGAGACTACCCATAAGTTCGCGAATTTCCAGGGTCTGTCGCTCAAAGAGGGTGGGGTGACGCGTCACTATTTGGTGGCGGGGCCACCCGAAACAAGTCTCAACTGCCCGCAGGCGGCGTCGATGTCGCGGCCCCTCGTGTCGCGAACTGTGACGTTGACACCACGGCTCTTCAAGGCCCTGGCGAACTCTTCGATGTGGAGCTGCGACGACGCCCTCTCGTCACTGAGTGGCGTCGGGTTGAGGGCGATAAGGTTGACGTGAGCCCGGAGTCGACGTGCGATTGCAGCCAGTCTGTCGACCTGGTCCAAGGTGTCGTTGACCCCGTCCATCATGGTCCACTCGATCGAGAGACGCCGTCCCTTCTTCTCGAAGTACTCCCAGGCTGCCGCTTCCAACTCGGCGATTGGGTATCGCTTGTTGACGGGGACGAGTGACGTCCGCAGCTCGTCGTCGGCGGCGTGAAGGCTGATGGCGAGGTAAACCGGCCAGGGTTCCTCGGCCAGCCGCTTGATCCCGGGAACGATCCCCACAGTAGAGACGGTGATCGATCTCGCCGAGATTCCCATCACCTCGACCATGCGTCTGATCGCCTCCCGGACCCGGTTGTAGTTGGCCAACGGCTCGCCCATGCCCATGAAGACGATGTTGGTGAGATGGTCGGGTACTCCGGGCATGCCTATCTGTCTCAGGAATGCCTCGGCATAGGCTACCTGTGCCACGATCTCGCCCGGTTCGAGATGACGCTCGAACCCGAACTGGCCGGTGGCGCAGAAGGTGCAGGCCAGAGCACAGCCTGCCTGGCTGGAGATGCAAAGCGTGGCCCGCTTGGGATAGCCCATGAGGACGGCCTCGATCGCCGCGCCATCGGGAGCGCGAAACAGCCACTTCCTCGTGGTGCCGGTGTCGGCGCTCTGCTCTATCTCGACCGAGAACGGCCAGAGTCGGTCCGCAATCGACGCCCGCAACTCTTTGGGCAGGTTCGTCATGTCCTCGGCGTGCAGGACCGGGGTGCGGTAGAGCCAGTCTCTCAGTTGATCGACGCGATAGGACGGGGCGTCACCCACCACCTCCCCGAGATCCTCGGGGGCGCGCAGGTAGGGCATCTCAGCTCTTCTTGGCCAGCTCGATCCAGTTGCGCGCTCTGGCTGCGCTGACACCAGCTGCCTCAGCGACCCGGTCCGGGGTGGCTCCTGCCAATGCGGCCACGGAGCCCAGGCCGGCCTTCGTGAGACGATCTGCAAAGACCGGTCCGATGCCGTCGATCGAGTCAACTTTCACCGGAGGTGGTTCAGCGCGGAACGCCGGCGGCTCGGGCTCACGTGACGTGGCGACGGAGATGAAGCGATCTCTCATTGCCCAGATCACAGCAATGGCGCCACCGACAAGGCCGATGATCTTCGCAACCCGTTTCATATCCCCCAAGAATAGGTAGGACGGGTCGGGTATGGCTCTCGCTCCCTAAGGTTCGTCCGATGAAGGTCGACTATTACTTTCCACCCGGGCCACCTGAAAACGCAGCCAAAGCGGCTCGCGAGGCTGCCGATACCGGGTATGACGGTTTCTTCGCCGCCGAAACTCAACATGACCCCTTCTTCCCGATAACCCACGCGGCGGCGGCGGCGCCCGAGCTCGAGTTCGGCACCGCGATCGCCGTGGCCTTCCCCAGGTCACCGACCGTGATGGCAATGACCGCCTGGGATCTGGCGCGGCAGACAAAGGGCAAGTTCATGCTCGGGCTCGGCACCCAGGTGAGGGGGCACATCGTGCGTCGGTTCAGCTCGTTCTGGTCGGGACGACCGGCACCGCAGCTCAAGGAGTACATCGAGGCAATGCGTGCGGTATGGGGTAGCTGGCAGAACGGAGCGAAGCTGAGTTATGAGGGCGAGTTCTACAAGCTCTCGCTGATGACCCCATTTTTCGATCCGGGCCCGATCTCCCATCCCGACGTGCCGGTTTACATCGCAGGGGTCGGGCCATATCTCAGTGCCCTCGCCGGGGAGATGTGTGACGGCTTCCACGTCCATCCCTTCCACACCGTTGCCTATCTCGACCAGGTGGTGCTGCCCAACATGAGCAAGGCGGCCGAGGGGGCGGGACGGTCACTGGACGATGTCGAGATGGTGACGACTGTCTTCATCATGACCGGGAACAACGACGAGGAGATCACCCAGGCGATGGAGCCGGTGCGGCAACAGATCTCGTTTTATGCGTCCACTCCGTCATATAGGTCAGTGTTGGAGGCCAGCGGTTGGGATTTTGGTCCGGAGCTGAGTGCGATGTCGAAACGAGGAGAATGGGACAAGATGCCTTCGGTGGTGCCCGATGAGGCTCTACGGCAGGTAGGGGTGGTGGCACCGATCGACAAGTTGGCGTCGGCCATCAAGGAGCGTTACGGCGGTCGGGTGCAGCGTGTCGGCTTCTACACGCTCGGGTCGGTGCTCATGGAGGACCACGACACCCTGCGTCAGGTGATCTCCGAGCTCCAGAGCTGATTTGGCCGGCCAATCCATTCTGTGAACGCTCGGCGACACGCGCGGTGTTCACAGAACGAGGCGGACCGGGCCGCCGATGGAGCAGTTTCGGCGATCGTCAGATGATTCGGCCGGCATGCTCGGGATAAGGCTCGCCGCGGATGATGCGCTCGGGGCCAAGTCGGCTCAAATCGAGGACAGGGGTGTGCCCGAGCATCAGCTCGGCGATGTAACGGCCGACGGCATGGCATTGCTGGAATCCATGCCCGGAAAATCCGTTGGCCACATAAAGCCCTTTGACCTCCGGCCACTCGCCGAGGATGGCGTTTCCGTCGAAGGTGTTGACGGCATAGAGACCAGCCCAGCCTCCCGTGATCCTCAGCTCCTCGAAAGCCGGCAGGGTCTTCGCCAGGGCCGGCCACAGCACCTCTTCGAAACGGTCCCGGCTGTAGGTGAAGTCGAATCCCACCGGGTCGTCGGGAAGTGACCATCCGATGGCGAATGAGCCCTCGTGCTCGGGAAGGGCGAACAGCCCGTTGGGGAGAAACACACTTGGCAGAGAGCCGCGGATTGGGGTGTCCACTACATAGACCGACCGCATGATGGGCAGGACGGGCAGCTCCACACCCATGGTCGCGGCCAACCCGGCACACCACGCCCCGGCGGCATTCATCACGATCGGAGCCTGGATCGAGGTCCCGTCGGCAAGCCGGACCCCGGTCATGGCGGCATCTTCGGCCAAGAGCTCGACAACCTCACCGGTCACATACTCCACCCCCAGGGAGACCGCCTTGCGCCGATACCCGTGGAGGACCGCGTTGGGGTCGACCGAACCGTCTATATGGGCGAAGGTGGCCCCGGTGTAGCCGTTCCCGGCGTAAGGGGGATGACGTCTCGCCACTTCTTCGGCGTCGAGCCATTCCACCTCGCAGCCCAGTGAGAGCTGGCGTTCCAAGCCCTGGCGGGCCGATGCCTCGTCCGATTCCGAGGTGAGGAACAGGTTTCCCTGGTGTCGGGGTGCCGGGTCGGGATGAAACCCGCCCACTGCCATGTCGTCGCCGAACGCCTCGAGTGCCTCGAAGGCATACTGCGACATGCGTATGTTCTCCTCGAGGTTGAACTGGATCCGCACGTTCCCGTCCGAGCGCATCGTCGACGAGTAGCGGTAGGTGGGGTCTTTCTCGACGACGACGACGCGCAACGACGGATCGAGCCTGGCCAGGTGATAGGCGGTGGCCGACCCCATGACAGCGCCCCCGACGATGACGATGTCTGCGGTCACACCGACCTCGTGCGACCGCCGTCGACGCGTATGTTCTGACCTCTGAGGTACCACGCGTGGGGGGAGGGGAGGAATGCCACCATGGCGGCGAGTTCTTCGACCTTTCCGCACCGGCCCGCCGGTATGCGGGCCATCGTCTCATCCGATTCGGGATAACTGTCCATGAACCCAGGGACGTTGTTCATCCGGATGTGATTCGGTCCGACCCGGTCTGTGCATATTTGCGAAGCCCGCCAATCCGGCGCGCAGGGCGCGTTCCATCGAGTGTCCTCTGGTCGGGTCGCCAGACTCTACCGGCGATCCCCAGCCGGCGGCTCTCCGCGAACCCAGGGTTACCCACTTCGCTGAGCGAAGTCCAGCGCCCTGAGTTCGCGACCCCCCTCGTGGGCGGGGAAACCCAGGGTTCCCCACTTCGCTGAGCGGTGTCTACAACCCTGGGTTCGCGGGAGGTCAAACCGGTTCTCCGTCGAGCGAAGGTGGTCTCTGACTGATGATTGCTAGAAGACCAGTGCGGAGGTGGTGTCGACGCGGGGGTCGGCGGCGGCCCGGCGCCTTGTTCCGTCTAACTCGATGATCGACATCGGGCCCCAGCCCGGCTGACGACCGTCGAGAACGTTGATGTTGTGCCGCCGGGTTCGAAGCTCTTCGAGGATGCTGTCGGGGACCCCCGGCTCGAAAGCGAGCTGTGACGCCGTTCCCGGACCGAACAGCGAGGTCGTCCAGCGGGATGCGTCCTGGGCTTCTGCAAGTGGCGTCCCTCCGAAGATCGCCCGCGCTGCGAGTTGGGCGATCAACTGAGGTTGCACCGCTCCGCCCCTCGTCCCCAAAACCCATCGCGGGTTCCTGCCGTCGGTCCACAGTGTCGGGGAGAGGGTGTGGAGGGGACGTTTCCCTGGTGCCAGCTCATTGGGATGACCTGGGGTGAGTTTGAACCCCATGCCGCGATCCTGGAGGAGAAACCCCGATCGGGAGGCACCGAAGGGTGACCCGGTGCCGCGATAGTTCGACTGGATGATCGACACTGCCATGCCGTCGGCGTCGGCTGCGCAGATGTAGGCCGTGCTCGAGTTCTGCCCCAGTGGCGTCGGCCAGACACCGGCTCGGTCCCGGTCCACCGAGGCCGCGGCCCGGTCCAGTCGTCCCGGGTCGAGGAGCATGTCGATGGGAAGCGCCACGGTTTCGGGGTCTGAGACGAGATCGTCTCGTTCCCAGGCGAGAGATCGGTAAGCCTCGATGAGAAGATGCCACCACATCGGGTCGTCGGCGTCGTCAGGAGGATCTAGCATCTCGAACACGGCGAGGGTCGCCAGGCCGAGATAGCCCTGGGAATTAGGGGGGATGGTCCAACCGGTCAGCCCGGCTACGTGAGCAGCGATGGGGTCGACCCATCGGGCTTGGGACACCGACATGTCTTCGAGCGTGATCATCCCAGCAACGGCCGTGGAGATATCTTCGCCAACTTGACCGCCGTAGAACGCGTCTCGGCCGTCTTGCGCCACGGCTTCCAGAGTTCGCGCCAGGTCTTCCCTCTCGATCGACTCGCCTTTCTCGACGGGGCGGCCGTCTCGATAGAAACTCGCCACCGCGGGACTCTCTCGATAGACATCGGCCTGTCTGGTGAAGGCAGCGGCTTGCTCGGTTGACACTTCGAACCCTTCACGGGCCAGGGCGATGGCGGGCGCCACAACGCTGGCTACGTCCAGAGATCCCAGCTCGTCGAGGAGGGTGACCATGCCGTCCACACACCCCGGGATGGTCACCGCGGCCGGATGGTCGCCTGGGATGTCCGCGGCTCCGGCCGCTCTCAGCTTCTCGGGGTCTGCTCCGGAACCGGCACGGCCCGACGAATTGAGTGCCCGTGGCCGTTCCCAACCCGGCGCATGGACGAGCGCGAAGAGGTCGCCGCCAAGCCCGCAGGTCTCAGGCGCCACCACCCCTTGGGCGGCGACCGCAGCCACCGCGGCATCGACCGCATTGCCGCCCTGCTGGATGACCTGCCGCCCGGATTCGGCCGACAGGTGATGCGGTGTGACGACCGCGTTCGTGCTCAAGAGGTCTCGAGGTCGGGAAGCAGGCGGTTGAGCGCGTCGAGCACCGATCGAACCACCGCCTTGGACTCGTCACCCTCGACATAAGCGGAGCCGATCAGGGTTCGTTCGGCCGACTCGGTGACGATCACGATCTGGGCAATAGCGAGCTGGCGGCTGCCCAGCACAGGAAGGTCCATGGAGCTGACGCCGAGGCCGATGTCCTGGTGGATCGACTGTCTCACCGCCTCGAGTGTCGCCTCCGCGACCAGCCGCCAACGGGTGGATGTGGCCGCGGCTCCCGTGGACTGACCGACGAGGAGCCGCTCCTTCCACTTGAGAGTGACCGTCACCTCGGTCCGGTTGCTGTCGATGGACTCGGACACGTCGACCAATGCCGGTCGGCTCCCGCTGGTGAGCACCGAGTCGGCGAGTTGCACGACCGAGACCACCCGCCGGTCGATGTTGAGCCCGAAAAGGGCCTGGGCCAGAGACTGCACGTCGCGCACTACCTGCTTGGGGTGCTTGTCACGGCGAGCGAGAATATGTATCTCGTTGATCTGACCGTTCCCCGCCACCACCCTTGCGGCTTCGACCCCATCGATCCTGCTGATCTTTTCCTGGAGCGCGACTACGTCCATCGGGCGCTTCAGCGTAAACCGTTCTTGGGGCGACCGATACATCCGTCGTCAGTTTCTTCTTGTGACAGTCCCCACGACCCTCTAGATTGGGCAGGGCTGGAAGGAAATCCATTGGGGCAGTGGGGCAGGTGGTCCCTTGACCGCTTGCCAGACCCTTTATGGCGGGCGCAGTCAGGGGCCTTTTTGACATGTAAAAGAGTTCCCGATCTTTCGGGAACAGGGTGAGAACGGCGTCCTCGTTGGTCGTGATTCGCAATTATCCACGCCCATCAAACCAGCGGAGCGGATCTGTCTGTGTCGGCATACAACGCTGATGCAAATAAAGACATACAGGTGGACGTGCATAGAGAATGAGAACCCGTTTGGTCCGAATACTCGCTGCCGCCGCCAGCCTCTCAGCTTTGATTGCAGCTGGCAGCGCTAGCTCAAGAATCGGCTAGTCGAAGACGCCGCCTCACCAACGTCAAGAGGTAGGAAACCGGGGCCCCATTGAGGCTAGCTGGAATAGATCGTCTGCGACGCCGCTGGTGGCGTGTGCAGCCCGCGGTACAGCGGAGGCTAAGGATTGCTGTGCCCTATTTCGTGTTGGGCATCGCTGCTCTGATCGTCGCGTTTTCGGTTGGGGAACCGCCTGACTGGTTTACGTGGTTGCTCTTCACGGCACTATTTGTGCTCCTCGAGTCGTTTGCCGTTGAAGTGAATGATCGCCTATTCCAGTCCGCGTCGATCATGGTGGTAATGACTGCTGGGGTCATTTTCGCCATTGAACCCAATTCGAGCGCATTCTTGGGAATGAGCGTGATGACCGCCGCTGGTGCCATCGTGCCAGATGACTTCCGCCAACGGCGATGGTTTCAACCGATGGCAAACTTTGGGCAGCTTGCGCTGTCTGGAGCCGCCGCAGGGCTTGTCCTTGATCTGATGCTCGGTCGTGTTGGTGAGCCCATGCCAGGCGATCTGCTTATTGTCGCAGCGGCCTCAGCCGTTGCCGCCTTGGCATATGTGGGGGTCAACAATCTCCTAGTCCGAAAAGCCGTGCAAGTGGTCTATCCCTACGACCGTCTCCAGCCGTGGTCTCATCTCGGCACTCTCTTCGCCGGTCAATTCACCATGGGGCTCATCGGTGGTCTCTTTGGTGGTGCCTACCTAATCGCCGGCCGCCCTGCCATCCTCGTCCTCATCGTTGGCGTCTACGGCATTGGGCACATGTCCCTCTATGCCTTCTCCCAGCTCCGCATCTCACACCTCTCCGCGATCAAGGGCTTCGTCAAGACCCTCGAGGCCAAAGACATGTACACCCGGGGGCACACCGAACGGGTCGCATACTTCGCCGAGATGATCGGTGAAGAGTACGGGTTCAACGGCACCCAGATCGAGGAGATCAAGTGGGCAGCGCTCATCCACGACCTGGGCAAGCTGGCGGTGCCCACAGAGCTGATCCGCAAGCGGGGGCGGCTCGACGACGAGGAGTACGCCCAGATGCAGCAGCATGCCCATCTGGTCGAGGAGATCCTGGCCGAAGTCGATTTCCTCCAGCCCATGGTGGAGATCGCCTCGGGCCACCACAGTCACTACGACGGCAACGGATACGGCGGACGGGGCCACACCGAGGGGGAGACTCCCAGTTTGGAGACATGCATCGTTGCTGTCGCCGACGCCTTCGACGCGATGACGTCGGCTCGGTCCTACCGCATGGCCCTCTCCCAGCGATACGCACTCGGCGAGCTGCGGAAACATGCCGGTGCGCAGTTCCATCCCGAGGTGGTCGACGCCTTCGATCGGGCCCTACAGAAGACAGGGAGACGCTGGGGTGCGCCACACGTGAACGACGAGGAGATGGCCCGTCGTCTCGCCGAAGAGCCAGAGTTGACTCTTCGTGGCTAGGTGGCACCCGAGGGTTCTCGCTGTGGTCTCCTGGTTGTTCCCGATCGGCTCCTGCGCGGTCGGCCTCTATGCCGCCACCGTGACCGGCGACAACCCCCTCCACATCGTGGTCGCCGCCGCAGCCCTGGTGGTCGGGTCGATGTTCAGCGTGGCGACATCAAACTCAGGAAACAACCTCACCATGGGCCTGGCAGTGGCCGCCGCTATCCCATTCGCCTTCTCCAGCCTCCAGATGACCGAGCCTTGGTCGTCGATCGCCGCCTTTGGGATCGGGCTCACAATCGTCTGGGCCTTCCGCCACTCCCGGGGCGAGAGCCACCGCGAATTGCTGCCGGTGATGGTCCGCCGGCTCGCCGGTTACGTAACCTACGCTGCGGTCTATTCGACGATGAGAGTCGGCCTTTTCGTCGACCTCGACGGGGGATGGGAGGATCTCTTCCCGTTTGCCGTCGCGGTCATCTCCTGGCTTGCCGTAGAGGTCGTCATCCGAGCGCTCTTCGTCGTCGGACCGAGGGAGCTCTCGCGGAGCTACCTCGCCCGAGCGCTTCTCCACGACGTCAATGTGTTCATCGGCCTTGCCCTCACCGGTGCACTCTTCGGTGAGCTGTTCGAACCGATTGGCTGGTGGGCCTTGCCCATTGCGCTGTTGCCCTATTCATTTGCCCACTCGGCGTTCAAGCGGTTCCAGGAGACCAAGACGACCTACCGACAGACAATCCGCGCCCTGGCCCGTATCCCCGAGGTTTCCGGTCTGGGCATAGACGGTCATGCCGATCGCAGCACCGATCTGGCGACGTCGATCGCCAAGGAAATGGGTCTTGGGCCATCACAGGTCGACGATGTCGAGTACGCGGCGCTGATGCATGACATCGGGCGGGTCAGCCTAAGCGAGCCGCAAATCCTCAAGATGGGTTTCACCAACGATGACCTGGCTCGCTGGAGCGCGGAGATCATCGCCGAGTCTCCCTATCTGGAGCGGGTAGCCGAACAGGTTCGGCACCAGTACGAGGCATACCGTAAGCCAGGTGAACAGGACGACCCTGACATTTCGAACGTGTCCAGAATCATCAAGGTTGCCGCGGCGTACGACTGGAAGGTGCACCGCAGCGGGATGTCACCCCTGTCGGCTCTGGAGGAGCTGCATGCCGGCGCTGCATACGAATACGACCCGGACGTGGTCGCGTCCCTGCGCAGGATCCTCGAGGCACGCGGCGTGCTCCGACCGACTCGGGTGAAGACCCACTAACCCCGCGTCGCGGATCCGGGCTGGGCCTGGGCTCCATGTTTGAAGTAGCGACGGGGGCGCCGCAGCTCGTGCTCCAAGAACACCCCGAGCCCGAGAGCCAGGAGGATGTCGCCGAGGCTGATCACCTCACCGATGCCCACCAACCGCAGAGGGATCACATCGGCGAAGAAGGTCAGGTGTGACGTCTCGTCGAGGAGTACGTGTTTGAAGCTCCCGGACAAATCGGGGTCGGCAACCGTGAAACCGCTGGCGACTTCGGCGGCTCCGGCCAGCACCGGCATCCCCCCGTTTGCCGCGATGACCACGAAGTTCATCAGCACGCCGAGGCCGGCAATCCCCATTCCCGGTTTGGACCTGTTCATCACGACCAGCACCATGAGCAAGGTGAAGGAGAAGAGCACCATCGCGAGTCCTACCCCGTCGGCCCAACTCGCCTCCGGCAGGAATCCGGTGCCTATCTGAAGACCGAGAGCGACAAATAGCAGCCACCAGGCTTTTAGTTCAATGTCGCCGAGGTTCACCAGCCTCCCGCCCCGCAGTACCGCGATGGCGAGTGCTATGAAGATGACGATGGCGAGCCATAGCATGGGTACTCGACGGTAATCGGCCACGACCCAAAGGGGGAACAGTGAGATGACTGTGAGATATGACGTTTCGGCGGGCCGGGCCACCATCACCATCGACGATCCCGAACGCCGCAACCCAATGTCGGTGGAGACGATGGGTGCGCTGCTCGAGCACACCGAGGAGGCAATGGACGATGCCGAGGTGGGCGTCGTGGTCTACACCGGGGCCGGGGATCGCGCATTTTGTGCCGGCGGCGACTTGTCCGGGTCCTTTGTCGATGACCCGGTCGGTCTACACGCCGGTCGTGGAGACATCGCTCGGCTCTTCAAGACGATGATGCGTGGCGGAAAGCCTACAGTCGGCAGGGTCAACGGTCACGCCCTGGCCGGTGGCTTCGGCTTGGCGGTGGCCTGCGACATCACGATCTGCGTCGACGACGCAAAGCTGGGCACCAGCGAGGTCAAGGTGGGCCTCTGGCCGATGATGATCTCAGCTGTGCTTGCCAGGGTCATGCCCCGCAAGGCTGTTCTGGAGATGATGCTGACCGGCCGGGTTATCTCTCCGCAGGAGGCGCACCGTCTCGGTGCTGTCAGCCGGGTGGTGCCTCGAGCCGACCTCGATCACGCTGTCGACGAAGTGGTCGACGCCCTGTTGGCTCTGAGCCCGACAACCTTGCTGATGGGCAAGGACGCGTTCAATGCGATGGCCGACGCCGGCCTCGACACTGCGTTCGAACGACTGCAGAGTGGTCTCACCGAGATCGCGATGACCGAAGACGCCCGTGAGGGCGTGACGGCTTTCATCGAGAAACGTGAGCCGCAATGGCGCGGTCGGTGATGTCGCCCCAGCTATCGGGTTGACAGGAGGTCCCTCGCAGCAGCGAAGAGCAGGATCGCCTCCTCGGTGTCGAGGGTCGCTTCGGGGTTCACCACCGAGCCTGCGGTTACGAAGGTCCGGCTCTCGGTGCTGGTCACGAACCATCCCGCTGCCAGCCCGGGCTCGAAGCCGCCTTTGAACCAAATGGTGTCCCATCTGCCGGGCGCGCCCGGGATCCCCGGGTTCATTGCCAGGATGTGGCCGATCTCGGGCACCGAGTCCGTCAGGTCCAATAGCCCCACGGCCAATCTGCAAAGATCGTCCGGGCTAGCGAACCATTCCAACTGATCAGGCTGGATGGGCTCAACCCATTCCTGAATGGGCAAGTCGCCAGGGGTGATGTCTGAAATTTGGGTCAGGATGGAGCGTCTCGTCTCCTCGTCACCCTCGAGCCATTGGATGCTCAATCCCGAGGCCGGGCCGACCTTCAATGCGGTGAACTCCCTGGTGTTCAGCAGAGGTGTGTTCAGTTCGGCGGTCGTGTTGCCATATTCGGTGAGCGCAGATTCGACCCTCTGTCGTCCGATGAGGTCGATGAGGTGGTCGGTGGCTGTGTTGTCCGAGATCGAGATCATGAGTTCGGCAGCCTCGAGGACGGTGATCCTTTCCCCGGATGGACGGTCGTGGAGCACGCCTGACGGCACGCTCTTCAACTCGTCTTTGATCACTATCTCGTCACCCCAAGCCAGGTCGCCCCCGCGCACCGCGTCACCCAGCGCGGCCAGGACATAGAGCTTGAACACCGAGCCGAGGGGGGTTGGCTCCTTCGCCGCGGACCCTTCGATGGCGCGACACTCTCCGTCGACTACCTCTGCGGCCGTGGCGCGCAGGGTCCCCATCTCTGCCAGGCGGGAGAAGCTCTTCCGGATCGTGTCGGGCGGGTCGTCGAGTGAGGGTTGGTCGGCGGGCTGAATCACCAATCCGGAGAGTCGATTGCCCTCGTCTAGCTCGGCAAGCACCCGGGCGCGGTTCCCGTCGGCGGACTCGATGATGGCCTCGCCTCGTCTCATGTCTCCGCTTCGTTCGAGAACGGTGAAGGGAGCTTCCGGTCGGTACTTGTCGAGAACGGGTTGGAAGCCGGTGGTGAATGGAACCTGTTGCCGGAATTTCTCGGAGAAACGGCTGTCGTATTCGGCTTCGGTCAGCTCCTCACCGTTCAGGATCGAGACAAACCAGTCGATTGTGGTCTGCACCTCGGCCGGTGCGGGAGTTGCGGTGCTGGTTGTAGTCGGCTCAGAGGTCGTCGTGGGAGCTGTCGTGGAGGTCGTCAGGGGGGGAGGCGTGGTGGTTGTATCTGCCGAGTCGCCGCATGCAGTGAACGCAACCAGGAAGACAGCAATCGCGAGCCCTCGTCGGGCAAGACAATTACTCACGAGGGCGAGATGGTCGATCTCATCCACACGAAGCTAACGATGCGCTAGACCCAGTGGTTTCAAGGGACGTAGTCGGGTGCCGGGTTTAGCCTTCTCACCGATGCGTTACAGGGTTCAGGTGCTGGGGTGGACGCTGATCTGGAGCGGTCTATTCATCTTCGGCTATATAGGCTGGCAGATTTTCGTCACCGACTGGCTAAATGCCGGCGTGCAGGCCGAAGCGGCCGCCGACTTGACCGACACCTACGCCTCAGACCCCGAGCCCGAGGCCGACCCTGTCGACACCGATGAGTTTCTGGAGGGGGCGGAGCCTCCTTCCGATCTTCCTCAACTCGTCGAATACTTCCCCGAAGATGCGACATCTCACGGCGAGCCTTTCGCATTCTTGTCGATCCCGAAAATCGGTCTTGACGAGGTGGTCGTCTACGAGGGCGTCGATAGCGATACGTTGAAGAACGGTCCTGGCCACATGGACGGCACCCCTCTGCCCGGTCAGACGGGTAACGCCGTGATCTCCGGGCATCGGACTACCCACGGTCGTCCCTTCTTTGACTTCGATCTGCTCGAGGTCGGCGATCACGTCATGGCGGAGACCGCCATCGGGACTCACACCTACGAGATCAGGGAGATCGAGGTGGTGCTTCCCACCGATGTCTGGGTGACTGATCCACGACCGGGCAGCTGGCTGACGATGACAACATGTGAGCCGAAATTCTCCGCCCGGCAGCGTCTCGTGGTCTTCGCCGAGATGGTGGACGGCCCCAATCTCGACTGGATCAAACTCAACGAGGCCAGGTCCGTCGGCACCTAACGCGTTCCTAATGCTGTGGCTCCCATATACGGGAGCTACCGCGTCTCGTTCGCCTCAAGCAAGCGCGTCGGTCAGGATCTCTTCGTTGACGATGCCGTTTATGACCTCGATGACGGTCCCGTCTTCGTCGACGATGTACGTCGCGGGCAGACCGAGGTGTGGATATGCATCCTCGAACCCGGGAGTTCCCAGGGCCAGGGGATAGGTGGCACCGATGGTCGCCGCAAACTCTCGCGCGCTCTTCTCGGGATCCTGTACTGCCACTCCCACGACGGTGACGTCGGGGTTGGCGGAGGCGAATGCCGATATGTCCGGTATCTCCTCCCGACAGGGGGCACACCACGACGCCCAGAGGTTCACGATGACGGGCCGACCCCGAGCCTGTGACAGGTTGAATGTGCCGCCGTCGATCAACTCAACGGAGAAGTCAGGTGCCCGCTCCCCGATCTCGGCGATGCCCGCCGAGTCCCGACCCACGATCCAACCGATGACCAGTCCCACGGCCACCACCAGGGCGAAGACGCCCGTCAACTTGAGATTGGGTCGGGGCAGTGGGCCTGGCTGCACGTCAGTCAGAGGCCATTCTCCTGAGCACGAAGTGAAGGATCCCACCGTTGCGGAGATAATCCACTTCGATGGGAGTATCCACCCGGGCCACGGTATCGAAGGTGACCACCGTGCCATCGGCCTTCGTGGCGGTCACCTTGATCCGCTGCCGGGGCTGGAGGTCGTCGGTCACATCGATGTCAAAAGTCTCGGTTCCATCGAGCCCCAATGAGTCGGCGTCGTGACCGTCGACGAAGTTGAGGGGGAGCACCCCCATCATCACCAGATTCGAGCGATGGATCCGCTCGAACGACTTGGTGATGACCGCCTTCACCCCGAGCAGGAATGTGCCTTTGGCCGCCCAGTCACGTGAGGAGCCCATCCCATAGTCCTCGCCGGCGAGGACGATCAGAGGTATCCCACGCTCCTTGTAGGAAAGAGATGCCTCGTAGATCGACCTGACCTTGCCGTCGGTGAAGTCGGTGGTCCATCCGCCCTCGGTGTCGGGGGCGAGCTCGTTGCGGACCCGGATGTTGGCAAGGGTGCCTCGTGTCATCACCCGATCGTTGCCCCGTCTCGAGCCGTAGCTGTTGAACATCGCGGGCTGCACGCCCTGTTCGATGAGGTACAGGCCGGCAGGCGAGTCGATTGCGATCGACCCGGCGGGGGATATGTGATCGGTCGTCACCGAGTCACCCAGCTTGGCCAGAACCCTCGCTCCTTCGATCGGAGTGATTGGGGTCAGCTCAGGGGTGAGGTCGGCGAAGAACGGTGGCTCCTGAACATAGGTCGACTCGTCATTCCAGGCGTAGAGATCGGACTCTGGTGTGGAGATCTGACGCCACTCGTCGGAGCCGGTGAAGACATCGCCGTACTTGTCGACGAACTGGCTCTGGTGCACATTCTCGCCGACGATCGCCGCGATCTCCTGCTGGGTGGGCCAGATATCCTTCAGGAACACGTCGTTTCCATCGCGATCGATGCCGATCGGCTCTTCGATCGGATCCCAGTCGATCGTTCCGGCGATGGCATAGGCCACGACCAGCGGTGGCGACGCCAGGTAGTTGGCACGCACGTCGGGGGAGATGCGGCCTTCGAAGTTGCGGTTTCCGGAGAGGACCGCCGCCGATACAAGGTCGTGGGCGTTGATTGCCTCCGAGATCGGTTCGGGGAGCGGTCCGGAGTTCCCGATGCATGTGGTGCAGCCATATCCGACGATTCCAAAGCCCAGGGCCTCGAGGTCTTCGATGAGCCCGGACTCGGTGAGGTACTCGGTGACCACCTTCGACCCGGGAGCGAGGGAGCTCTTCACCCATGGCTGACGTTGCAGTCCAAGCTCGTGTGCCTTTCGGGCGACGAGCCCGGCCGCCACCATGACATCCGGGTTGGATGTGTTGGTGCACGACGTGATCGCAGCGATGACCACGTCACCGTCACTGAGGGTGAAGGTTCTGCCGTCATACTCCACCAGGGTCGATGACTGGGCCTGCAACGCCTGATCGGCAGCGCCGCCCTCGTCTTCCCAGCTCACGACATTTGACGATCGGGCCCCACCGTTCTTTCCGAAGAGGTTGGCCAGGTCGGCTTGCCATTGATCCCTCATAGCGGACAGCTCGATGCGGTCCTGAGGCCGTTTGGGCCCGGCTAGTGAGGGGTCGACCGAGGACATGTCGAGCTCGAGCTCGGCGCTGTAGGTCACGTCGTGGGAGTCATCGCGCCACATGCCCTGGATCTTGTAGTACTGCTCGATGGTGTCGATCAGCTTGTCCTCACGTCCCGTGAGCCGCAGGTATTTGAGGGTCTGGTCGTCGACGGGAAAGAATCCGACGGTGGCGCCGTACTCCGGTGCCATGTTGGCGATAGTCGCCCGGTTGGCGATCGGCATGTCGTCCAGACCTGGACCGTGGAACTCGACGAACTTCCCGACCACGCCGTGATCACGCAGAATTTCGGTGACGCGGAGGACGAGGTCGGTGGCCGTGGCGCCCTCACGCAGTCTTCCGGTGAGTCTGAACCCAATCACCTCGGGGAGCAGCATGTATATGGGTTGGCCAACCATGGCCGCTTCAGCTTCGATCCCGCCGACACCCCAACCGACCACACCCAGACCGTTGATCATCGTGGTGTGAGAGTCGGTGCCGACGAGGCTGTCCGGATAGAGGTTTGTCCCGTCGTCCCAGACCACCTTGGCCAGGTACTCCAGGTTGACCTGATGGACTATTCCGGTGGCGGGCGGCACTACCCGGAAGTTGGCGAAGGCGGACTGGCCCCATTTGAGGAACTCGTAGCGTTCCTGATTGCGCTCGAACTCCTTGTTCGAGTTGATGATCAGGGCGTCGGGCCGGTTGAAAGCGTCGACCTGCACCGAGTGGTCGATGACGAGGTCAGCCGGGATGAGGGGGTTGACCTTCTGGGCGGCGCCCTCGTCCCCGGTCATCCGGACGATGGCGGCTCGCATCGCCGCGAGATCGACAACCGCGGGGACGCCCGTGAAGTCCTGCAGCACGACACGGCCCGGAATGAACGGAATCTCTACTTCGGCGACATTGGTGGCGTCGTACGAGGCGATCTGTCTCACGTCCTCCTCAGTGACGCCCTTTCCATCGAGATTGCGCAGCGCCGACTCGAGCAGGACTTTGATCGAATAGGGGAGTCTCTCGACGCCGGCGATGGCGTCGAGTCGGGCTATCTCACGTGCTCCCAACGCTGTTTCCAGCGTGGCACGGGCCCCGAATGGGTCGTTGGACATGTCAAGCCTTTCGGATGAAACACTCTCTACTTCGAGCCTAATGAAGCAGGGCTATTCCGCCATCTGTGTAGATCCTGTAATCGGGCGGGGGTTGCTTGACACGCGACTTTTCGTCTCGATTACGACTTGTTTGCCTCCAAGGATTGACCGAGTGTGGCCTCATATGCCTCAGGATCGACGTTACAACTAGGTCACGTGTTCAGCCCTTGGAACCTCGACCAGTGTCGGCCAATTCGTCCGTCGAGGCCAATATCACCGTGTCACTCCCGATAGCGGTGACATACACCCCGTTGTCAGGCGTTGGGGGCTGCGGAGTGAGCGCACCGCGGTAGATCATGTTGGCGAACACGACCCCGCCCCCTATGAAGGCGACTCCGACGAGAACTATCAGACTCGAGATGGTGATCTTCAGCCACCGGGGAATTCTCTTTGAGCCAGCCTTTCCCCCTCTTGGCTGTTCCCATCATCGGAGATCGCCCCTGAACCGGATATCGGGATCTACCCCGATGCCTAGACGAAGTCGCCGGGCTGGATGAACCCGGTCTCGAAGGCGAGCCGGGTGACCTCGCTCCGACTAGCCACTCCGAGCTTGTCGAAGACATGTTTCATGTGCGTCTCCAGCGTCTTCTGACTCATCCCGAGCTCCTCGGCGGCTTCTCGATACTTGAACCCTCTGGCGATGAGGGTCACTACCTCACGCTCCCTCGGCGTGAGACTCTCCAACTCGGACTGGGTGCCGGCTACCTCGTCGATCTTGAGCAGGTGGCCCGCCACGTACCTCGAGACGGGTCGTCCCCCGGCGAGTGCTGTGTCGATCTGTTCCTCCAACTCGAAACCCTCGGTCGTCTTCACGACGTAGCCGTCGACACCGGCCTTGAACAGCCTGACGACATCCTCGGCCGAGGTCGACACCGTGAAAGCGAGGAACTTGATCTCCGGTGCTCTCGGTTTGACCGCCTCGATCACGGCGGCGCCGCCACCGCCAGGGAATTGGACGTCGAGTAGGACGAGGTCGGGCTGTCGTTCCAGGATCAGGTCGATCGCTGCCGATGCCTCCGAGGCGGATCCGACCAAGACGTATCTCTCTTCCAGAAACTTCTGGAGCCCGAACAGAGTGAGCGGATGGTCCTCCACGAGTAGGACCTTGGGGCGGGAGTTGTCTGTCATGGGAGTGGCAGGACGATTTCGACTTCAGTTCCTCTACCGGGGGCGCTCTTGATCTCGGAAACACCGCCGACCGAGGCGATCCGCTCGTGAATCGATTCCCTGATCCCGGTTCCTGCCACGTCGGGGTTGAACCCATCGCCACGATCACGGACATGGACCCGGACGTGTCCGTCCCGGATCTCAGCGAAGAGATCGATCGACTCCACGCCGGAGTGTCGGGCGGCATTGTTCATCGCCTCTGCGGCGGCCGACACCACCGCCCGCAGTCGGTCGTCCATCTCGGCGTCGTCCTTGACGACCTGCTCGATCTCCACCCGGTAGCGGTCCTCGATCTCGGCTCGGGCGTCGAGGAGTCGAGCCCGGAAGCTGTCCGCGAAGGGCGACTGGTACTCGTTGATGGTTCGGCGGAGGTCGCGCTCTTGGACCCTGGTCAGATAGCGAACCTCTCCGGGATTCTCGGCTGAGGCACTGATGAGCTTCAGCGTTTGCAGCACCGAATCGTGGAGCTGACGGGCGATTGTCGATCGCTCCTGGAGTCTGGCCGATCGCTGCTGCTCATCGGCAAGCTCGGCCTCGGCCTCGGCGCGCTCAGCCTCAGCGACGACCCGCATGAGCTCTCGCTCCCGTAGATTCTCGAAGGCCCAGCCGACCACGGCGGCGACGATCACATACTGGACACTGCCGAAGGTTCGTGTCGCCACCAGGCCCATCTCGACATGGAGATAGCCCATCACGAGCGTGCCAACCAGCCCAACGAGGACAGTCACCCGGAAGCTGGTGGCGTAAGCGACCACGAAAAGCAACGACGCGGGGTACCCGCCGACGATGAAGCCCTCGTGTCCCGCAACCCATCCGCCCGCCGCCAGGCCCAGCGTGATCGCCGAATCGAGTATCACGTACCAGGTCTCGCCGAGAAACCGGCGTCTGGCCGCCAAGAAGGTCAATGCTGTCCCCGCCGTGGCGATGGCCATGAGCCCGATGACGACGGGAACGTCGAGGTCTTCGTTGTTCTGGGGAGCGCCGGCCAACACGACAACGGCGATTATCAGCAACCACGCTCCGCCGAGCAGCCTCATGAGGAGAACCACCCGGGTCAGGGTTCGGTCCACGGGAAGGATTCGTGCGTTCGGGTCGGCCGCGGCCACGCTTGAAGGGTATCTGAGGCCTCATCGCCCGGCTCTCAAATCGCCCGCCGACACGGCGAAGATTGGAGCCTGGCTCATCTGAGTGGCGTGGTAGCGGAGGCGGGAGTGGATGTACTCGTGAATCACCGCGTGGGCGAAGAGGTCGCTCCGCACGTCCCGGTTGGACTCGTGATGTATGCGGTCATCTCGATCCTTTGCTCGTGCGGGCAAAGGATCCGTCGTCACCTCAGGTCCCGGTATCGGGGTATACCCCGAGGGAGCCTCCGGAGCCAGGGTGGGCCCAAGCTCGAACTGCGGGCGCTGGACTTCGCTGAGCGGTGTCTGGAACCCCGGGTTCGCGGATGGTGGTTAGCCGATGGTCACGGGGACCTGGGTGACGCAGTCGTCGTCCAGGGCCTTGTGGGGGATCACCACCGGGTTGCAGGGGACGGAGAGAGCACCGAATAGGCCGGCAACGATGCCTTTGTCGAGCGAACAGATCACCTCGGGATGATTTGTCGCCGTCTCCCCAAACGGGCAATGCGAGGTGAGGAGACGCTGGCCCTCGATATCGGGATCCACCGAGAACCCGAGGCCGGTCATGGCGCTGGCCACCGCCTGCACCGCCTCGTCGTATCCGGGGTCGTCGGCGCCGCCGATCTCGGCGGCGAGCTTCTCCCCATAAGAGCGACCCACCCGCTCGGCGACGCCGGCGATGTCGGGAGGGGAGACCTCATCGAGTACCTCGAACAGCATCTCGGTGAGCAACTCGAAGCGGCGGGGGGCGAAGTGGACACTGACCTCTTTGTTGGTGGGCTCGTAGGTCTTTGCCGGTCGCCCCGCTCCCGGGCCGCCCGAGCGTCGCAGGTGGCTCACCTTGAGATAGCCATCGTCGGCTAGGCGGTCGAGATGGTGGCGGGCGACGTTGGGATGGATATCGAAGAGGGCCGCGACTTTGGAGGTGGTCATCGGCTCTACCGATTCCCGCACCGCGATGTAGATGGCGCGACGGGTTGGATCTCCCAACGAGGAGGTGAGATCCGAGATCCTGGCGTTGAGTGTTTCTTTGTCCATGAGGGGTACGGTCTGTCCAAAACTATAGTTTCGGCAAGGCTCTAACCACTGCCGCCGTAGGGGAATCAGATGGCCGAACAATCACAACTTCAGGATGCTGTCGCGTCTATCGAGTCGCCGCTGTTCGTCGGACGGAGCCTGGGAGAGCTCGGTTTGGTCAAAGACGTCACCAAGAAGCTCACCGGCAAGGTCCGAGTCGAGCTGGTGCTGCCGACCGCTCCCCTCGCTTCTCTCGACGAGCGGCTCCGGCAAGCACTTTCGCCGTTCACCAGTGGCGCCGACATCGACGTCGAGATCATGGACGACGACGCCGCGTTGGCCTGGATGAACGATCTCAAAGATAAGGCCGGACCGGGCATCGGCGAGGTCGGGTCGGCAACCAGGGTCGTTGCGATCTCTTCGGGAAAAGGCGGTGTCGGCAAGTCTTCGGTGTCGGCCAACCTCGCGGTCGCGCTCGCCCGAGCTGGAAACAAGGTGGGCATCGTCGACGGAGACATCTGGGGCTTCTCGATTCCCGCGATGCTGGGGATCGACAACCCTCCGCTGATGGTTGGCGAGATGATCGTGCCGCCCGTGGCTCACGGGGTGAAGGTCATGTCGATGGACTACTTCGTAGGAGACGACAAGGCCGTCATCTGGAGAGGTCCGATGCTCCACAAAGCGATCGAGCAGTTCCTCAAGGACGTTTTCTGGGACAACCTCGACTTTCTCATCGTCGATATGCCTCCGGGGACCGGAGACATCGCCATCTCGATGTCACAGTTCCTCCCCAGAGCCCAGGTGCTCCTGGCGACGACACCGCAGCCGACAGCTCAGCGGGTGGCGCGGCGTGCTGCCTTGATGGCCGCCGAGGTGGATCAGGAAGTCATCGGTGTGGTAGAGAACATGTCCTGGTTCACCGGCGACGACGGGACCCGATATGAGCTTTTCGGCTCTGGCGGTGGTCAAGCCCTCGCCGATGAGCTGGGCGTCGAACTGATGGCCAAGGTCCCGTTGCTGCCCGCAATGGGGCGTGGAGCCGACGAGGGCCGCCCAGTTGTGGTGGCGGCTCCCGGCTCGGAGGCCGAGGAGGCATTCGATCAACTGGCCAAGGAGGTGATCGAAAAGCGTCCTCGGGTCCGCACCAATCCGGCCTTGGTGATCAAATGAAGACCCGCGCCTTCTCCAAGTCGTCGCTCGCCTGGGCCTTCGGCATGTCGGTCTCGATCCTGTTCCTCGCGCTCTGGGGCCGTGCCGTCGTGGTGGACACGGACTCACTAGCCGAATCGCTGACCCCGTTGGCCGATTCCAACATCGTGCGGGACTACCTGGCCGACTGGATGGCCGAGGAGATGATCGACTCCGGGGCCGACCCATGGTTGGTCGAGCCCACGGTGACCAATCTGTTCGAGTCGTCCAGTGTCGGCGAAGCTCTCGATCAACTCGTCGGTGAGGTCGTCCACGCGGCGGCGACGGTGGATCCTGCCGGTTCGCGGATCGACATGGCCGGCCTGTTCCGGCCAACGGTCCCGGAACTGACACTCGTTCTGTCCGGGCTCGGCTATCCGGTCACCGAGGCTGAAGTGTCCGATGTCGTGTCTGAACTCGATCCGCTGGTGGTCGGCCAGCCAGGGTCCGAAGCCATTGTCGGCCCCAACTCACCTACGGCAGCGCGCCTCGGCACGGCCGCTCTTCTCGCGATGGTGGGAATCGTTGGTTTCGGATTTGCCGTCGTCGCCTTGTCGGAGGACCGTGTCGCCGAGGTTCGCAGCCTGCTGAACCGGATCGCAGTCGGCGGCTTCAGCTTCGCGGTGTTCCTGAGGCTGGGCTCATGGGTCCTCGATCCGAGTGGAGGCAGGGCTCCGGTACGTATGACGATATCGTCTCTGGCTGGTTCCAAATGGCTCGTCCCTCTTCAGGTGGCGCTGGTCGCCGCCGCGATGGCCGCCGCGATGTATGTTGGTCGTCGTTGGCTCAGACGGCGGGAAGCGTCCCCGTCACAAGACGAACGATCCACACCGCAACCAGAGCAATCGCAGTCAACACCAGGACCCCGTTGACCAATCCTCTGTCTGGCGGTTCGATCTTCCCGGCACGCACCAACACGAACCACGTCCATCCAGCGACGGCGAGGAGAGCGATCAGCGGGATTAGAGGGTGGAAGCTCAATGCCGCTCCGACGTCTCCCCGGAGCAGACGCGAAGCGGCACGGGTCATCCCGCAACCGGGGCAAGCTGTCCCTGTGCAAAGCGCAACCGGACAGATGGTGGGACCGTCCTCCGCCGCCGGCGCCAGGGCGAGAGCGACGATGACGGCCATCGGCGAAAACAGGATCACCCGATCGCGCCAGATTGCGGTCATGCCGAGAGGTTACGCGGGGCGACCCGCCTGCATCGGATAATCCCGGCGTGTTATCCCCGTCGAGGTGGCGAAACCAAGCTCGGCATAGAACCGGGAGAAGTTGGCATCGCACACGAGGTCGACCATGTAGATGTTGCCGATGTCGTCGAGAAGCTGGTTCATCAGCGACTGTCCGATGCCCTTCCCCTGCTCGTGGGGAACGACTTCGAGCAAGGTGGTGAAGGCGGAGAGCACACCGTCGGATATGGCGGTGATGAAACCGATCACCTGACCATGTCGAACTGCCAGCACCTTGTGATCCGATCCCTCGAGGTCCCGAGGCGTTTCGCTCAGTCCGTCGGTCGTGGTCTGATAGGTCATATCCCCATCTTGTCTAGCACCCGATAGAGATAAGACGCAGGGGTCAGAAACCAGGCATTCTTGCCCGAGTGGTAGAAGCGTCCCTCGTGGGGGATTCGGCTATAAACACTTGGAGGGTCTTCTCCCAGGAGCATCCCGGCCAGCTCATGGCCGAGCTGACACGACAACCCCACCCCGTGTCCGGCGTAGCCCATGGCATACCAGGCACCGTCGACACGTCCGATGTGGGGAGTGAGATCGAAGGGAATCCCCAGCCTGCCACCCCAGACGTGGGTGATGGCGACGTCGCTCAACTCGGGCCAGTACCTGATCAAAGCCCGGTGCAGGTCCTCACCGGACACTCGAAGATCGAGATCTGTGTGCAGGCTTCGCCTGCCTCCAAGAAGGATGCGGTCATCGTGGGTTCGGCGCATGTAGTTGAGCAGCCGCCGCCGGGTATAGGTCATCGCTCCGCCGGGGAAGATGTGTTCGGCCCGCGCCGCGTCGAGCGGCTCGGTGACGATTATGTAGGAGCCGACGGGGACGACGAGGCGGGAGAGGTGCTTACTGGGACGCGGTGTTGTGTATCCATTGGTGGCGATGATCACGTTGCCCGTGGTGACGGCCCCTTTCTCGGTCTTCACCCGGAATCCGGTGGGGCCGGTTTCGATCGCGCTCGCCTCGCAGTTGGCGACCAGAAGGGCTCCCCCATCGCGCACCGCCCGAGCCAGCCCAAATGCGAGACGCGCCGGGTGGACCCCGAAACCCTCCGGCTCGTACAACGCCACATCGAAGTACTCCCCGCCGACGACCTTGCTCACTCCTCCCTGGCTCAGGATCTCCCATTCGACACCGAGTTTCTCCCGATACCACTCAGCGTTCGCCTCGAGTTTGGCGCGCTGTTGGGGCCCTCGCCCCAGGGCGGCCATCCCATTGTCATGTATCAGGGCGTCGATGCCGGGACGGGTGGCCAGGTCACGTACCAGCTCAACCGATCGAACGGTGGAGGCCCACATCTCGTGGCCGATCTCAGGTCCGTACTTCGCGAAGACGCTCTTGGCCCCGGCCTTGACGTCGGGTGAGACCATCCCGGCGTTGATCGCCGAAGCACCGCCGGCAATCTCGCGAGCGTCGATGACAGTGACGTTCCTCCCCGATTGCGCCAGTCGCATCGCTGCAGAGAGCCCAGTCAGCCCGGATCCGATGATCAGGTATTCGGTCTCGGAGGGGAGATCGGTGGTCAGGTCGGGCGGCCGTGGATGGTCCTCCACCCACAGAGGGGTCTGTTTCACAGACCGCTTAGCCCGGCTTCGAATAGAGAACCCATCTCGGCGACCTGCTCGGGGGTCATCGTCAATGGAGGCGATACCTGGAGCCCACCCCCACCGACGGCACGGGTGAGCACACCAGCGTCCCGACAGGCAGTTGCCGCCCGGTAGGGGAGCGTCTCGTCATCTCCGACGTCGAGTTGGATGGCGGCGAGCGCACCGACGCCTCGCCGGACACCGGCGACCACTTCGAGATCCTCCAGCGGAGCGAGCGCGTCGTAGATCTCGTCTTCCAGGTCGGCGGCTCGCTGAATGAGCCCTTCGCGCTCGATGATGTCCATCACCTCGAGCCCGGCGACACAGGCGGTGCTGTGGCCTGAGTACGTGTAGCCGTGGCGGAAGATCACGCCCGGAGTCGAGAAGAAAGGTTCGGCGACCCGTGGAGCGGCGATGACCCCGCCCAACGGGGCATACCCGCAGGTCACGCCCTTGGCGAAGGTAATCAGATCCGGCTCGAGCCCGTACTTGTTGGCGGCGAACCAGTCCCCGACCCGTCCGAAGCCAGTGATCACCTCGTCCGAGATGTACAGGCCCCCGGCTTGTCTGACCGTTTCCCGGACCTGGGTCAGGTAGTCGGCCGGGACCGGACGTATCCCGCCGGCGCCGATGACTGCCTCCACGAAGATGCCGGCGATCCGCTGTGCCCCGGCATGGTCGACAGCTTTCTCCACGGCTTCGGCATCGTCGTAGGGCACGGAAACGATGTCGGACACCAGGTCGCCGCCGTATCCGACGCGGTTGGGCTCCATGCCTCCCAGCGTGGTTCCGTAGGTGTGCATGCCGTGATAAGCCCACTCCCGGGCGATGAAAACGGTCCGCCCCGGTTGGCCGATGGCGTTGAAGTAACGACGGGCGAGCTTGGCCGCGGTGTCGACGGCGTCAGAGCCCCCCGACCCGAAGAACACTTTGGAGTCGGGATCCGGCGAGACCGAGGCGATGCGGGCGGCGAGCTCGATCGGAGGCCGGGTGGCATAGTCGATGAAGGCGTGGAAGGCGGGCAGCTTGCGGGCCTGGGCGTCCATAGCGTCGATGACCTCGTCCCGGCCATAGCCAATGTTCATATACCACAGGGACGCAGCGGCATCGAGGTACTGGTTGCCTTCTTCGTCGTACACGTAGATGCCCTCGCCACGATCGACGATGAAGGGTGCGTGCTGCACTTTGCTCATGTCGGCAAAGGGGTGCCAGAAAGATCCCATGAGCGCGCAGGCTAATGCCGGGCCGGGGGGTGTGCCTCCAAGCTCACGCTCGTATGCCGCGCGAGCGGAGAAGACTTTCGACTTCGCGAGGTGTTCGTAGACGGTGCACCGTGGCGTGGTGCCAGGAGCCGTCTGTCATCGCGGTCTCGAACTCCTCCGTGGTGTCGGCGTGATGTGTCCAGGTCCAGACGATGATGTTCTTGTGCGGATCCCGGCTGTAGAGGTTGGTGAACGGCTCTTTGACACCTCCCCACAACTCCACACGCGTGAAGATACGACGCAGTGTGCGACGCACCACCCGGGATACAGTCGTTCTCCTGGGTGGGTCGAGCCAAACAAACGTGTCGGCCCTCGGCCAGACCACCTCGCGCACTCCGTGGCTCGTGTAGTTACCGTCGATCACCCATCGGTCGGGGCGGGTGAAGTCGTCGAGCGTCGGGAGGAAGTCGTCAGGGGCATCGTCCGCCCACCCGTACCTGTGGAATACCGAGTCCATCTCCAGAAAGGGTGCATCGAGGACACTGGCGAGACGACGGGCGACCGTGGTCTTTCCCGAGCCACTGCTCCCTACCACGACGACGCGATTCATTCCGGCCATACGATTGGCCATATGGTGGCAGACCATCTCTCGGTAGAACCCATGACCTCACTGCCCGACGATATCGTGGCGTTGCTCGAGGCAAGTCTCGCCGAAGGTCACGACCTGGTGAGGCGTCTCGTCGACGAATGGGACGATGGTTCCAATCGCTTCAACCGGCCCGGTGAGATTGCCCTGCAGGCCCGGCTGGGCACCAAGCTCGTCGGCGTCGGTGGGCTGAACCGGGACCCGTACCTCGACGATCCCGCGGTGGGCCGTATCCGCCACCTGTATGTGTCGCCGGACGCCCGGCGCCAGGGCGTGGGCCGGTCCCTGGTGTTGGCCTTGGTCGAGGAGGCCAGACCGGCATTTCGCCAGGTCAGGCTGCGGACCGGCCAGCCAGAGGCGTCCCTGCTCTACCTGACACTCGGATTCGAAGAAAGCGGCGACGAGCCGGACGCCACTCACGAGATCCGGCTCGGATCCCGTCGCGACGGGACATACTCTCGCCGATGACAGCTGACCTGGTCATTCACGGTGGGCGCATCTTCACCGCCGAGCCTTCGGAACCATTCGTGAGCGCGGTCGCTGTCACCGGAGACCGCATCGTGGCATTGGGTGTCGAGGCGGATGTGGCCGGTCAGGCGTCACGGGTGATCGACCTCGATGGTGCCCTCGCCACGCCCGGTTTCATCGACGCCCACGTCCATCCCGCCACCAGCGGCCTCGACAAGCTGCGGTGCCATTTCGATGACGTCGGCTACGTTGCCTCTGCCATCGAGACCATCACTGCATACGCTGCAGCCAACCCCGACCTGACCTGGATCACCGGGGCAGGATGGCCCCAGTCCTGGTTTCCCAACGGATGCCCGACCAAGGAGATGCTCGATCGGGTGGTGCCGGATCGGCCGGCGCTGATCACCAACACCGACGGACACGGGGCGTGGGCAAACTCCAAGGCATTCGAGGTCGCCGGGATCACCGCCAACACCCCCGACCCACCCGACGGGAGAATCGAGCGTTTGCCTGACGGAAGCCCGCAGGGAACGCTCCACGAAGGTGCGATCCGCCTCGTGGAGCGTCACGCTCCCGAGGACACTGTCGACGACCTCGAAGCGGGTCTGCTTCGAGGACAGCAAGAGCTCTTGCGATACGGAATCACCGGATGGCAGGACGCGATCGTCACCGAGAAGGTCCATGACGCCTATCTGCGAGTTGCGGGTGATGACAGGCTCGTCGGTCGCGTAGTCGGTGCGATGTGGTGGGACCGCAATCGGGGGTTGGAACAGATCCACGAACTGGTCGCACGACGCGAGCGCGGGGTAGGGCGGTTTCGTGCGACGTCGGTGAAGTTGATGCTCGACGGGGTCGTGGAGAATTTCACCGCCTCCATGCTGGAGTCGTACGTCGACGGGAGCGGGCAGGCCACCGGTAATACCGGTATCGACTTCATCGAACCCGAAGAGCTCGACCAGATCGTGGCCTTCCTCGATGACCACGACTTTCAGTGTCACTTCCACGCCATCGGAGACCGTGGGGTCCGCAATGCGCTCGACGCGATCGAGGCAGCCCGCGACCGCAATGGCCCTTCGGACAACCGGCATCACATCGCCCACATTCAGGTGATCCATCCCGACGACATCAGTCGCTTTGCGGCGCTAGACACCGTCGCCAATGTCCAGCCCCTGTGGGCCAACAACGATGATCATCAGACCGATTTGACACGTCCTTTCATCGGTGAGGAGCGGTTTCGGTGGCAATACCCGTTCGGGTCACTGCTCGCCAGCGGGGCTCGGATGGGGATGGGCAGTGACTGGGGAGTGTCGACGGCCAATGTGATGGAGGAGATTCACGTCGCAGTCACCCGTACCTGGTTCGACGACCAGGAACCGTTCGGTCTCGAAGAGGCGCTCGATCCCATCGACGCCCTGACTGCGTTCACTGCCGGCTCTGCCTACATCAACCACGCCGAGAAGGACACGGGCTCGATAGCCGTGGGTAAGCTCGCCGACCTTGCGATCCTCGATCGGGACCCTCTTCGCGACGGCTCATTCCGGGAGACGCAGGTCGCGGCCACCATCGTGGGTGGAGAGATTGTTTACGAGGAGGGGTGAGGCCACGGATGCTCGCGAGCACAGCGTGGCGACACGCTGTGCTCGCGAGCAAGTCTTGTTGGCTAGGACTTGGCCTCAACGAAGGCGTCTTCGTAGGCCGTTGTGAAGTCTCCCATGTCCTCGAGGAATTCCAGCGAGCCGTCGTCGAACAACTCCTGTGGCGGGTAGATCGCCGGGTCTTCCAAGATCTCTGGGTAGATCAACGCCTCGGAGGCCGCATTCGGGCTGGCGTAGTAGTTGTAGTTGGAGAGGGTCGCGCCGTTCTCGGGCTCCAGCAGGAAGTCGATAAACGCATGTGCCGTGCACGGCGATTCCGCGGTCACCGGGACTGCCATGTTGTCGACCCAGACGACGCCTCCCTCGTTGGGAACAGCGAAACCGAAGTCCTCATAGGCGTCGTACTCGTCGGTCGAGCCGCCGTCATAGGCCGCGAAGAAGTCTCCGTTCCAGCCGTGGGCCACGACCGTTGTTCCTTCGATCAGCAAATCCCAATAACCCGACGAAGAGAAGGTGGCGATGTCGTCCTTGGTCTCCGCGATGAGTGCTGCTGCCTCGTCGAGCTCCTCCTGGGACGTGGAGTTGAGGGAATACCCGAGATACTCGAGAGCTGCTCCGAGCGCCTCTCTCGAATCGTCGAGCATCGAGATCTGGCCGGCTTCCCGATGAAGTCTGAGACAAAACGGTTGACGGGAGACTCATAGATCTCCTCGGGAGTACCCAGCTGAAGCAGACTGCTGTTCATGACCCCGATGCGATCGGACATCGTGAGTGCTTCCTGCTGGTCGTGTGTCACGTAGACGAAGGAAATACCCACTCCTGTTGATGTCCTTCAACTCGAGTTGCATCGCCTGGCGGAGCTTTAGGTCGAGCGCGCCGAGGGCTCATCGAGGAAAAGGACATTGGGGCGGTTGACCAAGGCTCGGGCGAGGGCGACACGCTGCTGCTGTCCACCGGAGAGCTGCTGCGGGCCGCGAATGGCCATGCCAGTCAGGCGGACGAGATCTATGGCTTCGTTGACTCTGCGATCGACCTCTGCCCCCTCGATCCTGGACATGACAAGGCGCGGGCACAGTCATGGAGCGGGCAACGTACCAAAGCGCACGCCAATGTGCCGCCTGGACAGTGGCCACTCGCCCCCACAGAAATCCGCTTTCGGTACGGTTACACCATGTTCGGCGGCGAGATGCGTGTGCTGGAAGTCTTTGGTGACTCCACCGACTTGGGTCGCGGCCACGGCTCGGCTTGTTCCGAGATGATCCGTAAATACGTCGAAGACCGAATCGGTTTGAGTGCTCAGGAGCACTGGAGTGGTGGAAACGCCGACCGCGATCTGATTCTGAGTTGTGCCGACGATCTCTTGGAGCATCACGAGCAGTTCTCTGAGAACCTGTACACAGAGATGCTGGCGATGGCCGAGGCCGCCGACATCACCCCGCAGGAGGCGGTGGCGGTTGGTGGCTTCACCGACCTCGTCGACGTGGCCAGGGCTCGCACCGGCTCGATCAGCGACGAGCACAACTGCACCGGAATCATCAACCCAAGTACTGGGATCTTCGCCCAGACGTGGGACATGCATGCCTCAGCCGGCGAATACGTGATCCTGCTCAAGATCGACCCGTTGATGGGTCCGGATGCGTTTGTGCAGACCACTGCGGGTTGTCTCGGCCAGATCGGGATGAACGAGGCAGGTGTCGCGGTCGGTATCAACAACCTGACCTCAATAGGCAAGCCCGGCGTCACCTGGCCGTTTGTGGTTCGTAAAGCACTCGAACAGCAGAATCTCGATGATGCGGTGAAGGTGATTCTCGACGCCGATCTCGCCGGTGGGCACAACTACTTCGTGATGGGCCCCGACGGTGAGGGGGCGACTATCGAAGCGATGCCGCGGTCGAAACGACTGACCAGGACCAACGGCTCCCCTCTGGTGCATGCCAACAACTGCCTCTTCCCGGCGACGGCAGCGGAGGAAGCGCAACGCCTTCCCGAATGGGTGGAAAACAGCAAGATCAGATTCAGCATCGGAGAGGAGAAGGCCGATGATCTCGAAGCGTTCTTCGCCGACCCGGCCATCTCCCGTCGGGCAGAAAACAGACACGACGTGGCGACCTGTGGGGCTGTCATCGTCGAACCTGGGAAGCTGCGGATGAAGGCAGTGTGGGGAATTCCCGGAGATAACCCATGGGAGACGTTCCAGCTCTGAACATCGAGATCACCAACCTCGATGCCGCGATGGCGAACGCTCTCGAAGAGATCGAGCATCTCTCCTTCCCCATGGCCAATCGCGATGAGCTGTTGTCGGCGGATGACATCCGGGCCTATGCCCGGGTGTTTCCGGAGGGATATTTCGTGGCACTGGAGGACGGCAAGCCGGTGGGCCAGGGCGCCGGCATCTATCTCGACTTCCACTTCGGTCAACCCCAGCACACCATCGCCACGATCACCGGGGAGCACCAGTGTGGCAATCACGACCCCGACGGCGAGTGGTACTACGGGACCGACATCAGTGTCCATCCTGATCATCGGGGGAGGGGGATCGGGCGGCTCCTCTACCAAGCACGCAAGGACCTGGTGAGGAGGGATGGCAAGCGGGGAATCATCGCCGGCGCCTCTCTGCCCGGATTCCATCATCACAAGCATTCGATGTCGGCGGGGGAGTACGTTAAAAGGGTGGTTGCGGGTGAGCTGACCGACCCTACTTTGAGTTTTCAGATTTCCAACGGGTTCGAGGTGAGAGGGATGTTGGAGGGCTACCTGGACGATCCCGCCGACGACGGCTGGGCCGCCCTGATCGTCTGGGAGAACGAGTGATGATGGAGACGATTGGTTTGATCGCAGGATCCGGGTGGGCGTCCGGACTCAACCTGTACCTGGCGACCTTGATACTTGGGATCGCGGGGCGAGCAGGTTGGGCCGACCTCCCCGAGGTCCTCAGCCGCACCGATGTCATGATCGTCGCCGGGGTGCTGTTCGTGGTCGAGTTCGTCGCCGACAAGGTTCCGTTTCTCGACAACTTCTGGGACGTCATCCACACCTTCGTCCGACCCATTGGCGCTGCCGCCGTCGGAGCGGTCATCGCCGGCGAGTCGGGCAGTGTTGGCGCCGCGGTCGGCGGGATCCTTTCGGGTGCGCTGGCTCTCGACGCCCATTCGGCCAAGGCGAGTACCAGGGTGATGGTGAACGCGTCCCCCGAACCAGTGAGCAATATTGCGGTGTCCTTCTTCGAAGACATCGGTGTGGCCGCCCTCGTCGCGTTGGCGGTGACCTACCCGGTGGTGACCGTTGTCGTCGTTGCCGTGCTGGTGGTGGTCGCCACCGCGTTGACCATCTGGTTGTGGAAGGCGGTGCGCCGGGTCTGGTGGAGGGTGAAGGCGCGAATGCCCGGAGTCCAGTTCTGACGGCAGGTCTCAGCGAGTGGCACCTGCCGACGGCCGTCTGCCTTGCCCGTCGTCGAAGTCAGGGCGCTGGACTTCGCTGAGCGGTGTGTGGAACCCTGGGTTCGCGGCTGTGGGCCGTGCTCGCCGAACCTAGGGCGCTGGACTTCGCTGAGCGGTGTCTGGAACCCTGGGTTCGCGGGCGTGGGCGTGCGCCCGGCCTCACCCATTGGTCTTGCGCTCGGCCATGCCGTTGAGGATCTCGAGGACCACCCGGTTGGCCAGGTAGGCGGTCTGCTCCCCGGGACCGTCGTATGGGGGTGAGACCTCGACCACGTCGGCGCCGAGCACGACCAGGTCCTTGGCGAGGCGACGTACCGTGTCGAGGATCTGTCGGGAGGTGAGCCCACCGGGTTCCGGTGTGCCGGTGCCCGGAGCCAGGCCGGGGTCAACGACGTCGATGTCTACCGAGATGAAGACACCCTTGGCCCCGCCCTGCAACGAGTAGTCGACCGCCTCGTCGACGACGTCGGCGAGACCACGATCCTCGATCTCGTTCATGAGGAACGAGCGCATCTTGTGCTCCCGCATCCACTCCATCACCTCGGGTTCGGGCCAGTAGCCACGCAGGCCGATCTGGACGAAACGGTGACCGGGCACGGCTCCCGACTCGATCAGCCTTCGCATCGGTGTCCCGTGACCAATCAAGCCACCATTTTGGGTGAACCCGGTGTCGGCGTGAGCGTCGAAGTGGATGAGGGCGACCTGTCCGAACCCGTGGACCCGGGCCACGCCGAGGGCATCCGGCCAGGTGATGGTGTGGTCCCCACCGAGGATGATCGGCACCTTTCCCGCTCGGGACACGTCGGTGACGACCTCCGCGATGCGGTCGATGGAGCCCTCGAGCTGGCCTGGCTGCACGTAGACATCGCCGATGTCGACGATGCCGAGGACTTCGAATGGGTCGAGACCCGTGGGCAGGTGGGGCCGGTAGCCGTCCATGGCCCCGTAGTCGGCATTGCGAATCGCCGCGGGACCGAATCGGGCACCTGGACGATACGTGGTGCCCCAGTCGAATGGGGCCCCGAGAATCACCACATCCCCGTCACCCATCTCCTCCATCGTCACCGCTGGACAGCCGAGGAACGAGTTGCGTGATGCGAAAGAGATGTACTCGGCCGATGCGAACGGGATCTCCGACTTGCGATCGTCGTATGGCGTGAACATCGGGTGGTTACGCTACCTGCCGCTCATCGTGACCGAAGCTTTGACTTCCGAGGGAATTCAGCGGACATACCTGACCCTGATCCTTCTGCAGACCCTGGCCGCCTCCCTCATCTGGGGAATCAACACTCTGTTCCTCCTCGACGCCGGCCTCTCACTGACCGAGGCGTTCGTGGCGAATGCCGCCTTCACCGCCGGGATGGTGATCTTCGAGGTTCCTACGGGGGTGGTTGCCGATGCGGCTGGCCGTAGGACGTCTTTCATCATCGGAGCAGCCACCCTCCTCGTCACTACCGCGGCTTACTTGGGTCTGTGGTACATCGAAGCCGGGATGCCCTGGTGGGTGGTGGTCTCGGCGCTCATAGGCTTGGGTTTCACCTTCTTCTCTGGCGCCACCGAAGCCTGGCTGGTGGATGCCTTGGAGGCGACTGGGTTCGACGGCGCGATCGAGACGGTCTTCGGTAGAGGCCAGACAGTGACCGGCACCGCCACTCTCATCGGCACCATTGCCGGAGGCTTTTTGGCCCAAGTGAATATGGGGCTTCCCTACGCTCTGCGATCTCTCATCCTCCTCGCAGTCCTCGTTGCCGCCTTCATCTCGATGCACGACATAGGCTTCGTCCCACATCGAGGAAGGTCAGTCCGGGAGGAGGTGTCGAGCCTGCTCAAGGCTTCGATCAAGCATGGGCTGGGCAACCCGCCAATGCGAATGTTCATGCTGGCCGCACCGTTCGGGGTGGGGGTAGTCATCTGGATCTTCTATGCCTTCCAGCCCTATTTGCTGGAGCTGTTCGGCGATCCGGACGCCGTATATCTGTCTGGCATCGCCGCCGCCGTGTTCGCCGTCGCCCAGATGATCGGGGGTGCCTCGGTGAAGTGGGTGCGCCGGCATTTTCGGAAGCGCACCGGAATCGTGCTGGCGCAGGTCGTGATGGCGTCGATTGCGCTCTTCGGTGTCGGAGCAGCCGAATTGCTGGAGACACCAATCGGGTTCTGGTTGGCGATCGCCCTGCTCGCCTTGGTTGCTCTCGGCTGGGCTCTGTCAGGGCCGGTTCAGCAGGCATATATCAACGAGGCAATCCCCTCCCAGCAGAGAGCCACCGTGCTGTCGTTCTCATCGTTGATGGCCAGCGCCGGGGGAGTGGTGTCCCAACCCGCCCTGGCCAGGGTCGCCGATGTTTATTCGCTCGGCCTTGGTTATGTCGTCGCCGGGATCCTCTACCTGATTCAGTTCCCGTTCATCCTGATCGTGCGTCGCATGGGGCTCGGCGCCGATCAGGTGGCAGAGTCGCTGGATGTCGTACCGGGTGAGGATCTGGCATGATGTCAGCCATGGCCGAACATTCCGAAGAGCTCGACTCCCAGCGTGATGCACGCATGGGCAAGGCCGTTGCCCGTGGGGTGCTCATCGGGTTCCCGGTGGCTTTGATTGGGCTCACGATTGGGATCTGGCTCATCACGAACCTCGACCTGGTCGACTCGTTCACCACCGCCCTCCTCCCCGGCATCCTGCTCGGAGGTTTCGCGGGCGGCTTCGTTGGCGTCGCCACCACCATGGACTAACTCGTTCCTAATGCTCTGGCTCCCATATATGGGAGCTTCGGCGTCTGGAAACGAGGACTAGTTCGATATTCCCGGGGTGATGGTGGTCGGCACGGCTTCGTCGGTCTGATCGGAACCGAGGGCACCAGGCTTCGGGAATCCGAGAGTCCGCAGCGGCATCGTCTCCTGTTGCTCCAACATGTCGGTGTCGGCGACAGCCGTTCTCTGCGGATCTATCAGGCGTCACTCCCGGAGGATCCGCAGAGAACGGAATCTCGGTGACCGCTACCTCTCGCGGAGGCTGAAGACGATGGTTTGCAGGTCGGTGAACTCGTGGGTCCGCTGTCGGCCCCAGCCGGTGTCGGTTCCCGCGGCGCCACCGAAGGGCTGGAAGGTCTCCCAGGTATCGGTGGAATCGTTGACGATGACGGTGCCCGAGCGAATCCGGTCGGCATAGTAGAACGCCTTGCTGAGGTCGTTGGTGAAGACCGCCGCTTGCAGTCCGAGCCGCGTTCGGTTGGCGACCCCGACCGCGTCCTCATCGTCCCGTGCGCTGAGGATGGGGAGCACCGGCCCGAACGACTCTTCCTGAGAGACCATCGATTCCTCAGGAACCCGGTCGATCACGGTGAACTCGTAATAGAGATCGGTGGGGTGACCCGTCGCCCGTTTGCCACCAACGAGGATCTCGGCGCCTCGTTCTACCGCGTCGGCCATGTGGCGGTCCATCTTCTCCGCGGTGGCGACGTTGTTGAGCGGCCCCATGTTGGTCTCGTCGTCGAAGGGGTCGCCGAGTCGCACGACATCGGCCGCCTTGAGAGCCGCCTCCACGAATTCGTCATGGACCTCGTCGAGGACGATCAACCGCTCGGTGGCAACGCAAACCTGTCCCGCGTTGTAGTAGGCCCCATAGACGGCGGCCTCGGCTGCCTTTTCGATGTCGGCGTCGCCGGTCACGACAGTGGGCCCGTTGCCGGACATCTCCATGATCGACCGTTTCAGACCCATCTGGGAGACGATGCGCTTGCCAGTCGCCGACGATCCGGTGAACCCGACGGCATCGATCCCGTCGTGGGTCACCAACGCCTCCCCGATGTCACCGCCACCCGGAATCACCGAGATGGCGCCTTTGGGAACACCGGCCTCCTCGAACACGCGCCCCATTTCGAGCAATGCCCATGAGGTGAACTCTGGTGGCTTGACGATCAGCGAGTTGCCGGTGGCGAGACCGGGCCCGACGTACTCCATGGGAATCATCACCGGGAAGTTCCACGGCGTGATCGCCGCCCAGACCCCCACCGGGCGATGCACGGTGAACATGCGCCGGTTGCGCTCGGTGGTGGGGATGAACTCCCCGGCCATGCGTTTCACGTCTTCGGCGGCGATTTGGAAGTAGTCACCCGACTCGGCGATGTCGTCGATGGCTTCAGCCGTGAAGGGCTTGCCCTGCTCGAGAGTGAGGATGCGAGCGACCTCTTCAACCCGGCCCTGCCACAGGTCGTAGATACGGAGGCAGAGCTCGGCGCGTTCGAATGCCGTCCAATGCCGCATCTCCTCGGTGGCGTCGCGCGCCGCGGCGACGGCACGATCGATGTCGGAGGGGGAGGCCTTGGGGACGTTGTAGATGTGCTCACCGGTGACCGGGGACCTCACCTGGTAGTGGTCCTCACCCGTGCCTTCGGTCCAATCGCCGGCTATGAACAGTTGCAGGTCTTGCGCCATGAGCGAAAGTTAGCCCACTGCACCTTTCTTGAACGGTGGTTCAGTCACCGGCCCGGATGTAGTCTGCACGCCACTGGTCAAGGAGTGAGATGGGTCTACAGGGAAAACGTGGCGTCGAGTGGTTCGATCGTGCCTCGTCGAAGCTGATCAACGGGGTTTCCAGCCAGTTCCGCTACTGGGGAGATGAGGACACCCTGGTCATCGAGCGTGGTGAAGGCGGTCATGTCTACGACGTCGACGGCAAGCGGTACATCGACTACCAGTGCGGATTCGGCCCAATCATTCTGGGTCACGCCGATGCGGCGGTAGGGGCTGCGGTCGCCGAGGCGATCGCCGACGGAACGACATTCGCCATGACCCAGCGACGTGAGGTCGAGGCCGCAGAGAAGGTGATGGAGGCTCTGGGCTGGGCCGACGGGATGCGGTTCACCAACACCGGGACTGAGGCCACGATGCATGCCATACGTCTCGCCCGTGGATTCACCGGACGTGATCTGGTGGTGAAGTTCGAAGGCCAGTACCACGGCGTCCACGACTACGTGATGTTCTCCACCGCCGGAGCGCCGCCCGGTGGTCTCGGTTCTCGATATCGCCCGGTGCCGTGGCAGTCGAGCTCGGGTATCCCCGACTCGATCCGCACCTACATCCGAACGTTGCCGTTCAACGACATCGAACTCGCCCGACGGGTGTTCGCCGATGAGGGGAACCGAATCGCCGCCGTCATCGTCGAGCCTGCGTTGGGCAACTGTTTCGGATTCTTGCCGGTCGACGGATTCCTCGAGGGCCTGCGCTCCCTGTGCGACAGCCACGGGGCGGCGCTGATCTTCGACGAGGTGAAGACCGGGTTCCGCATTGCCGCCGGTGGGGCCAACGAGTACTTCGGGGTCACTCCGGACATCGGCACGTACGCCAAGGCCTTGGGTAACGGCTTTCCGGTTGCCGCCATCGCGATGAGAGGTGAGTTCGTCGAAGGCTGGCGCAAAGGGGGAATCGGCCAGGCCGGCACCTATTCGGGCAACGGCATCGCCGCGGCGGCCGCCAATGCCACCGTCACCCAACTCCTCACCGGCGAGCCGCTGGCGCGCGTCGAGAAGGTGGGTCGGTCGCTGATGGAGGGGATCGAGCGGATTCTCGCCGACGAAGGTGTCACCGGGAAGGTCACCGGTCACCCTGCCATGTTCTCGGTGTACTTCGGTGATGGTGACCCCAGGGAATTCCGGGACACCGCCGGCCACGACTCAGACCTATACGACGCTCTCTGCTTCCGGATGATCCGCAAAGGCGTCATGCCATGTCCCGATGCGCTCGAGCCGTGGTTCGTGTGTGCCGCGCACACCGATGACGACGTCGCCGAGACCTTGCAGGTCTTCGAAGAGTCTCTGGCCGGGGCGCTGTCCGGCAAGTGACCTCAGTCGCTGTCTCCGGAGCAGGGGGAAGGCTCGCCGGGCCGATCATCGCCGCCATAGTCGAGGCGGATGACCTGGAGCTCACCGGCCTGTACAACCCGAACCGGGCAGGAACTGAGATGTCAGGTCTGATCATCCTCGGTGACCCCCTCTCTGTGTCCGCTGACGTCTTCGTGGAAACAGCACATCCCGATGTGGTCTTCGACAATCTCGAGGCATGGCGCGACGCGGGGGCGGCCACCGTCGTCGGAACGTCCGGCTTCACCCCAGAGCGTTTGGAGCTTCTGCGCTCGATGTGGGGCAGTGGCACCCCTTGCCTAGTGGTCCCCAACTTCTCGATTGGGGCCACGTTGATGATGCGGTTCGCTGCGGAGGCTGCCTCCCATTTCGAGGCAGTGGAGATAGTCGAGCGTCACCACGCCACCAAGCCTGACGCTCCCAGTGGGACTTCTCTGGCATCGGCGATGGGTGTCGCCTCGTCAGGCGGCTCATCCACGGAACAGTCGAAGGAACTGGTGCCCGGAGCGCGAGGGGCTGATGTGGAAGGGGTGAGGGTGCACTCCCTCCGTCTTCCCGGTTTGATCGCCCAACAGGAGGTGGCCCTCTCCAATGCCGGAGAGGTGCTCTCCATCGAACACCTTTCGACGAGCTACGAGTCGTTCGCTGCTGGTGCCATCCTCGCCATCAGGAAGGTGGGCCTCCTCGAAGGCGGGGTCCACTTGGGCTTGGACACGATCCTTTAATAAGTTGGGGCGGGCCAGATTGGCGAGCCTGCGAGCCCATCGGCCGGCACCTCGCCGGCCTGCGCAGCGCAATAGCCGGCGAAACATCAGATCAGCGAGCCAAAGCTCTCGAGTCCACTGAAACAGATTGCGTAGGTTTCACAGGATGGCCAAGGTTCACGGCGGACAGATAATTGCCAGAGCCCTCAAGGACGAGGGAGTGGATACTCTCTTCACCCTAACCGGGGGCCATATCGTCCCCATCCTCGACGGATGCCATCAAGAGGGAATCGACATCGTCGACGTCCGTCACGAGCAGACCGCGGCACACGCGGCCGAGGCCTACACCCGGCTCACCGGCAAACTCGGTGTGGCTGCGGTCACCGCCGGACCCGGTGTTACGGACACCATCACCGGAGTGGCCACCGCCTATTACGGGACCACGCCAATGCTGGTCATCGGGGGGCGGCACCTCATCCGCCAGGAGCTGAAAGGTGGGCTCCAGGAGATGGACCACACCCGTCTCTTCCACTCCATCACCAAGTGGGCCGCCACCGCCTGGCAGGTCGACCGGCTCGCCGACTACATCGCCACCGCAGCCCGGCACGCCTTCGAGGGTCGGGGGGGTCCCGTATTCCTCGACATCCCGATGGACGTGCAGTTCGACATGGTGGAAGAGACCGCGATCAGGTTTCCCACTGCGTACCGGCAATCCGCTGGGTTTGGTGTGGACGAGTCGACCCTCGACCAGATGGTCGCCAAGCTCCAGGGCGTGGAGCGGGTGATGATCTTCGCCGGCGCCGGCTCTCGTTCGGGTGAGGCCAATCGACTGGCCGATCTCGCCGAGACGCTGCAAGCACCCACCTACGTGAACAGCCGGGCGCGTGGATCGCTGCCCTTCGGTCATCATCTCCTGGGGAACTACCAGCGTTCTCGCGCCATGGCCGAGGCACAGGTGGTGCTCGCTCTCGGGGTCGACTGGGATTTCCGCACCTCTTATGGGGACAAGATCTCCTCCGATGCCGTCGTCATCCAGATCGACGGTGATGCCGCCAAGGTCGGCTGGAATCGCCCGGCGCACGTGGGGGTGGTCGCCGACGCAATGACCGTCGTGTCCCAGCTGGTAGACCGCGCCGATGAGATCAGGCGCGTCGACACTCCGGTGTGGACCAAGGAGATCATGGACGGAGAGGCGGAGAAGACAGAAGATGCGTTGCAGGCCGCGGCCGATGACTCGTCACCGATCATGCCCCAGCGCTTCGCCATGGAGGTCGCCGGGTTCTTCGGTCCCGACTCGATCGTGTCGGTCGACGGCGGCGACATCGTCTCCACCACTGCCCGGTGGCTGCAGACCTCGACCCCCGGTCATGTCCTCGACCCCGGGCCATTCGGGACACTGGGAACGGGCGCTCCTTATGCCATCGCCGCCAAGAAGGTGTTCCCCGACAAGACCGTGGGGATCGTGTTCGGTGACGGAGGGTTCGGATTCAACGGCATGGAGTACGACACGATGGTCCGTCTCGGTCTCCCCGTAATCGGGGTGATCGGCAACGATGGGGTGTGGTCGAACATCAAGACGTTCCACCGCATGGCCTATCCGGAGCGGCTCGTCGCCACCGATCTGGGGGTGCGTCCCTATCACGAGATGGTCAAGGGCTTGGGCGGATATGGGGAGTTCGTGGACGACCCCAACGAGATCCGCCCTGCCCTGGAGCGGGCGAAGGAGTCAGGTTTGCCGGCTCTCATCAACGTGCACATCGCCGAGACGATGCGGATGTCATCGAACTACACCCAGTAAGACCTCGTATGACCTTGCTCGCGAGCAATACCTGGCGCTGGAGGACATGGTGTGCTCGCGAGCATCGTGGCTTGGCTACTCCAAGGCCCCCGGGTCGTCTGGAACGTCGACCGCGAACTCCTCGAGGATCCCCAACGGGACGATCTCGACGGCTTTCTCGTGGGTGGCGGCGAGCACAACCGGGGCCGCCATCCCGTCGTCATAGGCGCGCAGCCAGTTGCGGGCGGTCACACACCACCGGTCACCGGGCTGCAGTCCGGGGAACCGAAACTCCGGGACCGGAGTGATCAGGTCGTTGCCGATGGCCAGCTGGTGGTCGAGGAACTCGGAGGTCACCACGGCGCAGATGGTGTGACTCCCCACATCCTCAGCCGACGTTGCACACGAACCGTCTCGGAACCAGCCGGTCACCGGATCCGTCGAGCAGACCCCCAACTCGGTACCGAGAACATTCAGGTTTGGCATCAGAGGAACAGCACCGTCAGGCCACCCACGACGAAACAGTAGATGGCAAAGGGCAGCAATCCGACACGGCGCAGCGCTCTGAGGAGCAAGGCGATGGCCAGGTATCCCGACACGGCGGCAACCAGCAGACCGATGAGTAGCTCGAGCCCGATTTCCCCTTCCGCAAACACTTCCGGGAGAGAGACGAGGCCGGCACCGGCGATGGCGGGGATGCCCAGGAGGAACGAGAACCGTGCCGCCTCGACCGGTTGGAATCCGCGTCCGTTGCCAGCGGCGATCGTCACCCCCGATCTGGAGATGCCCGGGATCAGAGCCAACGCCTGAGCGATGCCGACGACCACCGCGTCCGGTATCCGGCCCTCGGTCAATTGACGCATGCCCCGTGCCAGACGTTGACCTATGACCAGGATCACGCCGGTGGCGATCAGGGCGATGGCCACGTACGTGACGTTTTCTTGGATGCTCTCGATCTCATCTCTTAGGGGAAGCCCGATGACCGCAGGGATTGTCCCGATCGCCACCAGCAATGCGATCCTTCGGCCCGCTTGCTTGCGCCGCATCTGCAGCACCGACATCACATCGTCCCGGAAGTAGACCACGACCGCGAGCAGGGTTCCCAGGTGGAGGACCGCAGACACTGCCAGGGTGGGTGGAGACATCTCGAGCCCGATGACGTCGAGAAATTCGGGCACGACCACGAGGTGGCCCGACGACGATATGGGCAGGAACTCGGTCAGGCCTTGTACCAGACCCCAGATGACGGCGGCGAGCACGCCGGCACGCTAGTGGCTATCCGGTCGAAAGAAGCACTGTGAGCCGACCGTTGGCGGCGGCCACCGCCACGTCGGAGGAACGCTCGGGAGGCACTGCCACCCCGCCGTCGGCGGCGGCAAAGGGGTCGTCGGAACCGGGATGGGCCACCACCCCGGCGACCTCTTCGCCCGAGTCGAGCAAGACCAGCCTCACGTCGTCGCCGACGTCGGCCCCGTCGGGGAGGGTAACGCCGACGACCCACCAGCCCGGCGGCACGGTTCGGCCCTGCTCGCTCACGTCGCTCGCCATCACAGGTGATCCGGCCAGGATCGAGCGGGTGGCGATCTCGCCCCTCTGTGCCGAATCGAGAAGACCTGAAGGGACCCGACGCAGATCGGTGTTGGTCTCGTCGATGACATCGCCGGGTGAGATCGTCGTCGAGGCGAACGGTGACTCGACTGTTGGATCAGGCCGGAACTCAACGTAGACGGCGATGGCGGCGATCAGGGTCACCAATGCCCACCTGCCCCAAGGCAAGGGCTGAAGCCAGAGCATGACTCCGAACCTAAGACCGGCCCGGATCGATTAGAAGGGTGTCGTGCTCAATGCTTGAACGAAACAGCTTCGAGCTGGGGTTGCCGTTCGGGACGCCCAAACTCCCACATGTGGGAGCCACAGCATTAGGAACGCGTCAGTCGTCTGAGGAGGAGCTGGCCGATGCCGTGGCGCTGGCCTTCTCTGCCTTCTCGGACTTCTTGGGCTTCGAGTCGGACGAGGAATCTGAGGACTTGGTCTTGGCTGCCAGCTTGCTGTCGGTGGCGTAGAAGCCACCACCCTTGAACACGATGCCGCGGGCGTGGAAGACCTTCTGCAACTGGCCGCCGCACTCTTTGTGCTTCTTGAGCGGCTTGTCGGAGAAGGACTGGAAGACCTCGATGGTCTCACCGCAGTTCTTGCAGAGATATTCGTACGTGGGCATCAGATATGGGCGACCGCTCGGGTTTTTGTGGTGGACGGCGCGATTCTACAACCCGCAAGTGGTCTGTTCCATTCCGTCGCACCCCAATAAGATCGGCCTATGACACTCACCATCGCTCTTGCCCTGGTGGCTGCCTACGTGGTGGGGAGTATCGACTTCGCCGTGATCGTCGGCCGGATGCACGGGGTGGACATCCACGAGGTGGGCAGCGGCAACCCCGGGGCATCCAACGTCCTCCGCTCCATCGGGAAGCTCCCTGCGGCGATGGTCCTCCTCGGTGACACGGTGAAAGGCGTGGTCGGGGCCGCGATGGGGATGATCGCAGCCGGTGTCGTCGACTTCCAGAGCGAGTGGGCGTTCCTCGCCGGGCTCTTTGCCGTTCTCGGCCATTGCTACCCGGTTTTCCACCGCTTCAGAGGGGGTAAGGGAGTAGCGACCGGGCTTGGCGTCTTGTTCTACACCATCCCGCTCGTCGCCGTGATAGTGGTGTTGAGCTGGATGATCCTGGTGAAACTGACCAAGACAGCCTCCATATCGTCGCTGGTCGTGGTCGGAGCCTCGATACCTCTCGCCATCTGGCGGGGAGTCTCCGGGATGAGCCTGGTGTGGCTGTTGGCCACGGTCGTCTTGGTGGTATGGCGACACAAGGCCAACATCCAGAGAGTCTTCAAGGGAAGCGAACAGAAAGTCCCAACATGAGCATTGAGGTTGCCGTAATACCCGCCGCGGGCCGCGGCACCAGGATGAAACCCGCGACCAGAGTCGTACCCAAGGCTTTGATAACCGTGGTCGACCGTCCCGCCATCCAGTACGCGGTGGAAGAGGCCGCCCGGGCCGGGGCCAAGGAGGCCATCGTCGTCGTCGACCTGGATTCCGGCCATCTCATCGCCCAGCACTTCAGCCTCGGTGGCCCTCTCCCCGGTCTGGAAGACATCAGGGTGCGACCCGTCGTCCAGGAGGAGCCGCTCGGTCTGGGTCATGCCGTCTATGAGGCGGCGGAGATGGTGGCCGACCGTTCGTTCTTCTGTCTTCTCTCCGACAACATCGTGCGACCGGGCAAGGACGTGCTCCGCGACATGGCCGCGGGCAGCAATGACGGCGAGGTCTCGGTGATGTGTCTGCGACGACTCAGCGACGAGTTTCTCTCCAAGTACGGAGTGGTGGTGCCATCTTCGGAAGAAGAGGACGGATACCTGGATGTCCAGGGGGCGGTGGAAAAGCCTGGTGTCGAGAATGCCCCTTCCCGTCTCGGTCTCGTAGGTCGATACCTGTTCACTCCAGAGGTGTTCTCCATCCTGGACAAGACCGACCCCGGGTACGGTGGGGAGATCCAGCTCACTGACGCGATCAACGAACTCGGCAACCGTGGAAGACTACGCGGCTTCATAGCTGAAGCCGACCTGCTGGACACCGGCACGCCCGAGGGCTTGCTCAAAGCCACAAAGGTCCTGGGGACGTATCAATTTGGAGGAGAAGTCTTCGACTCGTGAGGTCGATCACCGCCGTCCGCGCTCGGATCCTCTCCACCGTTCGGCGGCTCCCATCGGAGACGGTTCCGTTCCAAGATGCCATAGGTCGGGTCCTCTTCGAGCCGGTGGTGGCTCCCCACGACGTGCCCAGCTTCCCCAACTCGGCGATGGACGGTTTCGCTGTGCGTGCTCTCGATGTGTCCTCGCCAGGGTCTGTTCTGGAGATCATCGAGGACCTCGCAGCCGGCCAGGTCGCCGCAGCCGCGGTAGGTGAGGGCCAGGCGATCAAGATCATGACCGGAGCACCCATGCCCGAAGGGGCGGACACCGTGGTGCGGGTCGAGGACACCGAAGAGGACGATGGCAAGGTTCGCATCGTCACTGCCCCCGGAGAGGGGACTTCTGTTCGTCCGCCCGGAGGTGATGTCGCTGCCGGCAGCACCGTCTTCGAAGCCGGTACCCGGCTCACGGCCCCACACGTCGGAGTGCTGGCGACGCTGGGAGTCGTCGACCCCGTGGTGTCAAGACGCCCGCGGGTGGCGGTGATGTCCACCGGCGACGAGCTGGTGCCGGCAGAGACAGCCCAATTGGAGCCCGGGCTGATCCGGGATTCCAATCGACCCATGCTCCTGGCACTCGTCGCCGAAGCGGGAGCCGAGCCAATTGACATGGGGAGAATCCCCGACGATGCCGACAGGCTGCGAGCTGCGCTGGGCCATGCGGCAGCCGAGTCCGACGTGATAGTCACCTCTGGTGGGGTGTCGATGGGAGAGTTCGACGTGACCAAATTGGTCCTCCGCGACGAGGCCGACGTGGACTTCTTCCCGGTGGCGATGAAGCCGGGCAAGCCACAGGGGTTCGGGACCGTGGGAGGCACCCCATTCTTTGGTCTCCCCGGGAACCCGGTATCGGTGCTGGTGTCGTTCGAGCAGTTCGTCCGCCCGGCGCTTCTCGGCATGCAGGGAGCCAGCGCCGTGCTCCGACCGCGGGTGATGGGAGTGGCCGCCCAGGATTTTTCCTCCGATCCGGCCAAAGAGGAGTTCTTCAGAGTCGCCTTCGTCGACGACCTGCCGCCACCGCGCGTCGTCCAGGCCGGGGGCAGCGGGTCGCATGTTCTGTCCGGTGCCGCCAACTCCGACGCGTTCGCCGTGTTGCCCGTAGATGTCGACTCGGTCTCGGAGGGAGATCCCGTGATCCTGGAGTTGTTCCGCGCGGTCGAGACCAGGGCGGCCGAGGATGTCTGAACGGGAGCTGACCCACCTCAACGAGCGCGGTGAGGCGCACATGGTCGACGTCGGGGACAAAGAGATCACCCGTCGCAGCGCGATCGCCGAAGGCTTTGTCGCCATGAGCCCCGACCTCGTGGCCCGGTTCTTCGAAGGCGACCTACCCAAAGGCGACGCCGCTGCGGTGGCTCGTATCGCCGGGATCATGGCGGCGAAGAAGACACCGGAGCTGATACCGCTCTGTCACCCGATTCCACTGGCCTCCGTCGAGGTTCACCTCGAGCCGGCTACGCATGGTGTTGCGATCCTCGCTACGGTTACGACGACAAGCCAGACCGGAGTCGAGATGGAGGCCCTGACTGCCGTCTCGGCGACGGCCCTCACGATCTACGACATGGTCAAAGGCCTTGAGCGTGGCGTGACAATTGAGTCGGTCCGACTTCGGAAGAAGGAGGGGGGAAGGACCGGTACCTGGGAACGCCCCGAGGTCGTTGATTGAGCCGAGGCTAAAAACTACGCTTCGCAGCGGACGGAGTAACACAAGACATATGACACCCCTCATAGTCGGAGCGCTGGTAATTGGAGCTATCTGGGCCGTGTATCTTCTCCCCGCTGTTTTTGGGGAGAGGGGAAGCGCCTCGATCAGCTCCACCGAGGAATTCGATCGCTGGACCCATTCGATCGCCCACGTGCAGAAACAGACTGCTGCCGATCTCGCCGCCAGCCACAAGGATCAGATCAGGACACGTCGCCGCCGGACCCTCGCCGCCCTCGCCTTGCTGGCCGGCGGAACGTTGGGTGCCGCCGCATATGCCCGGTCGATGGGATGGCTACTGACGGGTCTCTTCTTCACATCTCTGACTGTGCTTTACATCGCCGCTCTCGCCCAGATGAAGCAGCGGCGTCTGCAACGGCTCAAGGTGACTCACGTGTCTGAGCGTCCCACTGAGTGGGAAGAGCCGCAGGTCAAAGTCATCGCCCGTTGACCACCGACCTCTCCGACGAGGTCCGTTCCGTTCTCGACAGCCGTTTTGTGGCGCGGGAGAAAGCGATCGTCGAGTCACGCAAGGTCATACGCGCTGCGGCCAACGGAATCCGGGCCCTGCACCGCTCCGAGTGGGACGAGGCCGAGCGTCTGATATCCGAATCCGGCTCGAGACTGGCATCCATTGCCGATGCCCTGGCAGAGAACCCTGAACTGTTGAGCCATGGCGTGGTCCACGATGCCGAGAAGGAATACGCCGAGGCCCGGATAACTCAGGCTGTGTTCACCGGAGCCGAGACCCCATCGTTCCGTGATTTGGGGATCGACCCGGTTCCGTATCTTCATGGACTGGGCGAGGCGGTGGGAGAGATGCGTCGTCGCATGCTCGACCTGCTCCGAGGGGAGAAGGTGTCCGAGGCTGAGGAGATGCTCACCGAGATGGACGACATCGTCGACCAACTCGCGCAGGTCGACTACCCCGACGGCATGACCAACGGCCTCCGTCGCACCACAGACGTCTCCCGGTCCCTCGTGGAACGCTCCCGATCCGACCTCACGGCGACCGTAGTCCAAGAACGCCTCCGCCAAGACCTACGGCGAACCTAATGCTGTGGGGCCCTCCCATATGTGGGAGCCACGCCGGTTCATTCGGGCGATCTGGCCTGGCCTGAGTGGACCGGTACAATCTGGGATTCCCGCAAAGGGGGCTGTAGCTCAGCCTGGCAGAGCACCTCGTTCGCAACGAGGGGGTCACGGGTTCAAATCCCGTCAGCTCCACCCTTCAGCAGCCTGGTTATACTGTCAGAAAGTGGCTATGACCAGGCCAAACGTCTCCTCAGTATCACCTCACGTGTTCTCACGCCGATTCACCTCATTTCACTACTTCTCACTTCTGTCGTCCCACAGAGGTCCCACAAAATGGGATCTATAGAACGCGTGGACCGGTCGAAGCCGTGGCGGGCTCGCTACGTCGCTCCGGATGGCCGCAGGATCTCCAAGAGCTTCCGGCGCAAAGCCGACGCCGAGAAGTGGCTCCTCTTGGAAGAGGGAGACGTGTTGGCGGGACGTTGGCATGACCCACAATCCGGAACCGAACTCTTCTCCCGCTACTGCGAGAAATGGATGAAACAGAGGAGTCCAACGGTGGCGCGGAAGACCGACTACAACACCGAGGCGGCGCTGCGGGGTCGAATCATGCCGGTGTTTGGCAACACGAGGCTCAATCAGATCACGACGAAGGAGGTACGGGAGTGGCTGTCATTGCTCCTTGCCGAGGGGCTG
>DASUUC010000011.1:0-40523 GCA_036374335.1 Acidimicrobiia bacterium
CTGTTCACCTCAAACGACGAACGCTCCGCAGCCCTCCCCGCCTGGCTCAACGACTACAACTATCACCGCAACCACAGCTCGCTCGGGGGAGGACCACCCATCAGCCGAGTGACACCAACCTGATGGCCGAGTACACCTAGGGGTTGTCCCCCGCCCGCGCGGTGAGGAGACGGGCCAAGGCTGCGTTGTCCCGGCCTCCGAGGCACGCGGCCACCGCCTCCTAGCAGTGGGCAGGCTCGCGTCGAGGCGACGACGGCGGCAAGATCGGAGTGATGCCGGCAGCCTTCCCGGCATCGGGGTTGAATGTGATTTCACAACCTGAGGAGGATCCATGCGCGTACACAATCCCCAGGGCATGGCCGCGCCCTTTGCCACCTACAGCCACGGTATCGAGCTCGAACAGCCGCGACGTCTCCTGTTCGGAGCCGGCCAAGTCGGTGTCGGCCCCGACGGAGAAGTGGGGGCGGATGTGGCCGAGCAGGCTCGCCATGTCTGGGACAACATCCGCGCCGTGCTCGCCTCGGCCGACATGGACATCACCAACATCGTCCAACTCAACATGTATCTCCTCGATCGGGCCGACCGCGAGGCGGCACATGCGGTCCGTCAGGAGGTGCTGGGCGACCACCGCCCAGCATCCACGCTCCTCTACGTGTCCGGTCTGTCCCGTCCGGAGTGGAGGCTCGAGATCGACTTCATCGCAGCCGACTGAGCCTCACCTTCAGTGCCCGGTTCCCAGATCCTGTACTTCCAGTCGCGTTCTGGGCACCATGGTCCCGTCGAAATGCCTCGCCGCGCCCATGGCACGGGTGCGCGAGAGGGCGTCGGTCCCGAGACTGACTCGGTTTCCTGGCACCTGGCGAGTGCGGGACCACATGGCCATCCTCGGCCGCCGGAGTGTCGTGCAGGACCAGGCGTCGGCACATTCGCTGTTCATAAAGGACGCGGGTCACGACGAGAGTGTTTCTGCCCACGGCGCGCGGTCAGATCCACCTGGCTCGAAGTCTCGCCATTCCGTCGGCCACCCGAGTGGTCGATGCCGTGCGCGCCCTGGTCGACTCAGCGGTGGACCTGCGCACTGCACGCCGAGCAGCTGCCGCCCCTGACCGAACCAACTCGATTCAACGGGGGTCGACTTCGACGACCCAAAGTGTCCCGAGAAGGCTCACACGGCGCCGGTTTCATCACCTGCGTGGTGATTCTGTGTTCTCGAACGATCAGGCTCCGGCGACTCGGTCGGCGCGGAGCGACCTCACCTCGGGGCTAACGTGCCGAAGACCGGTCAGGATCTCGTCGTGGTGTTCTCCGAGCCGCAGCGCGAATGGGGTAGCCCAGGGGACCCACATGCCGCTCAGCAGTGCCCAGTCAGTCTCCCTGTCACGCATCTCGCTCGAATGTTCCGGGTCTTGCGGATCAGGCGAAGTTGACCACCGCCCGACCGATGACCGTTCCGGCGCGAAGCCGGTCCAACCCCTCGTTCACGTCGTCCAACTCGAGTTCGGCGCCGATGACCGGCTGGACACGGCCCTGAGCGACGAGTGCCATGGCCTCCAACAGTTCACCGCGGGTAGACGACCGGGAACCGATGATCGCAACCTCGTCGTAGACCAGTCGCATCATTCCCGCCGTCAGCCGCGGCACGAAGTAGCCGACCACGACCACCTTTCCACCCTTGCGACAAGAGAGGACTCCCTGATCGGCTGACCCGTCGATTCCGACCAGGTCGATGAAGGCATGCACGCCGAGACCGTCGGTCAAGTCCCGGATCTGCTCTGAAACCTCACCATCGTTGGGATCGATGGACCAGGTCGCGCCGAGTTCTTCGGCGAGCGCGCGCCGCTCCTTGGTCCGAGCGATTGCGATGACCCGCGCCCCGGCGACGACGGCCACCTGAACCGCGGAAAGTCCGAGACCGCCGAGTCCGTAGACCGCCACGATCTGCCCGGCCCTTACACCGGCCCGGTTGAGGACCGCGTGGTATGGCGACCCGATGGCATCGGGAACGGTGGCGGCCTGGGCGAACGTGACCGGGGGCGGGATTCCGATCAAGTTGGAGGCCGGTACCCGTACATAGTCCGCGAGCGAGCCGTCCCGCTCCAGACCGAGGCGGAGCAGGTTCGCGCAGTGGTCGAGCTCCCCGCGACGGCAGTAGTCACAGATACCGCAGGTGATGTCGAGTCCAACACAGACTCGCGACCCTTCCTTGAAGCCACGCGCGCCCGGTCCGAGCGCAACCACCTCGCCGGCAAGCTCGTGGCCCAGGATCAGCGGTGTCTCGACCGTCCGGATGGCCCCCTCGATGACCTTGAGATCGGTGCGACAGATGCCGGCGGCCCGGGTGCGCACTATGACCTCGCCCAGACCCGGTTCCGGGTCGGCCATCTCCCGGACGTTGAGTGGGTGGTTGAACTGGTCCAGCACGGCTGCCTTCACGCCGCTCTCCTCCCGCTCGTCGTCACGCAGCCTTGCCCCTGGGTTCCAAGTGCTCCTTTGAGATCCACGGCGTCCGTCTTGGTGCTGGTGGTCGGACGGCTGACGACTTCCAAGGGCAACGCGTCGGCGATCTTCGCACGGCCGGGCCAAGGCTCGTGTGCCCGGCCGCCGGATGGCTGCTGCGGTCGGCGACAAGCCGCAATCCCTTGTCGCTCCCGGCGTTGCCGGCCGTGAGGGCGGCTAAGCGCAGCAAGGACGAGGTCCTCCATCCGCCGCATCGCGTGTGGTTTCGACGAGCAAAGGATCACTCATAGGGGTCGATGAGCCACTCTCGCAGCCAGTCTGCCGCCTGGTGCGCCGCGATCTCCAGATGAGACATATCGCTGTACATGCTCATATGGGTGCTCTGCTGCTGGACGAACAGTTTCTTTTTCTGGGTGGCGATCTCGCTGAAGAGCGGGACCTCTCGCTCCCACATGGTGAGGTCGTCGCCCTCGGCCACGATCATCAGGGTGGGAGTGTCCAGGATCATGGGCAAGTAGGGCCGCATGTTGTACGCCCAGACAAACTCCACCGACTGGATCGTGCTGTAGTGCTCGTGGCGCGGTGCGGTGGTCTCCTTGATCTTCATGAAGACGGGCTTGGTCTCGGGGTGCGGCCAAGTCACGACCTCAGTCTTTGGATCCCCAGAATGGGGGATGTGGCCATGGGTCCCGGTGAGGTACCGGTTCTTCCGGTCCTCGTCTACGAGCGCTGTCAGCTCGCGAAAGCCCACCGAACCATGGGCCCGCATCGAGTTGTACCAGCCTTCGATCACCGGGATCTGGGACACGATGCACTTCACCCGGGAATCCAACGCCCCGACCGCCAGCACGTGTCCGCCGCTGTAGGAGATACCCCACACGGCGATGCGCTCGGGATCGATGTCCGTCTTGAAGTCATCCAGGTAGCTGACCGCGTCGACGGCACTCCGATAGTCCGCGATCTGTTTCCAGGGATCGATGTGCTGTCGAGGCTCACCGTCGCTCGCCCCGAAATGGCGGTAGTCGAAGATCAATGCGGCCACCCCCGCCTCCAAGAAGTACTGGGCGTACTCGGGCATGATCAGTTCCTTGACGTAGCACCAGCCTCCGCCCATGAGCACCACCGGCCAGGGGCCATCGCCTTGATCGGGCGTGTAGAGATCCGCCCGGAGCATCTCGCCGGGTGTGTCGCTTTGGAACTCGACCTCTCGATGCATGGCTCGGTTTCCTCCTTACGCGTGCCGACCCTTTCGACAACTCCAGCGATGCTACGCAGATCCGGAAGGGCAGGCACTACGCCTGTCGGTATCGGAAGGTACGCTCCAAGGACTCCCGTGATAAAGGACTCCAGGCGGCCGTTTCAGGGGAGGAACACTGAAGCTTGACCACCACATACCAGCTCGCAGCAGAGCGGCACGAACTCGCCCCGGAGATACCCGAGGCCGGACGCATCGCAGGGATGCCAGTGACGGACGTGATCTCCGGTCAATTGCACCGCCGATATCCCCGGAGTAGGGTTGCCTGCAATCGGTTGCAAGACCCGGTTCTCGAGTGAGAGTCTGAGGGTCAAGGAGCAAGTTATGCGAAATCGTCTTTTTGGGGCCAGGTGGATTCTCTTCATGGTGATGGTGTTGGCTCTGGCTGCCTGTGGGGGCGGCGAGGGCACGGATGAGACGACAGCCGGCGGCACCGATGAGACGACAGCCGGCGGCACCGATGAGACGACGGCCGGCGACACCTCGGCTCCTGAGGAGCCTGCTGGAGAACTGACCGCGGTCTCGTTCGCACCAACGGCTCCACTCCCCATCTACTGGCCGTACTACTACATCGCCGAACCTCTCGGGTTCTATGAGGACGAAGGCATCGACATCGAATTCGAGAACGTTCAGACCGCCGTCCAGCAGTCCCTCCTATCGGGACGGTTGACTTTTTCGGGCACGGGTCTCGACTACATCCCGCAGGCCCCGACTCTCGACGACCCCCCCAAATGGTTCATGAACGTCGACCGTTACCTATGGGTGATGGTGACCCTGGCCGACTCAGAATTCCAGACCGCAGCCGACCTCGAGGGCGGAGTAATCGGTATCAATGCTCCTCACGACACTCTCGATGCCGACTTCCTGATGGGGGCTGCCGGGGTGGAGATGGGCAATTACGAGTTGATCCCCGTCGGAGAAGACCTTGCAGCCCTTGTCCAGCTAGAAGATGGTGCCATCGATGCGTTCGTCACGGCCGGGGCCGTGTCGGTGGCGGCGATCCGCGATTTCACCGACACCGAGCTGAGGATCATCGAGAATGAGGCGGCTGAGAGCTTTTACAACGTCGGCAGCATGCTGACGCTCGACCAGCTCGAGAACGAGCGGGATCTGGCCGTCCGCTTCGGCAGGGCAGTAGCCCGCGGAATGGTGTGGACATGGGAGAACCCCGAGGCCACCGGTCGGCTCATCTATGAGATGTTCCCCGAATCGGCGGAGAGCGAGGAACAGGCGATCCGGCTCATCGTGGCCGGCAACGAAGCCAACCAGGCTTCGTATGACGCCCGCGGTGCGATGGAACTGGACGTATATCAGGAGATGGTCGACAAGCATGCCGAACAAGGTCTGATCGAGGAGTCATATGACGCCTCCATCCTCTTCACTAACGACCTGATCGACGACATCTGGGACTTCGATGTGGACGCCGAAGCAGAAGCGGCCCGATCCTACGAAGGCTGATTCCCACCCGACCCGACGGAAGGGAAGAACTCATTGGAGGTGACCATCCGCGATCTGAGGAAGGTCTACTCGTCGCGCGGTGGTGGCGAGGTCGTCGCTCTCGAGGGTGTGACGGCGGAGATCTCCTCGGGGGAGTTCGTGACCCTGGTCGGTCCCAGTGGGTGTGGGAAGAGTACCCTGCTCGACATCGTCGCCGGACTGACCCCTGAGACGTCTGGTTCAGTCGTCTTCGGCAATGGCGTCGGCGATGGGGACCGTTCGGCACGGGTCGGCCTCGTATTCCAGAAGCCCGTGTTACTGCCCTGGAGGACGGCGCTCCAGAACGTCTTTCTCCCGGCTCAGCTGGGGACAGAGCCGCCGACGAAGACGGACGATTCGCTGGAATCGCGGGCTCGAGAGTTGCTCGACCTCGTGGGTCTTGCTGCCTTCGCCGAGAAGTACCCGTGGGAGCTGTCCGGTGGGATGCAGCAGCGGGTGTCGATCGCCCGCGCTCTTCTCCTTGAAGCTGAGGTGATGTGCCTGGACGAGCCTTTCGCGGCTCTGGACGAGTTCACCCGCGAGCAGATGCACGTCGAGCTACTGAGCATCTGGGAGAGACAGGGATTCACCGGGGTATTCGTGACGCACAACATCTTCGAGAGCGCATTCCTCTCGGATCGGGTGTTGGTGATGACACCACGACCGGGCAGAGTGGTGGCCGAGGTGGCGATCGATCTTCCCCGCCCCCGGCACAAGGACATGATTGGCACGGCAGGTTTCACCGAAAACGTGCGCCGCATCCGGGATGCAATGGCGGAGTACTGGACAGGATGACGGACCAGATCGTTCTCGACGAGCTCAACCAGGCGGTCGAGTCGACGAGTGAGGGGCGCCGCGGTGCATCGCTCATCAAGACTGTCGTGCTCCAGGTCTCGGCGCTGGCCATCTTTCTCGGCGTCTGGCAGGTGCTCACCGTCTCCGGAGTCATCCCCTCTTATCTGCTTCCCACCGCGACCGAGGTCCTGGCCAAATTGGGTGAGGACATCCGGGACATATTGTCAGGTGGACCGATGTGGACGCACTTCTACACCACGTTGGTCGAGATACTGCTCGGCTTCTTCTTCTCGGCCGTGATCGGTATCGCCGTGGGCGCCATCCTCTCCGAGTTCAAGACGATACAGCGGGCGACCTATCCCTACGTGGTGGCGGGCAACGCGACTCCCCGAATTGCCTTCGCCCCCCTTGTTGTGATCTGGTTCGGCTTCGATTGGGCGTCGAAGGTGGTGATGGCGGTGGCGGTGGCTGTGTTCCCCGTGATCGTGAACACAATGGCCGGCCTCGCCGCGACGGACCGCGATGACTTGCGTCTGATACGTTCACTCGGTGCCACTAGATCCCAGTTGTTGTGGAGGGTGCGGATACCGACTGCCCTGCCCTATATATTCGCCGGGCTCGAGACGGCCATGCTCTTCTCGGCGGTGGGTGCCGTGATCGGCGAGTTCATGGCAGGCAATGCTGGCCTCGGTTATGTCACTCTATTGGCCCAGGAGCTGTTCAGGCTCGACGACGCGTTCTCGGCGATCGTCCTTCTCTCGGTGCAAGGATTCCTGCTTCACCGGTTGGTCGTGATCGCAGCCCGTCGGCTCGTGTTCTGGCAAGCCGAGTCGGGCTCGCCCAAGTGACCGACGTTATGAAAGTGAGTATTCGATGACGAGACACATATCTCTCGGCGGCTTCTACCGATCCTTGCCGATGGCAGTGGCCGAGCAGAAAGGCTTCTACGCCGCCCATGACCTCGATGTCGAGTTCGGGCAGGTCAGCTCCTCGACCCAACAGTTCGAGTACCTGAGCGACGGCCGCTACGACGTGGTGCAGACATCGCCCGACAACACCGCCAACTACCGGCTCAACCAAGGCAACCCGATCGGCCGGAAGGTCGACGCTCAGGGCTTTCTCGGGCTCGACTACGGGATGTACCTCGTCGTTGTGGCCCGACCCGGAATCCACTCGATCGATGAGCTTCGGGGGACGACCATCTCCGTAGACGCCGCCGCCTCCGGATTCGCCTATGTCATCTACAAGATTCTGGCCAATCACGGGCTGGAGCGGGACCGTGACTACGACATCGTCATGACCGGCGGAGTCTACGACCGGTACGTCGCCATGGTCGAACAGGACGCCGACTTCGCCGCCACCCTCATGAGCGGCGGGTTCGAGACTCGGGCGGCCAACCGTGGATTCGTGCTCCTTGAGTCGGTTCACGACATCTACGACCCCTACGTCGGGGTATGGGCCGCTGCCCGTCGAGAGTGGCTCCAGGAGGACCCGGAGCGGGCGATCGATTTCGTAACCGCCTACCGCGAGGCGTCCGCCTGGATGTTCGACGCCTCCAACAAGGAGGAGTGCCTGGCGATACTCGAACGTATCCCCAACACGACACCCGAGCTGGCCCAACAATTCTACGAGATTCAGTTACGGCCGGGAGTCGGCAACATCCCCGATGGAGAGATCGATCCGATCGGGGTGAGGAACGTGCTCAGCCTCAGGGCCGAGTTCGCCGGTTTCGAAGAACCCCAGGACATCGATGCTCTCGTGGGGACCGACACCGAGCTGTTCGACCTCACCTACCTGCGGACGTCACGAGAGCGGCATCCGGTCTGAGCCGAGGGGTCATTTCGCCCACGACCACCGCTTTCGACTCCAGGACCAGCCGGGATGGCGACGACGGGAAGGCGCAAAGGCCAATCTCTTCGCAGATTGTTCGGGTCGATCCGGAGTCGGAACACTCACCTGGCCTACCTCAACCCCGATATCTTGCACGGCGACCAAGAGCCTGCATGTTTGTTGGGGGTGGGGCGGTTTGGTGGGTGAGTTCCAATCAGGGACGATCACCCCACCCAATGATGGCGTCGGTCGCGGCGACTGACAGGGATGTGCGGACGAAGCTCTCCGATGACCCGGCGGGCATTCTTGGAATCGCTCGCACCCGGCTGTGGGTATCGTCAGCAACCAGAATGGTGAGCGAGTGAGCCAGGAAGACGCAACCTGGAGTGCCGACCCGACTGCCGACTCTTTGGCTGAGATGCAGACGATGACATGGCCGGGTGACATGAGCAACACCCATGCCATCTCCATGACCTACCTCGAGGAATCGGCGCAGGGACATGGACCCACATCTGAGACCCGAAGTGGAGGCGCTGCGCAAAGAGCACGATGATCTGAGGTCGGCGTGCCGGCGCGCTGGCCTTCACTTCGCGACCAGACGGGGGAACCCTGGCACCCTGAGCCACATCGTTTTCGGTCTCCTCGGTCTCCAGGCTCTCCATCGCCAGCCGGGGTGCCGCACTCCTGTTCGACACCTACCACGTGGACCTGGCTGGAGGAGACTGACCGGCTCTCTGCCTGATTGCAGGTCTGAACACGCCAGGCTCGTTTCTCTGGGGCGGGCTCGGCCTCTCCGGCGCCACAAAATGGTCCTGGAGTTCGATGAGTGTCTGGAGCCCGGACCGAACGACCTGGTGGTCGTCTAAAGGTTTAATCCTGAAGTCCGGGGCACATCAGCGTTCATGAGCATCCTCATTTGGAGCGTGCGCTACGTTGGCTTGGCTGCTGGGTGGCCGCGGGTTGATGGCCTGACCGCCATCGATGTCGATCATGGCGCCGTTGATGTAGCCCGCTCGATCGGACGCGAGGAAGACGACAACGTCGGCGACCTCCTGCATGGAGCCCCAACGGCCCACCAAGATGCCCATCTGATCGGCGTACCAGGCGAGGAACTCTTCGACTGTCTCCTGCCGCTTCTCGGCCATCATGGGAGCCCACGCGGACTCCCGCCACTCTGACGCGATCAGGCCTGGCGCTACGGTGTTGACTCTGATGTTGTCGCCCGCAAGGTCCCGGGCGAGGTACCGGCCGATGTGGGTCATGGCCGCGTTGTTGATCCCATGGGTCATGGCCCCCTCCCACACGATGACGCCAGCCAGCCCGGCCACGTTGATGATGCACCCGCGTCCGGTGGTGTCCATGTGCGGCAGGAAGGCGCGCACTGTACGCAACATGCCGATGGTCTTGATGTCGATGTCGCCCAGCCAGTCGCTGTCCTCCCACAGGATCTGACGATCCGGGCGGCGCATCCGCCCACCAGCGGTGTTCACCAGGATCTCGACCGTGCCGAAGCGCTCGGCGGTGGCTGCGGCGGCGGCGTTGACTGAGGCGGCGTCGGTGACGTCGGTGGGCACGGAGAGAACGTCGACACCGCTCGCGGACTGGATCTCTGCCGCTGCCTCCTCGAGGGCCTCTTTGCCCCGAGCCAGCAACACGACGTTCACACTCTCAGCGGCCAGTCCCTCCGCGACGCTCTTGCCGATCCCCATGCTCCCGCCGGTGATGACCGCAGTGCGTCCTTGCAATCCGAGATCCATGGCTGCTCCTTGCGCTACTGGTAGGGATCGAGGAGCCACTGCCGGTACCAGTCGGCGGCTTCCCGGGCCGCAACCTAAAGATGGGACAGGTTGCTGTACATGCTCAGCGTACCGGCGCAGGCTAGGCGCGGCCGTCCGCGAGGGTCAATCGTGGGTCGCGTTGCTCTTCGCCTTCCATGGGATGTAATCTCCGAAGAGTAGCCATCCATGTATCCCGATCCACCAAGGGGGCATCGTGACGGCTGGCCAGCCCACGGTGGCCCCGAGAGCCGGAACGCAGGCAGTGTCGACCGACGGCGCATCGGCGACGGCGGCGCTGGCGGAGTGGGCAACGGGGTTTGGCGCCGAGGCGGCATCCCACGAGCTACACGATGTGGTGCGGGATCGGCTTCTCGACTACTGCGCCAACGTCCTGGGTGGAGCGCCTGGTCCCTCGGTGGCTTCCCTGCTCCGGTACGCCCGCCGCTTCACCGGTCGGGTGCCGCTGCCGGACGGCTCCGGGTCCGTCCCGGAGATGGCAGCCCTGGTGTACGGTGCCGCCGCCCACGCCCTGGAGAGCGATGACACTCACCAGCCGTCGTCGTCACATCCGGGAGCAGTCATCTTTTCTACGCTGCTCTCGCTCGCCCTCGCCACCGATGCCGACTGGGATTCCTTCGTTACCGCCACCGTGGCCGGCTACGAGGTGATGTGTCGGATCGGCCAGGCCACCGGCCCGGCGGCCGAGTACACCCGGGGATTTCACCCCACCGGCACCGTCGGTGCGTTCGGCGCCGCGGCGGCGGCCAGCATCCTGCTGGGAGGAGACACCAAGCAGGTGACCGCCGCCATGGGCATCGCCGGCAGCATGTCGTCGGGGTCGAGGAGCTTCCTCACCGACGGCTCCTGGACCAAGCATCTCCATCCTGGCTGGGCCGCCCACTCTGGCATCATCGCCGCCGCGCTGGGCGCCGACGGGTATCGCGGCCCCGCCCGAGTGCTGGAGCGGCCTCACGGCTACTTCGCCGGCCATTCCGGCCTTCCGGGTTCGCCGTCGCCGACCGCTGCCCTGGGGGTACGACCCTTCGCCATCGAGCGCACCAGCACCAAGGCCCATGGCTGCTGTCGCTATGAACAGGCGGCGCTGGACGCCATCCTGTACCTTCGTAGCCGGCACGAGGTGAAGGCCGACCGGGTTGCCGCCGTCACCATCGGCGTGCTCGCCGCCGGCTGGGACATCATTGCCGCGCCGATAGCCGACAAGCGCCGACCCGCCAACCGGGTGGGAGCCCAGTTCAGCATGCCGTTCGGAGCGGCGGTTGCCCTACTCCACGGCCGGGCATCGGTGCATGAGCACACCGAAGAAGCTGTGCAAGACCCTCGCCTCCACGCACTGATGGATCGGGTGGAGTGTTTGCGCGACCCTTCGCTCGAGGTGGACTTCCCGGAGAAGTGGCCGGCGAGCGTTGAGATCCGGCTTAACAACGGCCGGACGCTGTCCACACGAGTCGATTACCCGAAGGGTGACCCCGAGAACCCATTCACCACGGCCGAGTTGGCGTCAAGATTGCACGGTCTCGCCCGGCCGGTCCCCGAGGTCGCACGCACGGCGGTGATCGAGGTCATCGGGAGGCTTTCTCATGGAAGTTCGCTGAGCGGCCTCGGCGAAGCGCTCACTTCGGCCTGGACGGCAACTTGAGTAAACGATCGCGCCGCTAAGGGGATCACATGGAACGCTACCTTCACCGCATTGGATCTGAGGATGTGGCTCCCGCAAACGGGGAGTACCTGCCCACGTACAATCCGGTCACCGCTGAGCCGTGGGCTGAGATCGCCCGCGGGACCCAGGAGGACGTCGATCGCGCCGCTGCTGCCGCGTCCGGTGCCTTCGGCGTCTGGCGCAAGACTTCGCCGTCGGCACGAGCCGCGCTGCTGTGGCGACTATCGGATGTGATCTCCGAACATGCCGAGGAGCTGGCTCAGCTGGAGTCCCGCGACATCGGCAAGGTTATCCGCGAGATGCGGGGACAGATGTTGGGCCTACCCAAATGGTACCGGTACTTCGCCGGCCAATGCCACAACCTCGAGGGATCGGTCATCCCCCTCGACAAGGCCTCGATCCTCAACTACACGAGGCGCGAACCGTTCGGTGTCGTGGGCATCATCCCCCCCTTCAACAGTCCGGTGCTGCTCACCTCCTTCTCATTGGCGCCGGCGCTGGCTGCTGGGAATGCTGCGGTGATCAAACCGTCCGAACACGCCTCGACGGCCGTTGTGATGTTCGCCAAGCTTTTCGATGAAGCCGGCTTCCCTCCGGGACTGGTCAACGTCGTCACCGGCTTGGGACCGGAGGCGGGCGACGCCCTGGTAGGTCACCCCGAGGTCCGCAAGATCGTGTTCACCGGAGGCCTGCCAACGGCCCGGCTGGTTGCCACCCGCGCCGCCGAGTCGGTGAAGCCGACGATCCTGGAGCTGGGCGGCAAGTCGGCCAACATCGTGTTCCCCGACGCCGACTTGGCTTCGGCCACTAACGGCATCATCGCCGGCATCTTCGCTGCCGCCGGTCAAACCTGCCTCGCCGGATCGAGGTTGCTGGCACACGAGAAGATCGCCGACCAGATCGTCGAAGCAGTCTCCAACCGGGCGAAGACGATCGTCCTGGGCGACCCCTTGCTGGACGAGACCGAGATCGGGCCCGTTGCTCAGCCGGAGATCCGCGACCGGGTCAACGACCGGGTGCAGGAGGCCATCGAGGTCGGCGCCATTGCCACCGTCGGAGGCGACCTGGGCGCGGTCAGCGACCGCGCCGGCTGGTTCTTCCCGCCCACGGTGCTCGACAACGTCAACAACGACATGGCCATCGCCCGCAATGAGCTGTTCGGCCCGGTCCTCAGCGTCATTCGTTTGTCCGATGAGGACGAGGCGGTCAGCATTGCCAACGATTCGTCGTTCGGCCTGGCAGCCGGAATATGGACTCGTGACCTGAATCGGGCCCACCGCATGGCCGACGAGCTCGAAGCGGGCGTGGTGTGGATCAACACCTATCGCAGCCTGTCCTACTCCTCACCATTCGGTGGGCGCAAGCTGAGCGGGTACGGGCGGGAATTGGGACAGGAAGGTCTGCTCGAGTTCACCCAGACCAAGAGCGTCTGGGTGGAGACGTCCGAAGAGCCCATGGCCGATCCTTTCGTCCTTCGATGACAAAAGAGGTGATCAATGCCGCTCCGTGAAGGATGGGAAGGCCGATTCTTCGAGGACTTCGAGGTCGGGGACATCTATCGACACCCGCTGGGTCGTTCCATCACCGCCACCGACAACGCCTGGTTCACCCTCGTCACCATGAACACCAACGAGCTGCACTTCAACGACCATTACTCGAGCCGCACCGAGTTCAACAAGCAGTTGGTCAACTCGACGCTGACGCTCGCCATCGTGGTGGGGCTCAGTGTCACCGACATCAGTCGCAACGCTGTGGCCAACCTGGGATGGGACAAGGTCAGGATTCCCCACCCGGTGTTCATCGGCGACACCCTGTATGCCGAGTCGATGGTGCTCGCCGCCCGCCCCTCGTCGTCACGCCCCTATGCCGGCATCGTGACCGTGGCCACCCAGGGGCTCAACCAGGACGGGGAGGTGGTGCTCACCTTCGAGCGGTCGGTCATGGTCTATCGGAGAGACGCCGCCCAGCTTCAGGGGACCTTTCCAGAGGCCAACGAACCCATCGAGAGACTTCGTCCCTAATAGCACCTTTCCCCGGGTGGGTGGGGCCCGGCCTTCTCAGACGGGGAGACCTCCTAGCTTTCGCAGGTTTTTTGCGATCACCGAGCGCAACACCTCGTTGGTGCCCTCGCCGATGGCCATGAGCGGGGCGTCACGATAGAAACGCTCCAGCTCCAATTCGGTGGAGTAGCCGTAAGCGCCATGGATCCGCATCGCATCCAGCGAGATCTTGAGCGCAGCCTCGGACGCATGCAGCTTGGCCATGCTCGATTCGAGGTCGGCACGCCGACCCAGGTCGAGGCGGCTGGCCGCCCAATAGGTCAACAGTCGGGCCGACTGCAGTTCGGTGCCCATGTCGGCCAGCTTCATCTGCATCGCCTGGAAATCGATGATCGGCTGGCCAAAGGCGTGACGGTGCTGGGCGTAGTCCAGGGCCGCCTCGAAGGCAGCTTGCGCCACTCCGACGGCGCGGGCCGCGATGTTGACCCGTCCGGTCTCCAGGGCTGACAACGCCTGCTGCAAACCGCGACCCTCCACACCTCCGAGGAGGCTGTCGACTGGAACCCGTGCGTTGTCGAACACCAGCTCGCACGTTTCGGTCCCCCTATAGCCGAGTTTGCCCAGGTCGCGCGACACGCTGTAGCCGGGTGTGTCCTGATCCACCAACAGGATGCTCATCCCACGATGCGGCGGCTGGGCGCTGGGGTCGGTCTTCACCAGCACCGGCATCGGATCGGCGTGCCGGGCGTTAGTGATCCAGATCTTGGTCCCGTTGATGACGTAGTGATCGCTTTCGCGCACTGCACGGGTCTCGATCCCCTGCAAATCGGTGCCGGCTCTCGGCTCGGTGAGAGCGATACCGGTGCGGCGTGCCCCGGTAGCAAGCTCAGACAGGTATCTCCCCTTCTGCTCCTCAGTGCCGTGATGGGCGATCATCCAACACGACACCGAATGGCTGCCGAGGATACCGGCGATGCCCATCCACCCCCGTGAGATCTCCTCGAACACCAGGCTGAAGGACACCATGTCCGCAGCGGCGCCGCCGTATTCGGCCGGAACGAGCAACCCAAACAGGCCCATCTCCTTCATCTTCTCGACGATCTCGGTGGGGTAGCGGCCGGTGTGCTCCCACTCCCGAGCCACCGGCTTGATCTCCCGTTCGACGAAGTCACGCAGCGACCTACGAAACAGCTTCTGCTCGGGTGTCAGCTCAAAATCCATTAGGGCACAATTCTTCAGCCGTTTCGATTCCATCCGACCCGAATGCACCCGCCCGGCGTAACTCAGCGATCCGCTCTGGTGAGAAACCGAGGAGCTCGTGCAGCACGTAACCGGCATCCTCGTCGCGGCGCGGGCCGCGCCGGTGCATGCTCCGAGGCGGGCCGGCGCGCACCGGGCTGGCGACCTGGCGCACCGTGCCAAAGCGGGGGTGGTCGGTCTCCACGATCAGGCCGCGTGCGGTTACCTGGGGACCTGCCAGTGCTGCCGCCACCGAGTTCACCGGTCCCGACGGCACCTCCGCCGTCGCCAGTGCCCCCAGCCAGTAGGCGGTGTCACGGGTCAGGAACACCTCTCCGAGGATGGCAAGCAGCTCGTCGCGGCGCGCGTACCGACTGGCAAAGTCCTCAAAGCGCGGGTCGAAGGCCAGCTCGGGTCTTCCGATCGCCCCGGTCAGATTCCGCCAGAACTTCTCTTTGGCGCAGGCGACGACGATCCAACCGTCGGACGTGGCGAAGTTCTGGAACGGCACCAGCGAGGGATGGGCTGAGTGCGAGGTGCGTACGGGCGTGAACCCCCGGGTGAGATGCCACGTTGCCGGGTAGCTCAACATGCTCAGTGCGGTATCGAACAGGCTGACATCGCAATCCATGCCCACTCCGTCGCGCCGTGCCGCGTGGATCCCCACCATCGTGGCGAGCGCCGCCACGAAGCCACCGGAGAAGTCGACCAGCGACAACCCCGATTTGGTCGGTGGCCCGTCGGGCTCGCCAGTCAGGTCCATCCAGCCCGCCAGGCCTTGGATGATGTAGTCGTAGCCGGGCTCAGCTGAACGCGGCCCGGTCATCCCATACGCGCTCAACGAGCAGCAGACGATGCGGGGATTGATGGCGGAGAGGTCCTCGTAGCGTATTCGCAACTTCGCCGGCACGTCGCCCCGCAGGTTGGAGAACACGGCGTCCGAGACTCGGACCAGGCGTTCCAGAACCGTCCGGCCAGCGGGCGTGGTGATGTCGAGGTCGATGCTGCGCTTGTTGCGGTTGAACGTCTCGAAGAAGAGGCTCTCACCGTCTTCCTCATAGGGCGGCACATGCCTGCTGACGTCACCGCCGGTCCCCGGGTTCTCGATCTTGATAACGGCTGCTCCCAGATCGGCCAGGTGCACCGACCCCCACGGCCCGGCGCCGTATTGCTCGATGGCGATGATCCGAACGTCTTCGAGGGGCATCACATCAGGCTCCCGAGGGTCGAGTCACTTGTAGCGGGCTAGGGCGATGGCCGCAACCTCAAGTCGATAACGGCTTGGGCGCCAGCCCGACCTCGCTGTCGCCCAGCATCCAGCGGTGGCCGACGCCGAGCGTCTTGATCCAGCGTGTGACCGCTGGTGAGGGTGGTAAAGAAGCCCAGCTGTACCAACTCGGCCTCGTCCGGCTCGATCCGGCCCTGTATCAGCTAGTTCCACGCTTACTGCCTATGTCGACCCCTTCTCGTTCGTTCGTAGTTGAGCGCTGATCACTCGGCCGAAAAAGATTCCAATGGAGCCCGGCGTCGTGATTCTGATGCACAAGAACGTCTGGTATCGACTTCGCAACACTTCTAGCACCGAGACCGCCGAGCTGATCTCGGTGTGGGCGGGAGCGGCCTCACGAGAGTCTGCAGGCCACGCAGCACGCGACACCGTCGGATGACCCTGAGCATGACCGAACGGACCAGACTGGCCGGGTCTTCGTCAACAGCCGGCGTCCTTCAGCGGGACCCAACCGGCCAGTCCGTTGGACAACCAGCCGGTCAGTGCAGTGCTTGTTCGAGGATCCGCCGAGCGATCACCCGTAACGCAAGGACCTCTTCGGCGCCCTCGAAGATAGAGAGCACACGTGCGTCGACGAAGTAGCGAGAGATCGGGTATTCCTCGGCGTAGCCGTACCCGCCGAAGATCTGCATTGAGTCGCGGGTGATCTCCTCGGCTGCCCGACAGGAGAGCGCCTTCACCATCGAAGCCTGAAGTTGCCCCTCCGGAGTCGTGAGGTGCTGTGCCACGTGATAGGTGAACAGCCTCATCGCAGCGATCCGAGACGCCATCGAGGCAAGACGATCGACGGTGAGTGGAAAATCCATCAGTCGTCTCCCGAATAGTTCACGTTCGGAGGCGTACGCCCGTGCCGCCTCGAATCCGGCCCGCATCACGCCAACAGCACGAGCAGCTGTCTGGAGACGACCGGCAGCGAAGGCTTCCATCTGAAGTTGGAAGCCACGGCCTGCCGCTTGGTCCCCCCCGATCAAAGAGAAGGCTGGAACCTCCCAGTCGTCGAAGGCGATCTCGAAGCTGTGCATTCCCCTGTACCCCAATGTCGGGATCGCCTGACCGACGACACGACCTTCGCCCTCTTGGGTCATCTCGAACCTATGCCCAAAGAACCGCGGCTTCTCGATCACAAATAGAGAAAGGCCCCGATGCCGAGAGGAGGAATCCGGGTCCGTTCGTGCGAGAAGCATGAGGAGGTCGGCACGTCCCGCGAAGGTCGCCCACGTCTTGGTGCCACGAATGCGGTACACGTCGCCATCCCTGATCGCCGCCGTGCGCACCGCCGCGACGTCCGAGCCGGCATTCGGCTCGGTCGTCGCCACGGCCACCAACTTCGACCCGGAAGCGATCTCCGGAAGCCACCGGAGCTTCTGCTCTTCGGTTCCCCCGCTTGTCAGAGCCCGAGCGAGGATCTCCGGTCGCGTGATCAGAGAGCCTCCGGCGCCCAGCGAAGCTCGGGACAGCTCCTCCGTCGCAACAACCATCGCGAGGTGATCGGCGTTGTCGTCGTCCTGAGTGCCGCCGTACTGCTCCGGAATCGAAAGACCGAAAGCCCCCATGCTCGCCAGGCCCTCGATGATCTCGTCAGGTATGTCGAGGTCCTCTCGATGAATCCTCTCTGCATGCGGTTCGATCACCTGGGATCCGAATCTCCGGAACTCCTGTGCCACCATCGAAAACTCATCTGGCAAACCCACGGTGTCGAGCGACTGGGCTTCATTGAGCACATCCTCGGCAACCCCGGTTTCCATCCCGTAAGAAATCGCGTCCCGGACCGAGTTGGTATCGAGAGCTTCTGCCGAAACGCCGAGGCGAGAGGCGTGACCGTCGAGGCGGCTGCGTGCTGATCGCAAAATCTCTGCCGCGCCGCGGGACATTGTGGCGGCTGGAAGATGCCCCGACTCTCCCGCAGCCACCAGCAGGTCGAGGGAGGTCGCTTCTGATGCGAGAAACGCGAGCTGGTACGCCGAAGGTTGATGGTCGTCAAGCCGAGACGTCGATACATGGCCGCCTTTGCTCGTCTGTTCGGCGAGATGGACGACGGCAGATGCAACGGTTTCACGCAGCTCACCTGTCGCTCGTATAACTGATTCCACTGCTGTCGATTCGCCTTTCCGGGTAGCATCGTCAGCATATCGAGCGAGGGGAGGGCGACGGATGGGCCCGGAAGGTGTCCTCGCCGGATTACGAGTGGTCGAAGTCTCGGCGTTCGTAGCGGTTCCACTCGGCGGGATGGCGCTGGCTCAATTCGGCGCCGACGTGATCCGCGTCGACCCGCTCGGCGGCGGACTCGACTTCGGCCGCTGGCCGGTCACGCCAGACGGGATCAGCCTCTACTGGGCTGGCCTCAACAAGGGCAAGAAGAGCATCACAGTCGACGTTCGAAGCGAGCGTGGCCGGGATCTGATTCGGAGACTCGTGACTGCACCCGGGTCTCCTGGAGGGATCTTGATCACGAATCTCAACCCCAAGTGGCTCCGCTATGAGATCCTCAAGGAGTCGCGGGAGGACGTGATCGTCGTCTCTCTCCTCGGAAACCCGGACGGGTCGATTGCCGTCGACTACACGATAAACGCGGCCTCCGGATTCCCACAGATCACAGGCAACGGCGACGGTCCCGTAAACCATGTCCTGCCTGCATGGGATATTGCGGCCGGAAATCAGGTGGCACTCGCCGTTCTCGCGGCGCTGATCTATCGGAACCACACAGGAGAGGGACAATACGTAGAGCTGTCACTGGCCGACGTTGCGTTCTCCAACCTGGGACATCTCGGATTCATCGGCGAGGTGGTGGTGAACAACGAGGACCGACAGGCCTACGGCAACTACGTGTTCGGATCGTTCGGCCGTGACTTCGCAACTGGCGATGGAAAACGAGTGATGGTCACAGCGTTCACCAGTCGACAGTGGCAATCGCTGGTCGACGCCACTGAGACTTCAGAGGCGTTCAGTGACCTCGAGACCCGGTCTGGGTTGGACCTGTCAGATGAAGGTGCTCGCTTCACTGCGCGGGAAGAGATCTCGGCGATTCTCGAACCTTGGTTCGCCTCCAGACCCCTCGAACGGGTTCGACAGATCCTCGATGCCCATCGGGTCTGTTGGGGCCCTTACCAGTCTTTCCGGGAACTGGTTGAGCGAGACCCTCGAATTCGTGCCAACCCACTCTTCGAGGAAGTCGAACAACCCGGTGTTGGCCGGTATCCGGCGCCCGGGCCTGCGCCGGTGTTCGGCGCCGTCGGCCGCCTGCCCGTACGCCCAGCTCCTTCATTGGGGGAACACACACGGTCGGTACTGAAGAAGCACCTCCAGTTAGGTGACGGCGAACTGACCTCCCTAAGCGATGCGGGAGTCATCTGAGATATAGCGGGGGCATCGAGTGGTCGATCGGGATACCGCGATCGGTCTGAGACGTCGAATACGGACGATGTCGCGCACTTTCGCCTGCCGTCGGCGATGTAGGGGCGGAGGGTGGTGGCGGCATAGCCCATCAGGCGGCGACTTCATGACCCAAACCAGGAAACGATCGGCGTCGGACTGACCAGGTTGTTCCCGCAACAGACGCTCAGCTGTCAGACCCCATCGACCCTCCGCATTGAGCACCCTGGGCCGGGTCACACATGACACCAGGTCGGAACGTTCAACCCGTCCCCTGAAGCGCCGAAAAGACCCACTCCGACGTCACTGGATAGTGGCGGACCGTGACCGCCGGGTCGCCGATGGCATGCTCGATGGCGGAGGCGACCGCGGCGGCGACCGGGATGGTGCCGCCCTCCCCGGCTCCCTTGGCACCCAGCGGGTTGCCAGGGGCGGGAGTCTCGAAATGGATCTTGGTCAGTGGCGGCATCTCCCCGGCCGATGTGAGCAGGTAGTCCATGAATGAGGTGGCTAGAGGCTGGCCATCGTCGGAGAACCGCGTGGACTCGCGGAGGGCGTTGCCCAGCCCATGGGCGACACCTCCGTCGATCTGCCCGTCGACGATCATCGGATTGAGCATGGTGCCGCAGTCGTGGACGACGGTGTAGGCCATCACCTCCACCCGGCCGGTCTCCGGGTCGATCTCGACCTCGGCCACGTGGGTCCCGTACGTGTAGGCCGACCCGTTGAAGGCAAAAACTCGCTCGGCGCTGAGACCCGGAGTGTCCTGGCCCGGGGTGACCAGAGCTCCGAACTTGGGCTGGGCGTCGGCAGCCAGCTGGGCCAGGGAGATCTCTGATCCGGGCTGGCCCACCACCATCACGTTGCCTCCCTCCAGGACGAGATCGGAGATGGACGCCTCGAGTTGGGCAGCCGCTCGTCTCTTGATCTCCTCGGCGAGACCACCTGCAGCGAGAGCCACCGCCGCCGCGGTGGTCTGTCCGGTCCTGCTCGCCACAGTCGCGATGCCCTGGCGGTAGCGGCTGGTGTCACCACCCTTCACCCGAACCCTGGCGGAGTCCACGCCGAGAGCGTGGGAGACGATCTGAGAGAACACCGTGGCGTGCCCCTGGCCCTGGGCACCGGCGCCGGTCTCGAGGAGGATGTCGCCGTCGGTGAGCACCTCTAACCTCGCCCCGTCGTACGGCCCGATACCAGTGTCTTCGACGTAGGAGGCGATCCCGTAGCCGCGCAGCATCCGCCGCTCCCCGGAGCTTCTCCGGCGGTCGTCGAACTCGGCGAGGTCGGCGGCGCGCACGGCCTCTTCCAAACCCCGCCTGTAGTCGCCACTGTCGTAGCAAACCGGGTTGCCGTCTGACCCGGGGATGCCGATCGTGTAGGGCAGATCGCCAGCCGCGATGAAGTTACGTCTCCGCACCTCGGCACGGTCGAGGCCCATCTCGGCCGCGACTGCGTCGATCACCCTTTCGACTGCGAAGTTGGCGTTGGGGCGACCGGCCCCGCGAATGGCGGCGGTGGGGGTTGCGTTGGTGAACACGCAATCGACCTGAGCCTCGATGCTTGATATCGCGTACGGGCCGGAAAGCAGCCGGAGGGTGGTCATGGGGACCACCACTCCATACGGGACGTAGGCACCCAAGTCGTGAATAAGGCGGGCGCGGAGCCCGAGGATCCTGCCCTGGTCGTCGAAGGCTGCTTCGAGATCCCCGAATTGGCCCCTCTGTTGCAGCGTGGCCACGAAGTGCTCCCGTCGACGCTCGGTCCACTTGACGGGGACGCCCAACTCCCGAGCCAGAGCCGCCACCACATATTCCTCCGGGTAGACCCCCGCTTTGGGGCCGAAGCCGCCGCCGACGTCGGGTGCAATGACCCGAAGGTCGTCGGGGGAGAGCCGAAGGTACGAAGCGAGGTTGGAGTGCACGGCATGGGGCGCCTGCGTCGAAGTCCACAGGACGAGCTGAGCGTCGCCGTCGTCCCACATCCCCAACACCGCCCGACCCTCCAGGGAGCCCACCGCCCCACGCTCCTGATCGACAGTGATCGACACCGTTCCCGCTGCCGAAGCGAACACCGCTTCGATGTCGCCGAACCCGGCGCGGAGAGAAGCGACCAAGTTGGAGTCGGTGCCATCGTGGGCCGGGGGAGCGTCGGGGTCGAGTGCCCGCCGGTAGTCGACGATGGCAGGCAGAGGGTCATATGCCACCTGGACGGCCTCGGCGGCGTCGATCGCATCGTGGACCCACTCGGCCACTGCGACCGCGATCGGCTGTCCGACGTAGCAGACCTCGTCGGTGGCCAGGGGTGGGGGGTTCAACGGCTGTGCGATCAGAGGTGACGGGTTCTGCACCGGCATCGGAGATGTGAGATCCAGGTCGCTGGAAGTGAAGATCCGGGAGCCCGCGGGCAGGTCTCCCTCGACGGTCACCGACTCGATCCGAGCATGTGCTTCGATGCTTCTCACGAAGACGGCGTGGAGCAAGCCGGGCATCGTCTTGTCATCCACATACTGGCCCGAGCCGGTTACGAGCCTTGGGTCTTCGAGTCTGCGGAGCGCCTGTCCGATCATCGTGTCCTGGGCATGTTGGTGACGGCCGATGGCACTTTAAGTGAACAGCCAGGTGGGTGGACCGTAGTCGCGATCACCTACTCGATGCATTCGGGTTACCGACGCAGCGTCTAACCACCGGAGCTCGAAGGACCAGTCCAGAGACCTTTCGCGGCAGCGTCGGACTGGATGAAGCAGATGGTGGGCCGGAGCCGGCGAAATAGGTCGCGTCGGAATCCGATTAAGCCCTCCTGCCCTCACGAGTCGAGACTCGACGGCTGGCATGCTGGGTAACACGCGGCACGGCGATTCCGAACGCGAGATCGGTGAGGTTCGCTGAAGAGTGGCCGAAGCGGTGCATACCTCAAGCCGCGTGATCGGATGGCTACAGCCACGTTTGTCGAGATGTGATACCTCGGCCGAACAGTCCAAACCCCGGGTAACGACCTGCCCCCACACCCTTTGCCACACCGTTGGTGAGCCCTCTCGCGGATCGTCTGATCGTTATCCGATTGATTTCCGCACCGGCGGGGTATGGGCTTGTCTCGCGTCGAGTGAATGACTTTATGAATGATGCCAGGGGTCGCCACGCCGGTTCGCCCACCGAGGTCCCGGCCGAGGGTTGGAAGGACATAGCATTCCGAGTCAAGGACGAGATCGCCGACGACAACACCAGTCTGGCATCGGCGGGCGTCTCTTTCTTCGGATTCCTGGCGCTCGTTCCGGGCCTTGCCGCGGCGATCTCGGTCTATGCGATGTTCGCCGACCCCACAGAGATGCAGCGCCAGTTGTCGGAGTGGCTGGGGAACCTTCCGGAGGAGGCTCAGGCGTTGATGACCGACCAGCTCTCTCGACTTGCCCGGCAGACGACCGGGGCGCTCACCTGGAGCACGGTTGTCGCAGTGGCCCTGGCCCTGTGGACGGCTTCCAGCGGGATGGCGAATCTCATCAAGGCGATCAACATGGCCTACGACGAAGAAGACCAGCGCAACTTCCTGGTCAGGCGTGGGCTGGCGTTACTCCTTTCCCTGGGCGCAATCGTGTTGCTGATCGCCATCGCCTTCGCGGTCACGGCCGTGTTCCCATGGCTGAGTGAGTTGACCGGCTCGCCGGTGGCTGCCGGATTGGGTCAGGTCCTGGCATGGATCCTGGCCGGTGCCGCCTTCGCCTTCGCCCTGACCGTGTTGTACCGGGTCGCCCCCCACCGGGACGACCCCGAGTGGAAGTGGGTGACGGTGGGCTCGGTCGTAGCTCTGATCCTGTGGTTGGGTGCAACTGTCCTGTTTCGTATCTACGTGGCCAACTTCTCCACTTACAACGAAACCTATGGTTCGCTCGCTGCCGTCGTGATCCTCCTCTTCTGGTTGTACATCACGAGTTTTGTGGTCCTCCTCGGAGCGCAGATCAACGCCGAGACTGAGCACCAGACCCGGGTCGACACCACTGTCGGCCGCGACAAACCGATGGGCCAACGCGATGCCGAGATGGCCGACACCCTCGGCCGCACCCGCGCTGAGGATCCGGACCGCTAACGGTAGGACGAGCGCCCGAATCGGTGTCGGCATGCCCACCCCCGGGCGGTGGTGACGCCGTCGCACGACCTGGTTCGTTGATGAGCCTTGACGAGTGATTACGTGGTTTCGACCGTGAGAATGTGGTGAGTGCCGTCGAGACCCTTCAAAGACACCGTCCTCGGGGGCCCGAAGCGAATGCCATGGCCACCTGAGAGCTCAGCAGTGACGGCCGATACCACGATCTCGCCGCCGGCAGCGATACCAGCGATCCGTGCCGCCTTGTTCACGGCAACTCCGTAGTAGTCACCATCTCGGCGGAGCGAGTCGCCTGTATGAACACCTACCCGAACCTTGAGCTCAGTGCTGGAGACAGCCGATTGGATCTCGATCGCCGCATCTATGGCGGCCCGGGCCGACTCGAACACGGTCATCGTTCCGTCCCCGAGTCTCTTCACTACGTTGCCCCGGTGGCGTTTGATGACTTGGTCGAGTATGGCGAAATGATCCTCGAGGATCTGCGCCCACTTCTGATCGCCCAACTCTTGGGACGAGACAGTGGAGTCTTCAATGTCGGTGAACATGACTGTCACCGTCCCCGCCGGGATCCCGTCAGCGCGGGCATCATCTGAGGCCTCGAGCGAGGAGACAAGCTCGTCGAGACTCCCTGGCATCCTGTAACCGAACACTTCGATGTTCGGAGCCGCCGCGGATATGTGCCATTGAACGACCCGCCAAGCGCCACCCTCGAGTTGAAAGACCGCCGTGTGTCTGGCAACAAAAGGATCGTCTCCCGGCCGGTGCCCGACCGTCTCGGCTGCAATCCAGCCGACAGACCCGCTCTCGAACCCCTCGAGACGTTTGTACTCCCATCTGACGATGCCAGTCTCCTTCGATCGGGCAAGGGCGAGAGACACCACTTCCTCATGGCCGCTCCACCACTCGTCCTCGGCCGTCGTGATCCAACGAACAGAGGGGCTCTCTGAGACCAAATTCCTTACCGCCTCATCATCACCGACCAGCCCCGAGGCCAACAACCTACGAAACACGGCCTCGACTTCACTGGCGCGGTTCACCAACCTGAGTGTAGAAGCGCCCATCAAACCGGCATCGACGGCATCCGAGATAGGTCTGGGGGGAGCCGTACACTGGCGGGCTATGGGGGAGTATCCGAATAAGGTGTATCTGCTGCTTGGCCTGACACGCTGAGCCGGTTTAGCTTGGCGGAGAGGACAGGCGATGAGTCGCATCAGCGTTGATGTAGTAGTGGTTGGTGGAGGTCAGGGGGGTCTTGGCACCGCCTATTACCTGGCACAGGCAGGTCTTGACTTCGTGGTGTTGGAGCGTGGTCGGTTGGGCGAGACATGGCTGTCGCAGCGGTGGGACAGTTTCGCCTTGAACACCCCCAACTGGATGAATGGTCTCCCTGGCGCGGCCTACGGCGGTCCCGATCCCTTTGGTTTCATGACACACGCCGAGTTGGCCGAGTCTTTTGAAGAGTATGCGGAGCGATTCGATCTGCCAGTTCGAACCGGGGTGACGGTGACCGGGGTGGGCCCATCTGACGGCGGGAGCCGCTACCTGGTGGTTGGCGAAACCAATGACGGTGCGCAAGTCTCGTACGAGACAGATTCGGTTGTCATCGCGTCGGGAATCCTGCAGTCTCCCCGTGTTCCCGCAGTGAGCTCGAAAATCCCCGACAACGTCGTCCAACTACACACCGGAAGCTACAAGTCACCTGACCTGCTGCCCGATGGGGCCGTCTTGGTGGTCGGTGGTGGCCAGTCCGGCGCCCAGATCGTGGAGGATCTATGCGGGGCGGGCCGTACCGTGTATTTCTCGATCAGCAAAGCGCCGCGTCTCCCACGCAGATATCGGGGGCGGGACTTCATGGACTGGTGGCTCGAAATGGGGTTGTGGGATGTCGCCACCGACGATGTCGACGATCCAGCCGTCCTGACGACTACCAACCCGCTGGTATCAGGCGTGGGACCCCTCGGCCACTCGGTCAGCTACCAGCAGCTTGCCCGGGACGGCGTCCAACTCATGGGGCGCCTCGAGGACGTCATCGGAGCCGAGATCATCACCGATGACAAGGTCGTCGAGTACATCCGAAACGCCGACGCCAAATCAGAGGAGCTACGAGAAAAGATCGACGCGTTCGTCGAAGATCGAGGTCTCACGGCTCCTCAACCAGATGACGACCCGGCCGACAGGTCGCTCGCCGAAGACGAAACTGTGGACTACCTGAGAAGGCTCGATCTCAAAGAGGCGGGAGTCGGCACCATCATCTGGTGTACCGGTTTCACGGCCGACTTCTCCTGGATCGATCTGCCCGTGACGGAAGGGAACGGCAGGCCAGTTCATCACAATGGTGAGGCTCCGATTCCGGGCATCTACTTCGTCGGATTCCCCTGGCTCTCAAAACGAAAATCCGGTGTCGTGCTCGGCATCGACGAAGACGCACAGCACATCAGCGAACTCATCCTCCAACATCACAACACCCTCTGATCGAAGGCACGCAAGCGGAGCGATCCATCGGCCCAATGCCGCGCCGAATACCGCTCGATTTCTGACGACAATACGTCAATGGGCTCCCGGACACGATCATCCCCTGATCGTCGGGCTGCGATCATCACGTCCGCCGAGGACAAACAGCGGTATCCAACGACCCGGTTGGTTTGACGGCTTCGCCGGTCACGGCCGCGATCTCATGACCGAACGTTCGGGCACCCGGCTCCACTACCGCGACTGGCGCTACGACTCCGTCACCGGTTGTCGGCGTCGCAAAAAGCGCACGGCCGATTCCAACCGCTCTCCCGAGCGCACCCGGGGAATGTGGAGGGCTGCAGAAACGGCGAAGAGAAGACCGAATCCCCATCCCACAGCGACAAACCCCCAGTTCGCCAGGAGGACACCGCCCAGGCCAGCCCCCAGCAGATAGCCGAACTGGACGGTGGCGGTTCGCACGCTCATGGCGGCGAGGCGACGACCGTCGGATAGCTTGAGCCCTATCGCCGCCCCTGCGATGGTCCGCCCGGCGGCGAAGAAGACGGAGATCGAGAACACGACGAGGCTGAATGCCAGACCTGCTCGCATCGTCCCCAGGGCCAGCACCGCGACCCCCGCGGCCAGGGAGAAGCCGATGAGCAGGATTGCGGGCCCTCTTCCCAGCAGTCGACGACCGAGGGAGTTGCCGGGCAAATAGAAAACCGCGCCTAGACCGAGGAGCAACCCGGTGGCTCCGACGCTGGTGGCATACGACTCGATGAACAGCGCTCCTACATATATGAGGGTGCCCGCCCAGGCGGCGAAGGCGAGTAGCTCGGCAACCGCCCACCCCTTCACTCCGGGCTGTTTCCACAGCCCCAGCGGGTCGCACTCCTGGCCGGCGTCCGGTACCACCCGATTGCGGAGAGCCATGGCCCCTAGCGCTGCGACGGCGGAAGCAAAGGGGACCGCTATCCAGGCCCAGCGCCAGTCTCCCCCGCTCACCAGGCCGACCAGTGGCTGACCGACGATCCACGCCACCGGCTGTCCGACCAGTGCCCACGACAACACTCGCGCGCTGTCACCGTCCACCGCCCAGGTCTCCGACGCCGCCAACCCGCCCGAGAGGACGGCGGCCAATCCCAGCCCGATCACGACTTGAGCCAACAGGAGGAGGAGAAAGCTCGGCGCCAACCCACTGGCCAAGGATCCGACCGCGAGGAGCAGCAAGCCGAGGTTCAAGAGATCCGAGAGTCGGAACCGGTTCCCAATGGTCGCCAGCACCAGCGCCACGACGCCGGCGGTGATCCCCGAGACCGATCGGAGCTGGGCGGCGGTTGCGGTGCTGACTCCAAACTCGTCGGCGACCTGGGGGAGGATGGGGGAGAGGACGAGGAGCGCAGCCTGTGCGGCAAACAAGCAGGTGAAGAGCACGGCTCCGGGACCGAACCGGGCGCGGGAGATGACCGCTTGCACCACCGACGCAGGGTATCAGGGGACCATCGGCTCGGGCGCGCCCGCCCCAGAGGTGGTTAGACACCCACTGACCGCGGCATCACCAACACGATCTGATTCGTTCGGGGTCGCGACGAGACTCTCTGCGGTGACGCCTCCCATCCCTACAGAATCCGGTGTGGTCGGCTGCCCGGCGCAGCCAAGAGTATGACGGGTGGGGCTCGTCGTGACGTTCGTCCCGGTCTCTGCGGAACTATCTGCGTGGCTTCGTGAACGGTTAACGGCCTGCGAGGTGTCGGCGATCACCGTCGTCCCCGAGCTGTCTCGCAACTCGGTCGGGACGCGCAGCCGGCTGACGATGATGGCGTCCAAAGGACCATCTGAGAACGGGAGTACCAAGTTCAAGGATCGCGTGCGAGACCGTGACGCTCCATGAAGGCGTCGACCTTCTCCCGCTCACCGGGGACTTCGATGTTGACGATTCGGACCACACCCTCGGCAGGTGCAACGGTCACGTGTTGTTCGGCCATGTGTTTCAGCGTCTCGCCGGCGACAGTCAGTGTGTCCGAGTAGCTGACCTGGAAGGTGTTCGGGTCGTGGGTCGGCATGACGTGGTGTCCGTATTCGACCCTGTCGAAGAGGCGGTGGGCCATCTGCGATGCGTCGCGGTAGCTGGCGATTACTGCCTCCGGTCCACTCTTTTCCTGCTCACCGATGATGTACTCGATCCGATCGGCCATGAGCGACGCTGCGGTGACATAGTCGTCCCTGTCCAAGGCATCGGCGAGCCTCTCAACAACGTCCGTCGGCGAGCTCGTCGCCCGGTCTTCGGCCTCGGTCATGGCCGGAGGGTATCCATAGAAGACGAGCGAGCGTGCTGACTTCGAGGATTTCGGTCTCTGTCAAACGATCACGGCGTTACGTCAACGTCGAGGATGACCCTCAATTCGACGGTGTCGTCTGCTACCCACTCACCCACCAGTCGGTGAGTCGTTTGGCTGAGATTCCCGTAAAACTGGAAACGGAACACTTTGTGGGCTTCATCGTTCTCGACGAAGAACTCCTCGAACAGTTCCAGTGGGAACCCGTTGAGAGACAGATCGAATCTCGTGGAGTCGCTGGCAAAAGCCGCTTGTTCGGCTGGCGACTGGCTGGACCAGTCCTCTCTGAACCATCCATGCTCAACGTAGAACGGCTGACCGGCAGCGACACTCGTCGAGGCCGAGCACACATCAGTATGCCCGTCGGAATCCAAGAAGATCGCGTCACAACCCTGGGCGGCCGCAATCTCCAACATGTTGACAGTGGCCCCATTGGTGCTGTCGACCCGATCAGGCGGAACGGCTGCTGTGAGTTCCAGGGCACGACTGAGGAAGGAAGCCATTTGATCCCGCAACACGAAATCGTCCGGACAGAAGCGGTCGTTCGTGGGCGGATTGCAGCCCTTGGTTACCCCGGCGGTCCCCAGCCTGTCGATGTCCGATTCGAAGGTCGAGCCGTCATCATCGATGAACAGGTCCCCACCACCGTCGTCGGCGTAACCGAGGGCACGGACCAAGAACGCCGCCATCTGTCCGCGTGTGACCGCCTCATCCGGGCAGTAGTTCGTGTTCTGCGCAGGATTGCACCCTTTGGTTATTCCTTCGGCGGCGATGGCCTCGATGGCACCCTCATGAGTGTTGCCATCGTCATCGAAGAACGTCCCCCCTGGGAACCCGACCGCCACGGCGGCCGAAGCCAGCCCCAGCGAGAGAGTCACCCCAAGAGCGAGAATCAGGTGGCGTCGCATTGGTTTCCTCCTCATTTTCATCCTCATCCGCTCTGCGTCCACCATTCGTACCTCGTCGCGAGCCGCTGGGAGAATGCTTGGAAAGTCTATTCAATTCTAGGTGGTGGGGTCGATGGCTATGGGGACATTCCCTATACCCATCACGGTCATCGAGCCATCGACCAACGACCCGTCGCGGACTTCCAAGGAGCCTGCAAACTCGGGACTCGACACGACTTGGTCCGACCTGCGACGTGCCACGAAGACCTGCGGCCGGTCGCTGCGGCTATTGTCAATCGCAACGCGTTCATCCAGAGCGGTGGAGGGACAGGCCCTGTGAAACCGCGGCAACCGACGTCTTTAGGCGTTTGGTGCCAATGCCTGATCGATGAGAAGCCGGAGCGGACTTCGCTCGGGGCGCTCGTGAGCGCGTCGGACAAAGGAGGTTCGTGTTGGCAAGCGTCGATGGTGGACGCCGTGTCCACCTTGTAGGAACGATTCCGGCGGAATCGACGGCATCAGCCCTCGAGCTCGTGAACGACACAGTTGGGGGAAGCACGTTGGACTGGCTTCCAGACGGGGAAACGGGGAATCGTCAGAACTGGATCGGCCGTCTGATCGAGAATCTGCGGAGCCACCCCGATCTAGAGGTCGCAAAAGAAGGGGACTGGTCGGACTATGACTCGACGCCCGGGTTCCGGGTGCGGAAGGGTCACAGGTTCGACTGGGTGGAGCTTGACTATTTCGAGCATTTCGAGGAGTCGTGGCCTGTATTCCGTGAGGCGCGGTCGGCGATGGGGCGTCCCGACCTGGCTTTCCAGGTCGGGATACCGGGGCCCATCGATGTTGCATTTGCGGCGTTCGGCTTCAACCCGTTGCTCGGGTTCCGTCACTCTCGACCGTTCGAGGACGCGACGGCGGTCGAGATCGCCAGGATCAATGCGGTGGCGGGCGATGAGATTGTCTACCAGCTGGAGATACCGATCGAAGTCGAAATTGCGAATCGGATCCCCAAGCTGCTTCGAGAGGCAGGTGCGAAGCGGCTTGCGCGCCGGATCCTGCGGGTGATTCGACGATCGCCGAGCGGAACACGCTGGGGTTTCCATCTCTGCGTCGGGGATATGAACAACACGGCGTTCAGTCGTCTAGAAAACGCTTCGACGTTGGTGTTGCTGGCCAATGCTCTGATGGATGGCTTCCCGGCGGGACGACAGTTGGAGTTCCTCCATGTGCCATTGGCCCACGGCTCAGAACCCCCAACTGCCGATGAGGCGTTCTACACGCCGCTGGCCGGGCTGGCGGTTCCACCTGAAGTGCGGCTTGTCGCCGGATTCGCCCATGAGGCCCAGTCGCTCGAGGATCAGCTGGATCTGCGGGAGCTCATCGAAACCCAGGTACGACGGACCGTTGACATTGCTGCTTCGTGTGGGCTGGGCCGGCGCGACCTCGCCACTGCCGAGTCGAATCTGAAGCGGAGCAAGAGTCTCGTGGCGTAGCCACTCGGCCGATTCAACAATCGAATTCGGTCCGCCTGATGAGCATTGGAGCCTCGGGCCGGAGGATCGAGAGACGCGATGCCGATCGGGAGAAGGGAGAGGCTCCTAGTCGGTGCCCACCCGGTTTGTCTCTGGTTGTCGTCCTGCCCCCTCTTCGACTCCTGACCCCAGCGAGGTGTGCATGTCGCTCCGTTCCCTCGAAGGTCTGGCTTCCAAGAAATATGCCCCCAGGGTTCCGGCCAAGGCTGCGAAGACGATCACCGAGAACACCGCCAGGACCACGTCGAGCACCTGGGCGAAACCGTCCGGTTGCTGAAGCGGTTCACCCGTCATTGCTGCCAATGCCGCGGCATGTAGGGCTTCTCCGTATTGGTCATACACGGCGAACTCGTACAGCAGCTGGCTACTCCCAAGAATCGTGATCGCTGAGACGACCGCCAGCCATCCCACCCTGTTGCCTACCAGGCCTCGGGCCGACCGCGACGAGCGCACCGCCGATGAGAGCACGCGCCCGGTACGAAGAATGCGAAAGGCCCACAAGAGGCGAAGGATCCTGAGAAAGGGAAGCACGAAGAAGAGCATCTGCCACCAGTTCTTCCGGAGAAACGCCGCCGTGTCGGGAGCGATCCACAGCCGGAAGACGAATTCGGCTACGAAGCTGCCCCACAACAGCCAACCAGCGATGGTGAGAACGGTGCTGAGGGTGCTGCCAGGGTTGGCCATCGACTCGGCGAAGACCACCAGCAGGAACAGAATGGCGAGCGCGCTCATGACTGGTGTCAGCCGGTCGAGGAGCTGGTCGGCCCACTCCTGGCGCGCCTCGACATCAGGTTGCGTCATCGTCTTTCACTCCCTCTCGTGGGCCGGCACCGTGATCACCTCTCGAAGCCATCACCTCGCCATACCCGACTGAGGACGGCTGCAACCGGTCAGCGAGGCGATGGGTATCGGCTCCTCTTCACTGTCCTCCACCCGAAGCGAAATTCGATGCCGGCCTGAACGAATCAGGTTTGGGACTCTGCCTCGGTGGGAACCCAGTGCCGCGCAAGCACCCACAACCGATAGGAGGCGAAGGATGAGCGAGGGGGCCAGAGACACCGGGGGCACCAAGTCCACAGGGGAGACAGCCAAGGAAGAGGCGGGGCGTCTCACCGAAGATATCAAGCATGAGGCCGGCCGTGTGGCCGGCGAGGCGAGGCAACAAGGTCGCGAGCTGATGGGTGAAACCAAGGAAAGGCTCAGAGAAGAGGCCGATCGTCAAACAGGGCGGACCGCCTCTGGGCTCAAATCGATGTCGATCGAGCTGCGCTCCATGGCAGACAATTCGGAGCAGCCAAAGGGCGGCGTGGCGACATGGGTGCGGCGGGGCGCCGATGAGATCGATTCATTCGCCAATCGACTCGACCGTGACGGCATCGACGGGGTAGCGCGAGACGTGAGCGACTTTGCCCGTCGCAACCCCACGGCCTTCCTGCTTACGACGTTCGGAGCTGGTCTCCTCGTCGGGCGGCTGATGAAGAACGTCGACGGGGACCGCGTGATGCAGGGCGACGGCGGCGGCAATCGGAATGGCGAGAGAGCGACTCCCCCGTACCGGCAGTCGTCGCAAGAGATCTCCCCGGCAGGCCGGGAATCCGATGTCACCGGGAGGACGGGTTCGTGACGGATCTAAGGCGGAGACCTCCGTATTCAGTGGCCGAACCCGAGAAATCCCTCGGTGATCTACTCGGTCGGCTCACCGATGACGTCGGCGTCCTGTTTCAAGACCACATCCAGCTCGCCAAGGAAGAGGCCAAGGTCGAGCTGAAGGAGGCCGCAGCCGCTGCTGGGCTCATCACCGGAGCTGGTCTCGCCGGCTGGATGGCGGCCCTGATGCTCACGCTGGCGGCCGCTTGGGGTCTGGCCGAGGTGTTCGACAGCACCTGGCCGGCGTTTTTGGCCGTTGGGCTGGTGTGGGCTGTGGTAGCCGGGGCACTTTGGGCGTCAGGTCGAAACGAGATGAAGAAGGTGGATGTCAAGCCGCGCAGGACGATCCAGGAGTTGCAGACGGACAGAGAATGGTTGAGCGAACAGACGAACTGAGAGAGGACATCGAGCGTCGACGACAGAACATAAGCCACACCGTCGATGAACTGCAGAACAGAGTCAGTCCGGGGCGGATCATGGCTAGGAGCCGTTACCGGGTCCGGCGCTGGATCACCGACACGAGGGACCAGATCATGGGCAACGAACAGCCCTACTACCCCTGGCAACAAGGTGAGCAAGCTCATTTGGACCAACAACGCGGGTACCCGGAATCGAGGGAAGAGAGCATCACAGATCGCGTGTCACAAGCCGCGTCGGAAGCGGGGGATCGCGTGTCACACGCCGCCTCCGAGGTAGGAGATCGAATGTCGGAAACCGCATCAGAAGTCAAGGGGGCAGTCACCCGCGCCCCAGACCAGATTCGCCAGCAAACCAGAGGCAACCCGATGGCGGCCGGCCTCATCGCCTTTGGCGGGGGTCTGTTGCTCGGAACCATCCTCCCCGAGACGCGGACGGAGCACGACATTGCCCGGCGCATCGAGCCATCGGTGTCGACCGCGGTGGCCGAGGCCCGCGTCGTCGGACGTGATGTGATGGAGGATGTCAAAGAAGACGCCGAGCACGCAGTGGAGGAGGTCAAAGAAACGGCCTCTAACGCAGGACAACAGCTCAAGGACGACGCCAGGGACGCAGCGGAGCGCACCCGAGACACAACTCACGGCTCATAGCAGGTGCAGTCCGGACTGAGGTAGCCAAGCCCTGCCTCCGCCCCTGGAGACACCTGCTGCCGCTCCCAACAGTTGATCCGATGACAAGTTGAAGAGCTTGGCTTCGCCGGGTGGCCGACCTCGAGGCGTCACCTCGGAGCCGATCTGGTCCAATCACCCGGAGGTTGCTCGAGGGAGTGGATGTGACGGGACCGGCCGTGTTGCTTCACACCGTACGGGACCGTCGTTGGCGGGATCGACCTTTGGCGGAACCGAGCGGCGATTCTCCCGCTCGGAGGGGCCGACTTCCGGATCGTCATCACTGGCCGCATCTAGCATCGACGCGTGCGCCGCACGCTCACCCTCGCCGCCCTGGCCAAGGAGACAAATAGCGAAGCCGGGCTTCTCGAGCGCCTCGCCGCGGTCGGTGTGATCGCCCCCGACGTGGAGGGGATGTACACGTCCGGGGATATCATCAGAGTCGAGGCGGTCAAGTCGTTTCTCGACGCCGGTGTCACGATCGAGAAAATCGAAGAGGCCATTGAACACGGCCTGTTCACCTTCGAATACCTGGATCGGTTCCATCCCGAGCCTTCGCCTCCCTCCGATAGGGACCTTCGCCAGTTCGCCGACTCGTTTGGCCTCGACCTGAGCTTGCTGAAGTCCATCTACCTGGCGATGGGTCTCGCCGAGCCGTCGGATGACGACATTCTGACCACCGAGGAGGAGGAGATCCTGACCCGTTTCGTGGACGTCTGGGAGAGGGGTGGTGAGGCGGCTCTGGTTCGGGCGGCGCGGCTCGTAGGGGAGCCGGCCCGCCTTCTCTCGGAGGGATGGACGCGTCTCTATGTCGAGAAGATCGCTCCTGAGCACACGGTCGGCCCCTTGGATGACCGGATCAGGACGATCGTGGACACCACCGAGAAAGCGGCGCTGCTCGCGCCCGCGATGTTTCAGTGGCTACTCCAAACCCATCTACGTCGGGCCATCGACCAAGCCAACGTCGAAGGTCTGGAGGAGACGATGCGTGAGCACGGCCTGTCTCTCCCTCTGCCCGACATCCTCCCTGCAGTCGCTTTTGTGGACATCTCCGGTTACACGAGGATGACCGAGCTCGAGGGTGACACCCACGCCGTCCGCAGCTCCGATGTCGTCCGCGAACGTTCGCAACGCGCAGGCCAGCGGCATGGTGGGAGGTTGGTGAAGCTCCTCGGTGATGGGTCCATGCTCTACTTCGACCAAGCCACCAATGCGGTGGGTGCCGTCGTCGAGCTGGTGGAGGCGCTGTTTCGAGACGGCTTGCCGGCCCATGCCGGCATTCACGCCGGCTCTCTCATCGAGCACGACGGTGACTATTACGGGAGCACGGTGAATCTCGCCGCCCGGATAGCGGATCAAGCCGTGGCCGGTGAGGTGCTCGTATCCGCTGCCGTCGTTCACGAGAGCGACAGCAGCGGTCTCGTTTTCGAGCCCCGCCAGCAGGTGAGGCTCAAGGGCATAGACGAGCCAGTCGAGCTGTATGGGGTCTCGAAAGCGGAGGATGTTTGACCAAGCTTTCAGCGGGTTGGCCGATCCCACAGGATGGCGAAGGCATACCAGGAAGCTGCCCATGCCTCGCACCGGCGTCGGGACGGCCAAGAAGCCGAACTGGCACCCAGCGAGGCTCTCCAGGTTGGAGAGATGCTGCACGACGGGGATCCCGACTGCGAGCAGCTTGATGTGTGCGGGGGCCTTGCCCCGGTTCGCGTGTCGTCGAGGTTGACCGGGTCGATCCCCACTAGAGCAGCTGCCTGAGAGACGAGGGACGAAGGCACGACTACGTTTGATCAGATCCAGCGTTTCCCTGGTCAGTCCAGAGGATTTCCCGTGCGCCACCGACAGCACCCTCGAGGGTTCCATCGGTGTGGAAGAGATCGTGACTTGCTGATCTTCATGTCCTCACCCACTTTCTGAGATTGCTGGTTGATCTTGCGGAGCCGGTCCTCCTGGTTGGGATAAGGTCAATCGGGTAATCCGTTTGGTCGGGTAGCTACGAATGGTGGGCATGACGATGGTTCAAAATGCATCGGTTTCACCCGAGACTGGCCGGCGCCTCAGGCGCTACAACCTTGCAATGGGCTTCCTCCACGCCATCCAGGGAGTGCTGGTCTTGTGGTTGAGCAATGGCTTCACCCTGCCGGTGGTCGCCACGTTCATGACCGGACCTCCCGGGTTGGAGCCGCCGCAGGTCCAGCCGCTGTTCAGCGTGTCGATCGCCTGGGGTGTGGCCGTGTTCCTCTTTCTCTCCGCGTTGGCTCACTTCGTGATCTCGGCACCAACCGTCTACGAGTGGTATCTGCGCAATCTCGCCCAGAAGAGGAACTACGCCCGATGGATCGAGTATTCGCTCTCCTCCTCGGTCATGGTGGTGCTCATCGCCATGCTGGTCGGAATCGCCGACATCGCCGCACTCCTCGCCATCGCCGGCGTCAACGCATCGATGATTCTGTTCGGGCTCCTCCAGGAGAAGTATGAGACGCCGGGCCAGGCTGTGAGTTGGCTCCCCTTCTGGATGGGGGTGCTCGCCGGTGCCGTGCCCTGGATCGCGATCGGCTGGTATCTGTTCAGCCCCGGTTTCGGGGCTAGCCCACCCGGATTCGTCTACGCGATCTTCTTCTCCCTTTTTGCTTTTTTCAACGTCTTCGCGGTGGTCATGGTCCTCCAATATCGCCGAGTCGGGCGGTGGGCGGACTACGTGTTCGGGGAGTCGACGTATGTTCTGTTGAGCCTGGTGGCCAAGTCTGCCTTGGCCTGGCAGGTGTTCGCAGGGACGCTGGCGGCATGAGCAAGTCCGTGCGACTCCACGAGCGGCGATGGGTGACACGTCCCTAATCGGAGGCCTTTGCCTATACCGCCGACTTCTCCAACATCGAGGATTGGGATCCGGGAGTGATCCGCTCCGAAAAGGTAGACGACCAGCCGATAGGGGTCGGATCATAGTTCCTCGTCGAGGTCGACTTCGGCCTGGGAAGCGAGATGACCTACGTGATCAGCCAGTTCGAGCCGGACAGCAGGTGCTGCTGACAGGCAGCAGCCAAAAGTTGACCGCAGTCGACGAGATCGGGTTCGCCTCACAGGAGGACATGACCATGATCGAGTACACGGCCGACCTCACATTCGCCAACGCGATGAGATACCTGCTCCCCTCGACGAGACCTCTCTTGAAACGAGTCGGTGAGCGTGCCGTGGATGGGCTGGCGGCGACACTGGATCGATGAGCATCGCTTCGATCGCCGGTTTTGCCAACCTCGGATACCACCTGCATGGTCGGAAGTTCGACCCGATAGAAGCCGACATGGGCGGACGGACTGTGCTGGTGACCGGGGGCCACGGGAGGTCTGGGCCTGGAGGCAGCGACGATGCTCGCCGTTCTCGGGGCACGCGTGATCATCGTCGGGAGGAGTGCGGCCAAGCTCGAATCTGCCCAGAACTCGGGTGGCCATCACTTCGTCCCCGAGCGGGCCGACCGGAGTCTCCTGGAGGAGGTGCGGCAGTTGGCTCAACCCTTTCTCCGCACTCCGGCACAAGGAGCCGACACCATGGTCTGGCTGAGCGTTGCCGAACCGCCGAGCCGCAGCTCAGGCGGCTTCTGGTTCGATCGGAGCCCGACCCCCACCCATCTCTCCGAGAAGACGAAGGAGACTGCAGGAGACCGAACGCGGTTGTGGAACCGTCTCGCCGAATTGACCAATTCCGACGTCCAGCCCGATTAGACCAAGGCCCGTCGGGTCATTCCTCGACTTCGCCCACGACCCAGTCGTCGACCTGGGACCACAACTCGAACAGCCAAAGCTGCTGCCTCTCGCGTTCGACGGGTATCTGTTGGCGGGGAACACGCCGGAAAGCGATGTCGATGCGTGAACCCACGATGTCACCCGACCACAGGTCCCTCACCCGGGCAAACCCCTCGAGTCCATGGTGGGCGAGAACCACGACGTCGGCGTCGCATGCCCCGATCATGGCCAGGGTGCCACCCGGACGGGGAGGCAGGACCCTCCGGTAACGGCCGGCAATATCGCCGAGCCGACCGGGCAGGCCTTTCCACAACTCGATGTACCGGAGTCGTTTCGCCTCGCTGAACCGGGTCCCTTCCGGATAGATGATCACGCCTTCGTCCGTATCCAGAGTGGCGGCAAGACCACGTAGGGCGGCGAGCTCCTCGGCGGTGTCGCCGCCGCGGTCGACGAAGTGATTGGGAAGACGTTGTCCGCCGAGGTCCAGCGCCGGATCGAGCAGGAGCTCCTTCTTCAGGACGTATCGAAGTCTTATTCCATGCGGCTTCACCACGTAACGACCAGGAAGCATCGTGTCGATGATCGACGCATGTCGAGAGAGGAGCAGAATCGGCCCTGGGGCAATGTCCGCACTTCCCGAGATCTTGAAGCTGAGATCGAAGACCAGGCGTAGCGCTTCGAAGTTCCAGTCCAGCCAAAGGCCCTGGGCCCGGTAGGTGGCAGCCAGCGACTCTTCCCGGGGCCGTAGCCCCAAGACAAACAGCATGAGCAGCGCCCATGCCTCGCCGACCAGATAGATCCAGGCGAAGGTCGTGAGCCGCAGGGCCATTGCCGGTCTTCGCGCCAACAGCCACCGTGCGGCATCGATGATTACGGCCAGGGGGAGCAGCAGCGGCAGTAAGAGCGTCAGTGCCAACAATCCGAGATACAAGCCGGGGAAAGTCACCAGCCGGCGAGTAGTTGTGTTTTCGAAGAACCGGGGCATGCCAACCATTATTCGGTGCGGGGCCTCTTCAAAGATGAAGCTCTCCTGTGGGGAACACCTGCCACGCCCGAATCTGTGGCGAGACTATTGGCTCGTTGCCACCGCCACCAGATCGCCTCCACTTTCGACCACCCCTCCGGCGACCTCACGGGTAAGGGCAAAGCCCGATACTGGCCCCGACCAGGTGAAGGCAGCCACAGTAGGTTCCTTGCCCAGCACACCACCTGATATGACACGTTCATCTGGTGTCATTACCCAGAGTTGGTAGGCCCGATCGCTCCCAAGTGGTTCAAGAGCTTCACCAGGCACCACGAACCCTCTGCCCTCGATGGTGAGGACCACACTGGCAACGGACTCGCCATCGACGATGAAATCACCTACATACGAACCCGGTTCGTTCGCTGCTCGCGCGGCCACGAGCCCCAAGTCCGCCATGGGATCTTGTGACCAGCCGGCGACGGCGAGACCAGCGAAAACAATGGCAACGGCTGCGGCGACCGCGGTCAGCCATGAGAACCGTCCCCGTGTTGGTCGGGCGAACCTCGGTGACTGTTCGAGTGCTGACAGGGACAGGTCGTCGAAGGCGTCTTCGATAGCGGCGACTATGCGATCCCACACATGTCGGGGCGCCGGCCCTTCGCTTGCCAGCGCAGCGCTGACCGACTCGTACCGGGCGAGCTCCCGCCGGCACTGATCGCAAGCCCGGGCATGCCGTTGGGCCCGATGCATCTCGTAGCCTTCCAAGGCATCGAGAGCGAGTAGGGGGATGAGATCGACGACAGAGTCATGATCGATCATCGCGTCACTCCCGCCAGCGAGACAGCGAGCTTCCTCATCCCGATCCGGATCCGACTCTTGACGGTGCCTTCGGGCTCGCCGAGACGCCGGGCGACCTCGACGTAGCTCAGCCCGTTGAAATACGCGAGAGCAATGGCATCACGTTCTCCCGGAGAAAGCCCGTCCAGAGCGTTCCGCACCGTCTCGGACAGGCTCCGCGACCAGACCTGCTCTTCCAGGTCGAAATGATCCGGTTCGGGAGGCTGCTGTTCCCGGCGTGACCGGGCAACTTCCGATCGGACCATGTCCACCGCCCTTCGGTGGGCGATGGTCACCAGAAAGGTTCGTAGTGAGCCACGGCCCGCCTGAAACCTCTCGGGTGCGTTCCAAAACTGGATGAAGGTGTCCTGGACGACGTCTTCAGCCAGTCCCTCGTCGCGTAGGACGCGGGCGGCCACCGACTTGACCGCACCGGCGTATTCATCGAAGACCTTCTCGAGGGCTGCTCGGTCACCGTCGGCGACGAGCGCCGCGAGAGCGGCGTCGCCGTTGGTCACCTCGTGTGGCGCGAGGCGCATGGCTTCATGGACCGATGATACGTACCCGTCCCTTTCTGCCTCGGTGGCCAGCATTCGACGCGTCGCCATCAACGAAGGGTTCGGGGGTTGATGCTCATGGCCGGTATTCGAAGCCGCCTGCCATCACAGATGGCGATCCCACGACATCTGTTGGCAGACACGGTTCCGAATAAGGGTCATGGGACAACACATCGCCATCATCGGTAGTGGTATCTCGGGGCTGGGAGCAGCCTGGGCGTTACACAGGCGAAACGACATAACGGTTTTCGAATCCGAGGCACGAATCGGCGGCCACTCCAACACCGTCGATGTCATCACCCCTCGGGGGCCAGTCGCCGTGGACACTGGTTTCATCGTCTACAACGAGGTCACCTACCCCCATCTGACCCGGCTCTTCACTGCGTTGGGGGTCGAGACACAACCCAGCGACATGTCGTTCTCCTACTCCCTCGACCGTGAGTTCGAGTATGGGGCGAGTCTCTCCGGCATCCTGGCCAAACCTTCGAACCTGGTGCGCCCGGGCTTCGCTCGCATGCTGGGTGACATCGACCGATTCAGAAGGATGGGCAGCCATCTCGACCCGACACCGGAGGAGACGATCGATGACCTGTTGAGACGTTTTCGGTTCTCGACGGGTTTCAGAGAGGACTATCTCTATCCGATGACCGGGGCGATCTGGTCGGCCCGACAAGATGAGATCTCCCGGTTCCCGGCCCGTCCCATCCTGGATTTTCTGGGCAACCACGGCTTGATCGAAATCAAGGGCCGTCCCAGTTGGCGGACCGTCACCGGTGGCAGCCGGGAGTACGTGACCACCCTGGTTTCGCCGTTCGCCGACCGGGTACGCACCAGCTCACCGGTGCGGCGGGTCGTGCGAGTGGGTGGTCAAGTGATGGTCGAGAGCGTCAATGGTGTCGAAATGTTCGACCAGGTGATCCTGGCCACCCACTCAGACCAGACCTTGATGATTCTCGGGGACGATGCGACAGACAGCGAACGTTCACTGCTCGGCTCGATCCGGTATGAGCCCAATGTCGCCGCACTACACAGCGACCCCGAATTGATGCCGAAGAACAAGAGGGTCTGGGCGAGTTGGAACGCTATGTCCCGAGCCGACTCTGCCCATTCCCAACCCGGCGCCTCGGTCACATATTGGATGAATCGACTCCAGAGCCTGGATCCGTCGTTCCCCCTGTTCGTGTCGCTGAACCCGCAGACGATGCCCAGACGCGATCTGGTCCATGCCAC
>DASUUC010000012.1:0-6229 GCA_036374335.1 Acidimicrobiia bacterium
ATCGGCCACGCGCGACACTTGACTTGTTGAAAACAGGGGGTCTCCGTGTGCCGGGCGGGTTCCCTGACCGCCCCCGCCCGCAACCCGGAACCCGAATAAGTGAGGGCCGCGTTTAGCCGACTGATGAAGACCAGCCCCTACCCTGGTCCACAGACGAAGTCGTCGGCGGCGTGCGGACGGTGGACCTGGCAGCCGATGCCCTCCCAGCCCACGGATGTGACGGGCACGGAGATCCCCCTAGTTTCAGCCAGGGAAAAGCCCCCGGATTCCCGGGGGCTTTTCCTCATTTGCAGTCTTCTCGTTCAGACGGCCTGCTCGGCAATCTCTTCGAGACGCGCCGGGTCGACCTTGACTCCCGGGCCCATCGTCGAGGACACCGTCATTGCCCGCATGTAGCGCCCCTTGGCACCCGCCGGTCTCGCCCGCTGGATTTCCCCGGTGAGCGCCGACAGGTTGTCGAACAGCTGTTGGATATCAAACGAGACTTTCCCGATCGGGACGTGGACGTTGCCGTAGCGGTCGTTGCGATATTCGATCTTCCCGGCCTTGAACTCGGCGACGGTCTTCGCCAGGTCGTCGGTGACAGTTCCCGACTTGGGATTGGGCATGAGGCCACGGGGCCCGAGGACACGGCCCAGTTTGCCCACCTCGGACATCATGTCCGGGGTGGCGATGGCGACGTCGGCGTCGAGCTCCTTGCCACCTTGGAGCTGTTCGATCAACTCGGTGCCTCCGACGATGTCGGCGCCGGCTTCTTTGGCCTCACTCTCTTTGTCGGGTGAGCAGAAAACGGCGACCTTGACGTCGCGCCCGGTTCCGTGGGGGAGCGAAACGGTGCCACGAATCAGCTGGTCGGCCTTCTTGGGATCGATGCCGAGGGTGTAGACGGCCTCTACGGTCTCGTCGAACTTCGCCGAAGAAAGGGTCTTGACGAGGTCGAACGCCTCTCGTGCCGTGTAGCGGTGTTCTTTGTCGTACCGGGAGGCGGCCTCTCGGTACTTCCTTCCATGTGCCATGTGTCTCTCCTCGTGGTCCAGGCGGCCTCACGGCCTCCCACTTCACTTCTGTGTCGATTTCGGGCCGTATGAGGGCCCGAAATCGACACAGAACAGCTTGCTCAGCCTTCGACGACGATCCCCATGCTTCGGGCGGTGCCCTCCACGACCTTCATGGCGCCGTCGATGTCGATGGCGTTGAGGTCGGGCATCTTGATCTCGGCGATCTCTTTGATCTGGGCCTTGGTCACCCGTCCCACCTTCTCCTTATTGGGCTCACCTGACCCCTTGTCGACACGCGCCGCCTGTCGAAGCAGCGCCGCCGCGGGTGGGGTCTTGGTGACGAAGGTGAACGAGCGGTCCTCGTAGATCGAGATCTCCACGGGGATGATCTGTCCCCGGTTGTTCGCCGTGGCGTCGTTGTATGACTTGACGAAGTCCATCAGGTTCACCCCGTGGGGACCGAGGACCGTACCCACCGGCGGGGCAGGCGTCGCCTGGCCCGCGGGCAGCTGCATTTTCAGTGTTGTGACGAGTCTCTTTCTACCCATTTTCCTAGCTCTTCTGGATGTCCTCGAAGCCGAGCTCGACGGGAGTGTCCCGGCCGAAGATGTTGACCAACACCACGACCTTTTGCTGGTCGACGTTGAGCTCTTCGATGACACCGTTGAAATCGGCAAACGGACCGGTGACGACACGGACCTGCTCGCCGACATCCCACTCGGGCTTGAAGCGTGGCTTGCCCTTGTCCTCTTCCTCCTGCACTCCGAGGAACCGCTCCACCTCACGTCTCGACAGCGGAGTCGGCTTCTGGGCGTTCCCGGCAACGAACCCGGTGACACCGGGGGTGTTGCGCACCGCGTACCAGGAGTCGTCGTCGAGGGTCATCCGGACGAGGATGTATCCGGGGAAGACCTTCTTGGGGACGGTGACCTTCTTGCCACCCTTGAACTCGACCACGTCCTCCATGGGGATGTGGACCTCGAAGATGCGGTCTTCCATGTGCATCGACTGGATGCGGGTCTCCAGGTTGGCCTTGACCTTGTTCTCGTATCCGGAATAGGAGTGGATGACGTACCAGTCTCCGGGCATGTCATAGGGGCTGGCGGGCGGGGCGACAACAGGCTCCTCCTCCTCGGATCCCTCGTCGGGGGCTTCAGCCTCATCAGCGACTTCTGCCTCTTCGGTGGCCGGCTCGACAGGGGACTCGACTTCTCGAGTCGTCGCGGCGATGTCGGTTTCGTCTACGACTTCCTCGGATACTGCGTCGACCACCTCTTCGGCGTTTTCCTCGACGTGCATCGAGTCGGACGTGTCACGGACCTCCACCTCTTCTGGAGTCTCCTCCAGTTCGAGGGCCTGGTCGTAGTCACCCTCGGGGCCCATGGCAGACTCCTCGACCTCGGCGGTCTCTTCTGCGGTCTCGTCGACCTCTCCTGCGGGCTCGTCGACTTCCACGGTTTCGGTGGTCTCGGCTAGGTCAGCCATCAGCTTCTCTGCTCGACCAGCCAGAGGATGAACTCCTTGGCCGCCACGTCGAATCCGAAGATCACGAACGTGAGGGCCACGGTGGTGATCAGAGTCACCGTCGTGAAGGCGATCATCTGCTCCCGGGTGGGCCAGGTGACCTTCCTCAACTCGACCCGGACCTCGTGGAGATAATCCTTGATGCGGGCAAAGAAGGACTTCCGCTCCACCGTCTCCGGGGCGCGGTTCTGTATGGCCGCAGCTTTGCGCTGTGCCTTGGTCTGCCCGTCTTTGTCTTTCTTGCGGCGCCGCTCCTCCGCTTCTTGGAGGCGGCGCATCTGTCTATTGCTCATGACTCAACTAGTCCTGTACCGATTGTGGCAGGGGTGGAGGGACTCGAACCCCCAACCTCCGGTTTTGGAGACCGGCGCTCTAACCAATTAGAGCTACACCCCTCTGGGGGTTCGCGGGTCGTCCAAGTATAAGGCTGGCGTCACGCTGTGGAAAGTCGATAGGGGGAAGAGAAACGGAACAGCGAAACCGAAACCTCGACTCAGCGCGCCACGCGCCCTGAATGTCCGACAGTATCGAGCCAAAGCGGGGGAGCGGAGTAGACGTTCGTTGTCGGCTCGAATCGCTGCGTACTCGCGGATACGGTCCTGGGCGTGTGGGCCGCTCGAGCGGTGGAACGTCTCATCACGCAGGTCCATCTGAAGGTGATGCCACAATGACCTCTTCGTTTTCGAAACGCCAAGATCTGGGATTCGACACGTCTGACTGGAGAAGGTCCAATGTCGCCTACGAGGTCTTGGGGCGCAGCCTCCAGATGAGTACGGCAGCGGCCATCGACACGACGGCGGCGGCCCACGCCATCGGCCTGTTCAAGGATCGGGAGATCGCCAGGTCGCCTTCCAGCGACGCCATCACCCGCCACTCCAGGTCGGCGGGAGCCGCGATCCGGACCCCTTCCATCGCCGCCAACTCCCGGGCGGTCCTCGTCATCGCCGCATGCCGGGCCTGACACTTGAGACAGGTGGCGGTGTGGGAGCGGAAGGGCCGCATCACGTCAACTCCATCAACTGCACTGTTGGCGACGAAAGGCGCGGCCATCTCACAGACGACGCTCATGCCGTTTCCTCCAGATCCTTGGCCAGTCGAGCCCGGGCTCGATGCAATCGAACCTTTGCCGCGTTAACCGAGATCCCCATCGACTCGGCGATCTCGGCATGGGACCATCCGTAGATGTCTTTGAGCACCACCACCTCGCGCTGCGGGTCGGGAAGCCGGTCGAGGGCAAGCCGCAACCTCCCCCGGAGTTCGAGGATCTCCCCCGCGATCTCGGGATGCCCGGCGTCGACGGGAGCGGCGATGTCGAGGTGATCGTCTATCGAGGCGCCCTGATGTCTCTTGGCTTGGTTCTTGTGGGTCCACGCCGTGTTCACGGTGATCCGATAGAGCCAGGTCGACAGCCTGGCGTCGCCGCGGAACCTCGGGAGGGCGCGCCAGGCCCGGATGAGTGCCTCCTGGGCGACATCCGATGCCAGATGCGGATCACCGACCAATCGTCGAGCCAACGTGTACACCTCGTCTTGGTGCTCTCTCAACAGGGCTGCGAAAGCGGAACGATCGCCCTTCTGGGCCCTGGCGATGAGCTCTTGCTCTCTGCTCCTTTCGACCTGGCCGGGATCGCCGGGGTTACCCATCAGCGAGCACCATGGTGGCGGAGACATACTCGGCGTCGTCGTCGACGATGCTCACCTCCACCGACCCCTCTCCGCGTTCGATGGTGTGGTCGACAGGTCTCGCCGGCAGCAGCGGGTTGCGGAACCTGAATCGGGCCGAGGCGAAGGGTCGCGGCAATTCGGTATCGGCCGACGCGATACGTAGCGCCCATCCCGCCTGGAGCAGACCGTGGACCACCACCCCGGGGAAGCCTGCAGCGACACCGGCTTCGTGGTCCCAGTGGACCGGGTTCCAGTCCCGTGTGGCGGAGGCATAGCGGATCAGGTCGGCGCGGGATGCGGACAACTGCCCGGGGTTGGGGTCGCCGAGATAAGAGTGATGTGGCTCGGGACGTACGAAGTCGGACTGCCCACCGGGAAGCGCCTCGCCGGACACGAGAAAAACCGACTTGCCGCTGACCACCACATCGGCGTCATCAGCAGCTCTCATTTGGAAGGTGATGAAGTGGACACCGCCCCGCTCCCGGACCCGGATCACGGTGCCGCTGACGTCGAGAAGACTGCCGACGGAGATTGGCCGATTCCACTTGAAGGTCTGTTCCCCATGGATCACAGAGCTGTCGTAGAGCTCGGCGAGCAGGTCGGGTGCCACCGCGAAAAGCGCTGCTGCGGCGAATCCAGGGGGGGCCGTGCCCGACCAGCGTTGCGGGTCATCCCCGGTCAGGTCGACGAAGTCGTACACGGAGTCGTTGGCCACTCGCCAGCGACGCGGCCCATAAGCCTTGCCCTCGAGATCAGCCGGATTCATCGATGCCACGGTAGCCAGACCGATCGTGCCGCAAGGATTCATGAAACGAGGCACAAGGTCGACGGCACCATTGGCGGCGGAGATCGCGATGTGTCATCCTGAATGCTCCGGGGAACCTTCTCCTGCGGATACTCCTATCTTTCGGGGGGCGGTATGTCAGGGCAGATTGCGGTCTCGAAAGTTGAGCAGATCCTCATGGATCTGGGAATTGATGCCCAGCGCAACGTGGCATGCGACTGGGTGACCAACCGGTCGCCTCTAGGCGACGAGTTTCCGGCACCGCCGCGGGTCAGGTATCGGCTGATGGCGATCCATGCCCGTCTCGGTGGCGATTGGTCGAGACTGGAGCAGAAGCGCTCCATGCCTATTCGTTTCGCCTTTCAGGTCGACGACGAGACCTTGATCGAAGTTGACCGCAGATTCCACTTCTCCTCGGCTCGGTTGTCGACGCTCGACTTCTATGAAGACCTCGACCACTCACTAGATGTCGAGCTGTACCGCGAGCTCAGTTCGAGGTTCTCGCCTGAGGCCGACCGATACCAATCGAAACGTGAAGCGTCCGACTTCCCGTTCCCCGGAGGCCGGATCGCCCAGTGTGCCTATTTCGACGCAGTCAAAGATCTTCTCTCCGCTGGCTTTGGCTTTCGGTTGATCCGGCTCCCCGCCGCCGACGACGATCTGCTCGAGAGCATCGGATTGCGACTGCGCGTCCTCTTGTGATCGGGGATTTGGTGCCTCCACGCCGGACGTTCATCGAATAGGAGGGCCCCGAAGAGCAGTCTTTGGTCTGTCTACCTGGTCTCTCGGTGCACCGTGTGGCTGCGACAGAACCGGCAGAACTTCTTCAGCTCGAGCCGATCCTGGGTGTTCGACTTGTTCTTGGTGGTGACGTAGTTCCGCCGCTTGCACTCGGTGCAGGCAAGCGTCAGCGGCGGTCTCTTGTCGCTTGGCATTGCTAACTCGATTCGGTTTGGTTCGGGACGAGCCCTACTTGTTGATCTTGGTTACGCGGCCGGCGCCGACGGTGCGGCCGCCTTCACGGATGGCGAACCGCAAGCCTTCGTCCATAGCAATCGGCGCGATCAGCTCCACGTTCATTTCGGTGTTGTCCCCCGGCATCACCATCAGGGTCCCCACGGGAAGATTGATCGACCCGGTGACATCAGTAGTCCGGAAATAAAACTGAGGGCGATACCCGGGGAAAAACGGGTTATGCCTCCCCCCCTCCTCCTTGGTCAACACATACACCTGCGCTTCGAAATCAGTATGCGGAGTAA
>DASUUC010000013.1:0-43511 GCA_036374335.1 Acidimicrobiia bacterium
CAGTACACAGTCGTGTACTTCGAGTTGGAAGACCCGCAGTGGCGTTGAGCGACCAGGCCTGAGAACAAGCGACTATCCGCCCCCTAGGCAAGCTCCAGGGGGCGGATGTCCAAACGTTCGATGATGCCGTTACCAGCGGTACGCAAACGAGCGGCCTCGTCGGGATCTTCGTTATCCAGCAATTGCGCCTTGCACAGCAACAGCATGGCTGCCTCGTAGTCGAGATGCCGGGCGCGAGCGGTCTCGAGACCAGCGCTGGCCGTGCGGATCGCCTCCGGCAACTGACCGATCGTGGCCAGAGCCAGTGCTCGAACCCGATCGGCAGTGGGAGCAAAGATAGAAGCCTCTTCCTTCCCTTCTAATTCTGCGTTGTCGAGAAGCTCCAATGCCGCCTGTGCTTCCCCGCTTCGAGCTTTCAAATCAGCGAGAAGGATCGCCGCCTCGTAGGCCGGTTCTTTCATGTGCAGAGACGTCGCCTGTTCGCGTATCTCCCCGAGGAGGTCTTCTGCCTGGGTGTGATCACCACGTTCGATGAGAATCCGGGCGATTTGGAGATTGGCGAAAACCACGGTGAAGGCATCACCACTCGCCTTCGCCACCCGCACGGCTCGATTGAGCTGAGGTTCGGCTTCGTCGAATTTGTTCTGCTTCACCAACACTTCGCCGATGTTGCCCTCTGCGACTCCGACGTCGACCGCGTTTCCCAAACGCTCGGCAGCATCCCGGCTGCGCTCGTAATACTCCAGGGCCTCTTCCCATCTCCCCTCGACGTAGGCGAGCCCGCCGAGGTTGCTGTTCATGTAACCCTGCCCACTCAGGTCGCCAACTCGTTCGTAGAGTGCAAGTGCGTCCAGCCAGAGTTTCTGGGGACCTGGTTCGTCGAGCATCAGATGAGCCCAAGCCATGGCGCCGTACGCCCGGGCAAGGGCTATCGTCTCGCCAGCTTTCGTTGCTCGTTTGACGGCGTCACGTGCGGTTCGCAACGCCTCACTCGGTCGGCCCTGTCGCATTCTCACCATCGCGCGGAAAGCGGCCGCTCTTGCGTCGAGGCTCTGCGCTTTGGGAGATGACGCATCCATGACGAGGCGCCTGGCTCCGCTGGCCTCCCTCAACGCCATTGAATACTGCGCGGCCCGCTCTCGGGCACTCGCCCTCTTCAGCATCAGTTCAGCACGCGACACTGCATCTGTCTCCAGACGGTAGGCGTTGCGATAGGCATCCAACGCAGCCTGGAAGAGCCCGGACTGCTCTCTGACATCACCTAATTGCGCCCAAACCTCCGCGCGCTGTGGGTCGGTGACCCGATCGAGTCGCCGTGCCGACTCGAGAGCTCTCACGTAATGCGCGGCGGCGTCGATATTTGCGAATGCCTCACGGGCCTGGTCCCCGGCGATCCTGGCATAGTGCCAGGCTCGCTCTGCGTCACCACCGATCGAGTAGTGCAACGACAGTAGGTCGGCGATCGTATCAGGATCATCGGTGGTCCTCTCGAACGCCTTTGCGGCGCGCAGATGTAACTCCCTCCGGCGACGAAAAGAAAGTCCGTCGTACGCAACGTCCCGGATCATCGCGTTCGTGAAGCGGAGCCTGCCCTTCCCGTCTGACACCAGAAATCGTCTCAAGCTCCGCCTGGTGACAGCATCGAGCTCGAGTCTGTCTTCTTGAAGGATCTCTTGGACGATCGAAGTACGAAAGCTTCGCCCGAGAACGGCGCAATAGCGCAGGATGCTCCGGCTCAACGGCGGCAAGGCGTCGATGCTCGTGCTGACAACGCTGCCGAGGGAGTCGGGTAGCTGCTCGACGCTTCCCGTCTCCCGGACTACCTGCAGTATCTCGTGAAGGAATAGCGGGTTGCCCCCCGAACGAGCCACAACGGCTTCTACCTCATGAGGTCGAAGGGGTGCACCAGCAGTCGCCTCGATGACGAGGTCTTCAGCCTCCTCGGTCGTGAGGCCCCCGAGCTCGATAACCGTCCCGTTTGTTGGCATGAACCCTTCGTCTCTACGGCGTCTACTCACGAGAACGGTCCATGGATGATCTGCCGTGGCCTCGGCGATCCGTCCCATGAGATGAGCGGTCGCATCGTCCATCCACTGAGCGTCGTCGAGATCGAAAACGGTGGAACCAACCAAGAGTTTGTCCATGAGAGAGATCACCACGTCGGCCAACCGGTCTTGCCGAAATCGCGGTTCGATGGCGTCGACCGTATCCGTCCGGGCAACGTCGACATGCGTCACGTCGCCGATGAATGGCAGATAGTCGACCAACTCGGGGGCAATCTCAGCAATCTTGGTCTCCAGTGCCTCGGCCATGGTGGCCTGTTCGGCACGGTCGATTTCGATTAGAGACCGGAAGACGTCCCGCAACGGACGATATGGGGTGGAGGTCCCATAGGACTCAGAGCGGACCGTGATCGTCCTCACCGCAGAACAGATGAGACATGCCTCCTTGATGAGCCGGCTCTTCCCGGAGCCGACATCGCCGACGATCGTCAGTACCGTCCCGGTGCCTTCGATGGTCTCCCAAATCGCCTGGGTGATCCGGGAGAGCTCCTGTTGACGACCAGCGAAGGGGAGCTCGCCCTCGGTCTCGACCTCCCTCTCTCCTTCTTCCGCCCCGAGCGCATAGGCATGGATCAGTTCCTCTTTGCCTTTGACATGGAAAGGCTCGATAGGCTCACAATGGAAGAGGATCCCCGAGTTGTCCAGGATTCCAACCGTTGCGTAGATCGCCGAGGCAGGTGCGGCGGCGGCCAGCCGGGCGGCGAGGTTGACCGTGTCGCCGATGATCGTATAAGCCGACCGGTAGCTGGTTCCTATCTCCCCGGCGAAGACATGACCTTGGTTGACTCCGATGTGACCGTTCAGCTCTCCTGGGGCGTCGGCGATGCGACGCACTGCCCGCAGCAGCCGCCCCTCGTCCTCTTCCTGTGCAATGGGCACACCGGTGACGAGGATGACCTTCGCCCCGTCGGCGTTGATGTCGGTTGCCAGAAAGGTGACGCCTTCGTCGCGTGCTGCCTCTTGAATTCTCGAGATGGTCTCTCCGAGCGCATTGGCTGCCTGTTCCGGCCCGCGGTCTGCCAGAAGTAGATCGAACCCGCTGATCCTGATGAAAGCCACACCGGCGATCCGGTGCTCCGGTTCGGGCCGTGCGGCCGCGAGATACCCCCTCAACAGTTCAGGAACCCATCGGCTGACCGTCTCGGGATCCTCGGCAGTGACCTCCACCGATGGCATCGGATCACATCTGGGGGTACGCCACCTGAGCAGCCAGCCGTCGCCCTTGCGCTCGCCCGTCGAGTCCTCAGGAAGTGCGTCCCGGGTGGCGTCGCTGACGACGATCTCTCCAGCATCCGCCACCTTCTCCATGTCGGTGGTCATGGTCGCTCCGGGACCGGCGATCAGCAGCTCGTGGTGGATCTCCCCGGCTTTGAACAGGTGCATTTCGCCGGAGTGGATGCCCACCGACATCCGTAGGCGGAGGCGCCCGACGGACGTCTCGTGGTTCTCGGCCTCGCGGAGTACACGTCGCATTTCGACCGCGGCACTAGTCGCCCGCACTTCGTGATTCCACTCCTCGAATAGGAGCAGTAATGCGTCCCCGCCGAACTTGAGCAGGCTCCCGCCATGCAGGTACGCGACCTCGAGCATGTCTCCGAAGACGCGGTTGAGAACTTCAGCCAGCTCTTCGGCTCCGATTCGACCGCGCCGAGCCAGTCGCTCAGACAGGTTGGTGAATCCAGATATGTCGATGAAGCAAAGGGTGGCGTCGACCTCCCGCCAGGCGCGGTGGTCGTCAGCCTCGCTCCAACCAATCGCGTTCGGTGGGACATACCTGTCGAGACTCATGTCGAGCACTTCATTCATCGCGCGCTCCCCCGAAGAGCCCCTTGAGGCCAGGACGCGACGGCACGCCTCGTCTGTCCTCCTTCATCTCTGCCCATCTCAAATGCGCTTTGATCAAGCGCGTTTTCCTCTCGCCCTGTGGATCCGCAATCGCCTCGATGCTCGTTCCGCCCAAAGAAGATACTCGGATCGGCCCCAACGCGCACAATATCGGCTTCGGGCCGTGTGGACAGCAAGACGCGACGCTCTTACATCTCGCATCCAGAGGAACTAAGTTCTCCCCGATGCCACCGCACCAGCAGCCAGTCGAGATCATCCTGCTCCGCCAGGTGGCGAGCTATCTCTCGATCCCCGTCTGGGTCATGGATTCCGACGGCAATCTCGTGTACTACAACGATTCTGCAGAAAGCCTCCTGGGAATTCGGTTCGATGATGTCGGTCCGATCCATGCCGACCAGCTCAGGGAGATGTTCCGGGTGACCGATCTCCAAGGGGCCCCAATATCGGAGAGCTCTGTTCCTGTCGTCGTCGCCCTGAGCAAACGGGTTCCTGCACACGGCGAAATCAGATTCTGTGGTATGGATGGCGTCTGGCGGGATATCGAGGTCTCCGCGATTCCGCTCGAAGGTCAGGGCGGCCGTTTCCTCGGCGTCTTAGCGACGTTCTGGGAGATCGGAGATTGAGGGTTCGTCTCTGGGGAACCCGCGGTTCGATCCCCGCAGCTGGTTGTGAAACAGTTCGCTACGGGGGAGACACTTCCGCGGTTGAGATCAGATGTGCGGGCGATCGCATGATCATCCTCGACGGGGGTAGCGGGCTCAGACCTCTGCAGACCGACGGCAGCGATGCCAGCCGCATCGACATTCTCTTGAGTCACCTCCATATGGACCACGTACAGGGTCTCCCCTTTTTCCCACCTCTCCTCGACCCGGAGGTGGAGGTTCATGTATGGGGTCCCATTTCCATTAACCGAACGCTTAGAGAACGAATCGCGCGCTATCTCTCACCTCCTCTGTTCCCGGTTCGAGTCCGAGATCTGGCCAATGTCGTCTTTCACGATGTTGTGCCGGGCGAGTTCGAGGTGGGGGCGATACAGGTGACCGCCGATCTCATTGCCCATCCCGGTTCCACGCTGGGGTATCGCTTGACGGAGGGCTCATCGGTGCTCACATACATGCCCGATCACGAGCCGGCTCTGGGGAACAAGAGTTTTCCCGATTCCCCTGAATGGACATCAGGGTTTCAGCTGGCGGCTGGTGCAGACGTGCTGATCCACGATGCCCAGTACGAGGATTCCGAATACGAAACCAGGGTGGGATGGGGCCATTCCTCGGTGTCGCACCTTGCCGAGTTCGTGAGAATGACCCAACCCGCTCGACTCGTCACGTTCCACCACGACCCTTCACACACCGACACTGACCTCGATGGACTACATGAGAGACTGATCAATCGCGTGGTCAACGGGACAGACGTAGTGCCCGGCATGGCCGGGCTGACGATCGATGTCTAGGAGCCCTGGTTCTTCCGCTTGTTGATACGTTCGGTCAACTCGAGATCGACGATGTCTTCGTACTCGGGGTGCCTCTCGAGGTATGCCGCGAAGAAGGGGCAGATCGGAACCATGGTGCCTCGCTTGGCGCGGACGTCGTCTAATGCATACCGCACCAGCTGCGTACCCAGACCAGTCCCGGCAAACCGGTCGTCGATCTCAGTGTGCACGAAGAGATGTCGTCCGCCTCTCATGTGGTAGACGGCCTTTCCGGCTCGCTCGCCGTCGACCTCGACCACGTAAGCGCTTTCCTCGGGATCGTCACGGATCTCGACCTTCGGCTCAATCATTCGGGATCTCCGGCTCGCTCTCGGTCATCGGGGCGCCCGGCGACGACATGTCGGCGATCAATTCAGCTACGCACACGCCCAGTACTCCACCAGCCACCCACTGAGCCTCCAAATCGGAGAGCAAACCGACTATGAGGAGAAACGGCACGCCGAGGATCCGGGCGACGACGATCTCACGTTCGGGACTTGCCCGGTCGGGGATGGCGGCCAACTGAATTACGGCCAGGGACCCGAAGACAACCACCACCGAGCCGACGAGGAGCCAGCGTTCTGGTGCCGGCATCGGGCCATGGCCGGCTTCAGAGACCGCGATTTCGATCCCGACCCCCGATGCCCCCAAACCTGCAGCCAGGAGCAAGTGGGTGTAGATCCAGACCGTGGGTCTCCACGCGCGACGCACCGACGCATCTCGGCGGACCACAGATCCTCTGGCGTTGTCGAAGTACAACCACCAGAGGGCTGTCGCCACGCCAATGCCGACTGCAGCAGACGTAGTCGGGAGGGCAGACCATTCGGAGTGACTCAGGCCCGTAACCACTGCCGCGATCGACTCTCCCAGGACGAGAATGGTGAAGAGACCAAACCGCTCCGGAAGGTGGGACACATCCAACGGCACACGAGCCTGTTCCTTTCTCATGATCCACGGAGTTGCCAGGTCGATCACCAAGGCCACCGCCCAGAGGCCGATCCGGATGTCGTCGGGGACCAGTGCGGAAGCGGTCCAAACCACCGCTGCCATGCCAAAGCCGGTGAGGTAGCCCTTGACCAGATCTCTCGTCTCTTCGACGTGGCGGTAGGCGCGCCAATACATCACCACCAGCAGCCATCGTGACACCGCGTACCCGTATGCGAAGGCGCGTGTCGAACCCGCGTCGTCGGGTGATAGGGCAGCAGCGATCACAACCACGGCGACCATTTGTCCTGCCGCCAACAGGCGATAGGCCAAGTCATCGGTGTCGTACCGGTCGGCGTAGTAGGTGTGGCTGGCCCACAACCACCAAAGAAGAGCGAAGTAACCGAAATAGGAGGAGACGCCGGTCCACGAGACGTCGGCGAGCAATCGGGCAGCGATCACCGCCACGGCCACCACGAAAGCGAGGTCGTAGAAAAGCTCGAGCCACGTTGCTGTCCGATGGCCCTCCGACTCTTTGGTCCGCAACTGCGGTGGGGCGATTCTGATCACGCTCATGGATCTGTACCTGGCCCCGATGGTTCCGGGGAGTGGGACACAATAAGCGTGGCACAACAGAAAGCCGTCACCTGAGGTGGTGACGCGGCTGCATGTGTTCGCGCTGCTCTTTATGATGGGGGTCGCTGTCGCCTGTAGAGGGGTTAGGGCAATTTTTATGACCGGTCCAATGTGCCATCATTTCGAGGAGTTGACGTCTCCTGCCGATCCGACGTCTGACGTGTGTGACCGGTGCGTGGCAATGGGCGATACGTGGGTTCATCTTCGATCATGTCTCCTGTGTGGAACAGTGGGCTGTTGTGACAACTCGAAGAACCGTCATGCACGACGGCATTGGGAGGAGCATCAGCACCCTCTGATCAAGTCGATCGAGCCGGCTGAATTCTGGCGCTACTGCTTCTCGGACAACGTCGTATTCCGATGACCGATGCCCTGCCGGCAATACTGACCATCGACGACGAGCCCGAGGTGCTTCGTGCCATCCAGCGCGACCTGCGTGCCAAGTACTCGTCGGAGTATCGAATCCTCGGAGCAGGCGGTGGTCAGGAGGCGATTGACACGCTCAATGAGCTGTCGGCTCGGGGAGGGACGGTGGCCCTGATCCTGGCTGATCAGCGAATGCCGCAGGTCACTGGTGTCGACGTGTTGCGACACAGCCTCGACATCTTTCCGTCCGTGAAAAAGGCACTGCTCACTGCCTACGCCGACACCGACGCCGCGATCAGCGCCATCAACGAGGTCGGGCTGGATCATTACATCATGAAGCCTTGGGATCCTCCCGAGGAGAAGCTGTACCCCATCCTCGACGATCTGCTCGAGGACTGGCAGGCCGACTACCGGCCCACTTTCGAAGGGATTCGAGTCGTCAGTCATGAGTGGTCGAAGGAGGCGTTTGAGCTCAAGGCATTCCTGGCCATGAATCAAGTTCCCTATCGGTCGTTCGTCGTGGGTGCCGACCCGGACGCAGAGAAGCTGATGGAAGCGGTGGGAGCAGGGAACATGGATCTCCCACTCTTTCTCTTCCCGGACGGGGACCCGCTGTTCCGTCCAACCCAGACCGAGCTTGCCGCCCGCGCCGGGTTGCAGATCCATGCCAGGTCACCTGCGTACGACGTGGTCATCGTCGGCGCTGGGCCAGCAGGTTTGGCAGCCGCCGTCTACGGTGCGTCCGAAGGTCTCAAGACCCTGCTCATAGAAGCCTCCGCCCCGGGTGGGCAAGCCGGCCAATCATCACTCATCGAGAACTACCTCGGCTTCCCACGCGGTATCAGCGGAGCGGATCTCGCCCGCCGGGCGTCCGCTCAGGCCACCAGATTCGGGGCTGAGATTCTGGTGCCGGCGCATGTGGAGCGAATCGAGCGCAAGGATCCCTATCGAATCGTCCATCTCGATGATCGCACCACCGTGACGGCGAAAGCGATGGTGGTTACCAGTGGCGTGGAGTACAGGAGGCTGCAAGCCGAAGGTCTCGACCCCTTTGTCGGTGCCGGTGTGTACTACGGGACCTCGCGGATCGAAGCCGAAAACCACCGGAACCAGCCGATGTACGTCGTGGGCGGTGGAAATTCCGCGGGGCAAGCCGCTTTGTTCCTTACCAGATTCACCGATGACGTCACGATCATCATCCGGAGCGAAGACCTCACAGAGACCATGTCCGCGTATTTGATCGAGAACCTCGAGGCAAACGAATCGATCACTCTCCGCCCCCGCTCGGCTGTCGCGGCTGCATACGGGGACACGCACCTGCAATTCCTCGAGCTAGAGGACCTCGACAGTGGCGTCAAAGAGAAGGTCGAGGCGGCGGCTCTGTTCATCTTCATCGGCCAACGCGCGCAGACAGAGTGGCTCGGCGACCTCGTTCAATTGGACGAAAGAGGCTTCGTACTCACCGGAAACGATCTCAGTCCTCTCAAAGGGTGGAACGTCGACCGTGACCCGTTCCCGCTCGAGTCCTCGGTGCCTGGCGTGTTCGTGGCCGGTGATGTGAGACACGGTTCGATCCGGAGAGTTGCAGGGGCAACGGGGGAAGGCGCCACTGCCATACGCTTCGTTCACAGGCACCTAGCAAGTCTTTGAAAACCACCGCCGAGATACTTCGTGGGCTCCCCTATTTCTCCGATCTCCCTGATCCCCTGCTCGAGAAGGTGTGTGGCGAGACAGAACAGATCGACATCCCCGAAGGTCGGGTCATCATCGAGGAGGGCAGCGACTCCGAAGAGATGTACATCGTCGTCGACGGTCAGCTCGTGGTCACCAAGCAGAGCGGTGGCAAAGACGTCGAGTTGGGCAGGATCGGGCCTGGAGATGTCGTAGGTGAGATCGCACTGCTCGATCAGGCACCCCGAACGGCCACCGTCTCGGCTCTGGTACGCACCCACGCGATACGCGTGCCGGTGAAGGCGTTTGAGGACCTTCTCAGCGATTCCCGAATGGTCCGGCGCATGTTCCGCACGGTCACCTCCCGACTCCGCGGCATCGAAGAGACCTTGCGTCATGAAGAGCGTATGGCGGCACTTGGGAAAATGGCCGCCCAACTGATGCACGAGCTCAACAATCCAGCAGCGGCCGTCGCCCGCAGCACACAAGAATTGGCCCGTCTCCAATCCCAGCTCGGAGAGGAGGCAGCTGCTCTCGCAGGGACGATCGGGGGGGAGGTCTCACTCGATCAGGCCATCGAGGCACCGCACCTCACACCGCTGGAGCGCAGCGACTCCGAGGAAGCCATCGCCGCCTGGCTCGAGGAGCAGGGTGTGGACGATGCATGGGATGTGGCTCCAGCTCTCGTCGATGTGGGATGGACGGCCGAACAGCTGAGCAGTGCCATCTCCGGGGTAGCCGCCGACATCCGTCCCCATTTCGCCCGCTGGATCGGATTGCGGGCGGCCAGCGCACAGGTCCTGGACGAGTTGGGCATCGGAGCGCGGCGCATCGCCGAGTTGGTGCGGGTAGTCAAGGAATACTCGTTCCTCGACCGTGCCCCCATCCAAGAGATCGACGTGACCTCCGGGATACGTGACACGTTGATCCTGTTGAAGCACAAACTGCGCAACATCGAAGTCGATCTCGTGTTCGACGACGACCTCCACACAGTCGAGGCGGCAGGGCGCGACCTCAACCAGGTGTGGACCAACCTCATCGACAATGCCGCCGATGCCATGCCCGATGGCGGACGGCTGGCGATCACGGCCCAGAACGAGGGAGACGAGGTCGTCATATCAGTCAGCGACACCGGCGCGGGTATACCCGAGGACGTGGCGGGCAAGATATTCGACCCCTTCTTCACCACCAAGGAACCCGGGAAGGGGACCGGTCTCGGTCTGCACACCGTTCACACGATCGTCCGCCGGGTCGGAGGCGAAATAACGGTGTCGAGCAACCATGAGGAGACCAAGTTCGAGGTTCGACTGCCGGCGATAACTCAGCCCTAGTTCAAGCCTGCAGTGACCCAAGCACGCAATGGGATCGGACGTGTAGGCTCGGCGGGGCGATGTCGGGCGAGGGCCCGGAACGTCCTCTGAGGGGCGCTGTGAGCAAGCGACCCTTCTGAGTTTCGAGACACGGGCCCCGTCGGAGCTGTGACGAGCTCGATCTTGAACTGAGGAGGAGTCTTGAGAGTAACCATCGAAGTCAACGGGCAGACACACGAGAGCGAGGTCGAACCCCGGATCTTGTTGGTGGACTTCCTGCGCGACGACCTCGGCCTCACGGGCACGAACGTGGGATGTGACACCAGTCAGTGCGGGGCCTGCACGGTCCATATGGACGGGATGGCTGTGAAGTCATGCACCGTTCTCGCAGTCCAGGCAGACGGTTCCAGTGTCACGACGATCGAGGGTCTGGCCTCGAATGGTCACCTCCATCCAATGCAGCAGGCTTTCTGGGACGAGCATGGTCTCCAATGCGGTTTCTGCACCCCCGGGATGATCATGGCTTCGGTGAAGCTCGTCGACGGCAATCGTGAAATCAGCGACGAAGAGGTGCGCCACGGACTGGAAGGCAACCTCTGCCGCTGTACCGGCTACCAGAACATCGTCAAAGCAGTCAAGGCCGGCGCGGCCGCCATGGGAGGTCAATCATGAGTAGGTATATGGGCACAGCGGTCAAGCGGGTCGAGGATCCCCGGTTCCTCCAAGGCCAAGGCAAATATGTGGCCAACCTCAGCCTGCCCGGCATGGCATACGTCGCCGTGAAACGGAGCCCGTTGGCACACGCCAAGATCCTCGGAATCGATTCTTCGGAGGCGGAGGCGCTCGATGGCGTCATCGCGGTATACACAGGCCAGGATCTGCTCGACGGCGGAGCCTCGTTCGCATGCGGGTCCCTCCCCTGTGGCTTCACACCACCCGACATCGTCACACCGGCGCACAATCCGGTGGCCGTCGACAAGGTGCGTCATGTCGGAGACGCGATAGCGGTAGTCGTTGCTGAGAGCTCGTACATCGCCGAGGATGCACTCGACCTCATCGACGTCGACCTCGATCCACTCCCGGTGGTCGTCGACGCACGAGCCGCCTTGGAAGACGACGCCCCGCTCGTCCACGACGACGTCGGGACGAACTTGAGCTTTCATTGGCCACTCGGTGATGAAGATGCAGTGAACGAGGCGCTTTCCGATTCCGACCACGTGGTCGAGTTGGAGTTCGTCAATCAGCGTCTGATCGCCAACGCCATGGAGCCGAGGGCGTGCGCGGCGGAGTGGGACCCGTCATCCGAGTCGATGACGGTGTGGACGACGAGTCAGAACCCGCACACCATCAGATTGCTGCTCGGGGCATTCACGCTCGGGATCCCCGAGCACAAACTCCGGGTCATCTCGCCCGATGTGGGCGGCGGTTTCGGAAGCAAGATCTTCCACTACCCCGAGGAAGTGATCGTCCCCTGGGTGGCACGGGCCATCGGTCGCCCTGCCAAATGGGTGGCGAGTCGCACCGAGTCGTATGTCACCGACGCACAGGGTCGCGATCACATCACCCGGGCGAAGATCGGCGTGAACGACGACGGAACGATCACAGGACTGCATGTCACCACCTGGGCCAACCTGGGGGCATACCTGTCCACGTTTGCCCCGCTCATCCCGACCGCGCTGTACATCACTCTGTTGTCCGGGGTGTACAAGATCCCGGTCATATTCGGTGAGTCCTACGGGGCCTTTACGAACACGGTGCCGGTCGATGCCTATAGGGGAGCGGGCCGGCCAGAGGCCAGTTACCTATTGGAGACAATGGTCGATCTGGCGGCACGCCGGCTGGACATGGACCCTGTCGAGCTCCGGCGCAAGAACCTGATCCCCAGCGACGAGTTCCCATATCAAACCCCGGTGGCATTGGAGTACGACAGCGGCAACTACCAGGGGCTATTCGACAAGATCGAAGAGCTGTCGGAATACCAGTCGCTGCGCCAGGAGCAAGAGAAGGCCCGAGCCGAAGGACGGCTCGTGGGTATCGGGTTCTCCAGTTGCATCGAAGCCAGTGGACCGGCGCCTTCGGCAGTCGCCGTGGGTCTGGGTGCAGCCATTGGCCTGTTCGAAAGCGGCTCGATCCGGGTCCATCCGACCGGCAAGATCTCGGTCTTCACCGGGTCCCATTCCCATGGTCAGGGCCATGAGACCACGTTCGCACAGATCGTGGCCGACGAGCTCGGGGTCGCCATGGAGGACGTCGAGATCGTCCACGGCGACACTGACCGAATCCCCTACGGGGTTGGCACCTACGGCAGCCGAAGTGCTGCCATAGGTGGCAGCGCCCTCGTCAAGAGCGCCGAGAAGATCCGGGACAAGTTGAAGAAGATTGCAGCGCACATGCTCGAGGCGTCAGTCGAAGACATGGTCTACGACCAGGATGAAGGAACGATTTCGGTATCGGGGTCGCCGGAGAGCGCAAAGACTTTCGCCGAACTGGCCTTTGCCGTCACCACGGCTGACAACCTCCCCGAGGGCATGGAGCCTGGTCTCGAAGAGACCTCCTTCTACGACCCGGCGAACTTCACGTTCCCGGCCAGCGCACACACGGCGATGGTCGAGATCGATTCCAAGACCGGTGAGGTCGAGGTCCAGAGCTACGCGGCGGTGGACGATGTCGGAAATGTCATCAACCCAATGATCGTCGAGGGCCAGATTCTCGGAGGCATCGTCCAGGGAGTCGGTCAGGCGCTCTGGGAGCACGGGATCTATGGAGAGGACGGTCAACTCCTATCCGGATCCATGCTCTCCTACGCCATGCCACGAGCGGACGGCTTCCCGTCGATCGCGATCGATCGCATCGAGACACCGTCTCCCCACAACCCGCTCGGGGTGAAAGGTGCAGGTGAGATGGGGACGATCGCAGCAACGGCGACCATCTCGAGCGCGGTGTTGGATGCCCTGGCTCCACTGGGTGTCACACACCTGAACATGCCCCTGACGGCCGAGAAGATCCACAACGCCATAGTCGCCGCTGGCAACGGCGGAGGTGAATGATGTATCCCCGACCATTCGACTACGTACGCGCCGACTCGGTAGAGCAGGCGCTAGACCTCAGGTCGGAGACGGGCGGCCGGTTCATCGCCGGCGGGCACAGCCTGCTCCCGATGATGAAGATACGGATGACCGCTCCGAATGCGTTGGTCGATATCGGTCGTATCGACGGCCTCAAGGGGATCGCGGCCGACAACGGCGGGTTCACCATCGGTGCGTTGACGACTCATTCCATGGTTGCTGCCGAGGGTGCCGAGGGATTCCCGGCGGCGCTGAGCGAGGCAGCTTCGATGATCGGCGACCCACTGGTTCGCAACCGTGGGACTGTCGGAGGCAACGTGGCTCACGCGGATCCGGCTTCAGATCTCCCCACCGTGTTCTCCGCTCTCGGAGCCACCATGACTGCAGCGTCGAAAGGGGGTGCGACCCGGGATATCGGTGCTCCCGAGTTCTTCACCGGCCTGTTCGAATCGGCTTTGAACTCCGACGAGTTGCTGACAACGGTAAAGGTCGACGCGGAGCGCGCCGGTCGGGCCTCGGCTTACGCCAAGCTATTCAATCCGGCGTCCCGCTATGCGGTAGTGGGAGCGTGCGCAGTAGTTGAGATCGGCGAGGATGGAAGCTGTGCCGCTTGCACCGTGGCCGTCGGTGGCCTCACTCCCAAGGCAACGGTGCTCGAATCGGTCGCCAACGCTCTGACAGGAAATCCAGTCACCGAAGACAGTGCCGAGAGCGCAGCTCGAGAATCGATCGACGAAGTCGGAGACGACATCATGGGCGACGTGTATGCCGGTGTCGACTACCGACGCCAGATGCTTCCCGTGTTCGTGGCCCGTGCCATCAACGCGGCGGCATCACGCGCGGGCTGATCTGAATCGGATCCGAACGCCATGTCGACAAGACCCTGTTTCCACTTCAGGCGCCTCGAGACTGTGGCCGAACCCCAGTCAGATGTTTGCGAGCGGTGCGTCGCGTCGGGCGACACCTGGGTCCATCTCAGGTCCTGCCTGGTTTGCGGTTTGGTCGGTTGTTGCGACAACTCCAAGAACCGCCACGCCCGCAAACATTGGGAAGAACACGACCATCCCCTCATTCGGTCACTCCAGCCCGGAGAAACCTGGAGATTCTGTTTCCCCGATCGGGTGACATTCGAATGAGCACCGGATGCCCAGTCGCATCCGGAGTCGCCTGACCACTAGCGTGTGCCCAGCATGGAGCTATCTTTGACGGTCAACGGGAGGGAGGTGTCGGCCGACGTCGAACCACGCACCCTCCTCGTGCACTTCATCCGAGAGAACCTGAGACTCACCGGTACCCACGTCGGCTGCGAAACCGGCTACTGCGGAGCCTGCACCGTCCATGTCGACGGCAAGGCGGTCAAGTCGTGCACCATGTTCGCTATTCAGGCCGACGGGACCACCATCCAGACGATCGAGGGGTTGGCGAACGACGGTGAGCTCCATCCGGTTCAGGAAGGCTTCTGGGAACGCCACGGTCTGCAATGCGGCTTTTGCACCCCCGGGATGATCATGTCAGCCGTAGCGCTGCTCGATGAGAACGACAATCCCTCGGAGTCGGAGATCCGCCACGGCATCGAGGGCAACTTGTGCCGGTGTACCGGCTATCACAACATCGTCCGGGCCATCGAGTATGCCGGCGCAAAAATCCGTGGTGAGGAGCCTGCGCCACCGGATTGGGAAAGAGCGGAGTCGTGACCATGAGGGCAACACTGCACGAATCGAGACCCTGATCCCATGTACCCACGCGCATTCGATTACATAGCACCGTCATCACTCGATGAAGCCTTGGGTGCCCTTGGTGACGACTCCAAGGTCATGGCAGGCGGCATGAGTCTCATCCCCCTCATGAAGATGCGTTTGTTCTCCCCCGGCTTGGTTGTCGACATCGGGAGGATTCCTGGCCTGGACGCCGTGGAGGACAAGGGCGACCAAATAGAGATCGGCGCCCTCGTCCGTCATGCCACGACCGCCTCGCATGACCTGGTCCTGGCGAATGCGGCGGCGCTGGCCACGGCAGCGTCGCTGACCGGCGATGTCCAGGTGCGTAACCGGGGCACCACTTGTGGGGCCCTGGCCCACGCCGATGTCGCTGCTGACCAACCCGCCGGTGCCATCGCCTGCGGTGCGGTGATGATTGCCCGATCGACTTCGGGAACGAGAGAGATCCCCGCGTCGGAGTTCTTCGTCGATTCTTTGACGTCGGCGCTGAATCCAGACGAGATCCTCACGGCGATTCGGATCCCCAAGACCGGCGCCGGGGAAGCTTCGGCATACGACAAGTTGGGACGCCGCGGTGGTCACTCCGACTACGCGGTGGCGGGTGCCGCGGCCTGGGTCAAGAAGAGCAATGGCTCCGTCGAAGGTGCCCGGGTTGCGGTCACCGGTGTTGGCACCAAACCCCAACTTGCCCACGGCGTATCCGAAGCTCTCATCGGCACCGACGGCTCAGACGAAGCAGTCGAGGCTGCCGCAGAGAAAGCCGCCGACGAGATCACCGTGCTCGAGGACCTCTACGGCTCCGAGGAGTACAAGACCCACCTCGCCAAGGTGTACGTGACCCGGGCGATACGACAAGCCCTGTCCGCCATCTGATCAGGGTCGCCGGAAGCTGGCCGGAGAGCGAGCGATGAGCACGTCGCAGGGGGCGTGCGCCACCAGCCCCTCGGCGACATTGCCGAGGAGAACCATGCGGGTCGCCGTCGCTCCCCGGCTTCCCGCTACCACGAGGTCGGCGCCACGACGACGGACCGACTCGTCGATTGTCTCCGTGGGTGGGCCGTCGGTGACCATCGTTCGCACCCGACCATTCCACTCCTGGCAGAAGTCGAGCATGCGGTCACGGGCAGCCTCCAGCCGCTCGCCGCGGGAAGCATCCATCTCCTCACGGAACAGACCCGCATCCATGAGCAGGTTGTCGAATCGGGACGGCAGCGAATAGAGGACCGTCACCTCGGCGCCAGTGCCCATCGACAACGCCTGCTCGACCGCTACTCGCGACGACTCCGAGAAGTCGACGGCGGCGATGATCCGGCGGTATGGGACCCGCGGCTGACGTCGCACGATGAGGACGTCGCTCGATGCCATGTGAGCCACACGCCGGGTGGTCGGCCCTGCTGCGAACGCATCAACAGTCGACGACCCGAGAAGAATGAGATCCGCCTTCTTGGCCCGGGAAGACAGCTCCCATGCCGGTGAGCCTTTCACTACGTCGAGCTTGACTTCGACATCGGTTCGCCCCGAGAGCCAGTCAGCGGTTTTTCGCGCCTCGGCTGTCTGGTGATCACGCATGAGCCGGGCGAGACGGGGATCGATCATCGCCTCGCCCACCGGCTCCAGGACGTGGACGAGATTGACCGTCGAGCCACCTTCCTCGGCGATGATCCTCGCGCGGTCAGCCACCCGACGACCCATCGCAGTGAGGTCGATTCCCGCTACGAGGCTTCGGGTCATCCTTTACCCAGATGCACCGCGGCGACTTTAACCATTGGTGAAAACGAACGGTCCGGGAAGTGACAGGGCTATGGGAAGACGTCGCAGGTACTCCTCGCGCCCGATGACCTCGGCCCCCAAAGACTCGAGATGCTCGGTCTGCCATTGCACGTCCAGCAACGAACCTCCCTGATTCATGATCACGACCAGATGGACCAGGGCGACCTTCGAGGCGTCACGGGTGAGGTGAAACATCGACTCGCCGGCAAACAGGCCGCCGATTGCGACGCCATACAGGCCACCGACCAGATTCCAATCCGCATCCCAGACCTCGATGGAGTGGGCCCAACCCAATCGGTGCAGCTCCGTGTAGGCGTCGACGAACTCCTCGGTGATCCAGCCGTTGGGACGATCGATCTCGGCACAAGTCCGAATCACCGCTCCGAACGCTTCATCGACCGATATCTGATAGCGGCGGGTTGACTGCCGCAGCGAGCGGGACACCTTCAACCCGTCAAGAGGAATGACCGCCCGTTCGACCGGCGACCACCAGCCGAGATGACCGTCAGGGAGATGCATAGGGAACATGCCCCGCCGGTAGGCCTGTAATAGCGTTCCCGGCTCGAGGTCGCCCCCGACCGCCACCACGTCTCCATCGGCTGTGTTCGGGTCGGGCAGGTCGAATCGTGACGGGTTCGGCTCTATCGGCACACAACTGATTGTGTCAGAAGCGTGTCCCGCCGTGTTCGTCATAGTCTGAGGCGGATGCGAGCACTGATATGCGACGACTACGGCGGCATCGATTCGTTACGGGTCGGTGAGCTACCGGATCCACAGGCCAGACCCGGAACCGTTCTGGTCGATGTGGAGGCGGTGACTGTCAATTTCGCCGACACCCTCATGGTCAAAGGTCAGTATCAGATCCGTCCCGACCCTCCATTCGCTCCGGGTTATGAGCTGGCTGGAACGATCGTGGAGGTCAAGGACGCAGACGGCTTCTCGCCCGGTGACCGGATCGCCGGATTCACCTTCCACGGCGGGATGGCGGAGCGGGCGGTCATCGAGGCTTCGAACGCGGCACTTCTGCCCGACTCCGTCGGCGTCGACGTTGCCAGCACCCTGCCAGGCGGTTACGGCACCTCCTATCATGCTCTGGTCGATCGGGCCCATCTCCAGCCAGAAGAGACCCTCCTCGTCCTCGGTGCGTCCGGTGGTGTGGGGATGGCCGCCGTCCAAATCGGACGTGTCTTGGGAGCCACGGTGATTGCAGCAGTGTCCTCCGAGGAGAAGGAGGCTGCGGCCCGCCAGGCCGGTGCCCAGAAGGTCATCCGTTACGATCAGGTTGGGATCAGGGAAGCTATCGAAGAGGTAACCGATGGCGCGGGTGTGGACGTGGTCTACGACCCCGTCGGTGGGGACATCACCGAGCAGGTGCTCCGCTCCACCAGGTGGAAGGGTCGGTTGCTGGTGGTTGGCTTCGCCACCGGCGCCATCCCCTCGATCCCCCTCAACCTCCCCTTGCTCAAGGGCAACTCGATAGTTGGCGTGTTCTGGGGTCGCTTCACGACAGAGGAGCCGGCGAAACATCGGGCCAACTTCTCCCGCATCATCGAGTGGGCCGGCGAAGGCAGCATCGCTCCGATCATCCAGAAGAAATACGGCCTCGATGAAGGCGCCGATGCCTTGCAGTGGGTGGCCGATCGGAAAGCGATCGGACGGGTCATCATCAACCCATGACCGAGTTCGTCGTAATCGGTGGTGGGATAGCCGGAGTCTCTGCGGCGGCGCACCTCGCCCCGCACGGTGACGTGACCCTGTTCGAGATGGAACCGGGTCTCGCCTATCACACCTCTGGGAGGTCCGCCGCCATGTTGGTGGAGAACTACGGGTCAGACGGATCGCGTCCTTTGGTGAAGGCAGCGCGCCCGTTTCTGGAGAATCCTCCGCCCGGATCGGTGGATAGTCCCCTGCTCTCCCACCGTCCCGTGATGTGGGTGTCTGGCCGCGGCACCTTCCCAACCCTGGAGGAGAGGGCCGCGGAAGCGCAACGACGCGGTGCCAGATGCGAGTTGCTGAGCCCGGAGGAGGTGGTAGCTCATGTCCCCGCGATGCGTTTGGAGTGGCTCGACGGTGGGCTCTTCGAGCCCTCCGGGGCGGATATCGACGTCGCCGCGTTGCACCAGGCATTCATTCGGATCGCCCGCAGCCACGGAGCCGAGATTCTGACCAGCGCACCGGTGACCGAGATCGCGTGGAGCTCCGCCCGCTGGGTGGTGGGATCACATGAACGTCGAGTCGTGGCTGACGTCGTGGTCAATGCGTCGGGCGCATGGTCAGATCACATAGCTGAGCTGGCCGGAGTGGACCCCATCGGACTGCAACCGATGCGCCGCACCGCGTTCATGGTGCCAGGGAGCGGGGAGTCGGCGTCGTGGCCGATGGTGGTGGATACCAACGAGAGGTTCTACTTCCGTCCCGACGGAGTCCAGTTTCTGTGCTCCCTCGCCGAGGAGGAGCCCTCGGAGGCGACGGACGCCCGCCCTCGCATGGAAGATGTTGCCTTGGCCATCCAGCGGATCAATCAGGCCACCACCTTCGGCATACGCACGGTCAACTCCCAGTGGACCGGTTTGCGTACCTTTGCACCGGATAGGGAGCTGGTCATCGGCGAAGACCCGACCGCACCGGGCTTCTATTGGCTCGCGGGACAAGGTGGGATCGGGATCCAGACCTCCCCGGCTTATGGAAGCGTGCTGGCCAGTGAGATCACCGGAAAGACACTCCCCGAGCATTTCCAGGAGGTGGGCGTCGACCCCGAACGCACTTCACCCGCACGTTTCCGTTGAGATCCGGACGGACACACGCTACCTGGTGGTCCCGGTGACTACCCAGTGACAGCCCCGATCGAGGCAGATCCGACGAGCAGGGCGTACTTGGCGAGGGCACCCGTCGGATAGCGCGCCGCTTTCGGCACCCAGCCCTTTCTCCGCTCTGCCAGGGTGTCGTCGTCGACGAGCACGTCGAGTCTCCTGGCAGGGACGTCCACCCTCACGGTGTCTCCCTCGTCGACCAGACCGATCGGCCCACCCACTTCTGACTCGGGGGCGATATGCCCGATGCACAGACCGGTGGTCCCTCCCGAGAACCGGCCGTCGGTGATGAGCAGAACTTCCTTCCCGAGGCCGGCGCCTTTGATCGCTGCGGTGATTTGGAGCATCTCCCGCATCCCGGGGCCACCTTTGGGCCCCTCCGTTCTGATCACGACCACATCACCCGGCTTGATCTGATGTGCGAAGAGGGCGGCGAGGGCATCCTGTTCTCCGTCGAAGACTCTCGCCGGCCCTTCCCGTCTCTCCAGCTCGATCCCGGCCAGTTTCACCACAGCTCCTTCCGGAGCGAGGTTGCCCCGAAGGATGGCGATGCCGCCCTCGGCCGCCAGCGGGTTGGAGATTGGCCGGATGACATCTTCACCCTCCGGTGGGCTCACTTCGGCGAGGTTCTCAGCCATCGTCTTGCCACTCACGGTGAGGGCGTCCCCGTGGAGCAGACCTTCATCGAGGAGTGCCCGGAGCACCGATGGCACACCACCTACCCGGTCGAGATCCACCATGTGATAGTTCCCGAATGGCTTCAGGTCACCGACGTGTGGGGTCCTTCTCGAGATGCGATCGAAGTCTTCCAACTCCAGATCCACCCCGGCTTCGTGCGCAATGGCGAGAAGGTGAAGCACAGCGTTCGTCGACCCTCCCAATGCCATGACGGTCGTGATCGCGTTCTCGAATGCGGGACGGGTCAAGATCTGGCGAGCAGTGATGCCCGCCCCAGCCAGGGCCATCACCGCCTCGCCGGAGCGCCGGGCGTAGTCCCTGAGTCTGGGATCTATCGCCGGCACCGATGCCGAACCGGGCAGGGACAGACCGATGGCCTCCCCCACCGACGCCATGGTGTTGGCGGTGAACATGCCGGCGCAGGAGCCGGCGCCAGGACAGGCTGATCGCTCGATTTCGGTCAACTCCTCTGGGGTGATTCGCCCCTCGGACTCCGCACCGATTCCTTCGAAGACATCCACGATCGAAATGTCCTTTCCCATATACCGGCCGGGAAGGCTCGATCCGCCGTAGAGGAACACCGAGGGGAGGTTCATCCGGGCGGCCGCCATCATCATTCCCGGGAGTGACTTGTCGCATCCGGCGATGGAGACCATGGCGTCGAAGCGCTCGGCGTGCATGACCAATTCGACGGAGTCGGCAATCACTTCCCTGGACACCAACGAGGCGCGCATACCCTCGTGACCCATCGAGATCCCGTCGGAGACCGCGATGGTCGAAAAGACGAGACCCACTCCCCCGGCGGCGACCACACCGGCTTTGGCATGTTCCGACAGCTCCGGCCCGGTCACGTTGCACGGAGTGACCTCGTTTCCAGCCGACACCACTCCGACCTGGGGTTTGGCGAAATCCTCATCGGTCAGCCCAACAGCGCGCAGCATGGCGCGTGCTCCCGCCTTGGCCGGGCCTTCGGTGACATCGGTCGATCTCGTCTTGATGGTCATGGCGAAAGATCCTACGACTCCGTTTGGGCGTGTCGTAGCGAAGCTACAAGAATCCCCCAATGGCCAACATCTACTACGACCGCGACTGCGACCCCGACCTCATCAAGCAAACCAAGGTCGCGGTGATCGGATATGGGAGTCAAGGGCACGCCCACGCTCGGAATCTCGCAGACTCTGGAGTCGACGTTGTCGTGGGACTGCGACCCGACTCTTCGAGTGTGGATGCGGCCCAGGGCGCCGGGCTCGAAGTGCTTCCCGTGCCAGAAGCTGTCGCGGCGGCCAGCGTGATCATGATGCTCGTCCCGGACGAGATCATGGCGGGGATCTACACCGAAGAAGTGGCGCCCGGACTCGAAAAGGGCGACACACTGATGTTCGCTCATGGTTTCAACATTCACTACGACGCCATAGTCCCTCCCGATGACGTGAACGTCGCGATGATCGCTCCCAAAGGACCCGGGCACCTGGTGCGCCGCACCTACGAGCAGGGCTCAGGCACACCGTGTCTGCTCGCCATCCACCAGGACGCCACCGGCAACACCAAGGACATCGCTCTCTCCTACGCGTCCGCCATTGGAGGCGGCCGAGCCGGGATCCTCGAGACCACCTTCAAGGAAGAGACCGAGACCGACCTCTTCGGCGAGCAGGTCATCTTGTGTGGCGGCATCGCCGAGTTGATCAAGGCTTCCTTCGAGACGCTCGTCGAGGCCGGGTATCAGCCGGAGTCTGCCTATTTCGAGACCCTTCACGAGCTGAAGCTCATCGTCGACCTTCTCTACGAAGGCGGCCTCTCGTGGATGCGATACTCGGTGTCCAACACCGCCGAGTACGGCGACTACACGAGAGGCAAACGCATCGTGACCGAGAACACTCGTGAGGAGATGAAGAAGGTTCTGTCCGAGATCCAATCCGGAGCGTTCGCCAACGAGTGGCTGGCCCAAGCTCGTGAGGGTGCTCCGTTCCTCCACGAACAGCGCTCGGCGAACCGCGAGCACGCCATCGAGAAAGTCGGTGCCGAGCTGCGCAACCTCATGCCCTTCCTCGACACCAAGACCGCACCCTGAATCCGTTCTGTGGGGATTTCTTTCCGGTTACCGGAAAGAAATCCTCACAGAATTGTTCAATGCCTTGACATAGGGTGTCGATAACGGCAATACTCACTGAGTCCATATGAAGAGCCCGTTCAACACCGCCGACCTCGTACTCCTTATTGAGTAGCGCGCGCAGTCGAACCTGCGTGCGCTCAACCCTCCGTCACCGGGGGGTTTTTTAGTACCCAAATAGAAACCATGACACAAAAGCCGTACACCGGATCGCATTCATTGCTTCAGAGCCTCGAGCACGAGGGCGTGGAGACGATCTTTGGTGTTCCCGGCGGGGCGATACTCCCCGCATACGATCCTCTGCTCGACAGCCCGATACGTCATGTATTGGCCCGTCATGAGCAGGGCGCCGGCCATATGGCCGAGGGCTACGCGATGGCGACCGGCAGGGTGGGTGTGGCTATGGCCACCTCCGGGCCAGGGGCAACCAACCTCATCACACCCCTCCAGAACGCAAAGATGGACTCGACTCCGCTGGTCGCCATCACGGGCCAGGTGGGCACTGCCGCCATCGGCAGTGACGCCTTCCAGGAGGCATACACGACCGGGCTCGCCATGCACTGCACCAAGCACTCCTACTTGGTCACAGATGCCGCCCAGATTCCCGACATCGTCCATGAAGCGTTCCACATCGCCGCCACCGGACGACCCGGGCCGGTTCTTGTCGACATTCCCAAGGACGTGCTCAACCAGGAGACTCGGTGGTCGGAGCCCACCCTCGCTGGGCTGCCCGGCTACAAGCCGCCCTCGTCGAACGGCCATCCCAAGCAGATCAAGGCTGCCATGGCTCTCATCGAGTCGGCGCAGCGTCCCGTTCTCTACGTCGGTGGCGGGGTCATCCGCTCCGGCGCCGCCGCCGAGCTTCTTGCTTTCGCCGAGGCAGCCAACGTCCCTGTCGTAACCACCTTGATGGCCCGGGGCGCCTTCCCCGACGACCATCCCCTGGCCTTGGGCATGCCTGGGATGCACGGCACCTACACGGCCACCACCGCCATACAGAGCTCGGATGTGCTCATCGCCATCGGATCCCGCTTCGACGATCGGGTCACCGGCCGTGTCGAGTCCTTCGCCCCCAACGCCAAGGTCATCCATGTCGACGTCGATCCCGCCGAAATAGGCAAGGTGCGCAACCCCGAGATCCCCATCGTTGGTGATGCACGACTTGTCATCCAGGCGCTACTCGACCGTCTTCTCGCCGACCGGGCTGATGCTCCCGCCCCCGCCCGTAACGAATGGTTCGACCAACTCGGTATTTGGAAACGAGACAAGCCCCTGGCATACGACCAGCCCGAGAGCGGACCAATCAAGACGCAGTTCTTCATCGAACGTCTCCATGAGATGACCGGAGGCGATGCGATCGTCGCCGCCGGCGTCGGTCAGCATCAGATGTGGGCCTCGCAGTTCTGGCGTTTCAGCCGTCCGGGGAATTGGGTCAACTCGGGTGGACTGGGAACCATGGGTTTCGCCATACCGGCTGCCATCGGAGCCAAAGCGGCCCGCCCCAACGAGACGGTGTTCGCTCTGGACGGCGATGGCTGTTTTCAGATGACGGTTCAAGAATTGATCACCGCGTCCACGGAGAACATCCCGGTCAAAGTCGTCGTCTTCAACAACGGCGGCTACGGAATGGTCAAGCAGTGGCAGAACTTGTTCTATGGAGGCCGGCTCTCCGCGGTGGATCTCGGGACCACCATCCCCGACTATCCGAAGCTCGCCGAGGCCATGGGATGTGTCGGTCTGCAGGTCGACCAGCCCGACGAGGTCGATGCCGCTATCGACAAGGTGATGGCCGTCGACGACCAGCCCGTCGTTCTCGAGGTGGTCACCGACCGCGACGAGTTGTGCTTCCCTATGGTCCCCGCAGGAGCGTCCAACGACCGCATAGTCATGGGGCCGGAAGACCTATGAGCCAGCACACCCTCTCGGTGATCGTGGAGGACAAGCCAGGTGTGCTCGCTCGGGTCTCCGCCATGTTCTCCAACCGAGGTTTCAACATCCACTCTCTCGCCGTGGGCCCAACCCACGTCCCGGGACGGTCACACATCACGGTCGTGGTCGACGCCCCCGAGCTGGAGCAGTTGAAAAAACAGCTCCACAAGCTGGTCAATGTGATCAAGGTCACTGAACTCGACCAGGTCGACGCACTCGAGAGCGAGGTCATGATCGCCCGCATCTCATGCGACCCGGTCAATCGAGGCGAGGTGGGTGACACAGCGGGCCTTTTCGGGGCGCGGATGATCGATCTGGCTCCCAATTCGATCACCTTCGAGGTGGCAGGGAGCCCCGACCACCTTGCGTCGTTCCTCGACCACATGAGGCCGTATGGCGTCATCGATCTGGTCAAGTCGGGCCGGGTTGCGATGAAGAAGATTTCCGACGTGGCACGCACCGCGGTAGGCCAAGCGTGACAGGTCGGGAAATGAAAACCAGGATGAAAGACGGGAAATGAACAGGACAATAACTCTCGACAAGACATTGATGGATGGGGAGCAACGCGCCGCGTTCCAGCACGCTCTCGACGACATGGGAGTGACGCTGACGTCCTCCTCGTCGTTCGAGTGGGTCTTCTCCCGGACCAAGGAAGCCGCCAACCGCAACGGTGTGGTGACCGGAGCGCGGCTGCGTGCCATCGTCGATGAGGTCGAATCAGGTATGGAAATCTTCCGAGGTGTGGCAGATTCGTACCGATGACTCATGAGATCGCGGTCGTCCCGGGCGACGGGACTGGTCCGGAGGTGGTTGCGGAGGCACTCAAGGTGCTCGACGCCGCCTCGGACCTCTACGGGTTCGAACTCAGCCTGACTCGGTTCGACCTCGGCGGTGAGCGGTATCTCCGCACCGGCGCGACCCTCCCCGGGGAGGTCTTGGATGAGCTGCGCGAATCCGACGCCATCCTCTTCGGAGCCGTGGGCCATCCCGAAGTCGAGCCCGGGATCCTGGAACGAGACATTTTGTTGCGATTGCGGCGAGAGCTCGACCAGTACATCAACCTTCGTCCCGTCAAGCTCCACCCTGGTGTGAGATCGCCGATCTCCGGCGTGACCCCGGAGGACGTCGACTTCGTCGTAGTGAGGGAAAACAGCGAAGGGCTGTATGTGGGCAAAGGAAGTTTCACGGCGAAAAACGGGCCCTTCGAGGTGGCTGTCCAGGAGTCGGTCAACACCAGGTTCGGCGTGGAGCGCTGCATTCGTTACGCCTTCGACCTCGCGCTGACCCGTCCCCGCAGACACGTGACTCTCTGCGGGAAGACCAACGTGCTCAAATACTCATGGGACTTGTGGGCCCGGGTCTTCGATCAGGTGGCGGCCGACTACCCAAATGTAGACACCGGCTACGCGCACGTCGACGCCGCATGTCTGTGGATGGTGGAAGATCCAAGCCGTTTCGACGTCATCGTCACCGACAACATGTTCGGTGACATCATCACCGACCTGGCCGCCGCCATCCAGGGAGGCCTGGGCATCGCCTCCGGAGCCAACGTCAATCCGGCCGGAGTCTCCATGTTCGAGCCCATCGGCGGCACCGCCCCAGGGTTTGAGGGAACCGGGAAGATCAATCCCCTGGCGGCCATCGGCGCCGGCGCCATGATGTTGCGTGAGTTGGGCGAGGTCGAGGCCGCGGCCGCAGTGGAATCGGCGGTTGCGTCCGTCGCCGGCGAGCTGCCTTCGCTGCGGGCCGGTGAGATGGGAGCCACCACCAGCGAGGTGGGCGACCGAGTCACTCGCCTCGTGCGCGAGTCGGTGGAGGTGTCGGCGTGACAGCTCGGACGCTGTTCGAGAAGATCTGGGATGACCACTTCGTCACCGGCAGCGATCCCGCTCTGCTCTACGTCGATCTTCACCTAGTGCACGAAGTGACCTCCCCACAGGCCTTCGCAGGTCTGGAGCAGGCCGGACGAAAGGTGCGACGGCCCGACCTGACCCTGGCGACGGTCGACCATGCCATCCCCACCACATCACGATCTCTGGGTATTCGTGACCCGCAGTCGAAGAAACAGGTCGACACCCTCAAGCAAAACACAGAAAAACACGGCATCACATTCTTCGGGCTCGACGACCCGCGGCAAGGCATTGTCCATGTGGTCGGGCCAGAAAATGGCTATACCCAGCCGGGAAAAGTGATCGTCTGTGGCGATAGCCACACCTCGACGCACGGTGCCTTTGGAGCCCTTGCCTTCGGAATCGGAACCTCCGAGGTAGAGCACGTTCTCGCCACCCAGACTCTGTGGCAGAAGAGACCGAGGACCATGTCGGTCGACTTCGACGGGTCTCTTCCCCAAGGTGTAGCCGCCAAAGACCTGATCCTGGGAATGATCTCCCAACTCGGGGTGGGCGGGGGCGTCGGGCATGTCATCGAATACCGTGGCGAGGCGATCCGGGGGCTGTCGATGGAAGAGCGAATGACCATATGCAACATGTCGATCGAAGCCGGAGCCCGAGCCGGCATGATTGCACCCGACGAGACGACCTTCGAGTATCTCCAGGGTCGCCCACAGGCCCCGAAGGGAGAGGCTTGGGAGGCTGCGGTCGAGTACTGGTCTCGGCTCCCCACCGATCAGGATGCAACGTTCGACACCGCCCACACGATCGACGCGGCCGGCCTCGCCCCTCACGTGAGCTGGGGCATCAATCCGGGGCAGACTGCACCAATCACCTCGACCGTGCCTGACCCCGAACAGTTCACCGACCCTGTCGAGAAGGACTCTGTCGCCCGCGCTCTGCGATACATGGACCTGAGGCCGGGCACGCCCTTCGTCGACATCGCGGTCGACCACGTGTTCTTGGGTTCCTGCACCAATGGTCGGATCGAAGATCTGCGCATGGCCGCCGAGGTTGTGGCCGGCAAGCGAGTGGCCGACGGGGTCAACGCGGTGGTGGTTCCCGGTTCGATGCAGGTGAAGGCGCAGGCCGAGGCCGAAGGTCTCGCCGACATCTTCCAGTCGGCCGGCTTCTCCTGGCGGGAAGCCGGGTGCTCTAGCTGTCTGGCCATGAACGACGACGTGATCCCGGCCGGTGAGCGTTGCGCCTCCACATCCAACCGCAACTTCGAGGGCCGCCAGGGGCGCGGCGCTCGCACCCACCTGCTCAGCCCGGCGATGGCGGCGGCTGCCGCGGTGGCGGGCCATCTGGTCGACGTGAGGGAATGGTCATGAAGCCGGTCACAGAGGTCAAGGGAACGATGGTGCCTCTCCCCCACGCCGACGTCGACACCGACCAGATAATCCCGAAGCAGTTCCTGACCCGCACAGAGCGCACCGGTTATGGCGACTTCCTCTTCCATGACTGGGCCACTACTTCTGATGGTGCACCTAGCTCAGACTTCTTCACCAATGACCCGAGTCGGGCTGCTGCCAAGGTTCTGATCGCGGGTAGGAATTTCGGCTGTGGATCGTCGCGGGAGCATGCGGTGTGGGCGATCCAGGACTGGGGGTTCGACGCGGTGATCGCACCGTCGTTTGGGGACATCTTCCGCAACAACTCGGTGAACGTCGGGCTGCTCACTGTCGAGCTTCCCGAATCCGATGTGGCCCGACTCCATGACATCGCCCAGGATCCCAACGCTTCGATCCGCGTCGATCTGGAAACCCAGGTGGTCGAGGCCGGGGACTTCGTGTTCGAATTCGATATCGACCCGGGCGTCAGAGATCGTCTGCTCAAAGGTCTCGACCCCATCGGATTGACTCTCCAGGAAGACGCCGCCATCTCCGAGTACGAGTCCCGCCGTCCCGCCTGGCTGTCGTAACCCTGGTGTTGCTACGCCAAGACGTCGTGGTTTCCAAGACCTCCTGCTGTGCAACACCTAGTAGGCGTCGGGATCGTCGAAGGGCTCTTCGGTGTCAGCGAGCCGGGCCGTGATCCATTCGTCGATCTCGGCCCAGACGTCGAACAGCCAGGCCTCCTGCTTGTCGGGCGGCGGGATACTGTCGGCCGGGTAGTACCACAACCGCACCGCGACTGCCGTGTCGATGGGGATGCCACGCCAGATATCACCGGGCGTAACGAAGGTCTCCAGCCCTGCATGCCCGACAAAAAACACATCGGTGCCAGGCGGAGCGGCCGCTAAGGCGGTCATTACCCCTTTCGATCGTGGGGGAAGGGTGTTCTTCAACTCGAGTGCCCTCTCGGCCAGTTCGGGGCGTCCCATCTCCCTCAGCCGCTCGATAGACCGTTTTGCCCGACGCTCGGTGTAGTTGGCCCCCTCGGGGAAGATCACGAAGGCATCCCGGCCACCCATATTCGAGGCCATCTCGGTAATGGCGCCAATCACCGCTTCTCTCCCCCGGCCCCCGGCCGGGACGAACGCCGAAGGGATCCGGTTGAGCATCACGTCGACCATCGGGTCCCACTGAAGGAACTCCTTCATCACAATCCGAGGCCTCCGTCGGTTCTGGTTGGCCAGGGCATCCATCAGCATCATCGAGTCGCCAGGGCCGGCATGACGACTAAGGACCATGATCGGGCGGCTAGGGCCGGTACCCACCGTCCGTGGAGGGTCGCCCTCCCTGATGATGCTGAGCTTGAAAGTGAACTTGGCGGATGCCACGACCCGGCGCAGCATCCAGGCCAGGAGCGCATAGTGGGCGTCGACGAATCCGTTGCTGCCCGTCTTGAGGCCGAAGCCGGAGAGAATCCACAGCGAGAACATCATCGTCAGTGATGCCGCCTCGACCAGCAGGTAGAGGAAGAGAAACCAGACGATGCGCAGAACCCGCCATTTCCCGGGCACATAGCGCGAAATGAATGCGGCCACGACCACGACTACCGGCAGGGTCAGTATCACGGCCAGCACTCCGATGACCAAAGCCGGGGCGATGACCAGCCGCCGCACCGGTTTGGGAGGGACTCTCAATTGAGCTTTGACTCCAGATACTCGACACTGGCCTGGTACGCAGCTCTCATCCGGTCCTCGATACCTCCGGTGTCTTTCCAATTGAGTTGGCGTCGGTCATCCCATGCCACCGGGCTGCCGGTTGGCAATACGTGGACTTCCAACTCGTCGGGCAAGTCGCGCATCGCGGTGGCAAAGCGATGTCTCCTGGCGATCTCAAAAGAGATCAAGGCAGCCTCGTAGAGCCGCTCGGGCGGTCGCAAGGGCGACTCCGTACGACCGACCTGGAGGACGTATATGACATCGGCACCCAGGTGGATCGCCCGGCCCAAGGGGATCGAGTCCACCAGGCCTCCGTCATAGAAGTGCTCACCGTCGATCTCCACCGGTGGGAACAGCGCAGGCACGGCTGCAGAGGCGAGAACGGCGTCAATGAGCGGACCCGAATCGAACCAATGGTCGGTCACCGCTTCGATGGATGCCGCGACACACTGAAAAGGAACGTGGAGGTCCTCGATCCGGGTGTCGGGGTGGATGGCATGTTCAACCAGCTTGCGCAGCTCGCTTGTCTCATGGAGCGCAGGTTTCATGGTGGCCACACGGAGCGCCCGGTCGAAGAACCCGGTTTGGAAGAGGTCGGCACCAGTCACCTCCTCCCAGAAGCCGTTGAGCCGTTCCACACCCTCCCGGCCGGGATAATCGGCGATCACTGCCCCGTTGAAGGCACCAATCGAGGTGCCCAGGATGAGATCGGCTTCAACCCCCGCTTCGTGGAGTGCCTGGATCATTCCCACCTCGACAGCGCCCCACTTCCCCCCGCCCCCGAGGACGAATGCCGTGGTCATCCGGTGTCTTCCTCGATGTACCACTCGGTGAAATCGGAGCACCGCCCGTCCTCGGCGAAACGGATGATGAACAGGTTGCGATAGGTGAGCTCTGGGTCGAGGTAGTGGGTCCGTCCGGTGACGACGGCAATCTCATCGGTTTCCACGACCGGGAGCCATTCAAAGTCCCAATTGTCTTCTTTGTCGTCGATCTCCTGCCATCGGGCGACGATCTCGTCGATGCCCTCCCACTCGCCTTCCGCCGTCTGCGGGTCATACACCGCGTCGGCGGTGAAGAGGTCTCTGATGTGGTCGGCTTCGTTGCTGCTCCATGCCAGGACGTATCCGTCCATCCATTCGTCGAGTCTCTCAGTCATCGATTGTCGAAGTTAGCGGCCAAATAGCCAACAACCTGAGCCAACATCGTCGGTGTGGCCGGTCGAAGCACCAATCTTGCCTTGTTGTGGGTTTCGGTGCTCGCCCTGGTCACCGGGGTGGCGGCGTTTCTCGTCGGGACGCCGTCGGGTTCCTGGGTGGTCATCACCCACGGCGTGGCGGCCCTCGCCATCGTCGTCCTCAGTCCATGGAAGACCGTGATAGCCGTCCGTGGGCTGACCAGGCGAAGACCCGGTCATTGGCTGTCGATCGGCCTCACCGTGGCCACAGTCCTGGTGTTGGCAACAGGGGTGCTCTTGGTCAGCGGTGAGGTCGATGAGATCGCCGGATTCACCACGATGCAATTGCATGTCGCCTCAGGGCTCCTCGTTGTCTCCCTGATCTTGGCCCACACCCTGCAGCGACCAGTCCCCCACCGGCTCCCCGATTTCAACAGGCGCAACGCCCTCCGCGCCGGCGGGCTGCTGGCCGCAGCCGGCGCGTTGTGGCTCCTGGTCGAAGGCGTGCTCGACGGCACCGGTATGCGGGGCGACCATCGGCGCTTCACCGGTTCCCACGAGATCGTCGATCCCGGCCGGGTGCCCGCCACACAGTGGCTCAACGACTCGGTACAGCATCTCGACCCGGAATCCCACGAACTCGACATCCTGGGCACCGTCTACACCGTTGCGGAGATCGAAGCGGCCGGCGACACCGTCGAGGCCACTCTCGACTGCACCGGGGGTTGGTTCACCACTCTGGACTGGAGTGGTACTCGACTCGACCGTCTCATCCGCCCGGGCACCGGAAGGAGCCTGATGGTCAGGTCCACGACCGGGTATTGGCGGCGCTTCCCCAGCGAGCACGTCGACCGACTCCTGCTGGCCACCCACATGGCAGGCCGACCACTGCCGGACGGAAATGGCGGGCCGGTGCGTCTCGTCGCCCCCGGTCGGCGCGGCTATTGGTGGGTGAAATGGGTTTCGGTGATCGAGGTCGACGAGCAACCCCCTTGGTGGCAACCGCCCTTGCCGACGGCGTGAGTCGAGTGTGGTCAGCCACGTGCCGCTCGCGACTCGTGCCGGCGTCAAGGGCATCTATACGCTCGGCCTCGTGTTGCGGACGCAACCGCCAAGCCCGACAAGACCGCCAGACATGTCGACCACAGCAAACCGTGTTCGGAAATGACCAGACTGGGTAACACCGTAGGCATGGCTGAAAACGGCGATGGCATCCAAACCCTGAGTGATGACGAGCTCGTCGCTCGCTACCGACGTCTGAAAGCGGAGGGAAGCGGTGACAATCCCGAGCTCACTCCGCCCGATGGAGGTTGGGACAGCGCGGTCAGAGACGAGATGAAACGCCGTGGGCTGACGCCAGATCGAGAGGACATCATTCCCGACAACGAGAGCCCTTACCGGGACCCAGTCGTCGAAGACCACGCCTGAACGCTCGGCCTATTCAGATTCGAGCTGTCTGGTGTCCAGCCTCCTGCCAGGCGTTGGTGCCGCCAGCAATGCTCCAAGCGTTCTCATAGCCCAGACTCTTCAAATAGAGCACGGCGGACAGCGACAGATTGCCGCGCTGGCAGATCGCCAAGATCGGCTCGTTCTTGTCCTCCGGCAGCTCCCAAGCCCGGTGGGGTAGTTGGAGCAGAGGAGTATTCCACGCCCCTGGCACATGGGCTTCGCCAAATTGCGTCTCACTTCTGACGTCGAGGACAAATGCGCCCTGTTCGATGAGCTCTCGGGCGTCTTGGACGTCGATGTTCAGGTCGGGATTGACCCGGGCATTCTCCACCATGGAGTCGAGAAGCTGCTGGCGACGACTCTTCATTGGCTCTGCCTTGTCAACAGCCACCCCCGGCACATGGCGTTTCATCGACGAGGCATATTTCATGGAGCTGTCGGGGAAGACGATCACAATCTTGGTCCCCGGCTCATCCGGGACGGCCCGGAACGCCCCTGCCAGGGCAAGAGCTGAGCTCGGCCCGGCCGGGAGACTCTCCTCTCTGTGGAGGCGGCTGCACAAGTCGTAGGCAGTGTCGTTGTCGATCTCGACCAGGCCGTCGAAGAAGTCCGGATCGAAGAACCGGGTTTGAGCAAGTTGACGAATGCTCCTCACACCCGGGATGTCGTGTCCTTCACTGGGGTGGACCCCGATCACTCTCACGTTCCCGTTCAGTTCGCGGAGAAAACGGCCGGCCCCGGTGATCGTGCCGCAGGTGCCCAGCCCGGCGACGAAATGGGTCACCTCGCCATCGGTCTGACGCCAGATCTCAGGGCCGGTCGTGCGATAGTGCGCCTCCGGATTGGCCGCATTGGAGTACTGGTCGAGCATCCGGTATCCGCGAAGACTGGCGATGTGACGTGCCCGGGCGATCGCCCCATCCGGAGCTCCGGGGGCGGGGCACAGATCGTCTTCGAGTTCTTCGACATCGGCCCCGAAGAAGCGGAGGAGATTCCGCTTTTCCTCGGGGATGGCGTTGGAAACGGGTGTGGTCAGGCGGTAGCCATTGGCGTTGGCGACCATGGCAAGTCCGAGCCCCGTATTCCCTGATGTCGGCTCGACCAGGCTCTGATATTCGCCGACGGTTCCGTCGATCTGGCTATTGCGCACCATATTGGCCGCAACCCGGTCCTTGACGGACCCAAATGGGTTGAACCACTCGAGCTTGACGTAGACCTTGGTGTGCTCGTAGGGCGGGACCCGGTTGAGTTTGACCAGCGGCGTCGGGTTGTCGACGTCGGGCAGCAGATCCAGGACCGACTCGTATACCCGGGCGTCGGTCGCCCTGGTCAGGTCAGACCGAAGAGCCATGGATCCTGCTCCACTCGAACCAGCCACCGTCGTAGACCGAGACGTCGTCCCACCCGAGAAGGTGTGCATAGAACCAGGTTTCAGAGGCACGCCAGCCGGTGCCGCAGTAGAAGGACACCGTCTTGTCGGGGGTTATCCCCACCAGGGCCCAATTGGCGGCGATCTCGTTGAAGTCCCTCATCGTGTTGTCGATGTTGCGGTAGTTCTCCATGTGATATGCGTCCGAGCCGTTGTCTCCCCAGACCGCACCAGGGATGTCTCCGAGGTCGTCGATGTATCTGTATCCGCTGCTCTCCCCCACGTTCTCCGCCTTGCTGCGAATGCTGACCAGGGCCCCGTCCGGGTTGGCGAGAAGCGAAACCGCCTCGGGATAGTCGATGAAGACCCCAGGATTCGCGGGAATCTGGCGTCCGAATGGCCGCCCCGGCGTCGGCGTTCGATTCTCGAGCTCGATTGGATAGCCCTGGGATCTCCACGAATTGAGACCTCCGTCGAGAAGACGGACGTCCTCTACCCCGGCGTAGGTGAGAATGGCCGCGGCTCGGGTGGCCGCGATCTGTCCGGCCCGCCGACCCGGGTGCTTCTCCCTCGGGTCACGGGCGGTGTCGTTGCCGTACAGAACCACCGTGGTCTCGGCGGTGACCCCCAGGTCTGTCAACGCCTGCTCCAACTCCTCGGGTGATCGTCGGTTCCAATCGATAGAAGACTCCAGGACATTGGTGTCCAGGTGGAATGCCCCCGGGATGTGACCAATGGAGTAGTCCTGAGGGACGCCGAAGTTGACATGGAAGACGACTGCCTCACCCTCAGGTGATTCCTGCACGTTTTCCCCGGCGAGAAGCCCGGCGAGCCAAGCGGGATGGACGAGCTGGCGGAATCGGGGAAGCCGGTTGACTTCGAGGTTGGAACGTTCTGCCCACTCCGAAAACCCGCCTTTGAGGACGGATACCTGGTCGTAGCCCAGAGTTCCCAAACGGTCGGCGAAGGCCAGCGCTTCCTCATCGCCATAGCCGTAGATCAGGATGCGATCGGCAGGGGTGGTCCGTTTCTCTTCGAACTTGCCTACCAGCTCCCGGTCGAACGCCTTCTGCACCCAAACCGCCGGAAAGGCGATCGCTCCAGGGATGTGGCCGCTCCGTGCTTCGTTGCGTAGAGCCCAGCCGTTGTAGGCGGCAGTGGGTCTGATGTCGATGATCTTCGCTTGTTGGTCGATCCCGTCCGATAGGGCGGTTTCGATGGTGATGATGTCGGTCACTGTGCTCCCCTTCGAGTGCGGATGGTGGGGTTTGGTCCTGGATGGGGGCCAGTGACATGGGTGTCACCAAGCGGGTTGCTTTCGGACCGGAGAGTCAGCTACTCGGGAGAGTGTGAATCGTTACGCTGCTATGAGTGCATGCGCCCGTTCCTGGCCCTGCTCCAGGCAGGTACAGGAACAGCAACATCCTGTGGCACGCATCACGTAGCGGTTCACTACGCGGGCACGTTAAGGCAGGCGGTGCCGTCAGTCAAGATCAGATCGCGGGGTCGCAAAGAAGCCACCGACAGGGGGATAATCCACTGTTTGCCAGGACCAAGAAGATGCAAACTGGCGAAATGTCGGAGAAAAGCGGTGCCGATCCTGCAGCCGGATTGGCCGTATTCGCAGTTTCCACGTCGCCTGGTCGTCCCCAACGCACTCATTGAGCCGGCCTTATGGGATCTTCCTTCTGCTGGCGAGCACAGCGTGAGGGGCGAGAGTGCGCCCGGAGAAGTCCAGGGCGTTGACCTCCAATTCGGCCTTGGCGGCGAGTTCTCGGACCTCCTTCTCGTTCATTGGATGGTGAAACCCCATCGATATAGAGAACCGGTCGGCGGGATGTCGACCGCGACGACTGACCAGCCATTTCCGCAGTCGACTTGTCCGGAGAGGACCCTCGGGCCTGGTGGCGATGAAACTGACGAGGATTGGTCCGTCCGTCAATGCCGCCATCGACTCGAGTGCACCGAGGCGATCTCGTTCCGTGTATAGGTGTGAGATGCTTCCCCACCCAATCACCACGGCATCGAATCCGGGGACAAGGGTCTCGGCATGAGATCCGCCGACAGATTCCAAACGGGGCAAATCCCGATATCCCCCGCGATAGGTGGTCACCGCCGCCCCGGTCCGCGCAGCACGTTTCGCCATTGCCTCTGTCAGACGAGCGACCGGCTCGAAGGCGACAACCTCGTAGCCGCGCTCGGCGAGCGCGAACGGCTCCCGTCCGGCGCCGGCGCCACCCACCAGGATCCGGGCCGGTGGAGGCGGAAAGTGTTGCTCAATGGCCAGCTCCTCCCATGGGTACAGGGAAGAAACGTACGCCTCCGACTCCGGGTCATAGCGCTCGGCAGCACCGTATGCCGCAGCGTTGAAACCGTCCAGTGTCGTCTCCGAGGCGAAAGCCAGCACCCCCAACGACCGGAGTGAATCGAGGCGCCCGTAGATACGCTCGATAACCCGACTTCGGTTGATCACCTTGAGGCCCAGGGTGGAACGTTCAGGCATCAAAGAATCTTGCCACATGACTGCTTCGGGCAAAGAGGCTCGAGAGGTTGTCGACCAAAGTAACGTCCGGCACCACGCCTGCTCTCGGCGACCAGCTCGCAGCGATAGAAGATCGGACGCCCTGGAGGGACCAGACAATCTCCAGGACCCGCCGTTGCAGCGGCGGGAGCACACCGCCCATAGAGGTAGCCGTTCTCTTTGAGGCAACCCCACCTCAGGCTTCACGCACATGAGGCGACAGCACCAGTTGATCCGACAGCCGAACCACCTCGGCCGGATCGGGGTTCTCTCTGGTCGGGCGACACCGTGGACAGGGCAGGGGCACACGCGTGCCGCTATGGGCGGATGGCTAGTGTCTGAACTCGATTTTCATGAGAGGAATCACCGGCCCTCGCTCCTCTGATTTGGGTGCGAAGGGAGAACCACAGTGAAATCTCGATCAATAGTTGAATGGACCACTGATGACTTTCCATCAGTTGTCGCCCTTGCCGAACGCATGTCCGACTATGTGGAAGCCAACGAACCTGAAACGCTGGCATTTGAGTGGTTCGGAAATGAGAACACCGGGAAAGTGGTCTGGTATCAGGTCTATGCGAATGATGAGGCTTTCCTGACCCATGCCCGGAACATGATCGAAGCTGGATTCCGAGTCGAGGCGCAACAACTACTCACTCAGGATCGGCTTCTTCTTCTGACTCCCCTCACACATCCGCGGACACGGGAGATGGCACGTCAGGTGGGTGCAGAGCAGGTTGTGCCAATCCGCGGCGTGATCAGATAGTCCTGCTCGTGACACCCCGATGTACCCCCATCAAGGGGGTCTGGGACATCCATTCAGGGACGCCGTTGGAGCGGCTCCGAATCTGGTCGACCTCCGTAAGTCACTGTGCGTGCTGGCGACCAAGCGGATGGGTAAGAGCCTTCTTCGCATCTGGGTCTGGTGGGCTCGTTGTCTAATGAGGGTCGGCTACAGGCCGCGACGCAGGGTGCGCTCGATTCGTCTCTTTCGCCCCTGGCGTTCTGCGTTACGTCGGAGGGCGCGCTGCAAGAGTTCGCCGATCTCGACGGCTTCACCGGGCGGGGTGGTCCAGCTAACCCTTCGGTTGGGGGGTGGTCAGAATCTTGCTCCGCGGGTAGGACTCGAACCTACAACCAATGGATTAACAGTCCCTCTGCCGCAAGCCTCTGACCAGGGGAATTATAAGAATCCACAGCCACTGTTTCACGGCTGTTGCACAGGATTCCCCAGATTTCGGTGTTGTATGCACGCCCGGGGAAGATCAGCCAGAACAGGATACGGCAGCTCAGCGCGGAACCGGCGGACCCTGCCAATGACCGCGCGGTCCAAGCGCCTCTGCAAGACGCTCATTGAGTAAGCGATCGATGTCAGAGGGCCGATAGAGGACCCTCTTGCCGACGCGAATCCCGAGTGCACCCGGTTTCTCCCCACGGTAACGCTGTGTGTAGAGCGCACTAGGGGTGAGACGCAGATAGTTAGCAGCCTCTTTCAGCGTGAGAAGCGGTTCTGGCATTCGATGCCTCCGGGTCCTCCTTCAATCTTCTATGGAAATATGGGGCGGGGGGAAGCTGGTTTCGCGACACCCTCGAGGTCGTTCCAGATCTCTACCGAGTTTGAGGTGCCTCGAAAACCGATCCGAAATGAACTTCAAGTGTGAAATTACGCGGTTGTAGTCCACCGGTTTCATCGTTACTCTTCTCGCATGTCTTCCCCACAGGATGACGACAGATACGAGAGCTATCTGATGGAGACTTGGACCTCTGAGGTCACTAAGTACGACCGGACAGTGCTTTCGCTGGCTGGTGGTGCCTTGGCCCTCTCCGTAACGTTCATTAGGGACATCGCAGCAGATCAGCCCCGTCTACCGGTGCTTGTTGGTGTTGGCTGGCTCGCTCTGATTCTCAGCATGGGCCTCATTGTCTCGTCTTACCCAATAAGCAAGCACGCTGTCGAACAACGATGGAACCACAACCAGAAGCGAGGCGACTTACTCCGTGAGAGGGCATGGCGTCGCAGCCTTGCGGCTGGCGTGTCTCTTTCCCTCGGAGCACTCCTGGTGGCAGCATTCGCCTGGCTCAACCTCATCGCATAGAGAAAGGAGAACCGATCCGTGAGTGATATCGAAAATGAACGACTAATTCTTGACGAAGAACCGAGTCTCACTGGAAGCGCGGGCGCCTTGCCACTCAGGATCCAAATGGTGGATGGTGATGGAGACTCAATCGAGAAGAGGAGCGCTGGTGCCCTCGCGCCGAGACCTGATCCACCAGAGCCATCTCCGCCACCTCCCGACACGCCACCAGCAAGCAAATAACACGCTGTCGATTCGCGTTGCGGCTTGAGGCGATGTACGGAGAAAGGCTTAATGGCTCACAGAGAGTGGTGAGACGGACCGTGGCCTAGCGCGCTAGAAATGCCGCTCTGCTCGGTTGTTGGATGAGTGCGTTATCGATCGGGATTATCGATATGGGCGGGCATCGACAAACTGCTCGACCGGTAGATTTGTGATGTGAGTGAGGCACCCAGGAGTCGGCGGCGTGGATCAGGCCACATGCCGCGATTGAGATTGGCTGGAGTGTTCGGGCTCGTCGTCGCGGCGGGGCTCTTCGCCCTCATCGCTTTGGTCAGCCCCGACCGAGGTCCGGACGCCTCGTCGTTGCAGCAAGGAGCCGCTATCGCTGTTGTGATTGCCGCAGTCCCGGTTGCCGCAATCATCCGACCGGTTGACGCTTCGAGGGTGGTGTCACTCGGCGGAGCCGTGACCGCTGCCGGTCTCGGGACGATGTTCGGTGGCAACTTTGCCGGTCTGCTCATGGCGGTTGCAGGTGTGCCGATCCTGCTTGTGGGGTCTTACCAAAAACCCCGGATCTCGTCAGGCATGGTTGGCAGGCTGGTGGTCTACTCCGTCCTCCTCATCATGGCTATGTGGTTGACGATTGGGGACACGACGTTGGCGATGAAGACCGTCGCGGTGCTGTTGTCTGCAATCGTTGCCACCAGCTCCATCTGGAACAAGCCTCAGGTGCACTCCGAATCATCTGAGTCAGATCACAAACCAAACTCCGCATAGGTTTGATGCGCACGCCGATGTGCCGATATGCGCTACCGGCCGACTGATCGAATAATGCAACCTGCCCGGGGAGGTCCGTGGGACTTGAGGCTAATCGAAGACCTACCGACACCTCCCGCCGGGCAGGGGAGCGAGATAATAAGACCTCGGGTTTGTGCAGAAGGGCACAAAGTCATTATTTCGTCCCGCGGCGTGGCCCAGAACGTGTAGGTTTCCTGGCGAGGCTAATTGAAGACCGCTCCGCCAGGCCGGCACTCGCCGTTGTCGGGTAGCCCGAGCCGGGCCCGATGCGTTCTTGTGAGAAGCCTAGGGAATGCCCGACTACGCAGGATGGGGAGGAAACCCATGGCGCGGATTAGAAGGCTGCTCATTGCGATAACAGCGGCAGCCATGTTTGTAACGGTTCTATCGGGAACGGCGCTGGCCGACAAGCCCGTGTTCATGGACCGCTTCGTGGATGAGTTCTCTATGGAGGACCCTGAAGCTGCGGCCGAGTGTGGTCTATCCACAGTTCACGTTGATGGCGTGGTGAAGGGAACTTTCAAGGAGTTTGCAGACGGCACCTTCTGGGAGCAGGTTGTCGGAAAGATCGAATTCACCGGGCCTAACGGCGAAGGACCAGTCATCTTGTCGTTTGCCAACGCCCATGAAGGCAACCCCGTTTCCGAGTCCTTCGACCCGGCTACTGGCTTACTGACCCTCGTCTTCGAGGACACGTTTGTCGGCAACCCCGAAAAATGGCGCATCCCCGGAATCGGTGTGGTCGTGAGGGATGCCGGGTTCCTATCCTGGACCGTCACCGTTGTGATCGACACGAACACAGATGAGCTCGTGTCAGAGGAGTTCACCGACGTTGTGATTCATGGGCCGCACCCAATCTTCGAGAACGGATTCTCGTTCACAGATGACCAATTAGCGCAAGTCTGTTCTGCGGTTGGCGCCTAAGAACTACTAGACACACAGCGAAATCTGCCCGATGCCCGGCGTAACATCGGGCAGATTCCCCATCACGAGATAGCGCCCTATCCGGCCGTCCCGAATCCCCCCGACCCACTCAGGATGTGCCTGATAGTGATGTAGGGGTGCTGTGGAGTCGGCCAATGGCCATGGGTATCTGTTGGCGCAGCAGCTGGTGGCCGCTGGGGAGCATGTCGTTGATGTGCCTTCGACTCTCGCCTCTCGGGCTCGAGTGTTGGATTCGACTCGGTCGCAGAAGAACGACGCCAATGATGCTCGGTCGGTGGCGATCGTGGCTCTCCACCAGCCCGGCCTCCGCCGAGTCGCCGTTGAGGATCATGTGGCTGTGCTGCGCATGCTGGCCAAACGCCACAAGCAGCTATCCAGTCTCAAAACCCAGGCCGCCTCACGTCTCCATGCCGTATTGGCGACGCTGCTGGCTGGGGGAATGAGCGGAGAGCTCTCCTCCCACAAGGCGTCTCGAATGCTGCAGCGAATCCGACCCAAGACCATGGTCGAGACCGAACGGAAACAGATCGCGCACCAACACCTCGCCGAAGTGCGACGGCTGGAGAAGGAGAAGAAGGCCTCTCTGGAGCGTCTCACCGTGGCGGTGGAAGCCTCCGGCACCGGCCTCACCGACATCTACGGTGTCGGCCCTGTCGTAGCCGGCCTGTTGATCGGATACACCGGAGACATCACCCGGTTCCCGACCAAACACCACTACGCCGCCTACAACGGGACCGCACCCATCGAAGCGTCCTCCGGTGGCAAGAAACGGCATCGCCTCAACCCGAGAGGCAACCGGATGCTCAACCATGCCCTGCATCTGATCGTCATCTGCCAGCTCCGACAGCCCAATACCGCAGGCCGCGTGTTCTACGAACGGAAACTCGCAGAAGGCAAGACCAAAAAGGAAGCGATCCGGTCGCTCAAACGCCGGCTCTCCGACGTCGTCTACTCGCCAGCTAGTCGAAGACAACAGATAGGACCCGGGGGGCACCCAGGGGCGTCTAAGTAATCAGCGCGGCCGCTATTCCACCCTGATCAAACGGCTCTTCGATTCAGCCACCCCGGGCCAGCCCCAACCTTACGCAGCATCACCTACCTCGACTCGGTCGAGCCAGCCCAACGCGTTCTAAACACCCCTTGACAAACAAACAGGCCTCGATCCCGTGCACCTTATGAAAGGGGCGTCATCCGCTCAGAACTGGCGATATGTGCGTATGGCGTTCCTTACGAGTTGAAGGAAGCCGTGAGACAATCAGGTCATGCTTCGGAAGGTCAAGATTCGCAGATACCGAGGGTGCTTATGACCAAGAGCGAGTTGATCAGGATGGACAACGTCGGCATCGTTGTGTCATCTCTCGATGACGCCATCTCCTTCTTTGCCGAGCTTGGGTTGAACCTCGAGGGTCGGTCGATGGTCGAAGGAGAGTGGGCCGGGCGCGTCACGGGATTGGGTGACCAACAGGTCGAAATCGCGATGATGGTGACTCCTGACGGGCACAGCCGGCTCGAACTTTCCCGATTTCTTGCTCCAGCTGTTATCTCTGACCATCGAAACGCCGCTGTGAATGCCCTTGGCTACCTACGCGCCATGTTCACTGTTAGCGATCTCGACGAAACTCTTGCTCGGCTTCTTACGCGAGGTGCGACGCTTGTCGGCGAAGTGATGCAGTACGAAGACTCATATCGCCTCTGCTACATCCGTGGTCCCGAAGGGATTCTGATTGGACTAGCCGAGGAACTGGGTGCCCAGTCGTAGTTTGGGCTCATAGCTTGCGGAGGGGACTCAGACGGTCTCCCTACATAGCCACAATGCTTCACGCACTGCCCCCAAGGCCCCTGATTGAGCACCTCAGCCCGAGCGATAGGCTTCGTTATAGGCGGTCGGTGGGATGCTCGTTTTGCGCGTATCGGGGGATCTGAGCTGCGCGTCTGGTGACCAGGACGACCGTTGCCACCCAGACCGGGAGCAGCAACATCGTGATGACCGACGGGCCCGTCACGACGAGAAGAAAGGCGGCCGCGACCGTCACCCACCTCAACCATGTCGGCAAAGCGGCGAGACGAGTCGAAGCCACCATCAAGGCGCTTGCCGGGATGGCGGACCCCACTACTAACAAGATGTACCCAAAATGAGGAAGCACAGGCTGTGCGGTCACGAGTCCCGGATCGCCAAAGAAGTCACCGAGCAGCAGGCTGGCCGGCACTGTGAGAAATGCAGCGCCCGCCATCAGCATCGAGACTGCGGCGAGTCCGCCACCCACACGCATCACCACCGATGACGGTCGTGTCGCCTCATCCATTGCAGCAAGCTGGAGCGCGAACGTGCCAAACGCCACGGAGGAGCCGATCAGCAACAGGGACCCGGTCAGGTCGAGAGTTCGATGCGAGGCATCCGAGAAGATTTCAGTGTAGGCCCTCTCAGAATCAGCGAAAGCTCCCGCCTGGTCCCCAGCCAGGAGAAGGCCAAAGAAGAAAGTGACAGCGAAGATCCCACCAGCGACGGACGCAGATCGCCTCACCGTGTCGTCGGACATGGGTCGAAGCTACCTAAGTCGCAACGCCGAAGGACGACACTTCCTATTCCACCACACGCCGAAGTGCCTCGTTCTCGCGCATCTCGTGGAAGGCTTGTTATCCACGCTTAACTGGTGATCTAGGACGCCCGCCCGGTCGTGTAGCCCCTTACGCTGAGCTCGTGCCCCTCGCAGTTCTCTTTGACCTATACGACACGCTAATCACAGCGCCGTGGTCTGACCTAGCGCATCGTTGGGCGACACGTATCGGAATCACACCTCAGGAGGTGAGTCGTGGATTCGACACCACAAGAGGTGTTCGTGGCCGAGGGGGATTCGAATCCATCCACTCCGAGACGGCAGCGATAGTCGAGGCTTGTGGAATACCACCAGCCGCAAACCTTGTAGCCGATCTTGTTCTCTCACAGGACAAATTCCTCGAGACGGAAGCTGTGCCTTTTAGTGATGCGTTCCCAGCCATCGAATCGTTACGCGAGAGCGGAGTCAAAACAGCCATCGTGAGCAACTGTTCACGGTCTACTCAGGCCGTGGTCAACCGACTAGGTCTACGTGACAGGGTCGACAAGGTCGTACTCTCCTTCGAGGTTGGCAGCGTCAAACCCGACTCAGAGATCTTCCGTCACGCCCTCAGATTGCTAGACGTGGACACTGGGGTCTTCGTCGATGATCAGATCTCATACCTTGACGGAGCTGCCCGTGTTGGGCTCTCCACGGTTCAGATGATCCATCCCGAGGCCCGCAACCCGGAGCCACCCCAAGCCACCCACGACGTAGTGACCTCCTTGATCGAACTAACAGAGCATGTCAACGACGGGTAGCGATAGCCGCTCAGGACGTGCTGCGGTCTCAGGGGTCATTGCAACGCTTCGGCGAGCTTTTGTGATGGTGTCATCCATCCGAGGGTTTGTCTAGGTCTCGAGTTGAGCGAGTAGGCGGCTTCGTCGAGCTGGTCTTGGGTGGGTGCTGACATTTCGGTGGTCTTGGGGAAATACTGACGGAGCAGCCCGTTGGTGTTCTCGTTCGAACCCCGCTGCCACGGTGACTTGGGATCGCAGAAGTAGATCTGGATTCCGGTGTCGACGCTGAACTGGGCGTGTTCGGCCATCTCTTTGCCTTGATC
>DASUUC010000014.1:0-6084 GCA_036374335.1 Acidimicrobiia bacterium
TGTCGCCGGAGCCTGGCTCGGATTCAACTTGGGCAACCAGCTGCTGGCACCTGTCACCGCCGTCGTGGGAGCGGCCATCCTGGCCAACCTGCTCCTCATCGTCCGCGATATCTCCTGGGAGCGCCGCCCGGCCCAACCTCATGATCGGCGCCGGTCCGCGAGCTGGCTTCACAGCGACCGAGTTGAAGATGCACGCTGGTCGTGCCGGTGAGATGCGCAGGGAGCGTCTCGTTCTCCCGACTGTGGCGTTTGCGCTGCTCTTGGCCGCCTGTGGTCTGACCTCAGCGCCCTCTCCGACGACAGGGCTACCTTCGGCCACGACGACCACACAGCCTCCGACGACGAGCACGACCTCGTCGGAGACGACCACCACCTCGACTCCGGGTGAGCCGGTGCTTCTCCTGCCTACCGCCTCCGAGTTCGGTCCCGACTGGTCGGAAATCCTCTTCATTCCTTACGGAGAGGCCGAGGAAGAACTGGGGACGGCGCCGGGTGGGGACATGGGCAGCCTCGAGCTCGGGCCGGAGTACGGAGCGCAGGCACCGGACGGCTCCTGGTGGATTCTCGATGCCGCAAAGCGGCGTCTCGCCCACTACACGGAGACCGCCCAATATCTCGGGGCGATACCTATCAAGCCCGAACATCTCACCCAAGGGCAATACTTCCAATTCCAGCTTCCCCACATCCTCGCCGACGGCACCCTGGTCGCCCAACGGCTCGGAGGAGAAACGACCACGCTACTGCTTCTCGAAGACGGCGACACCAGGCTGGTATCGGTGCCCACCGACTTCGGTCTCAGATTCGACGACGGGACTTCGCTCTATGGCTTCTCCGGCGAAGGTCGCCTGCTCACCAGAGTCGATCCCCACACCGGTGACCCGGAGGATGTGGTTTGGTTCCAGACCCGAGCCGGCACCCGGTTCCGCCTCCAGGTCCGGGGCGACCAGCTCACCGTGGAACTCCCCGACGCACCCGGTGCAGCCAACTTGTCGTGGCGGCTCGCCTACGCCGGGGATCCGACGATTCCCGTCTACGGTCTAGTCGAGGTGGCCAGCGGTGAAGACGGCACCCTCTTCCTCTACATACTCGGGGGCACCGACAGCGGAGTCGGCGGGCAGCTTGCCGGGCACCTGTCGATCTCACCCGACGGAGTTGCCTCCCCGGTAGATCCCACCCGCGATCCCTTCACACCATCCGACCCGGGAAGCCCTGGCCAGCTCGGAGTACGAGCGGGCGCCAGTACGCCATGGATCATGATCGTCGACACCGACGGAGTGCGGGTCTACGGGCGGAACTGAAATACCTTTGTCTAGGGACGGTCAGGTGATCCTCGGCGAGGAGCGATGGGCGCCTCGCAGCCGGCTCCACCGATCCACGAGGATCGGCGCAAGCGCAGGCGCTTGAGCAGCTTGTGATCCCACCGTGCGGGCATGAAACGCTCTTTGAACCGCCCGGGAAATAGCCGGTGCTCAACGATCCGGCCTACGACTTCGCTCGACGAACCGCGACATGGCCAGCCTGGGCCGCCACCGAGATGACACTCGCCGTCCTGATCAGCCTGGTGGCGATCCCGTTCATGGCGCCCCTGCCCTGCTCACCATCAACCTCGCGCTCGGGATCGCCAGCCTCGGCGCTCAATTCGCTGAGCTCTACCGGCTGCTGTTCCCTGGCCGCTCCTGTGGTTCTCGTTATCGGTTCCGCCTGGTGCTCATCGCCCTGCGCCAGCGGGCGGCAGAGCGCGCGAATGTCCGGGCAGACGATAGGTCGAAGCGGGTTCGCTGGTGTCGTGGCCTGCGCCCCTTACGGGCGCTGAGGCGGCGCGGAGCTGCCTAGCGATTGGGGTCAACTCGCCCTCGCTGCAGTTCATATTCATGAGCACCGCCACTGCCTGTCCTTCTCGGGGAACGCCAGTAGCTGTGCGTGTAGCCAGGCACTGTGCCCGCATGGCCAAGGGCGGTGACACCGAAGCCGAAGCTGGACCGGTGGTCCTGCGCCCCGAGGCCGAAGTAGCTGTCCTTGAAGTCCGTCATCGCGGCGAGGGCCTGGTTGCCGAGCACACAGCCGCCGTAGAGCAGATACCCCCACCGGGCCAGCGTCATCGCTCGGAGGTCATTCCTCAGGCCGGACCCGTCGAGGATGCTTGGCACCGCGCAGGCAGGTAGCCGCCGCCCAACTCCATCACCTCGTTCGGACCGGGCTATGCAGCTGCAGCACGTAGCACCCCCCGGCTTGGGAGATCGAGGGGCGGCCAGCAAGGGCGGATCGGCTCGACGGCCCTCGCCGGTGGGCGGCTCCCGCGACCACGGATCGCATCAGGAGACTCCAGGATCAGCAACGATCTACCTCGCGCCGTCATGGCCCGGACTGGACCTCTGATACGCCCAGCCCTGCTGCTCGACCCGCTTCCTGGCTTCAGCCTCCGAGAGCATGACCTGCTGCCCGGCCGGCCCGAAGACGGTGACGTTCTCCTTCGGCCGGCGCACAAACCAGAAGATCGCCAAGGGAACAAAACCGATGAACCAGAGGAACAAGAGCAGCCCGAGGCCAATGCCGCCGCGGGTCCATGCGTCGGCCCGGCAAGCACTGAGATCGCTGCCCGACAAACCAACACATTCGCCCCCGATGCCCAGCGCGGCAGCCAAGATCCCGACGGCCATCAGGACGGTCCAGACGAGGATCGCCCACGTCGCTTTACGAATCGGCATTCCAGTTTCCTCCTGTCATCGTCCACGCAGGAAGGTGATCCTTCCTCACGGGGTCGAGCCTAAAGTGGAGCGGCGTCGCGCACATCGGGGCAGCACCCTGAGCCGTACCCTGATATTCCTCGCGGACGACTCGTCATGGGCCCCTGTCAGAGGCACATGGCCAGCCGAGCATCGGCAAACGGTGTTGCTGGTTGCCGACCGCGCCAGCGCCCGCTTGCGGTGATCAACACTTTTTTACCGGGCCTGTCGAAGGGGTCAGGCGTTAGCGTCGGAGGCAGGGCTGTTTCGTGCACGGGCCATGGTTCGGCCATGGACTGGGCTGCACCGTCGCGGGGCCCACTGGGGGACGAAGGGATGACTCGTCGCGGCGATTCGGTCCCTAAAGGACAATGATCCCTCATCGCCAATTCCCGGGCTCGCCGAAGCCTGGCTGTGGACGCATCCCCTCAAACAACGGGATACTCGTCGGCTGCATTGAGGATGGTGGGATGACTCGCCGGTGCCCAACTGAGTGCCCAACTGCCTATCACATCCTGGCACGAGCAGTCACTCCACCCGTTCACGCAACCGAAGAACGATCATCGGCACGATCGACGATCAACCGGTCGACACGACCGTGGACCGAACCAACGGCTGCGGCATCTCCGACTGGGGCGACCTCCTCGCCGACCTGCTAATCCCCGCCGTCGGGATCACCGACTAGGAGCCGGCATGGCCACGGCAGCGGCTGTTATCAAACAGCCGTCCTGCATCGCACGGAGGAAGTCCAACAACTGGCGCTCAATCTTGACCTCTCAACCGCGAAGTTCCACTCCTAGAGTCCATGCACCTGCCGGAATCGGGACTTTGGACCCTGGTCAAAGACGATCTTCACCACTAGACGCCTCGGTGGAGGTGTCTGATGGCCTCGACCGGTAGTTGGATTCCGATGCGGTTCATGAGGTGGCTACTCCGATCGCCGTTCTCCGACCTGGTGGACAGGTCGGTCATGCTGATCTCGGTGAGGGGTCGTAGGACGGGAACGGTCTACACCTTTCCGGTGCAGTACGCGGAAGACGGAGAGAAGCTGTGGGTCTTTCCCGGTGATCACGAGCACAAGACATGGTGGCGGAATCTGGCCGAGGAATCGCCGGTGGCCGTCCGTATTCGGGGACGTGACATCGAGGCCACGGCCAGGGTCTTATCGAGCGGGCCGTCCCGCGAGCTGACAGAGCAGGGCATCCGCAGCTACCTCCGCCGTTTTCCCCAGGTGGCAAGGCGCTGGAGTGTGGTCAGCGCCGACGGCAGGATCGACGAGGCCAGACTGCGTGAATTCGCCAGGGGGAATGTTGTGGTCCGGATCACACTGCCCAAGTCGAGCTCCCTACCGCCCGCCGAGGAGAAGGGGGAAGACAATGTCGGAGCCGCTTCCAAGGGCTTGATCAGTCGGCATCCGCTCGCCTCGTTCTACGTGTTGACCTTCCTGCTGTCGTGGGGCTACTGGGTGCCGGACGCCCTTCTTGGAGGACGATGGAGCCATGCGCCAGGGCTGTTGGGGCCTCTGGTCGCAGCCCTGGTCGTTACTGGGGTCACCGGAGGAACGGCTGGGCTTAGAGACCTAATCACGCGCATGTTTCGCTGGCGGGTGGCAGTCAAATGGTATCTATGGGTTCTTGCGCCACTGCTTTTGGCCCTCGTCACTGCGGGTTTCCTCGCTCTTGGGGGCGGTGAGTTCCCGCCCTTCCACGAGTGGACCGAGGTCAACGGGTTCGCGGCCATCACCGGCTGGGCAGGCTTGGGTCTGGTCCTGATCGTCAACTGTTTCGGTGAAGAGACGGGTTGGCGAGGATTCGCCCTTCCAGCGTTTCGCCGGCGTCACCACGAGTTGACGGCAAGCCTGCTGGTGGCAGCACCCTGGGCTCTATGGCACCTGCCGACATTCTTCATCAACAGCGGCTACCGGGACTTCCCCATCGTGTTCCTGCCGGGGTGGCTCCTCGGCTTCTTCGCCCTCGCCGTGGTCATGACCTGGATCTACGAAGGGGCCGATTCGAGCATCCTCGTCATCGCACTCCTCCACCTGTCGTTGAACATAGGCTCCACGAGTCTGGCCAGCAAGGGCCTGGTCAGCGCGGTTGTGACCACCTCGGTCATCATTTGGTCAATCGCCATCGCCGCACACTGGCGCCGGCGCGACCGTTTCCTCAACCGACAGGCAGCGATAATCCCCGATCTGTCGCCGGAGTCGGTGCACACCATGGTCTGAGGCCAGGGGGCTGCTGGCCGGGGGGTGGAAGGCGGTTCTACCGTCCCTTCTACCTGCGGTTCTGGCAGTTGCCCTTTGATGAGCTCCTACGGGGCCTTCTCGAGGAGTTCGAGGAGAGCGATCACCGGGTCGGAGAATCGGGTGACCCGGTAGAGGTCGTGGTGAGCGTGGAGGTGGTGGCGGATGAATCGGGCAGCCTCTCCGAGATGGATGGTGAACCCTCGTGCGTCGTGTCCGTATCCGGCGAAGACGACGAGCCGAACCCGAGCAGTTGGCGTGGTCGCTGATCCGTCGGCGATCAGGCCGTCGACGACCTGGTCGAGGGGGATGCCGTAGAGGTTGCCGATGCGGCGGAGGGTGGCGTGTAGTGCACCGGGTGTGAGCAGTGCGGGGTTGAGCTCGGCTTCGGCGGTCTTCACTTCTCCGACGATGACGTCGAATCGGCTGGTGTCGACGTCGAGTGTGGGATCAATGTCGGTAATGATGAGGCATTCCTCGACCCCTTGACCGAGACGATGGTGCGGCGGTCCCGGTGCTGTCGGTGGGCGGAGGGCGATGACGTCGATGTCGGTGAGCGTCCGGAATCCGGCCGGCTCTCGGATGTGGAGTTCTTGCTCGGCGAGGAGAAAGTAGCCGTTGAGGCGCAGGTAGGCGACGGTGAGAGCGAGGGCGGGATCAGCCGACATCGCCAAAGCCGATCATGCGTTCCGCGGCGACGAAGTCCGGTGGAAGATGGCAGCTGCGACGGCGGCGAGACCGAGAAGCCAGGCCAAGCTGAGAAAGACATCGCCGGATTCGTCGAAGGTGGGGGTGAAGGCGCCGTCGATGAGCACCCGCATCGCACCGTGGGCGGGCATCCAGACGGCCCAGGTGGGTGGGGCGGCGTCGAACATGATGTTCTGGGCCAAGCCGAGGTCGAGGAAGGGGAGTAGGAACATCAGGTAGAGGCCGCCGACCCGTCCGACGAGTGGGCCGACTACCACTCCGATCAAAGCGTAGGTGAGTGCTACCGCCAGGGTGGCGGCGGCGAAGGTGACCCAGACTTCGGGTTGGAAGCTGGCCGCGGTGACGGCGAGAGAGACGGCGCTGACCAGTACGGCGGCGATGGTGATGACGCCGAGGCGGGAGGCGAGC
>DASUUC010000015.1:0-57394 GCA_036374335.1 Acidimicrobiia bacterium
AGGATCGAATGACACCACACGTCGTCTCCTTTTGATCAGGTCCAGACGGGCGTTGGTCGCGACCCGGTAGAGCCATGCTCGGAAAGACGACCGACCCTCATAGTCAGATCGGTTGGCCCAGGCGCGCAGGAAGGTCTCCTGGGCGATGTCCTCGGGTCTTGGAAGGAGCCGAGCATCCGGTAGCAGTGCACCTGGAGCTCCCGGCGATGGCGCTCCCGGCGATGGCGCTCCACCACGGCGTCGAATGCCGACTAGTCGCCGTCGCGAAGTGCGATGTCGATGTCTGATAATTCGCCAAGCCACTTCGTCTCCTTCTCGATATGGTCCCGGGCTCGCCAGCGGCGACCGTCCCTCACGTATGACGATTCGACGCCCTCGATCTCATCGGTGTCGATTTTTGGGTTGGCAATTCGTATTGAAGGCGAAGACGACCGATGAGTCTCCCGCTCCTCGGACGTCACACATGACGAAACGAGCTAGGAGAAATAGCCATGCACATCGAAAGACTGGAAGAGAGGGCACCCGAGCTGGCGGGTAGACGCGAGTGGGTGGGGCTCGGTGTCTTGGCCCTCGCCTGCCTGCTGTACGTGATGGACTTGACGGTCCTGCATCTCGCCATTCCCAGGTTGAGTGCGGATCTGAAGCCGACGAGCGCCCAGCTTCTGTGGATCATCGACATCTACGGATTCGTGGTGGCCGGATCCCTGATCACGATGGGAACCCTGGGCGACCGGATCGGCCGGCGTCGTCTCCTTCTCATCGGTGCAGCGTCGTTCGCCGCCGTCTCCGTGTTCGCGGCATTCGCGACCAGCTCGGCCATGCTCATCTCAGCCCGCGCTCTCATGGGTGTCGCGGGAGCGACGCTAGCCCCGTCGACGCTGTCGCTCATCTTTGTGATGTTCGAGGACTCCAAGCAGCGATCGATCGCGATCGGCTGGTGGATCGCCGCTTTCTCCGCCGGTTCAGCGGTAGGCCCGGTTGTGGGTGGGATGCTCCTCGAGCGCTTCTGGTGGGGATCGGTGTTCCTGCTAGCGCTTCCGGTGATGGCTGCCCTGTTGGTGTTGGGTCCCAGACTGCTTCCGGAGTACAAGGACCCCGAAGCCCGTTCCCTCGATCTGCCCAGCGCCGGGCTCTCCCTCCTCGCGGTGCTGGCCGTCATCTTCGCCCTGAAGGATGTGACCCAGGACGGCCTCGGGCTCATGCCCCTGGTCGCCGCGGCGGTTGGTATTGGCGCCGGGATCGTCTTTGTCCGACGGCAGCAACGACTGGCGAATCCGCTCATCGACCTCGAGATGTTCCGTCTGCGCATGTTCAACGTTTCCCTCGCCACCAACGTCATTTCCATATTCATCGCAGTCGGCTACTTCCTGTTCGTCGCTCAATATCTGCAGCTCGTGCTTGGCCTTTCCCCGTTTGAGGCCGGGCTCTGGTCCCTGCCGTCGGCGGCCGGATTCGTGGTCGGATCGACCGTGGCTCCTCGCTTCATCCACCGGCTGCGACCGGGCCTGGTCATCGCCACCTGCATGGCTGTCTCCGCGCTTGGTCTGGGCTTGCTGGCACAAGTGGGAGTCTGGGGTGGGCTCGGTGTGATCGTGGTGGCGTCGATCCTGATCGCTCTCGCTCTCGCCCCGGTGTTCAACCTGACGACAGAGCTCATCGTCGGCTCAGCCCCACCCGAGAAGGCCGGGGTCGCCTCGGGGATCTCCGAAACGGGTGCGGAACTCGGGGGTGCGCTCGGCCTGGCCATCCTCGGCAGCCTGGGGACCGCGGTCTACCGGTCTACGTTGGGCAGTGGACTGCCCGCAGGGCTGTCCGAGAACGCGGCTCGGGCCGCGATGGACACTCTGGGAGGGGCTACCGTGGCCGTGTCGCGGCTTCCAGAGGCGGTCGGCGAGACGTTGCTGTCATCCGCACAGGCAGCCTTCACGTCAGGTCTGCGAGTGACGGCTGCAGTCAGCGCGGTCATCGCAATCGTCGTGGCCGTGCCCGCCTTCGTCTCACTGCGCTCTGTTGCCCCCAGAGAGCCGTCCTCAGGAGAGGCGATGACTCCATGAGCCTGCCGGCTTCTCTACGCTGGAACTCGTGGGTGCGGTGCTTGATGGCAACCGGCGCCACACGAGACACGGCACTGGTTGCGGGCCACTGAAGGAGCGACATTGGGCCAATCAATGGTGCACTTCGAGATCATCGGAACAGACCCGGCCATCCTCCGGGACTAACACGAAGAGCGCTTCGGCTGGGAGTTCCAGACCGGGAACGCAGCCCCAGAGGCGTTTCCCAAGAGGGCAATCACGGATTCGTCGAAGGCAGCCCGAACGGCGGGATCAATGGTGGTGCCGGCGGCGGTGAGGGGCATGAGGCCCGAGTCCTCCTCTATGTGGGGCGTCCCCGATGTCGAAGAGACACTGGCGGCGACCGAAAGGCTTGGGGGAAAGCGCGTGATGGGTCCCGAAGGTGAGCCCGGAACCATTGTCGTCGGGCATTGCACTGACCCCTGAAGGGAATCTCATCGGCGTAGCCGGCACCGAGTTCGTCAATGGGTGAAAGTCCGAAGGTGTAATGGAGCCCACCCAGCGGGCACAACCGAGAGCGATTGGCGAATGAGACGCTGTACCTCCCGGATATGGGAGCCAGAGCATTAGGAAGCGTTTAGGTGGTGCGGGTGACCTTGGACAGGCCACGGGGGTTGTCGGGGTCGTTGCCTTGTTCGATGGTGAGCCAGTAGGTGAAGAGCTGGGCAACGATGATGGCGGGGATGGGGCTCAGCCATTCGTCTGCCGCGGAGAACCGCATGACGTGGCCCGGAATGTCCTCTCGATCGGGTGAGTTGGTGACGACCGCGGTGGGCGCTCCGCGTTCTCTTGCTCTGTGCAATGCGCTGACGACGTCTCGGGCGGTCGGACCTTCGGCGATGACGGCCAGGACGGGATAGCCACGGTCGACCACCGCGATCGGGCCATGAAGGAAGTCGGCGGTGGAGAACGGCTGAGCTACCACGTAACTGAGCTCCTGCATCTTCAGGGCCCACTCGAAGGCGGTGGAGAGGTTGAATCCGCGCCCCAGAACGGCGGCGTGCTCGAATTCGCTCATTGCCTTGGCCGCCGTCCGGGCGATGTCCTCACCCCGGAGTGCCTCGGCTGCGGTCGTGGCCAGCTGATCGAGGGGTTGGTCTCGGTCGAGCATCGCCTCGGATATGGAGGCGATGACAGCCAGCTGCGCCGTGTAGGTCTTGGTCGCCGCCACCGCGGTCTCCTCACCGGAGTGGAGGGGAACGAGGACATCAGCGGCGTTGGCGAGAGGTGAGCCGGGGTCGTTGGTGATCGCGACGGTCGGTCGTCTCTGGGCCCTGCCCTCCTCGACGACTGAGACGATGTCCGGGGACTGACCGCTTTGCGATATGCCAACGACGAGTGCACCCCCGAGATGGGGCGGGCTGCCATAGAGGGTGAACAACGAGGGGGTGGCCAACGCAACCGGCAGCCCGTTTCGAGAGCCCCATACATACTGGGCATACCTCGCAGCATTGTCCGAGGTTCCCCGAGCCGCGATCACCACATGGGTGCACCCGAGGGCGTGTCGGGCCACCTCGGCAACAGCGCTGCCGTTTTCCGAGACGGTGCGGGCCAACGCCTTCGGTTGCTCTCTTATCTCTTCGAGAAGGCCCATGTCACAGACCGTGTCCGATCGGGTAGAGCGGGGGCAGCGACACCGGGAGCCGGCCCTCGAAGGCCTGTTGTCCGAACAAGGCCCGAGCGAGGGCGCGCAGCGAGGGATTGTGGCTGCTGTAGACGCAGATGTGGGTTTTCACCCGAGGATACGCCAGATCCTGCGGCTCGCGCAGAGCAACCGTTGTCACTGGCACCTTCGTTCCCCACCTGCCTTCGACCAGAGCGACCAGACCCAGAGGAACTGGAATATGCGAACGCCGCGAGAGCGGAAACGACAGCCGCAGAATGAGACGGGTGCCCGTGGTGAAAGGGCTGGCACCGTCGACCTCTGCCGATTCGATGAATCGTCAACGGGCATTCGCGGAGAGGACTGGAGCACGCCTTGACCGGCGATGTCAGCGATATACCTCGTCTAGCTCATCGAGAAAGGCGCCGGCTGCCCGTGCGACGTGACGACGCCAGCTCTCGACATGGTCGTTGCTGGCGACGTCCGCGATGGCGGTCAGTGTCGGCTCGAGGGATGTCCTTTGCGCCGCAATCAGCGGCCCGGGCGATCGGCGGGCGCGGATCAGAAGTGCGACTTTGAGCAGAAACTCGATCCGAATGTCCCGGACATGGTCGACCGGGTGGGCCAACCAGCTGCATGACTCACGGCGCCCGGCTCGAGTGACACGATGGATCACGCGGCTCGGCCCGGAGCCCTTCTCGGTGTGGACCGGCTCGGCGAGCCCGCCGTCCACCAGTCGATCCAGGGCCCGGTAGACCAGAGGACGGCGCACGGTGAGGATGCGGCCGACGTCTGAGTCTGCGGCGAGTTGCTTGGAGAGGGCGAATCCATGGTTGGGACCCTCGGCGAGGAGTCCCAACACCGCATGCTCGGTCACCGACAGGTCGCTCAATCCGTCACCTCGGGGAGTACCGTGGATAGTCACAATGAGAATAGTGCTGAGCATCGTCGTCATCGTGGCCTTGGCGGGTTGCGGTGGTCCGGGAGGAGAAGAGCTCCTGGTCTCCGCCGCCGCCTCGCTGACCGGTGCCTTTGCTGAGATCGAGTCGGCCTTCGAGGAGACACACCCGGATGTCGACGTGGTCCTCAACCTCGGCGGAAGCTCCGCCTTGCGCGAGCAGATCCTCCAGGGTGCACCGGTCGATGTGTTTGCTTCGGCCAATATATCCAACATGGAAGAGGTAGTGGCAGCAGGACAGACCGCCGGTCGCCCACGGGTCTTCGCGGTCAATCGCCTCGAGATCGCGGTGCCGGCTGGCAATCCTGGGGGAGTCGACCGATTGGGTGACTTCTCCGACGACGGCCTCTTGCTCGGGCTGTGTGCCGAAGCCGTCCCTTGTGGTGACTTAGCTCGAGAAGCGCTCGCCAACGCCGGAGTCACCCCCGCCATCGATACCTACGAGCCCGATGTCCGTGCTCTTCTCACCAAGGTCGAAGCCGGTGAATTGGATGCAGGCATCACCTATGTGTCCGACGTCGTCTCCGCAGAGGGAACAGTCGAAGGAGTCGAGATCCCCGAATCGGTCAATGTGGCCGCCGGGTACTCCATCGCAGTCCTGGCTGGTGCGCCCAGCCAGGAGATTGCGAGTGCGTTCATCGAGTTGGTGCTCTCCGATGAAGGACAGGCGATCTTGAGCGAGTACGGGTTCTCGTCTCAATGACCGAGCGACGGGTGAGTCGGCGGCCTCCGGTCCTAGTGCTGTTGCTCGGAGCAGTGGGCCTGGCCCTGTTCGTCGTACCTTTGGCCGGGCTGCTGTGGCGGACGCCATGGAGCGATCTTCCCCGATTGGTCACGAGCTCGATTGTCACCGATGCCCTCAGCCTCTCCCTCGTCGCCTCGGTGTCTGCCACTGTGATCTCAGTCTTCGTCGGGGTCCCGCTGGCCTGGCTTCTGGCACGGGTGGAATTTCCGGGCCGTCGTCTCGTCAGGGGATTGGTCCTGCTGCCTCTGGTACTGCCTCCGGTCGTGGGCGGCGCCGCCCTGCTATTCGCTCTTGGGCGTCGCGGGATGGTCGGTGAGCCTCTCTACGAGCTGACCGGCCTCGTTCTGCCCTTCTCGACCTGGGGTGTCGTCCTCGCCACCACCTTCGTGTCGATGCCGTTTTTGGTGGTCACGGTGGAGGGAGCCCTGCGCAACCTGGATGAGCGGTATGAGAGTGCCGCGGCCAGCCTGGGCGCTGGGCGCTGGACGGTCATGCGCCGGGTGACCCTGCCCATGATCGGTCCCTCGGTGATGGCCGGCCTGGCCCTCTCCTGGGCCCGAGCATTTGGAGAGTTCGGGGCCACGATCACGTTCGCCGGAAATCTGCCAGGCAGAACCCAGACACTTCCGCTGGCCGTGTTCGTCGCCCTGGAGAGTGATCGTGATGTGGCCGTGGCCATCAGTCTGCTCATGGTCTTGGTATCACTTGCCGTTCTCATCGCCCTGCGTGAACGCTGGTGGAAGGTCTTGTGACCGGGGGGCCCCTGCGTGCAAGGGTTGTGATCAACCGGTCCAACGAATTCTCCGTCGATGTCGACATATCCATCGAGCCAGGCATGGTGGCTGCTTTGCTCGGGCCCAACGGAGCCGGAAAGTCCACGACTGTGTCGGCGATCGCCGGGCTCCTGCCGGTCGATGAAGGAAGGATCCAGCTCGGGGGAGAGACGCTGGACGATCCGAACGCGGAGATATTTGTCCCACCGGAGCGTCGCCGGATCGGAGTGGTCTTCCAGGATTATCTCCTGTTCCCGCATCTCAGCGTTCTCGAGAACATAGCGTTCGGTTTGAGGAGCGGAGGGACCGGACGCGGCCAGGCAGCCGAGTCCGCGAGGGAGTGGATGACGCGCCTCGGTATCGACGGGTTGGAGCGCCGAATGCCCGGAGAGCTCTCGGGTGGTCAGGCTCAGCGGGTGGCACTGGCCCGAGCGCTTGTCGTCGAGCCAGATCTCTTGTTGTTGGACGAGCCGTTGTCTGCTCTCGACGTGACTACCAGGGTCGAGCTCCGCAGAGTCCTCGCAGAGCATCTCGGCGATTTCGCCGGGCCCAAGCTCTTGATCACCCACGATCCCACCGAGGCATTCCTCCTCGCCGATATGGTGTACGTGATCGAGAGCGGTGTCATCTCCCAGTCGGGAACAGCCGATGAGATAAGGCTGCGACCCAAGACGAAGTATGCGGCCGACTTGGCCGGCTCCAACCTCATCTCCGGACTGGCCGAGGACGGGCACGTCGATGTAGGCAAGTTCTCGCTGAGCATCGCAGATCACGAAGTCTCCGGGCCGGTCCTGCTCACGATCCATCCCACTGCCGTCTCGCTGCATCGCACCAAGCCGGAAGGAAGTCAGCGGAACACCTGGCAGACGTCGGTAGAGGTCGTCGAGAGATTGGGTGAGCGGGTCCGGCTGCGTACCGGTGGTCCGGTGCCGCTCACGGTGGAGGTCACCAGAGAGGCGACCGATGCCCTCTCTCTCCGACCCGGGGTGGAGACCTGGGTTGCGGTCAAAGCGACCGAGATCGGAGTCGAGGAGGAGTAGGCAATGTGAACGCGCCCCCGCGAACTGGCGATAAGTTGGCGCCCATGAGGATCGTCTGCGTCGGTGGTGGCCCCGCCGGGCTGTATCTGGCCATCCTGGTCAAGAAGGCACGCCCCGACTTCGAAGTCACGGTGTTGGAACGGAACCGGCCCGGCGACGCCTACGGGTTCGGTGTCGTCTTCTCAGAGGAGACTCTCGACCATTTCGAGGTGGCCGATGGAGAGTCCTTCGACGCCCTCACCAAGGCCTTCAAGGAGTGGGGGGACATAGAAGTCCGTCACTTCTCCGGCGAGCGCTTTGTCTCTGGTGGCCACGGATTCGCCGCGGCGAGCCGGAAGGAGTTGCTAGCCGTGCTCAGCCATCGCGCTGAGGACCTGGGCGCGGATCTGCGTTTCTCCGCCGAGGTCACCGACCTGTCATCGCTACCCGATGCCGACCTCATCGTCGGCGCCGATGGGGCCAACTCGATGGTGCGCGCTGCCGTTGCGAATCGTCTTCGTCCGTCGGTCGACCTACGGACCAACAAATACATCTGGTTCGGCACCGAGAAGATCTTCGACCGGTTCCACTTCATATTCATCGACACTCCGGAAGGGTTGGTTTGGGCTCACATCTATCCCTATTCGGACGAGGGGAGCACCTTCATCGTCGAGATGGCTCCGGACACCTGGCGGGCGTTGGGACTCGACCGCACCGAAGACGAGGTCTACCCGCCCGGAGTCTCCGATGAACATGCCATCGAGTTCTGTGAGGTCCTTTTCACCGACCACCTCGATGGACATGGGCTGATCGGAAACAACTCGAAATGGTTGCAGTTCCCCACAATCACCTGTGAGCGGTGGCACGCGGGCAACGTGGTCCTCATGGGAGACGCCATCCACACCGCGCATTTCTCGGTCGGGTCCGGGACCAAGCTAGCCATGGAAGACGCCATCGCCCTCTCCAACCTCCTGGTCGCCAACGATCCCTTGCAGGACGTGCTGGACACATATGAGGCCTTGCGACGTCCCGAGGTGGAAAGCCTGCAAAGGGCGGCCAAGGCCAGCCTGGAGTGGTTTGAGGGGGCCGACCGCTATCGGAACATGGAGCCGGAGCAGTTCGTCTTCTCCATGCTCACCCGGAGCCAGCGGGTGACCTATGACAATCTCCGCCTCCGTGACCCCGAGTACATGGCTTCGGTCGACCGCTGGTACTCGTCTTCCGAGCATGGTTCACCGGTCCCCATCGATCCAGGAACGCCACCGATGTTCCACCCCTATCAGGTGCGTGATGTCGTCGTCCCCAACCGGGTGGTCGTGTCTCCCATGGACCAATACTCCGCCGTGGACGGAGTCCCTACCGAGTGGCATCTGGTGCATCTCGGGAGCAGGGCGGTGGGTGGGGCCGGTCTGGTCATGACCGAGATGACCTGTGTCTCCCCGGAAGGTCGGATATCACCGGCCGACGCCGGGATCTGGAATGACGACCAGGAAGCCGCCTGGTCGCGAATCGTCGATTTCGTCCACGAGCACTCGACTGCGCTGGTCGCTCTTCAGATCGGCCACTCCGGGCGCAAAGGATCGACCAAGCTGATGTGGGAGGGCGACACCGACCCTCTCGACGAGGGCAACTGGGAGATCATGGGGCCGTCTCCGATCAGATACCGCCCGGACAGTCAGGTCCCCGAAGAGATGACTCGTGAGGACATGGACATGGTGCGCGACCAGCACGTGGTTGCGGCCCGGCGGGGAGAGCGTGCCGGATTCGACTGGCTGGAGCTTCATTTCGCCCACGGGTATCTGCTGTCGAGCTTCCTGACCCCATTGGCCAATCAGCGCTCCGACCAGTACGGGGGCACGCTGGAGAATCGGATGCGCTATCCGCTGGAGGTCTTCGACGCGGCGCGCGCGGTATGGCCGGACAACAAGCCGATCTCGGTTCGTATCTCCGCTACCGATTGGGTGGACGGTGCCTTCGACGGGGACGATGCGGTCGAGTTCGCCAGACGTCTCGGGGAGCACGGCTGTGACATCATCGACGTGTCCACCGGCCAGACCTCCATCCACGCCGAGCCCGAGTACGGGCGGTTGTATCAGACACCCTTCAGCGATCGGATCCGCAACGAAGCCGGGATCCCCACGATGACCGTCGGTGCGGTGTCGTCGATCGACGACATCCACAACATCCTCGTGGCGGGTCGGTCCGACTTGTGTGTCATGGCGCGGCCGCATTTGATCGACCCCTATTGGACGCTCAACGCAGCCATCGACCTCGGCTATGCCGATCACCCCTTCCCCAAGCAGTATCTATCGGGTCTGGGGGCACGCCGACGGGAGCAGGACCCGATCCCCCCGGACGTGTTCCGTGGGGGTTGACGGAGCCGCTCGCTCCGTTCTGTGAGCAAGAACTTCCGGTATGTCCCATCGAGGAGGGCTCGTGCTCGATCCCAAAATGGTGCCACCCTGCCTCCTTCGCTTTCCACCTCCTGCACCGGGGCCGGGTCGCCCATCGTGTTGCGCAGGCTCAGCGGGCGGAACACGCCGTCGATGAGCCCGTCGAAGCTTGTTCGACGCTCAGGTCGGGACGGCTTGAGAGGCGGCGACCTTGCTTATCGCCCTGATGGCGGCATTCATCCCGGGTGCGTCCCCACCGGAGGTCAGCACGGCTATCGCAGTCATGCGGTCGCGGTAACCGCAGGTCAGAGGGCAATAGTCATGCTCCCGCCCACCGGCCTGGATGCCACGCGGCAGGGCGAGCCTTCTCACGAAGGCGACGATTGGGGGTCGGCTCAGACGGTCGCCTCGACCGGGTCGCCGGTGACCGCCGAAGTCGGAGACTGGATGCGGACGTTGCGACGGGTGAGCCGGTCGCCGCAGTGGCTGCAGTGGGCGACGGCGATGGCTTCGTGGCCGCAGTCGAGGTGGAAGACGCGGTGATGCTCGGGATCGACGGGTGGGTTCCATCGCTCTCCATACGCCCAGAGGGTCATCAGGACGTCGAAGAGGTCTTTCCCCTTCTCGGTGAGTCGGTACTCATAGCGAACTGGATTGTCCTGGTAGGCCTGTGGTTCCAACATCCCGGCAGCGATCAACTGCTCCAGGCGGCTGGTGAGCGTGTTGCGAGCGATCCCCAGACTCTCCACGAATTGATCGAACCTGCGGATGCCCATGAATGAATCGCGGAGAATGAGCACAGTCCACGAATCGTTGATGAACTCGACCGTGTTGGCGACCGAGCATTCGAGGTGGGCAAGCGACTTTCGAGGCATGAGCGCATTGTAGTCAGTTTCGAGTTGCAATTCACTACGAACCCGGTAAGTTGCAGATTGCAACCCACTTTGAAAGGGAACACCATGAGACTCAAGCGTTACCGTCGCAAGTCGAGGACCAGAGCCCTCAAACCGTGGACTCCGTTCTTCGTCCTCGATCCGGATGAGATCAACTCCGCGCTCAGGGGAGACGGTCGATGAGAGTGCCCTTGCCATTGCGGGCGATGTCTGCCCTCACCTTCAAGGTTTGGCTCACCCCTCCGCCGATCGCGTCCTCGACTGCCGCCCGCGACCGGCAGAAGCTGAGTGACCTCACGCCCGTCCATTTCGGCGGTGTCACCGGACACGAGATCGGTTCCGGTCCGATCGCCATTGCAGCCCACGGATGGGGTGGGAGGACGGCACAGATGTCTGCGGTGGCTCGCCGTCTCGCTGATGCGGGCTTCCGGGTGATCATCCCGCAGCTGCCTGGCTTTGCCGGTGGCCCACCGACCGACATCAAGCAGGCGGCCGCGACTCTGCGCGCCGTGGTCGACGATGTCGGCGAGCCCGATCTGGTCGTGGCCCACTCATTCGCAGCCATGGTCCTGCGTCTGGCGTTCTCTGAATCTGCCCCACCTCGTGTGGTCCTGGTCGCTCCGGCTCTCGATGTGAGGGACGCTCTCGACGTCTTTGGCGATCGGCTTCGGCTCCTACCGTGGGCCCGGCGGGGGTTGCGCCGTCGTCTGGAGACATGGGATCCCGCGCTGTGGCCGAGCATGGCGAGTGTGCATCCATCTCAGTTGACCGGCGCGGAGATTCTCATCGCACATGATCCCGGGGACTCGGAGGCTCCATTCGCGCGCTCTGCGGAATTGGCGGCGACCCGCCCCCACACCTCGATCGTCGCTCTGGAAGGCGCCGGACATTCCCGGATCCTCACCCATCCGGGCTTACTCGATCTGATCGCAGACTTCTCCACGGATCGGGCGGTCAGTGGAGACAGCGCCGCCTGAATCCCGCAACCCGGGGTTCCAGACACCGGTCAGCGAAGTCTGGCGCCCTGAGTCACCGACCGACGAGTGCCTACTTGGCCCGCCAGGAGCCGGCGGCGTAACCCTCGCGGGCATCCCTGGAGAAGGGAGTCGGGGCGACCCTGACTCTGATCTCGGTCTGTTTGTGCGGCTCGACAGTGGTCTTGGCGGTGCCACCGTCCTCCTCACCCCACACCAGGGTCAGCTGATCGCCCTCCTCGACGTCTGGATCGACGATGCCGAGGGAGAGCATCGATCGATCGTTGAACGTGTATCCGCTGAACATGGAGAAGCCGACGAGCTCACCGTCACGTTCCACCCGGTCGTAGGTGGCCGAGGTGTAATTGGACAACGGCAGGTCGATGACCTTGTAGTTCTCCCCGGGTGGGTTGAACATCGACCTCATCACGTCGACCACGTCGTCGGTGTTCCACTCGAAAGTCACCTTCTTCCGGTGCGGCCTGTCGCCCATCTCCTCCAGCGCATCACGCCCGATGAAGTCGTGGTCGAATTTGATGTAGAACCCATACCCCAGCTCATACGGAGTCAGGTAGTAGTCCTCGATGTCGTCGGATACGAAGCTGCCGCCGATGGAACCGGCTGCCTCGTAGCTGTCGGCGGGCAGCCACTCCCGGTAGGCCTTCATCGCGTCGCCGCTGTAAACGGCGGGTAGGGGAGACGGGATCCATCCCGACTCGAGAGTGTTGGTGGCGTAGGCGCGCGATCCGACCTGTTTGAGCCCGAACTCCTCACCCGCGTCGAGGATGGCTTGCTTGATCTCCTCGCCTTCCTCGTAGGGCCCCCAGATCTCCATCCCCGGCTCACCGGCCATGCCGTGGTGAAACGCCGGGACTTCGCGTCCGGCCACCGTCATCGTCCCCACGTTGAAGAACTTGACGTCCGGGATTGGCCCGCCGTTGAGCTTCTCCAGGATCTTCATGGCGTTGGGGCCCTGTATCTGATAGCGAAAGTGCCGTCTCTTCACGGGATTGCCCATGGGACGCGAGGGGGAGCGGTCGTCACGTTCGATGGTGACGTTGTGGTCGCCGGTCTCGGCATGGAACTGCACCCAGTTGACCGTCGGGACCCGACCCACCATGTTGAACTTGTCGGTCTCGGGACGGAAGAGGATCACGTCCCCGATCACATACCCGTCGTAGTTGGTGGGAACGAAGTGCTTCGCCTTGGTCACCCCGAAACTGGCAAAGCTGTTGATGGCGAGTGACGAGAGCAGGGATTCTGCGTCGGGACCTTCCACCGTCAGCTCGGCCATGTGGTGTGATTGGTCGAAGAGGACGGCAGTCTCCCGCCAGGCTCGCTGCTCGTCACGCCAATTGCCGAATTCAGGGGGCACGACGGGATAGATGTAGGCCCCGATCTGAGAGTTGCGCAACATCTCCACGGTGTTGTCTGCGGACTGAAGGACGTCTTCGAGGCTTCTCATGCTCGCGTTGCTCTCCTCACACTCGTCACATCAGCCGATCATACGCACTTAACGTGTTCAGTGTCTCTGACCGGGTGTTGTGACATGATTCTTGCCAGACTTTGACGAACGAAACGCCCAGGCTCCCATATATGGGAGGCACAGCATTAGGAACGGGATATGACGTCAACCCCGGTCGGCAGGTTTTTCGACAATCGCGCTGCCTATCTCATGTTCACCACCGCCACCAACGAGAAAGCAGTGGTGGCCGACCGGATCGGCAGGGAGTTGGACGCCGTCGGTCCCGGGGAGTCGGCATTGCGCATCTTCGATGCAGGCATGGGGGACGGATCGGTGCTCAGCCAGCTCATGCGGCGGATGCATCGGGTCTTCACCCACATCCCCTGGCTCGTGGTGGGCAAGGAGATCAGCATCGAGGACGTCCGCATCGCATTGGGACGTATGCCCGATCGTCTCTTTGAGCACCCCGAGACGGTGGTGGTTGTCACCAACATGAACTACCGGGAGGCCCCCTCGCTGGCACCGTCGCGAGACAAGTCCGCCGACTTGACCTGGATCGAGGCTCCCCTCGAGGGGGGCACTGCCGACGACTTCGGCGGCCAGATCCACGACCTGTTCGACCGCCTGGCCCAGGCCTGGGAAGTGGTGACCAGCCCGAAGACGGGCAATCCTCTCTACGCCCGCCCTTCGGTTCTGGTCCTCTACAGGAAAGACCGAGAGTTCCTGCTCAAGAACGTTATCCCTAGACAAGGAGAGTCGGGAGGCGTCTATGACCTCATCGTGGCCTCTCAGCCCTACAGGGCGCGAACCGCTGTCGCGCGAAAGGTCGGGATGGTGCTCGTCCCCCTGGCACGAGCGCTCGCGCCGGGTGGGAGGATGGTCGTCGTCCACGCCCATGGCGACGACCCTGGTCTGGAGATAATTCGCAATGTGTGGCCGGAGGAGGATCCGTTTCAGACGGGTCGAGCCGAGCTCATCGCAGAAGCCAAGCGGCAGTTGACCTCAATCGACGACGCCAATCTCGTCTATCCGGAGTTGAGCGACGAAGAGGCGATCTTCAGCTACGAGCTGCACGCCATGCCCTCGGAGCGGACCGAGCACATCGGCACCGGGCTCACCCTCGCCGCCTGGAACGCGGCCGTCTATGTCGCCCAGATCGACGAAGGGCGTCTCGCCGAGGCGATGGCTTCGGGGGTCTACGTCCCCGCCACACGAGACGTCCTCGAGCGCTACGGCGGGGTCTGGTTCAACGACGAAGCCTATGTGATCGCCCGCTCAGCGTGATCGAGACCGCCACCTCCCGACCCAACCGCCCACAGTGGGAATGACCCCCCGTGGGATCCAGAGGAAGAGGGCGATGACCAGCGCCCCGTAGGGCACCAGCCGCAGGTGGCCGAAGTCGACGAGGAACTCGTTTATCGCCGTGAAGGTGACCGCCCCCAGGATGGGACCGAACAGCGAGCCGATGCCACCGAACGCCAGCATCACGATCACGACGACGTCGACCTCGGCGAAGCCATACGTGGTGGGGCTCACCCGACCCTGGGTGAGTGCATAGGCGGCGCCGGTCATCCCCAGCATGGCCGCACCGGCAAGCGCCGCGTACACGCGATAGCGGGCCACGTTGACGCCGGCCAGCTCCGCCGCGACTTCGTCGTCGCGCAGTGCCCGGAACGCCCAGCCGACATGGGATCGGCGCAGCAGCCCGTGGACTACGAGAAAGACGAGCACCAGCGCCAGCATCAGGTAGAAGGCGGGCACCCGACTTCTCAGAAAGCTGTCACCTCCCGATTCGATCAAAAACCCGTTCTCGCCTCCCGTCAGGGAGCCCAAGCCGAGCACGAGGTTTTCGAAGGCCAGCGCAAAGATGAGGGTGACTATCCCGGTGAAGATGACCCCCAGGGAGCGTCTCACTGCGATCCAGCTCAACAACCCACCGGTCAGGCTGGAGGCCAGCGTCGCCAGGAGAATGCTGACCACGATGGGAAAACCCATGGTATCGGCGAAGATCGCCGCGCCGTACCCTCCGATCCCGGCGAGGGCGCCAACACACAAGAAGAGTTGCCCGGTGCTGCCGAAGATCAGGTTGAAACCGATGACATAACTGGCGAAGGCGAGCCCGAGAATGGAGACCGTCATCAGGACGCGGGAGTCTCCCAACCAAAGCGGAACAAGTCCCAGCAACGCGCCTACCGCCAGTACCTGCCCTGCGAAGGCAAGCATCGACCGCGATGGGTGGCTCTCGGCACCGCCAACGAGGGAGGTGCCCGTCGCCTCGGCGAATTTCTCAGTCACTCTCTCACTCCCAGAAGGCCGGACGGTCGGATGAGGATCGTTATCGCGGCCGCAGTGAGAAGAATTATCAGCGATAGGAACGTGCCGATATAGGACGTGGCGAGGCTGTTTATCACTCCGAGGATGATCCCGGCCAGGAGGGCCCCGGTGACGCTCCCCAGACCGCCCACCACCGTGACGATGAGAGCGAACACCGTGATCGAGAAGCCGGCGGTCACGGTCACGGGTCGGATCATCGATTGTGTCATCGCCACGATTGCAGCGATGACACCACTGAAGATCAGGATGATGCGGAGCATGAGGGAAGGGTCGATTCCGACCAGTCGGGCCCCTTCCTCGTCTTCGATCACGGAGCGGACCGCCCTGCCCAGGGACGTCCCCCGGAAGAAGACGAAGAGAAGGGCGAAGACGACGAGGATGATCGCCGATCCCACGATGCTGCCCCGACGCATGGGAACCCCGAGAATTTCGATTGGGTCACCACTGATTCGCAGACTGAGGCCTGCGGTTGGATAACGCCAGTTGAGGAATCCGTCGACTACGAACGCCACTCCGAGGGTCAGGAGGAGGCTGAGCAGGACCCGCGCTTCGCCCTGGCGTCGGTAGATCGGGCGGAGGATGGTTTGGTCGAAGATCAGCCCGAGCAGGCCACCGGCGGCCAATCCGATCCCAACGGATGCCAGTGTGGGGACTCCCGCATCCATTGCGAACAAGACCGCCATGGCCGAGATGACCGCTATCTGCCCGTAGGCGAGGTTGAGGACTCCACCCAACCCGTAGACCAGCGTGAGGCCTGCGGCCAGCAGGCCGAACTGAAGCCCGAGCACGATCCCGTCGAGGATGATCGCCGTCATGTCACCCCGAGATAGGCGCTGCGGACCCGGGGGTCGGCGGCGAGCTCTTTCGACGTGCCCTCCAGGCTGATGACCCCGTTCTCCAGGACATATCCTCGGTCGCTGAAGGCCATCGCCAGGGGGACCTGCTGCTCGGCGACGAGCAATGTCAATCCCTGACCTCGGAGGACGGCCAACGCTTCGTACGCCTCGTGGGCCAGTTTGGGTGCCAGGCCGGTGGTGGGCTCGTCGAGCACCAGCAGACGGGGCCGGGACATGAGAGCTCGCCCGACGGCCAGCATTTGTTGTTCGCCGCCGCTCATCGTCGCCGCATGCTGCCGACGTCGCTCGGCGAGCCGGGGGAAGAGATCGAACACCACGGATATCGTCTCGGGGTCGGGACGCTTGGGATAGGCACCCAGCGAGAGGTTCTCGTGCACGGTCATGCGCGGAAAGAGATGTCGCTCCGCTGGTACGAAGCCGAGCCCTTTCCGAACCACGCGCTGGGCGGGGAGGCCGGTCACGTCTTCACCGTCGAACACCACCACACCTGAGCTCGGTTGGCTGAGCCCGCACATCGCCCGAAACAGGGTGGTCTTTCCCGCCCCATTCGAGCCGATGATCATCACCGCCTCGCCCTCCTCGACGTGAAAAGAGATGTCGTGGACCACATCGTTGCCCTGATAGCCGGCAGCGAGATCCCGAACCTCAAGCACTGTTGTGGCCCGTCTCATGAATACTCGTGGCGTCTCTCCGGCCCTCGACCTCCCTGCCGGCGTCGAAAATGCTCGCCGCAGCTGTCGGCTGCGACTGCGCTTTTCTCCTCGCCAGATGACGCCGATGGCTCGGAGACACGCGCGCACTTTTCATGAGACAGACCACTAGATTTCCTCGCCCAGGTAAGCCTCCACCACCCGCGGGTCCCGCATCACGTCCTCGGGTTGGCCTTCGGTCAGCACCTTCCCGAAGTCGATCACCAAGACACGCTCCGCCAGTCTCATCACCGCTTTCATCACATGTTCCACCCAGACGACAGTGACGCCGAAGCGATCGCGGATGGTCCTCACGATCTCGACAGACGCGTCCAGTTCGGCGTCGTTGAGGCCGGCCATGACCTCGTCCAGGAGGAGAACCCGGGGTTGTCCGGAGATGGCGCGGGCCAATTCGAGGAACCGCTGTTCATGGAGGTTGAGATTGCCGACATGGTCACGTCTGCGATCGGCAAGCCCGACGAAAGCGAGCATCTCGGCTCCGATGGCCGTAGCCGTCGACTCATCCCTGAATCCGTTGTTCCCACCGAACATCGCACCGAGTGCTGCATTCTCCAACACGGTCATGTTGGGAAACGCCCGCGGTGTTTGCTGCACCATCGCGATCCCCTTCTGGCGAACGCGGTGGGTGGGAGCGCGAGTGATGTCCTCACCGGCGAAGCTGATTTTTCCCGTGGTCGGTGACTCCAGACCCACGATCAGCTTGAGCAATGTGCTCTTTCCGGCGCCGTTGGGACCGACGATGGCGAGGATCTCGCCTTCGTCGGCCCCCACAGTCACACCGTCGACTGCCGGGAGGCCGCCGAACTGCTTCCCGACCTCGTTCAGTTGGAGTAGTGGCACTCCCTGATTATGGCCCGGGCACGTATGGCTCGAGTGGCTCGGAGCGGGTCAGCACCTCGATCCACCAGTCACCGGCCTCGTTGAGCCCTTCGGGCGCCGGCCCTTCGATGATCCGGAAGAAGATGGGCTGTGCCTCAGCCAGCTCACCCCACTCGGTCCAGCTCATGGTGTGGGCATAGCCCTCCAGGTCGAAGGTGTTCTGATGCAGGTACTCGGCGATCGCCACCGGATCGTCACCGACCTCGCCGAGAGCCTCGGCCACCATCGTCACGATGCCGAAGCCCGCCACCGCGTCATCCGACATCAGCGCGTTCTCGGAGAACTCGAGGTAGCGAGCTGCCAGGTCGGCATAGCCGTCGCTGGTGTAGTCGGCGCAGGCGAAGTCGGCATAGCGGCCTATGGCGACATCGGGCTGCGCCCCGACCGCCAGATCGGGCGGAATCCAGGAACCGGTGACCGGCACATCGCCGATCAGGTCTGCTGAGAGTGCCAGGATCGCGGCGCTCCCTGGCGGATGACCGGTGGCCACCACCATCTCGGCGCCGGCGTCAGCGATCGCCCGCACGAACGGGCTGAAATCGGTGTCGGGCGGAACAGGCGCAAACTGGATCTCGCCGTACTCGACCCCGGAACCCTCGAACGTCGACTCCACCGCGCCGGCAAATGCCTGTCCCCAGGCATAGTCGGCGACGATGACTCCGACGTTGCTGAGCCCCTGCTCCTGGGCGTACTGCAGCACTGGTGCCGCGTCCATGGGAGCGGCGGGGAGACAGGTGCGGAAGGTATAACGGCTGTCAGCGGTGAGTGCGACCTCTGTCCCCGACTTCACCAGGAAATAGGGGATTTGCGCCTCCTCGGCGAGTGGGGCGACCGCGGCTCCGACCGTGCTGGATATGGTGCCGCCGATGGCCACGACGCCGTCTTCGAGGAGGCGTTCGAAGCCGTCGATGCCCGCATCGGCATCGTTGGCGCTGTCCTGGACCACGATCTCGATCAACCGGCCATCGACTCCACCGGCATCGTTGATCTCCTGAGCGGCGAGCATCATCCCGTCTCGGGCGTTGACAGCCCACGGGGTGAAGGCTGTCAGATCGGTCAGAGCACCGATTTTGATCGTCTCCCCTGATGGGGCCTGGGTCGTTTCTGTCGGCGCCTCGGTGGTCTCCGTCGGCGCTGCTGTGGTTTCAGTAGGGGCTTCGGTGGTCTCAGTGGGTGCCTCGGCGGTGGTGTCAGTCGTATCGCCACCGTCACACGCTGCCACGACCAGCGCCAACACCATCACCACAGGCAACAGTATCGATCTCGAACGTTTTCTCATATCCTCCTCCATTTTCTCTTCTGTTGTCAGTGCAAATGCCAAGTGATAAGCGTCACTACGCATGGCTTAGCCAGACTACGCGTCCGGGTTTGGGCTTGTCCTCGAAACGGGAGGGGGCTGGTTGTCACACCAGCCGCTGTGCGCTATACGAACACTCGTGCGTACAGCGGACGAGGGAGAGTCTACGAGCTGATAGGGGCGGCTCGCAACAGGTCCTGGCAGTGCCATCAGAGCACCTCACGCAATTTGAACCGTTGGATCTTCCCGGTCGCGGTGCGGGGAAAGTCAGTGACGAACTCAACGATGTGAGGGTACTGATACCGCAGCAATGCTTCCTTGCACCACGTTTGGAGTTCGGCCACCAGGTCGTCCGAGCTCTCGTGGCCTTCACTCAGGATCACGGCTGCCTTGATGCGGGACATCTCGTCGACCTCGACGCTCACGACGGCTGCCTCATGCACAGCTACGTGATCCATGAGCCGGTTCTCGATCTCGATGGGGCTGACCCACAAGCCCCCGATCTTCATCATGTCGTCGACGCGGCCCTCGTAGACGTAGTGCCCATCGGTGTCGCGGTGATACCGGTCGCCAGAGGCGAACCAGCCCCGGGCGAGCTTTTCCCTGGTTCGAGCGATCTGATGCCAGTACGAGCTGAGAGCACTCGGGCCACGCACCCACAGCTCACCCGGTTCGCCATCCGGTACGAGGGCTCCATGTTCGTCACGAAGCTCGATGTCGTATCCATTTACAGCAATGCCTGAACTGCCCGGTTTGACCTCTCCGGCACGGTTGCTGCAGTAGATGTGGAGCATCTCGGTCGAGCCCAGTCCGTCGAGGATCTCGATGCCGGTCCGCTCGTGGAATCTCCGCCACGTGCCGGGGGGCAAAGGCTCGGCCGCAGACACCCCCAGCCGGACCGATGACCAGTCTGTGGAGCCGAACTCAGGGTGAGCGAGGATCGCGTTGTAGAGAGCGGGCACCGAGAAGTAGATGGTTGGTGAGTGGGTCCCCACGCGCTCCAGCAGCTTGTCCGGGGCGGGAGGGCCGGTGGAGTAGACCGATGTGGCGCCCACGGACAACGGGAAGGTGAGGTTGTTGCCCAGCCCGTAGGCATGAAACATCTTGGTGCTCGAGAAGACGACGTCGTCCTCGCTGATGCCGAGGATGGGCCAGGCGTATTTTTCACAGGTGGCGCCGACGTCGGCGTGCCGGTGGACCACACCTTTTGGGGGTCCGGTCGAACCCGAGCTGTACAGCCAGAAGGCCATGTCGTCTGGATGGGTGTCGATCGGATCGATCTCATTGGCAGGCTCGGTCAGCCACTCGTCGAGCGAGTCGCCCTCCCCGGCATCGCCATTGGCCACGATGAGTTGGACACCGTCTCGCTTCTCCACCTCCGGGCCGACCTTCTCCATGAAAACTGAGTCGACGACCGCCGCCACCGCATACGAATCGTCGAGGAAGTAGCCAAAGTCTTGAGGTCGAGCCAGGAAGTTGACCGGGATCGGCACAGCACCGATCCGCATTGCGCCAAGGAACGTGGCGGGGAACGCCGGTGTGTCGTCGAGCACCAGGAGAATTCGCTCTTCCCGATGAATACCGAGTTCCCTCAGTCGCGTTGCCACCCGGTTGACCAGGCGATGAAGCTCGCCGTAGCTGAGTGTCTGGTCGTCGGAGGTGATCAGGGCGGTCTGGTCCTCACGCCCGGCCTTGAGATTGGCATCTACGAGCGTGCTGACATTTGCCGTCGACTGCATCTGGCTATCCCCGTTTCGACTCGAAAGCTAGCCGGATGGGGGGAAGCATCGCCGAGCAGCCGTGCTTTCGGACAAGCCTGGCACCACGCACCGGGCACAGTTCACTCACCGACGTCGCCTCCTCACAGCTCTCGCGGCCGATCAAAGCCCCCGGACGGCCTCTGGCGGGTCAGACTGTAGCCCTCGCCTGACCGGCCGGTCAACCAGTTCTCGACGGCCTCGATCTCGTGAGTCAGGGAAGCTTGACGTATTCGAATTCGGTCGGCTTCTGGTTGATTCCCTTGGTTGGTGGGGCGATCCACGGAGCAAATACCCCTGGCTCGTGATGGGGTTGCATGATGCTCTCGATATACGCCTTGTCGTCGCTGGTGGGCAACCATTGGTCCCGGGACCGCTCGAACTCCTCCGTAGTGAGCACGTCCCCGGTGGGCGAGACCGAGAGATCGGCGAACTCTCCAATGTCCCTGTTGAATGCGACGTGGGGCAGGGTGATCTCGAACTCGATCCCATGGCTGGCGATCTCCCGATTCCACCGGCCGATGCCACCGAGGCAGTCGTCCATGAAGTCATCCCGGAGCCGGGCATTCAAGCCGTTGAGCGCCGGCACCTCGACCAACCGTAACTCGCCCTCTACCAGCTTCATCACCGGATAGGACGCTCCCCGCAACTGATGGTCGTCGTCGAGACGATCTTCTTTGAAGCGGCCTTTCAGCCCGGCGTTGAAGAAATTGGCTGCATTGGTCGACTCCTCGGAGCCGAAGAGGTCGAGCGTCAGCGAGTAGTGGAGATTGACCTTCCTCTGGACGGCGGGAAGATCGATCACGCCCAGTTTGCGGACCTCGTCGACGTCGTAGGGGTCATCGATGCCGGCGGACGCCATTGCTCTGGCTGTGGCCTCGACGATGCGTTTGACACCCGTGTAACCGACAAACATGTGATGCGCCTCCTCGGCGAGCATGAACCGGCAGGTCCGTGAAAGAGGATCGAATCCCGACTGGGCGAGTGCTTCGAGCTGCATTTTCCCGTCACGGTCGGTGAAGTAAGTGAACATGAAGAAGGAGAGCCAATCGGGTGTCTCCTCGTTGAAGGCTCCGAGCATTCGTGGCTGTTCCGCACTACCCGACTGACGTTTGAGCAGGTCGTCGGCCTCCTCCCGCCCATCGCGCCCGAAGTGTTTGTGGAGCAGGTAGACCATCGCCCACAGGTGACGCCCTTCTTCGACATTGACCTGGAACAGATTCCTCATGTCGTATAGAGAAGGAGCGACGCTTCCCAGGTGCCGTTGTTGTTCCACCGATGCAGGCTCGGTGTCACCTTGGATCACGATCAGACGACGGAGCATGGATCGGTACTCACCGGGCACCTCTTGCCAGACGGGCTCGCCTAAGTGGGCGCCACACGGGATCCGTCGGTCTTCCTCCTCTGGCGCCAGGAGAATGCCCCACCGGTATTCGGGCATCTTCACGTATCCGAATCTCGCCCAGCCCTCTTTCTCGACGCTGATGGCAGTGCGCAGATAGACATCGGCCATTTGAAAACCCTCCGGCCCCATCGACATCCACCAGTCGATGTATCCGGGATGCCATCGCTCGAGACCGCGCTGTAGCTTCGGGTCGTCGGCCAAGCCAACGTTGTTCGGGATGAGGCTGTCGTAGTCGACGTCCTGCCAGCTCATCACACTCTCCTCTGGTCGTAGTCGGGTCTGATTCCGGTGCCGTATCTCCGCAGCGCACCCGTCTCCCCGGAAGCGTTTGGACGTTGGAACACCCAGTTCTGCCAGGCGGTGAGGCGTCCGAATATCTTGGTCTCCATGGTCTCGGGGCCGGGAAAGCGGAGGTTGGCTTCCATTCCGGTGAGGCCATCGGGAGAGAAGGCTGCCCTCTCGTCGATGATCATGCGCAATTCGTCGTCCCAGTCGATGTCGTCCATGGCGTCGGTCACCAGACCCACCTTCATCGCGGCTTCACCGTCCAGCCTCTCCCCGGTGGCCTGCCGGGCGCGATCGAGACCCTCTCGATCACCCCAAAAGCGGGTTTCGAGACGGGACAGGCCATTGGACATCGGGAACCCAAATCGGTTGGCCTCCGTGAACGCGAGATGGGCAACCACGCCGGGTGCTTCTGCGGTCTCTCCGATGAGCATGTAGGACCGGTCGGAGGCCAGAGCCACCTCGGCGACGAAGCCCCCGAAGCAGGATTCGGGCTCTACGAGGGTGATCGTCGTTCTCGAGGTCATGTCGATGCGCCGCAACAGACGTCCCCAATAGAGCAGTACCTCGCGAACAAACCAATGGTCTGCCTGGCTCAACAGGAATTCGTCGTGGCCGAGCACGGCGTCGAGGTCGCCTTCGGAGCGAAAGAGGATCGTCCCAATCTCCAGCTCGTTGACGCGCAGATGGAGGATGGCGTCATCGAGCTCTCGCGCCAGACGTAGCGGCCAGAACTCCGCTCCCATCCCAATAGCGTCGTCCCCCTCCCCCGGCGGCGAGTCTTCGGGGCCACGCAGCGTCATCGAAGCGATCCTCTTGGAACGATCCAGCCTCACCTCGACTGCCGAGTAGGTGATGGCGTCGTCTTCGATCGTGCGATGCAGGGGTGTCAGCTCCACCCCCGGAGCGCCGATCGGTCGACTGCTTTCTTCTGCGTATTCGCGGGCACGCTCGGCAACGACGTCTCGGAATGCGGAAGCCGGCACCAACTCGTCGACGAGCCTCCAATCAAGGGCCTTGTCTCCCTTCATCCCTTCTTCGAGAGTGCAGAAGATGTCGGCCCGGTCGCGGCGCACATGGCGCTTGTCCGTGAGACGAGTGAGACCACCGGTGCCGGGGAGCACGCCGAGCAGTGGGACTTCGGGGAGCGAGACCGAAGCATTGCGATCGTCTATGAGCATGATGTGGTCGGCGGCCAACGCCAGTTCGTATCCGCCACCAGCGGCGCTCCCGCCGAGCGCGGCTATGTATCTCTGCTCCGAGTTCCTCGACGCATCCTCGATGGCGTTGCGGGTTTCGTTGGTGAACTTGCAGAAGTTGACCTTCAGCGGGTGCGGCGCTGAAGCCAACATTCCGATGTTCGCTCCGGCGCAAAACATTCGCTCCAGAACCGATCCGATGACGACGGCGCCAACCTCGGGATGTTCGAATCGCAGCCGCTGAACCGAGTCGGCGAGCTCGATGTCGACACCCAAGTCGTAGGAGTTGAGCTTCAGCTCATACCCCGGATTGATCCCCGCGTTGGGGTCCACTGCCATATCGAGATAGGCGACACGATCTTCGATCCGGACTTTCCAGTGGCGATAGGCATCGGGATGAGTCTGGAAGTCGATCATCACCTCGATCTTAGGCTGACCGACCGGTCAGGGCAACCGCCAGGACGTTTCTCGTGGCCAGACAGTCGGCGTTACGCTCCATGCGATGCACGACATCCTGACTTCCGATCGCAGCTCACGCGAGATGGAGATCATCCGGTCGGCATACCGCACGATGGCCACTCGTGGATCACATCGGATGTCCCTGCAGGATGTCGCCGATGAAGCCGGCGTCTCCAAGGCTTTGCTCCTCTATCACTTCGGGACAAAGGACGCCCTCTTGTTCGCCGCGATGAAGTGGGCCCTGGAGCGAACCGCGGAGCGGATCCGCAATGAGATGGAGCCCGAAGGTAGCTCCGAGGAGCAGATCGCCGCCCTCGTCGATGCGATTTTCATCGAGCCCGAGGCCAACCGCGCGTTCTATCTCTTCTACCTCGATCTGATCGAGCACGCCGGCCGGGTTCCCAGCTTCGGCGGACTGTCGAAAATGCTCGACGAGATCATCAACGGGTTGTACCGCGAGGTCATCGCCGAGGGGAAGGCCGAAGGTGTGTTCGATGTTCCTGATGTCGACGTCGCCGCCCGGCACATGCGAGCCCTGATAGAGGGCACTTTCCTGCAATGGATCCAGACCGAGAACTGGCGCCAGAACCACGCGCTCTGGAAAGAGCAATGTCGGGAAGCCTTGCTCAGGCTCCTCGGCACCCGGGTCCATCGGGTCTGACGACCTTCGCCAGGCCAGGAGATCGGTGTTGCTCGCGAGCATTGCGTGTCGTCTGAGGACACGGCATGCACTCCGATGGTCGGGGAACCGATGCCTCAGCCAGTCAGGGCTTCACGAACCGTTTCCGGCCACGGCTTTTTCTCGCCGGTGGCGCGATCGATGAACACGACCACCATCCGGCCGTTGGCCACTGGCTGCGACTCATTGCTCACCTCGACCTCGTAGGTCATAGATGTCGTGCCAACGTGGGAAACGGTCAGGGTGATGTCCATCACGTCGTCGAAGCGAACCGAGCTGGGGAACTCGAACTCGGTCTTCACCCGCGGGGTGGCACCGAAAGTGAGGTCGATGATTCCGAGACCCCGGTGCAGCTCGGCTTCGGCCTCCTCGGTCCATCTCAGGACCACCGAGTGGTGCCAGATGCCCGCGGCGTCGGTGTCCATCCACTGGACTCGCCGTTGAATGGTGATGGCGGCCGGCGTCATGCGGCAACCCGGCTCAAGAACTCCACAACGGCGTCGGTGACCAGGTCCGGATGTGACAGATGGGGCGAGTGCCCCGCGGACGGGACCAGAAGTCTCTGCACCGGGGCGTCGAGGCCGGCATCGATCGCGTCGAGCTGGCTGACGGTCCCGTACTCGTCGGCGTCGCCTTGGATCAAGAGCGTGGGACAACGGATCCCCGACAGGTATTCCTCGATGTTCCACGAACGGAATGCCGGGCTCAGCCACACGTCCGCCCAGCCATAGAAGGTCGCCTCAGGATCCGTGTGGTACTTGTTCATCTTCGCTGTCATGCCGGAGCCGGGGAAGCGGTCACGGATGGCCGAGATAGATCGTACGGTTTCCGGCTCGACGAACACGTGTGGTGCGATCAACACGAGGCCTTCGACGGGGTGGCCCGCACCGGCGTAGATGATCGAAATCGATGCCCCGTCGGAGTGTCCGATCAGAATCGGAGGGCGACCGACTAGCTCGTCGATCAAGCCGGGGAGTGTCTCCAAGGCTTCTTCATGCATGTAGTCCGGCCTCCTCGGCGCAGTCAATGGGCCGGACCAACCGTTTCCATATCTCGAGTAGACGAGCGCCGGACAGCGTGCCGATGAAGAGACATCCCGGGGGAAGTCACGCCACAACTCGACACTTCCCAACCCTTCGTGGAGAAAGACCAGAGGCACTCCGGGGAGCTCCTCGCCGTGGCGCCGATAGTGAATGTTCCTTCCCGCAACACGGGTAGCCGATCCGTCGGTCACTGCCAGGGCCCGCGGGTCCAGCCATCCAGGTCGTAGTCGTCCATGCAGGTCTCCACGAGCGCGATCATCTCTACGAGGCTGTCACGCTGCTCGGCGAAGTCTACGACGTTGAGCCGTACCAGCTCGGGGCTGCCCCCGTAGTTGCGCTCGTAAAGGGTGTGTCGTGCCCCGAACTCACTTCCTATCGCATCCCACAACAGCTTGAACAATTTGACCCGGTCATGAGCCGAGCTCGTCGAACCTCGGTAGTAGCGGTCGATCAGGGGCCGCAGCTCGTCGCTCTGGAGATCGCGATTGCTCGATGGTATGACGAGCGGGCTGCCCCCGAGGATCTCGCCGGCGGTCTCCTCCACCTTGGGCCAAGCCATCGCGCCGAAGAGACGGATCAGGACGGCGTACTCCAGCTTGGGGATGACCATGCCGCCGGGTCCTTCCTCCGGGTCGAGGGCGAGGGCCGAGGTCAAGGCCCACATGAGGCTGCGCCACCCGATCAGTTCGCCCAAGCGCGCCCTCACGGCGCGGAAACCGGCGGTCCCGTTGGCCTCGAGCGCCTCGGCGATCAAGCCACACATGAAGTCGAACTTGACCGCGAGCCGTGTCCCGGATTGAAGCGTGTAGCGGTTCATGAATCCCGATGCCGCGTAGAAGCCCGTCGCCTTCTCGATGTCCCGATAGACCAGGACGTTCTCCCAGGGTATGAAGGCATTGTCGAAGATGACGACCGCGTCGTTCTCGTCGAACCGCGATGAAAGAGGATTGTCCCAGGGCGACTGTGCCGACTCTTCATATGACCGACGGGAGATCAGCTTCATCCCGGGTGTGTCCATGGGTGCAATGAAGACGAGTGCGTAGTCCTCGGACTTGCCTTCCTGGAGTTGCACCGCCGCGTTCTGTGCCACGAAGGTGGCATGCGTTAGCGCCGAGCCGGTCGCCAACATCTTGGCTCCGTTGACCACCATCCCGTCGTCACGCTCTCCGACGACATGCAAGTACACGTCCTCGACCTCGTGGACTGCCTTGTTCCGATCTATCGGTGGGTTGATCAACACGTGATTGAGGAAGAGGGCTTGGGAGGCGTACCGCCGGTACCAGGCTTCAGCGGTCGATTCGAAGGGGCTGTAGAACTCGGGGGCCGCCCCCAAGGTGGCCATGAAGGCAGCCTTGTAGTCGGGTGAGCGTCCCATGAAGCCATACGAGAGTCGGGCCCAGTCGGCAATGGCGTCCCTCGCCGCGAACAACTCCTCTGCCGAATAGCTGGGTTTGAAGAACTTGTGGGTCTCGATCCCGAGACGGTCGACTCCCAGGAGAACGTCCCTCTTGTCCGGGTCATGGAGGGCGTCGTAGAGACGGGCAATGGACCGCGCCGAGTTGCGAAAGGCGGGATGGGTGGTGACGTCGTCGACCTTCTCGCCATCGATGTAGACGGCCCGACCGTCACGAAGACTCTCCAGATACTCATCCCCGGTGAGCAAAGTCAGGTCCCCAGCCACTCCGTTCCTAATGCTGTGGCTCCCATATATGGGAATTGTGGCGTCTCATTCGGTGATCACTCCCGGTAGGCTCGCCGCGCCACCTTGGCGTAGGGGACCGGGCTGACGATCGCCCTGATCTCGGTTTGGACGTGAGGCTCGACGGTCGGCTTGGCAGTGCCCCCATCGGGCTCGCCCCAAATCAGGGTGACCTCGGTCCCCGGCTCGGCGTGCTCATTGTCGACGACGGCCAGGGTGAGCATCTTGGCCTCGTTGGAGCTGTACCCGATCCAGGTAGAGATGCCGATGGTCTCGCCATTCACCTGCACCGCGTCATAGGGGTGCATCGAGTACACCGCCGAGGGAAACTCGATGAACTTGGCCCGTGGCGGCTCGCCGAGTTGGGTGCCGATGACTCGGAGGACATCCTCGTCTTCCAAAGCCAGGGTGACCTTGGTCCGGGGAGGAGCCGCCGCCATCTCTTTCAGAGCATCCCGGCCGATGTAGTCGTGGTCGAAACGGACGAAGTGCCCGTATCCCAGATCCCACGGAGTGAAGTAGTAATCCTCGATGTCGTCAGAGACGAAGCTGCCGCCGATCGAAGCCCGTCCCTCGTAGCTGTCGGCCGGGAGCCACTCCCGGTACGCCTTGAGCGAATCGCCGGTATAGATGGCGGGGAGCGGCGACGGGATCCATCCCGACTCCAGGGTGTTCGACGAATAGGCCCGGGCACCCACCCTTCGGATCCCGAACTCCTCACCGGCACTCACGATGGCTTCGACGACGGGTTCCTTGTCGTCCCATGGCCCGAAGAGCTCGAAGCCGGGCTGGCCGGCCATGCCGTGACGAAGCGCCCACACCTGGCGATCGGCGATGTCGAAGCGGGTCATGTCGAAGAACCGAACGTCGGGTGGCGACTCCTCGAGGGCCTTCTCCATCGTCGCCATGGCGTTCGGTCCCTGTATCTGCACCCGGTAGGACTGTCGACGGGAGGGATCGTCCCTCATCACCGTGCGTTGGTCGACGCTGTACTCGACATCGAAGTCACCGGTCTCGGCGTGGAAGATGACCCAATTCAGCGACGGCATCCTCCCGACCAGTTCGAACAGCTCGTCCTCGAGATGGAAGAGTATGACGTCCCCGATCACGTAGCCCTCCGGTGTGCATGGCGCGAGTTGCTTGGCGTGGTCGACCTCGAACCCGTCGAATGAGTTGAACCCGACGTGTTTCAAGAGATCGAGGGCGCCCGGCCCTTGCAGTCGGAGATCGACCATGTGATAGGAGAGGTCGAAGAGGATGCAGGCGTTTTGCCATGCTTGTTGTTCGTCACGCCAGTTGGTGAATTCGGGCGGGACCCCCGGGTAGACGTTCGGCCCGGTCTGCATGTTGCGCAGCAGGTCGACCATGTTGTCGGTGGAGTTGATCAGCTCTTCGAGACTGTCCGCGGTCACAGTCCTCCTTCGTCGCCTTCCCCGTGGACTCTATCGGAGCGACTGCAAGCTGATTCCCTCACGGTGCCGGGCCCGACCAGGCCACCCAGGTGCCGTCGGAAACATGGACGGGTGTATCGCTGTCGAGATGCTGGACCCAGATCCCGGCCTCATCGTCGACCTCGCCGGCATAGGCGAAGGCTCCCGAGTCGGGCGACCAGAAGCTGAGAGACTGCGCGTATTGGGGGAAGAAGGGAAAGGTGTCCTGGACCATGGAAGGTGAAGGCGAATAGCCGGGGAACCCCGTTGGTTCGCCGTGGGTTGACACCAGGGGCACGATGCCGGGTTCACCTACGGTGAGAACCAGGAGGCTCATCCCATCGGGGCTCCAGAAGAATCCGACGGATAGCCCCTCATGGACGGTCTCCGTCCGGCCGGCGTCGACATCGATGACGACCACTTCATTGGCGCCAATAACCGGGAAGTCTTCAGTGGAAGCGGTGACCGGACCCGGACCGTCACCCGTCGATTGCACGGCGACGAGTTTCCCCTCCCTGTTGGCCACGAACATCGTGATCCCCGAAACGACGGCCACGGTCTGCCTGTCCCCACTCTCATCCTCGATCACCAGCCGATCGTCGTCCACGTGGAAGACACCAGTTGCCGTCCATTGCGGAGCCAGGTACCCCGCGGCCGTTGGCTGTAACGCCTCCCTCTCCCCATCTGGTCTGATCGTCTCTGCCCGGGTGGGCCCGGCGTGGGTGACCACCCGATCTCCCTCCGGGCTCCAGGAGAAGTAGAACGGCGTGTCCTCATCGAGAACCGACGTGGTCTGCCGGTCGATGTCGGCGATCTGGAATTGGACACCCGAAGTCCCGTTGTGGAGCACTCCCAGGTGTCGATTGTCGGGAGACCAGTAGGTGAAGAACGGCAGGTTGGGTGTGGTCAGGGTCGTGATTTCGTCGGTCCCCGGTTTGCTGATCCCCACTCCGAAACCGGTGCCGGTGGCCTGCCCCCAGGCGAGGCTGGAGGCGTCAGGTGACCAAATGGGCTGCATGAATATGGACGGGTCTCCATCGCTGTCGGTTATGGCCTCCCTACTGGAGCCGTCCGGATCCATCACGACTACGTCACCGCTCCGGTCCAGGATCGCCAGCCTTCCCGGGTCGGCGGGCGTCGCTGGAGGCTCGGGTGCGCGGGTCTCGGGGACTGCCGAGGTAGTGGTGGCCTCGTCTGCGCTGTCTCCGGCACAGGAGACGAGGACAAGCAAGAACGCCGTCGCCCAGTTCGCGCGATTGCCCATGAGCCTGAGCCTAAAGGCGGTGCCGGCTATTGGGTGGGCGCCAGTCGGCTGACGCCTTCCTAATGCTGTGGCTCCCATATATGGGAGTTACAGCGTCTGGAAAGGAAGCACCGATGCCGCGAAACCGCTCTTGGCGTCTTCCCAGCCCTGGTGGGCCCCGTCGGTCACGATTTGTCGCCCACCCACGAAGACATCGCGCACGTCGGAGGCAGTGGCCGCAAACACAGTCGTGTCGAGGGCGGCGTCGTCGGTCAAACCGGCGAGGCGTGGTGAGTCGGGGTCGATCACGATGAAGTCGGCGGCTGAGCCTTCGGCCAAACCCGCCGTGGAGAACCCGAGCGACGCCGATCCGGTGACCGTGGCGGCTTCCATCAACTCGTACGGAGCAAACACGCCACGCCGCCCTGTGGCCAGCCGGGTGTGGAGTTCGACTCCTCTCGCCTCTTCGAAGAGGTCGATCACCGCATGGGAATCGGACCCGACGCAGAGGGGCACGCCCGCCTCCGCCAGCTCGGCAGCCGGGCCGATGCCGTCGGCGAGATCTCGTTCGGTGGTGGCGCAGTAGCAGACGCCAGCACCGGCACCGGCGATGTGTTCGATGTCGCCTCCGGTGACATGGGTGGCGTGGACGAGGGTCGTGTCCGGGCCGAGGAGACCCACCCGATGCAACAGCGCAGTCGGGGTCAGGCTGGTGGCGTCGAGACACTCCCGGTTCTCTGCGGGCTGCTCCGAGACATGGACGTGGAGGGGTGTCCCCGCCGTGACCCGATCGGCGACTTCCACCAGAACCGCCTCGGGCACCGCCCGCACCGAGTGGGGTGCGAGCCCCACCACCACGTCGGCCTCGCCCTCATAGGCGGCCCTCAGCTCTGCGACCCGGTCGAGCCAGTCGGATGCCCCCCGATCACTGAACCTGGTCTGCACCGGGCTGAGTGGCTCGTCATTGAATCCCGCCGTGAAATACCCGGCGTCGAGCAGGCTCATGCGGATCCCTGCACTTCGGGCAGCCCTTATGACGGCATGGCCCATCTCGTTGCGGTCGGCGTAGGGGACACCGCCCATCTGGTGATGGACGTAGTGGAACTCGCCGACTGCGGTCACTCCGGCCATGGCCATCTCCATGAACACCGCCGTCGCCAAACTCTCGTAGCTCTCCGGGGTGAGCGAACCGGCCACCTCGTACATGTGCTGTCGCCATAGCCAAAAGTCACCGCCGAGAGCCTGAGTCAGGCCTCGCAACCGCCGGTGGAAAGCGTGGGAGTGAGCATTGACCAATCCGGGGAGCACTATCCCCCTGAGTCGGGTTCCGTCGCTCCCGGGATTACCCGTGGTTATCGACGAGAACCGGCCGTCGCTGACCTCGATGCGGACGTTAGAGGTCAGGGTCGGCCCACCAAGCCAGGCCAGGTCTGCGACCCGGACCACCGGGTCTGTCCCGGGATGGCCGGCGGTGTCAACGGTGGCGGGCAGAAAAAGCTCCGGGGTGGCCGAGGATTCGATCCTATGACGACACGACACGCAAACAGCCCTCGGGGTTAGGGTTGTTCCGAGCGTGGCTGATGTTGCGACATCGCACCCGACAACCGAGGCGAGGAAGAACCGATGGATAGAGCCAAACAACGCGCGCGGATGGAGAGACTCGACTTCATTAGGAGACGGTCCAATCCCGTTCAGAATCATGTAATCGATGAGCTTCAATACGGGAAGCTCACCCGGCGAGAGTTCCTCAGGAAAGGGTCGCTCCTGGGCCTCTCCTTCCCGGTGATGGGAGTGATCCTCGCAGCATGTGCCGAAGACACGGCCGGCACGACGACGACGGGAGCCGGCGCGACGACCACCACGGTGGCCGGTGCGACGACCACGACAGCAGCCGGAGGCGGCCCCACCACCACTGCGGCGGCAGGCCCTATGACGGTGCGGACGGCATTGCCGGCGCCTGCGGTCGGGATCGATCCGGTGCTCATCAACGACGAGGGGGGGCTGGCCGTCTTTGGCCAGGCAGCCGAGTACCTCATCTTCTCCGACGATGAGCTGACTCCGGTGCCCGTTCTCGCCGAGAGTTGGGAGCCCAACGCCGACGGAGACGTGTGGACTTTCCACCTCAACCCGAGTGCCACGTTCCACGACGGGTCCCCGGTGACGGCGGAAGACGTGGTTGCGACGGTTCAGGGCATCGCCGAGGGCAATGCCGCATCTGCGTTCGAGACTTTTGGGGTTGATCCCGGCGCCGTGGTCGCCGTCGATCCTCAAACGGTCGAGTTCACCTTGACCCAGCCCAATGGGGCGTTTCCGTTCTTCATGAGCTCGGACAACTACAACGCCGCCATTCTCCCCGTCTCCTTCTGGGAGGGTTATGCCGAGGGGAGCTACGAGCAGAGCTTCATCGGATCCGGGCCGTGGGTCAACGAGAGCTTCGAACCCGGAGTGTCCGCGGCCTACGTCAAGAACGAGGACTACTGGGGGGACAACAGCGGTCAGCCAGATCGGATGGAGATCACCTTCTTCGCCGACGAGGCGGCAGCGGTCACCGGGTTCCAGGAGGGACGGTTCGACACGGTCCCTCACATCTCGTATTCCGGCGCGACCCCGTTGTTGGAGAGTCCCGATGCCAACGTGACCAGCATCTCCACGGCGCAGCATCGCCAGATCTACTTCGACACCTCGGCCCCGCCGTTCGACGACCCTCGGGTCCGGCAGGCAATTGCCCTGACCCTGAATCGACCCAGCCTCATCGAGGGGCTCCTCGGCGGGTTCGGGGTGGTGGGGAACGACCATCCCATCTGGGAGAACTACCCGATGTACAACCCGGATGCGGTCGCCCAACGCGAGGAGGACCTGGCCACAGCGCAACAGCTGCTCGACGCCGCCGGATATGGCGACGGTATCGAGGCGCCGCTGGACACTCTGGTGTTCTTCGAGGTCGAGGATCTGGCCCAGTTGGTCGCGGGCTCGGCCGCCCAAATCGGCGTGAATCTCACCGTCGGCGTCTACGACTCGGGCACCTACTACAACGACTACTGGCTGGCCGCGGCCAACTCGATGGGCATCGTCAACTACGGGCACCGTGGTGTCCCCAACGTCTATCTGGGGGCACCGCTGCTCAGCGACGGCACCTGGAACGCGTCACACTGGGTCAACGAGGACTACGACGCCCTGTTCGACCAGTTCGCCACCGCCGGCGACCTGGACACCCAGCGAGAGATCGCGGGCCAGATCCAGACGCTGCTCAACGAGGAGGTGCCCTTCATCGTGCCCTACTACGTGGATCACATCTCGGTGTCCAGCCCCAGCTTCAGCGGGCTCGAGGTCACCGGAATGGGTCACTACAGCGTGGTCGGCGGAAGCCTGAGCGGCTGAAGACGATGAGAACCGCATGTGGGCTCCTCATCACCGGGGAGCCCACATGCTGAGCCACTGATGTCGAAATTCGTCCTGCGTCGGATCGGTCTGGCGCTGATCACCTTGTTCGTGCTCAGTGTGCTCGTCTTCATCGGGACCCAGCTCCTACCCGGGGACGTCGGGCGACGCATCCTCGGCCCATTCGCCACCCAGGATGCGGTCGACGCTCTCAATGCGCGCCTGGGCACCGATCGCCCCGTTCTCATCCAGTACTGGGATTGGATATCGAGTGCAGTCACCGGGGACCTCGGCTTCTCGATCTCATTCTCCCGGCCGGTGACGGAGCTGCTCGGGCGCGCCCTGGCCAACTCGCTCAAGCTGGGTGCTCTGGCCTTCGTGATCGTGGTCCCTTTGTCCCTGGCAGGGGGCATCCTCGCAGCCTTGAAGCGGGGCACTCTCATCGATCGCATCGTCACCGTAGGCGGGCTCTCGGCCACTGTGATCCCCGAATTCGTCTCCGGGATAGTGCTCATCGTGGTGTTCGCTGTTTTTCTCGGATGGTTGCCGGGTTTTGCGACTGCCCCTGCGGGGTCGGGGTTCGTCACCCAACTGCGACATCTGATCCTGCCCGCGATCCCCCTGGTCCTCGTGCTCTTCGGCTACATCGCCCGCATCACCAGGGCCGGGGTCATCGAGGCTCTGGACGCCGACTACACCAGAACCGCCATCCTCAAAGGGCTACCCCGATCGACGGTGATTCGTCGCGACGTGCTGCGCAACGCGCTCCTCCCCACGATCGCAGTCATCGCCTCTCAGGTCGGCTATCTAATCGGAGGACTTGTTGTGGTCGAAGTGTTGTTCGGATACCAGGGAGTCGGCAAGCTCCTCTTCGACGCCGCCCGCAACGCCGATTTCCCCCTCCTCGCCAGTGGGGTCCTGGTGGTGGGCGCCGCCTTCCAGGTATCCATGCTCCTCGCCGACCTCGCCTACTCCTGGCTCAACCCGAAGATCAGGCTCTCCTGATGGTTGCCACAGCTTCGAGGTCGCAGCGCTGGAGAGTGCTCCGTCGGTCGGCCACATTCTGGGTGGGCGGGTTCCTGGTGCTCATGTGGATCGTGTTCGCCATGTTCGGGGACTTCGTGACGCCTTACGAGCCGCGGGGCACCCCGCAGGACATCCTCAACCGACTCCAGCCGCCTTCTGCCGAGCACTGGTTCGGTACCGACGACCTGGGACGCGATGTGCTTTCCCGGGTGCTCGCCGGCGCCCGTCAAGTGCTGACTGTGGCGGTTTCGGCGACGATCCTCGGGACGATCCTCGGTACGTTCATCGGACTGGTCATCGGGTTCTTCGGTGGCATCATCGACGATGTTGTCAGCCGAGTCCTCGATGCGTTCCTGTCGATACCGCTGGTGATCACTGCCATGCTGGCCCTCGCCGCCCTGGGGCCAAACACCATCGGGGCCATCCTGGTCATCGGTCTCGTCTTCACACCGATCATCGCCAAGACGGTCCGCGCCGCCGTGCTCGGTGAGCGTCAGCTCGACTATGTGACCGCGGCCCAATTGCGTAAGGAGAACTCGCTCTACATCATGTTTGTCGAGATTCTCCCCAACGTCTCGAGTGTCGTGATCGTCGAGTTCACTGTTCGGCTCGGCTATGCCATCTTCACGGTGCTTGCTCTCTCCTTCCTCGGGTTCGGCGTCGAGCCGCAAACCCCCGACTGGGGCGCGGACATCTTCCAGCATTACGGCCAGCTCACCGGCAGGGTGTGGTGGCCGGTCTTGTTCCCTGCATTGGCAATCGCCTCGCTCGTGGTGGGGGTGAACCTGGTGGCCGACGCCATCAGTCAAGCATTCGAGTGATGAACGAGTTGAAATGAGCAGCGCACCCGTACTCGAGGTAGAGAACCTCGCCATCCAGTACAAGATCGGCACCGAGTGGAAGACGGCGGTGCGTGACATCAACTTCACCATCGAGGAGGGCGAGTCCTACGGGTTGGTCGGCGAGTCGGGGTGTGGCAAGACCACCATCGCAATGGCGATCATGCACTATCTCTCCCGGAACGGTCGGGTCAGCGAGGGCTCGATCCGTCTCAAAGGCCGTGAATTCACCGATTTGAGCCGGCGCGAGCTGCGCCGAGCACGGATCAACGACATCTCCATGGTCTACCAGGACCCGGGCACCTCTCTGAACCCCTCACTGAGGATCGGGACTCAGGTGGCCGACGTGTTCGAGCTGATGGGCGTACCCAACAGCCAGCGTCGTCAACGGGTGATCGACGTCCTGGAGAAAGTGCAGATCGCCGATCCGGTGCGGGTGGTCGAGCGGTACCCACATCAGCTGTCCGGCGGGATGCTACAGAGGGTGGTAGTCGCCATGGCCATCGCCTCGGAGCCTTCGCTCCTGGTTCTCGACGAGCCCACAACCGGTCTCGACGCGACCGTCGAGGCCGAGGTGCTCGACCTGGTGGCGGGTTTGAGAGACGAGATCGGCACGTCGGTCCTGTTCATCAGCCACAACCTCGCCGTGATCCGCAAGATGTGCGACAACACTTGCGTCCTGTATGCGGGGCGGATGATGGCCGAGGGCACGACCGAGGAGATCTTCACCGAGCCCAGGCATCCGTACACAGTTGGTTTGCTGCGATGTCTCCCCAATCCCGACGCCGGCAGCCGGGACGAGATGAGTCTCGACACCATCCCCGGTTTCCTTCCCCCATTGGGCGCCGAGATCCAGGGATGTGTGTATGCCGACCGATGCGCGATGTCGGAGGACATCTGTTTCGAGGTCGAGCCCGGGCTCAACGATGTGGGAGGCGGCCGGGTCAGCCGCTGTCACTTCCCCGACGAGGCACCCAATCTGCCCCGCACCGTCGCTGCCGAACCCGTGGAACGGAAGAGGAGCGATCAAACCCTGGTGGAGATCAAGGGGGCATCCAAGACGTTCATGCAGGAGGGTCATCCCGTATACGCCCTCTCCAACATCGACCTCGAGATCAAAGTCGGCGAGACGGTGGGGCTGGTCGGGGAGTCGGGTTCGGGCAAGTCGACCCTGGCCAAGGTACTCCTGGGTATCCATGCGCCCGACGAGGGGGCCGTGATCACCCTGAGCGGTGAGGAGCTGGCGTCCGAGTTGGAGCGACGCGGACAAGAGGAGATCGGCGCCGTCCAGATGGTCTTCCAGAACCCTGACAGTGCCTTGAACCGTAGGCACAGCGTGCACCGGATCATCGGCCGTGCCGTGCAACTACTGCGTGGGGGGAAGCGAAACGAGCGCGAGGAGCGCATCAAGAATCTCCTCCGCGAGGTACGGATGGGGATGCAGTATTACAACTCCAAGCCGCGGCATCTCTCCGGCGGTCTCAAGCAGAGAGTCGCCATCGCCCGGGCCTTCGCCGGCTCGCCGGCGTTGGTGGTCTGCGACGAGCCGACTTCGGCACTCGACGTCTCGGTCCAAGCCGCGATCATCAACCTCCTTTCTGAGCTCCAGGTCGACGAGAACGTGGCTTATCTGTTCATCTCCCACGACCTCAACGTGGTCCGGTACATCGCCGATCGGGTGGCGGTGATGTACCTGGGAAGACTGATGGAGGTGGGGACTTCCGAGAGGGTGTTTTCCGGTCCCAACCATCCCTATACGGAGGCACTGCTTTCGGCATCTCCCGAGCTCGCCGACGATAAGAGAATCAGGCTGGAAGGTGAGATTCCAGAACCTTCCAATCCCCCTTCGGGATGCGTCTTCCAGACTCGTTGCCCGCGGAAGATCGGGGAGATATGTGAGACCGTGGAGCCCGAACTGGTCGAAGCCGAGCCGGGTTGGTTCAAACGCTGTCATATCCCGGTCGAGGAACTTCGAGCGATGCAAATGGGCGCTTCTGCGTGATGAAACCACTGAATCGACTGGCACTCGATATCCGGTTCGGGACCGCAGCCCTCGTCGGGTTGATCGGAGCCATCGGCCTATCCGTCATCCCCGCACTGCAGCTGGGCGTGACAACGCCGCGTTGATCGCCGCCGCTCTGGTGGCCGCCCTCGCTCTCGCGACTGCGATTGGCGGAATTTGGTTGAACTGAGGGCGCTGGACTTCGCTGAGCGGTGTCTTGAACCCTGGGTTCGCGTAAGGCCACTCCCAATCAGTGGTCATCGGTGATAGTCTGTCCTCCAACGAACAGCGCCAATTTGATCGACCAGCTTGCGGGCGCTCTACAAGTACCAGCTAAAGCGGCGAATAGCCGCTCGGTCGCAAGACCCGGGCGGTGATTTGTCTCTCCGGCGGTTACCCGCAGTAGGTCGGTCGGGAAGGTCGGCCGCGATGAGTAACAGACTCGCCGAGCTCCTCGAGACCAGGGGTCGCCTGGTTGCCGATGGGGGTATGGGCACCTCACTATTCGAACTTGGTCTGCAAGCGGGCTCGACACCCGAGTTGTGGAATGTCGAGCATCCCGACCGGGTGGCGAGTGTCCATGCCGGTTTCGTAGAGGCCGGGTCCGACGTCATCCTCACCAACACCTTTGGAGGCACTTCCGCACGTCTCGATCTCGACAAGCTCGGCCATCGAGTCGCCGAGCTCAACGAAGCCGGCGTCGCCGTTGCCAGGGCTGTCGCCGACGGTGCCGACAGGGACATCGTCGTGGCCGGTTCGGTAGGGCCGACGGGCCAACTCTTCGAGCCGTTTGGGGAGCTGACTCATGGCCGAGGTGTCGACCTGTTCAAAGAACAGGTGAGCGCCCTGGCCGCCGCCGGGGCGGATGTGATCTGGATCGAGACTCTCTCATCCACCGAGGAGCTGGCCGCAGCCGTGGAGGGTGCGACGAGCACCGGTCTCCCTATCGTGTCGACGATGAGCTTCGATACCCACGGAAAGACGATGATGGGTCTGCCCCCGTCACTACTCGCCGAGTGGTGGCAGTCGAGCGAGTTCACACCTACCGCTGTTGGAGCCAATTGCGGGATCGGACCTGCAGATGTGGTCCTGGCCGTCGACGAGCTGCGCCTCGCCGACCCCGGCCTCGCCATCGTGGCCAAAGCCAACTGTGGCGTGCCCCAGATGATCGATGGGACGTTGTGGTATCCCACCGCATCCGAGGACATGTATGCCTATGCCGAAATGGCTCTGGACGCAGGGGCCCGTATCGTTGGTGCCTGTTGTGGATCTATTCCTGCACACATCGCACAGATCCGGGCGGTCGTCGACAGTCACGACGTCAGATTGGAGATCGATCACTCCGAAGTCGTCGCTCGTCTGGGTGGTCAGACCCGACCTGAGAGTGCCGGCCGCGGGCGGGAGCGTAGATCGCGGCGTCGTAGCGCCTGATAGTCGTAGGCTCCGAAATTGACTGCCGACACGGTGTCGGTGGCCGATCTCATCGCAGACCCGCATCCCATTCTCCACCATCTCCGCGAAGAGGGCCCGGTCTCATGGATCTCCGACCTGGACGCATGGCTGGTCACTAGCCACGAGCACAGCGTCCGGGTGCTGCTCGATCCCGTCACCTTCACCGTCGACGACCCTCGCTTCTCGACCCAGCAGGTGATAGGCCCGAGCATGCTGTCTCTCGACGGCCTGGAGCATCGCCGTCACCGCGATCCCTTCGCGGGGCCGTTCCGCGCCGCCCGGGTGCGCGAGTTGCATGACTTCGCACTCGAGACGGCCAATCGACTGCTCGCGGGGGCCGCCGCGAAGCGCGCCGGCGATCTTCGTTCGGACGTCGCCGGCCCTCTCGCTGTCGAAGTCATGGCGCGAGTTCTCGACCTTCATGCTGTCGAAGTCGCCGATGTCCTCGAGTGGTACGAGGAGATCGTCGACGCGGTACACGCCGTCACCCGGGGCGAGCCAGTCCCGGGATCGGGGCATGAGGCGTTTGCGGCGCTCGCGTCTGCGGTTGCCGGCAACCTATCTTCCAGTGCACTTCTGGCGCATGTCGAGGAGGATGGGGAGTTGTCGGTCGACGAGATCGCATCCAACGTCGCCGTCTTGCTCTTCGGCGGGATCGTCACCTCGGAGAGCAGTTCGGCAATCGCGTTCCGATATCTTCTCGACGATCGAGGGCTCATGGGTGCCCTCCGGGAAGATCGCTCGGTCATTCGTCCTTTCGTCGAGGAGACCTTCCGGCTCGAGCCCTCGGCGGCAGCCGTCGATCGTTACGCCACCCGCGATGTCGTTCTCGCCGGGCGGGAGATCTCGGCTGGAGACCTGGTCAGAGTTTCGCTCAGCGGAGCCAACCGTGATCCCTCGGTGTTCCCCGACCCGGACCGCTTCGACCCGAACCGGGATTTCGGCCGCAGCGTCACCTTCGCTCGGGGGCCTCATGCTTGTCTCGGAATCCATCTCGCCCGTCTCGAGGCGGTGGCGGCGGTCACCGCCTTGGTCGACCATCCCGGCGCCGTCGCCGGCGACCTCGACCCGATCAGCGGCCTCGTGTTCCGGGCGCCCGAAACGGTTGCGGTGAACTGGCCTGGAGACGGGACCTCGCTCGAGTAGAATCTGACGTCGAGTCGAGTCAGGTGGGAGTGTGCCAACAACGGTCACATTGGGACCCAATGATGTCGTTTCCGGGCGGCCTTTTACGGCCGTAGAGATGACCGGAAGGGATCTGGGGATACTTCACGGGATCCTCGCCGATGTGCGAGCTGTCGTGGTCGAGGTCGAGGAGGGGGCACGGCACTTCGAGCCCTTTCAGAAGCTGGTCTGGAGAGTGGGGGGTCTCACTCACAGGCTGTTGATGACCGACATCGGGCGAATCCGGTCTCATAGTGGACTGTGTGTGGTCGGGTTTTTCGGGGACAAACGCCCCGAGAAAGATGCCTGGCAACTCGAAGAGGCCAACACCGAAATCGTCGCCGAGTTTCACAAGTATCCAGGGATCCTCGCCTACGCCTCGGTGGAACTGCCCAACCAGTATTGGGCCAACATGGTTCTCCACGACGACCCCGTCGACGTTCAATTCTGGCGTACCTCAGAGATGCATGCCCGGGCGGTGGAGCATCTGTCTCCGCAGCACTATTTCAACGTCCGTATCCACAATGGCCGGCTCACCTCGGGCATATTCGACCGACCCCGCATCGTGATCCGCAAAACGAAGTATTTCGACTACACCGCAGGGGACATGTGGCGGGCCGAGCGGGTTATCTGAACCTCGACTTCGCCGAGGCGGGATCGGAGGACTGGCCGGGAATCTGGGAGATCTTCCGGAATGTCGTCGCCACCGGAGACACCTACCCATATCCACCCGACATCTCGGAGCGAGATGCCTTCTCGACCTGGATGCGACTCGATGGTCCACGTGAGGCCACCTTCGTTGCCCGTGTCAACGACGATCTGGTGGCGACGGCCTACTTGAAAGCCAATGGGCCCGGCCTGAGTGATCATGTTGCCAATGCGGGATGGATGGTTTCGCCGGACCGTCAGGGTCGTGGGATCGGTCGTGCCCTAGCCGAGTGGGTCATCGATCAGGCCCGGGCACGTGGTTACCACGGAATGCAGTTCAACGGGGTGGTGGCGACGAACACCGGAGCAATCGCGCTCTGGGAATCGCTTGGATTCGAGATCGTGGGCACGGTGCCCGACGCTTTCCGTCACACCCGCGGGGGGCTGACCCCGGTCCACATCATGTACCGGCGGCTCCAGCCATGAAGATCGTCGGCCTGGAGACTTTTGTTGTCGCCAATCCGCCGCCTTCCCTTGGCGGCCGCTACTTCACTTTCGTCAAGCTGACTTCGAGTGACGGGATTGTCGGCTTCGGGGAGGCCTATGTGGCGACCTTCCATCCCGGGGTGGTCTCGTCGATGCTCGTCGATGTCGCCGAACGCCACTTGATTGGGCGGGACCCCTTCGACATCGAACTGTTCTGGAGGCGCGCCTACAGCCGCGGTTTCACCCAACGACCGGACGCGAGCCTGCAGGGTGTGATGAGCGCTCTGGAGATGGCATGCTGGGACATCGTCGGAAAAGCCGTCGAACAGCCCGTCTACCGGCTCCTCGGAGGTCAGGTCCACGAGCGGTTGCGGACCTACACGTACCTCTATCCCGAAGATGGTGACACCACCGACGTCTATGCCGATCCCGACCTGGCGGCGGAGCGGGCGGCGCAGTACGTGGCGCGGGGGTTCACCGCGGTGAAGTTCGACCCGGCCGGCCCGTATACCGTCATGGGTGGTCACCAGCCCTCGCAGCCGCGGGTCGAGCTGTCGGTCGAGTTCGTCAGGAAGATCCGGGAGGCGGTCGGGTCGAAGGCAGATATCCTCTTCGGCACCCACGGCCAATTCACCCCATCCGGAGCGATCCGCCTCGCCAGCCGTCTCGAGCCTTACGACCCGCTGTGGTTCGAGGAGCCCACCCCGCCCGACGACGTGGCGGGGATGGCTCAGGTGGCGCGGGGCACGTCCATTCCCGTCGCCACCGGTGAGCGGCTCACCACCAAGGTCGAATTCGCCCGGGTGCTTGAAGACCGGGCGGCCAACATCCTCCAGCCCAACCTGGGCCGGGCCGGTGGCATCCTCGAAGGGAAGAAGATCGCCGCCTTGGCCGAGGCGCACAATGCCCAGATCGCACCCCATCTCTACTGCGGTCCTATCGTGGGCGCGGCCAACATCCAGCTAGCAACATGCTCGCCCAACTTCCTGATCCTCGAGGGAATCCTGGACTGGGGCGGATTCCACGCCGAGATCCTGAAGACGCCGCTCCGCTGGGAGGATGGCTACCTGATCCCACCTACGGCCCCCGGTCTCGGCGTCGAGTTGGACGAGGAAGTCGTCCGGGCCCACCCCTATGACGGCAACGGGCTCCACCTGGACATGACCGAAGAACCGTTCGGGGTGGAGGACTGAACATCTGTTGTGCACGCATGTGCGCTCACGGTTGCTACTCGTCCAATAGATCGAGGGGGTTGATGTGTAGAGCGTTTCGGACCGAAGCTGGCGGTGATGGAAGCCGATCGGCGGCTCGATGAGTACGCAGCCCATCAGTACGGAGCCTTCTCCAGAGAACAGGCCACCAACGCCGGCCTCACTCCTCGAATGATCCAGACCAGAGTCGGGTCCGGCGCTTTTGTCAGACTCGCACCCTCCGTGTATGCCCTTGCCTCTGCTCCTCCTAAATGGGAGCGTCAGATGGCTGCCGCGTTGCTCACGAAACCCGACTCCATCGTCGCAGGGCGATCCGCGGCCTTTATACATGACTTCCCTGGGTTCAGACTGGCAAAGCCGGTCATCATGATCGGTCTGGAGGGCAACGCCCGATCGCCCCTGGCGAGAGTAATCCGAAGTCAGAGATTCGAATCGGTGAACAGGGTTCGCCGACGCGGATGCATCGTCACCGACGAGGCCGAGACCGTGATTTCCCTCGCTCGTGATCTCAGCGAGGATCGCTTGGAGGCACTGGTCGACTTCTTGCTGGCCCGAAAGAGCGTCTCGGTGGCGCAACTTGCCGGGGTTGTCGCTGTGAGTGACGGGGTCCCGGGAGTTCCGAAGCTGCGTCGTATCGTCGCCTATCGACTACCCGATGCCTACCAGCCGCCGACAACCGAGTTGGAGCGTCTGCTCTATCGGCTCCTCGACGATCCTCGGCTCCCGTCGCACACACGTCAGATGCCGATGAGATACCAGCGGCTCGACGCCACCGTCGACGCCTACATCGCCCCCTGGCTTCTCATCGTCGAGGGGGACGGTCGGCGCTGGCACAACCGGCGCGCGGACATGGCACGGGATCGACTTCGAGACAATGAAGCAGTCGCTCATGGTTACGCGGTGCTCCGCTTCACCTGCGAGATGCTGCGTGACAAACCGGAGAAGTGTGTCGACACGCTGCTCCGGGCCGGTCAGGTGAGAAGAGCTTCGTGATCTGTTGGACGATGGGCAACCGTCAGCGCACATACGTGCACAACAGATGACTCACACCCAGGGGGAGTGGGTGGTTCCCGACCCGTAGGCGGTGCCGTTGGCGAAACGGTCGAAGCGGAAGGGGGTCAGACCGGTTGCCGCCTGGGAGCCGACGATGTCTTTGGCCACGAGCTTGCCGATCCCGGTCATCTTGAAGCCGTGATTGGAGTCGGCGACCATGTAGACGTTGGGGAGGATCCAATCGATGATGGGGATGTTGTCCGGGGTGAACGCCCCGATCCCGCCGTTGCGACGCTCTTTGAAGTGGGGGCGGATTCCCTCGAAACGGGTCATGAACATGCCCATCGCCGCGGTGAAGTAGTCGGCGAATTTCTCATCGGCCTGGTACTGGTCGTTGGCGTGCCCGTATGGCTCAACTGACGCATCGGGCCCGATCTTCTTGGGCAACCCGCCGCCCTGGATTCCAGGGCGCTCCATGCGTTCGGTCCCGTTCTTCCAGTAGACGTAGACGTTGTCGTCGAGCTCCTCGCCGGTCTGCGGATCGACTACCGGGGTGTTCATCAGCTCGATGTGGAGCACCGGCGGGTTGAGGTGGTCGGCCGTGTAATAGGGGCCGTCGTAGTAGACCTCACCCTCCTCGAGACGCCAGTAGGTCCACATGTCCTTGTCTTCGACGAACGAGCCGTCCTGATAACCGACATCCAAAGTCATCGGCTTGCCCAGCATCTCCCAGTTGTGCGGAATCCACGCCCCCATGCAAAGGATGACCACGTCGGCGGAGATCGTGCCGGCTGATGTCTCGACCGCCTCGACCTCCCCTCTTTGCACGTCGTATCCGGACACCTCCACGCCGGTGACGATGTTGACCCCGTGGCGCCGACACAACGCAGCCAACCCCTCCACTGCCTGAGCAGTCCCTGCGTACCCGGAGAGCTTCTCGTGGATCACCACGTCGATCGAGTGGTGTTTGAAATCCGGCCAGACGCTGGTCAAGAAGTCCCGCGCCTCCTGGCCGACGTAGAGGTCGGACGAGTAGCCAACCGAGTTCTGACTCTTGTGGATCTTCTCGTATTCGGAGATCTGGTTCTCCTCCCCACACGAGATGTATCCCACCTGCTGAAACCCAAGGAGAACAGGGTCGTAGTTCCAGACGTCGACCGACTCCCGAATGAGGGCGTGTAGCGGCTCGGTCATGTAGAAGTTACGCACGCAGCCACAGGCGATGCCGGTCGCACCGGCACCGGGACGGGTCTTGTCCAGGAGCACGATGTCATCGCCGCTCCCTTGCTCCATGGCCAGGTGCCACGCCGTGCTCATCCCGTGGACGCCGGCTCCGACGATGAGATATTTGGTCGAAGTTGGGAGTCCAGACATGCAGGGCCGACATTACCGCTCGTCTGGGGCCGCCGGCGTAGGTTGGCGGCGATGAGTGTCCCCTTCCTCCTTCCATGCCGTCTCGCTGATCCTGCCCCGGCGCAAGGTACAACCGTCCTCGGCAACGCCCGTCTGTTCGACGGTACCGGATCACCGGTCCGCGACGACGTGTCGGTGACCATCACGGACGGTCGCATCGAATCGATCAGTGACGGCCGGATCGAGCCGCCGGATGGCGGTCGGACCATCGATCTGGGTGGGCGCTTCCTCATGCCCGGTCTGATCGATTGCCATACCCATCTCACCATCAAGACTGCCCCCGAGCTACACCAAGGGGAGGAGGCTCTTCACCCGGGAGTGGTGGGGCACATCGTCGGGTCCAACCTCCGAGAGGCCCTGCGCATGGGGATCACCACCGTTCGGGAGGTCGGTGCCCACGGGGACACGGTCTTCGAAGTGAGACAGGCCATCCGGTATGGCGCCTTTCGTGCTCCCCGTCTGTTGATCTCAGGCCGTCTGGTGTCTGCCACGTCGCCGCAGGCCCGCCACTTTCCCAACATGTACCGCGAGGCGGACGGGGCCGACGAGATGCGTAAGGCGGCAAGAGAGCAGATCAGAGCCGGAGCCGACTTCGTCAAGATCATGACGACCGGTGCCAGATCGGTGGAATGGGAGAATCCGGGACCTGCCCAGATGACCAGGGAGGAGGTGGCAGCGGTCGTCGACGAGGTGCATCGGCTGGGATATCGGGTCGCCGCCCATTGCGAGGGTTTGGAAGGAACCAGGCTGGCGATCGAGGAAGGCGTCGACACCATCGAACATGGGTTCTACCTGCACCGCGAGCCTGCACTGCTGCAACGGCTCGCCGAGAGGGGAGGGGTTCTGGTGCCTACCCTCACCTTTCTCCACGATTTAGCCGGCCGGAAAGCCGACCAGTGGACGCCGCATCTGGTTGAGCGAGGCGCCTATAACGTTCAGGAGGCTCAGCGGACGCTGGCCGCAGCCATCGAGGCGGGTGTGCATATCGCCATGGGATGGGATGGCGTCCCGGAGGCTATGGCCGCCTCGGAGCTCAGGCTGATGGTCGATGCGGGCATGACCACCAGCCAGGCCCTGACCTCGGCGACCTCGACCGCGGCCTATGCCCTCGGGCTCGACGGGCTGATCGGGACTGTGGAACCTGGCAAGCTGGCAGACCTCGTAGTGGTGGGCGGCGACCCACTGGAGGACATTGGCGTTCTGGTCGACCGGGACCGGGTCCACCTCGTCTTCCAGAGCGGGTCGGCCGTCGCCGGCACGGCACTGGAGGCGAGGCCGTGATGTGGAGCGGATGTGACCTTCGTTGGTTGCTCCGATCAAGATCGTTGGAGTCATCCTGATCGCTGCCGGGATCTCTGCGCGCTTTACTCCCTCATCCGGTTCGTGGTCGAAAGTCTCGGGACTCCCGCACCGATCGCCCCGACAGAGAACCTGGTTGTCGTCCGTGGCGGGAGTCGTGATCTCGTGGATTCCTCACCCCTCACCGGTTGACACCCATACCTTCCACTCCCGGTAGCCGCCGATGAGGTCGGTGGCCCCGTCTACACCGAGTTCGATGAGGGTTGCTGCCGCCAGGCTCGACTGATAGCCCTCGTTGCAGAACACGATCACCTGTTGACCTGGTGCTACATCGATCGTCTTGGCGTCGCTCGACGGTGCCAACCGCCATTCGAGAACCAGACGATCGATGATGATGGCGCCCGGGATCTCACCTTCTTCGACCCGGTTCTTCTCAGGTCTGATGTCGATGAGGAGGGCGCCGTTTTGGACGGCCGTCTCGAGCTCGTCTGGAGCCACCCGGTTGAACTGGGTCCTCGCATCTGCCAGGTACTCGTCGATAGTCGGCATGGTCACTCAATGATACGGATAGGGTCTGCCCGGTGAGAGCGGCTGTTATGAGAGAGGTTGGCAAACCGCTGACCATCGAAGAAGTGGAAGTTGCCGAGCCGGCTCCCTTCGAAGTGTTGATCGACGTGGTCGCCTCCGGTCTCTGTCACAGCGACCTCAGATTCCTCGAAGGCTCGTTCGAGCACCCTCTTCCTACGGTGCTTGGCCATGAGGTCGCGGGAATCGTCCGTGAGGTGGGAGCGTCGGTCACAGCGACAGCTCCTGGTGATCACGTCGTGACGTCGATCTCGGTCTTCTGTGGAGGGTGCGCCCTGTGCCTCGCCGGAAAGACGCATCTCTGTGTCGACAAAGGGGCGACACGACGAAGTCCGAGTGAGCCCTCGCGACTGACACTCGATGACGAGCCAATCGCCCAATTCCTCGACCTCTCCGGGTTCGCCCAACAGATGCTGGTGCACGAAAACGCGGTCGTGACGATAGGCGACGACGTGCCTCTCGACCACGCTGCAGTCCTCGGCTGTGGTGTGGCCACCGGGCTGGGGGCCGTCTTCAACACTGCGCGCGTTCAGCCGGGAGACAGCGTTGCGGTCATTGGCTGCGGGGGAGTCGGGCTCAGTGCCGTCCAGGCGGCCCGCATCGTAGAGGCGACCCAGGTGATCGCCATCGACCGGGTGCCCGGAAAGCTCGATCTCGCCCGGTCACTCGGCGCCACCGACACCGTCGCCGCGGGCGATCCCGATCTGGTCTCCAACGTCATCGGGCTCGCCGACGGTCTCGGGGTCGACCACGTGATCGAAGCGGTGGGAAGTGCCACCACAATCGAGCAGGGCTTCGCCATGACCCGACGTGGGGGAACCGTCACCGTCGTGGGTCTCGTGCCATCGGGATCGAAGGTCCGGATCCCCACCGATGACCTCTTCTACGAGCGTCGCTTGCAGGGATCTGTCATGGGCTCCAACGACTTCAAGGCCGATGTGCCCCGCTACATCGAGATGTATCGCGGTGGGCGACTCAACCTCGGCGACATGCTCACCGAGCGGATCCGTCTCGACCAGATCAACGACGGATTCACCTCGATGGCAACGGGGGAGAACCCGCGGATCCTGATCGAATTCGAGTGAACAGGTACCCTCGGAGGCAGACATCACAGAGAGGAGGTGAGGTGTGAAACGCGACTACTCACGGCTGACCAAGCCATTGGTCCGCAAGAACGGAGAGCTGACTCCGGTCGATTGGGACGAGGCCATGGCCGCTGCGGCGCAGGGCCTTGGTCGGTTCAGCGGCGAGTCCTTCGGCATGTTCAGCTGCTCGAAGGCCACGAACGAGGTCAACTACGTCGCCCAGAGATGGGCCCGGCTGGTAATGGCCTCGAACAACATCGACAGCTGCAATCGCACTTGACACGCTCCTTCTGTCGCCGGTCTGGCGGCTGTGTTTGGGGCGGGTGGTGGCACCAGCTCGTACCAGGAGATCGAAGAAACAGATCTCATAGTGATGTGGGGGTCGAATGCCCGTGAGGCACACCCCATCTTCTTCCATCACGTCCTCAAAGGCGTCCGCAACGGGGCGCGGATGTTCGCGGTCGACCCCCGACGCACTTCCACCGCGGCATGGGCCGATGTTTGGCTGGGTATCGACGTCGGCTCCGACATCGTCCTGGCAAACGCCGTGGGCCGGGAGATCATCGAGCAGGGGTTGCACAACACCGAATTCATTCAGCACGCCACCGAGAACTTCGACGAGTATGCCGCCTCTGTCGACGAGTACCCCCTGGACCGGGCCGAGAAGATCACCGGCGTGCCCGCGAAGGCCATCCAACAGCTCGCTCACGAGTACGGCAGTGCCGGGAAGGCGCAGATCTGTTGGACGTTGGGCATCACCGAGCACCACAACGCCACCGACAACGTGCTCGCCCTGATCAATCTGGCCCTGCTGACCGGGCACGTTGGCCGTTACGGATCGGGTCTGGTACCGGTGCGCGGTCAGAACAACGTTCAGGGCGGCGGCGACATGGGGGCCCTTCCCAACAAACTCCCGGGATTCCAGGACGTCGAGAATCCGGACCTCAGGGGAAGGTTCGAGGCTGTCTGGGGACAGGAGATCCCTGCACAGGCGGGTAAGCACATCAGCCTCATGCACGAAGCCATGGACGAGGGAACCCTCAGGTGTCTCTATGTGCTCGGCGAGAACCCGCTGCAATCGGAGGCCGACTCCAAGGAGATGAGAAAAAGGCTTGAGAATCTCGAGTTCATGGTGGCCCAGGACATCTTCCTGACGGCCACAGCCGAGCTTGCCGACGTGGTCTTCCCTGCCGCGGGATGGGGAGAATCCGAGGGCACCTTCACTTCGAGTGAGCGCCGGGTGCAGCGTGTCCGCAAGGCTGTCGACCCCCCCGGTGAGGCGAGGGACGACATCGAAATCCTCTGTGATCTCGCCCGAGCGATGGGCCATGAATGGAAGACCTTCACCGCTGAGGAGGCCTGGGACGAAATGCGGTCGCTATCGCCACTTCATGGCGGAATGTCGTATCAGCGCCTCGAGGCCATGGGCGGAATCCAGTGGCCGTGTCCCGACGAGGAATCCGACGGTGAGCTCTTCCTGCACGGTCGATTGTGGGAGCGTCCCATGACCACGCGGCCGGCGCCGTTCCACAGTGTGGAGTATGCCGCCCCGGTAGACGAGCTGAGCGACGAGTTTCCCACCAGACTCACCACTGGGCGGAGGCTCGACTCATACAACACAGGTGTCCAGAGTGGCCGGTACTCGTCCCCACGCCGCATCGCCGGGGTGCTCGACCTATCCCCCGAAGACGGCATCTCGCTGGGTGTGTCGGAGGGGGAACGGGTGAAGGTGACCTCCCGTCGGGGGAGTCTGGAGGCTCCGGTTCGCTTCGACCCGTCGCTGCGGCCCGGACTGGCGTTCATGTCTGTCCACTTCCCCGACCAGACCGACGTCAACGTGCTCACCGTCGATGCCTGGGATCCCAAGTCGGGAACGGCCGAGTTCAAGGCAACCGCGATCCGCGTCGAGCCGGTCGGCGCCGGCGCCGATGTCACCTGATGGATCTCCGTCTCATGCTCGACCGGCCGACCGAGGCCGAGCGCATCGCTGTAGACTCGCTGTTGGGCACCGACGACGGGTTCAACGGGCGGGTCGTCTACGGCGGTCACGCCGCTCGGGCCCAACGTCACCTCCTTCTCCCCGCTTTGCACGCAGTTCAGGACGTGTCGGGCTCGGTCAGCAGGGGAGCCCTCTCCTACATATGCGACCGTCTCACCATCCCGCCTGCGGAGGCCTACGGAGTCGCCACGTTCTACGCGTTGTTCGAAGTCGACGGTGCCGGGGGGCCGAGCATCCACGTCTGCGACGACATCGTGTGCGCCCAGTACGGGGCGGAGGAGCTCTGCTCCCGGCTCGAAGGAAACGGCGTCGAGTACGAGCGGAGTCCCTGTCTGGGGCAATGTGACCGGGCCCCGGCCGCCCTGTTCCATCAGCCCGGAATCGGTTACGGAAACTCGGCTCCCGTAACACCGGAGACGGTAGGTTCGCCGCTGTTCGACGAGTTACCCCCGGGCATGGTCCATCAGGATCGGGCCGAGCTCACCTTGTTACATCGCATCGGGAAGGTCGATCCGACCTCGCTCGACTCCTACGTACAGGCGGGTGGGTTCGAGACGCTCGCCAAAGCCCGGGAGATAGGGGCCGATGCAGTCATCGAAGAGCTGAAGAAGTCGAACCTGCGAGGACGTGGCGGCGCCGCCTTTCCCATAGGGATCAAGTGGGAGGGAGTGCGCAACGCGGCGGGCGCGGAAAAATACGTGATCGCCAACGGCGACGAATCAGAGCCGGGGACGTTCAAGGATCGGCTGCTCATGGAGGGTGATCCGTTTGCGATTGTCGAAGCAATGGCGATGTACGGGTTCGCCACCGGCGCCACAAGAGGATTCATCTACGTCCGTGGTGAGTACCCGACGGCAGAGAGGAGATTGCGATCCGCGATCGAGCAGAGTCGAGGATACCTGGACGATTCTTTCGACCTCGAGGTGCGACGGGGTGCCGGTGCCTACATATGTGGCGAGGAGACTGCCCTCTTTGCCTCCATCGAGGGACATCGGGGCGAACCCCGCCAGAAGCCTCCGTTTCCCACTCAGTCGGGTGTGTTTGGAAAGCCCACCGGGATCAACAACATCGAGACCTTGCTCGCCGCCCTCGAGGTCATCGCCAGGGGCGGAGAGGCCTTCGCCGCCATCGGCACCGCGCAGTCGACAGGGCCCAAGCTGTTCTGCGTCTCCGGTGCCGTGGTCCGGCCCGGAGTCTATGAGGTTCAGTTCGGGGCCACTCTCGGCCACTTGTTGGACCTTGCGGGAGGGATCCGCGATGGCGGAGACCTGGGAGCGGTCCTCTTGGGTGGTGCGGCCGGAGTGTTCGCCGATTCCTCGGCGCTCGACGTGCCCCTGACGTTTGAGCACACTCGGGACGCCGGGACCACCATGGGCTCGGGCTCCATCATCTTTTTCGATGGCCAAACCGATTTCGGCCCGGTCCTCCGTCGCATCGCTCAGTTCTTCCGGGACGAATCGTGTGGTCAATGCGTCCCCTGCCGCATCGGCACAGTCCGCCAGGAGGAGGCGTTGGCCCGGCTCAGTGCCAACCGGCCATTGGGCACGGTGGCCGAGGAGAAGCGGCGTCTCGACGATCTGGCCCTGGTGATGACCGACGCCTCGATATGTGGTCTCGGTCAGACCGCGGCCTCTGCTGTGCAGTCGGCGATGCGGCTGGGGCTGAACGGGGTGGCGACATGACGGCAATCGACCGAGCCACGTCGACGGTCACAGCCACGGTCAATGGGCAGGAAGTCAGCGTCGACTCGGGTTCGACGATCCTTCAAGCCTGCCGGGAGGCCGGGCTCGACCTTCCCACCCTCTGCTACGGCCCCACCCTGTCCCCGGCAAACGCCTGTCGGGTGTGCATGGTGGAGGTCGAAGGATCCCGCGTCCTGGTCCCATCGTGCAGCCGCGTCCTCGAAGACGGAATGGTGATCAACACCGGCACCGAGCGAGCCGAGCACAGCCGCAAGCTGGTCATGGAGCTTCTGGGCAGCGCCAGCGAGTTGGACCGTGCATCTGACGACGTTCCCCGCTGGGTCGAGTCCCACGGGGCGGATCCCTCTCGATTCGGGCCGGGCGAAGGGGAGAAGCCGCGGGAGCACCCAACCCCGGGTCATCATCATCCACCTTCGACCGAGCACTCCGCCACCGTGGCCGAGCCACCGAAGGTCGAAGACGACCTCTACGTCCGTGACTACAGCCGCTGCATCCTCTGCTACAAGTGCGTCGACGCCTGCGGCGACCAGCATCAGAACACGTTTGCCATCTCGGTGGCAGGTCGTGGCTTCGACGCCCACATCTCCACCGAGTTCGATGTCGCTCTCCCTGGCTCGGCCTGCGTCTACTGCGGCAATTGCATCGCGGTGTGCCCCACCGGAGCCCTGGAAGGCAAGATCGCCTGGGACATGAAGGAGGCCGGCACCTGGGCCGAGTCGAAGCAGAAGGTCACCCGTACTGTGTGCTCCTACTGCGGGGTGGGCTGCAATCTCGACGTCCACACCCAGGACGGCCGCATAGTCGATGTCGACTCACCACTCGACCACGAAGTCACCCTCGGCAACCTCTGCATCAAAGGCCGGTTCGGCTGGATGTACATCTACAGCAACGGCAATGAGTGAGGTGGGACGGAACCCAGGGTTCACAGCGTCGGCTAGCGACGCTCACCACCCAGGGTTCGCGGCGGCGCTTGGCACCCTGGGCCGATGACTGACGCGGTCATCAGCCGACGGGTCGTCAAGGTCATGGATCAGGCCGCTGCTTTCGACGACGAGCTCGTGGTCGAAGAGCCACTGGAGATCCGCCTCGACGGCACTCCGCTGGTGGTGGTGATGCGGACACCAGGCGACGACGCCGAGCTGGCGCTCGGGTTTGCCATCACCGAAGGTATCGTCACCACTCCCGACGCAATCGCCGAGGTGGTCTTCCTCGGGGAGGGGCGCTGGGACCTGGTGACCGCCCACGACGTGTCTATCGACCCGGCTCAGTTTCAGCGCAACTTCTACTCCACGAGCTCCTGCGGGGTCTGTGGCAAGGCTTCGATCGACGCCATCCGCATCACGGGGGCGACACCGCCAGAGGGCCCCGTGGTGTCGGCGGACACCATTCTGTCGATGCCATCACGTCTCCTCGAGCGTCAGACGGCCTTCCACTCCACCGGCGGGCTGCACGCCGCCGCAGCCTTTGGCCCGTCGGGTGACATCGTGGCCGTACGCGAGGACGTGGGGCGACACAACGCCGTCGACAAAGTCGTCGGTCATCTCGCCAGGCAAACCTGGCCATTCTCTCCTCTGGGTCTGATGGTCTCGGGGCGGGTGTCGTTCGAGATAGCCCAAAAGGCCGCGGTGGCGGGGATCTCGCTCATCTGCGGCGTGTCGGCCGCATCGAGTCTCGCCGTCGAACTGGCCGAGGAGCTCGGGATGACAGTGATCGGCTTCGTTCGCGATGGCGGCTTCACCGTGTACACCGGCACGCGGCGGGTCTCGGGCTTGACGTGACCCCGAAATTCTGACCGAGAGGGCGAGTGGTCGACAGGCAGGGTGCCCGTATGAGTTGGGTGACGGCCTAGTTTCCTAATGCTGTAGCTCCCATATATGGGAGCTACAGCGTTTCATCGCGTCAGCCGGTCCGGGACGAGGCCATCTCCGCCAGCCTGGTGACGGTCCGCCAGTTGCGCAAGGTCACCGAGACTCCGAGACGCCTCTCCAGGAGGGCATGACCCAACTTGGATCTGGCTGAGCCGTTCGGGTAGGCGAGATAGACCTCGCGACCATCCCCCTGAAATCTGTCGGGCTCGTACTCGTCGGCTTCGAACAGGTCGCCCACGGGCTGCTTCGGCGGCCGATCGAGGAACGCCACCTGGAGCAGTCGATGATCCAGTCCGAGCTGGGAAAACGGGTGGTGCGCGGCAATTTCCCGGATCTCGTCCGCCGACCGGGAGACGACCGGCATGTCAAAACCGAACCGAGCATTTAGGGCCTCCTCGAGGGCGGCGACGGTCACGGCCTCGTCGAGGTCGGTATCGAAGATGAGATTGCCCGATTGGACATAGGTCTTCGGGTCCGTCAACCCTACCTTTGTGGCAAGCTCCCGGAGGTCGGCCATTGGAACCCTCTTCTTCCCGGCGAGATTGATTCCGCGGAGGAGGGCGACCCGTGTGGTCATCTCGATAGAGCCGCAGAGAGCTTGCGAGCCGCCTCTGCCACTGTCACCCCTATAGGATCCGGATCAGCGTCGCCGGGAAACCGGTAGGCCGGACCGTGGACATGGATGGCCGCCGTGATCAGGCCGTTTCGCTCCAGCACAGCAGACGCCACCGAGTTGATCCCTTCGACGAACTCCTCGTACACCCACACATACCCTCTGTCCCGTATTGCGGCGAGGCGTTCCCGGATCCGGTCCGGATTGGTGATTGTGTTCGGGGTCATCCGCTCCAGCCTGCGGCTCAGATAGCGGCTTATCTGCTCCTCCGGCCAGTGCGCCATGATCACCAGGCCTGAGGGAACCACGTGCATAGGGATCAGCTCTCCGGTCCAGTCCCTCACCTGCACCGGGTGCTCGGCTTCGGTCTGGTCCACATAGTGGACCTTGAACCCGTCCGGGATCGACACCCCCGCGGCCTCGCCGGTGAGCTCGGTCAACTCGTCTAGATAGGGACGGGCGAAGGCCGTGAGTTGCGCAGGACCACCTGCCGCGGACGAGAGCCGTTGCATCTTGGGCCCGAGACGGTAGAGCCTGCCGTCTTCGTTCCGCTCTACGGCTTCTACCTGCTCGAGAGTGGACAGGAGTCGGGCGACCGAGCTCTTGGGGAGCTTGACCCGGCGGGCGGTCTCTGACAGTCCAGCCGGGGAGATGGAGAGGGCTTCGATGATCCTGAGGGCTCGTACCACCGACTCGACGTGGGCCATTTCACGATCATACGTGGTATTGGTCCGCATGGTGGACCCCAGGTAGGCTAGCTGCCGGATGCGGGATCACTATGACTTCGTCATCGTCGGCGGTGGATCGGCCGGGTGTGTGCTCGCCAACCGGTTGTCAGCAGACCCCGGAAACACGGTCCTCGTCGTCGAGGCGGGACGGCCCGATTACTGGTGGGATGTCCTCATCCACATGCCGGCCGCGCTGGCCTTTCCCATCGGGAACCAGTCCTACGACTGGCAATACGAGTCCGAGCCCGAGCCACACATGGGCGGCCGTCGCGTCTATCACGCCCGTGGCAAGGTACTCGGCGGCTCCAGCAGCATCAACGGCATGATCTTCCAGAGGGGAAACCCTGCTGACTTCGAGGCCTGGGCGCGCCGACCGGGACTCGAGGGCTGGGACTATGCCCACTGTCTTCCCTATTTCAAGAGGATGGAGACCGTCCTCGATGGCGGTGACGAGTATCGGGGTGAAGAGGGGCCGTTGCGGCTCACACGGAGCCCGGCGGCGAGCCCTCTCTTCGAGGCCTTCTTCGAAGCGGTGCAACAAGCCGGATACCCGCTGACCGATGATGTAAACGGCTATCAGCAGGAGGGTTTCGCCCCCTTCGATGCCAACCGATACCGGGGCCGTCGACTATCCGCCGCCAGGGCTTATCTCCGTCCCGTCATGAAACGACCCAACCTGGACGTGGTGACTCGGGCTCTGTCCACCAGGATCCGATTCCAGGGGACGACTGCCATCGGAGTCGAGCAAAGGAAGGCCGGCAATACCTCGGTGGTGAAGGGTGATGAGATCATCGTGTCCGCCGGTGCGATCAACACACCACAGCTCCTGCAGCTCAGCGGGGTGGGCAACGCCGAGGAGCTTCAGAGGCTTGGTATCGACGTCGTCGTCGACCTCCCCGGTGTCGGCGAGAACCTGCAGGATCATCTCGAGGTCTACATCCAGTACGCTTCCAAAAAACCGGTATCGCTCCAGCCCTATCTGGCCGGATGGCGACGTCCGTTGATAGGGCTGCAATGGCTGTTCCGCCGGGGACCAGGGGTGTCCAATCATTTCGAGGCCGGCGGATTCGTTCGCTCCAACGACACGGTCGACCGCCCCAACCTGATGTTTCATTTCCTCCCGTTGGCGATCCGATATGACGGCTCGGTTCCTGCAGGAGGCCATGGCTATCAGGTCCACGTAGGGCCCATGCTCTCAGACGCCGTGGGGGCGGTGAAGATCAAGTCGACCGATCCGACCGTCAAGCCCGCCCTCAAATTCAATTACCTGTCGACCGAGAAGGATCGTCGCGAATGGGTGGAGGCAGTTCGTTGCGCCCGGAGGATCCTCAGTCAACCGGCCTTCGCGCCCTACAACGCAGGCGAGCTGTCACCCGGGCCCGAGGTCGAGACGGACAGCCAGATACTGGATTGGGTGGCACGCGATGCCGAAACGGCCCTGCATCCGTCGTGCACGGCCCGTATGGGTCGCGACAACATGGCGGTGGTCGACCCGAAAAGCCTGCGGGTACACGGTGTCACCGGCCTCAGGGTCGTGGATGCCTCGGTCATGCCCAGCATCACCAATGCCAACATCTACGCACCGGTGATGATGATCGCCGAGAAGGCCGCCGACCTGATTTCCGGCGCGGAGCCGCTGCCACCTGAGCATGTCGAGTGGTACCGACACGAACCCACTGATCGGGCGACGACCTATTAGTACCCGCTCGGGGGTTGCAGTCGCTCGCCCCAGGCCTGGGTGTAGCGGTCGAGCATCATCGCCATCAGGACGAGCGCCAGACCCACCTCGAACCCGAGGCCGTAGTTGGTCCGTTTCAGGGCGCGGATGACCTCGAACCCGAGGTCGCCGCCCCCGACAAAGCCGGCGATGATAACCATCGCCAGCACCATCATGATCACCTGGTTGATGGCGGCCATGATCGTAGGTGCCGCCAGCGGGATGCGCACCCCGAAGAGCGTTTGACGTGGGGTCGCTCCGAAGGTGCGCGACGCCTCCACCGACTCCTCGGGCACATATCTGATCCCGAGGGCGGTGATCCTGATCCCGGGGACGATGGCGTAGAGCACCGAGGCGATGATCCCGGGGACGACCCCAACCGTGAACAGGATCACCACCGGGATGATGTAGACCAGAGAGGGGATGGTCTGGAGGGCGTCGAGCACCGGGCCCATCGCAGTCTCCACCCGGGGATTGCGCCCGGCCCAGATCCCAATAGGAAGGGCCAGGGCGACCGCGATCAACGTGGCGGTGGTCACCTGTACCAGAGTGCCGATCGACAGGCTCCACAGGCCGATGAGACCGATCAGGCTCACCGACACGACCCCAAAAACAGCCAGCTTCCACCCTTTGACCTGCCACATCAACCAACCGGTGGCGAACACCAACACAGGCCAGGCCACAGTGTTGGTCAGGAAGTTGCGTACCGGGACGATGATCCCGGCGACTATGAAGTCGTTGGTCGGTCGGGTCAGCCACGACAAGTTGTCCCGGGCCCAGACCACTATTTGGTCGATCGGATCGAATAGGTTGGGACTCCACACGTCGGGGAAGTCGATGGCGCCGATCGCCCTCCCGACGAACGTGCCCACCACAAGAGCACCGAGTCCGATCAGCCGCCATCGCCGCGATATCCGCTGCATCGGATCGAGGACCGCCAGACTCCGCCATACCCGGTCGAGCACCATGGCCACGGCGACGATGGCGAGACCTGCGGCGATCCCCCGCCCGGTC
>DASUUC010000016.1:0-33774 GCA_036374335.1 Acidimicrobiia bacterium
GCATCATTGGCGTCGTTCTTCTGCGACCTCGTCGAATCCAACACTCGAGCTCGAGAAGCCAGAGTCGAGGGCACGTCGACGACATGCTCCCCAGCAGCCACCAACTGTTGAGCCAACAGATAGCCGTGGCCGTTAGCCGACTCCACCGCCCAACGACGATCACCGAACCGTTCCGCCCAAGCGAACAGCTCCCGGGTCTGTCGCTTCGACGCTCTCACCTCCAACTCGGCGACAGCCACCTCACCATCCACAGCCGCAGCCGCATGAGACCCTTTATGCGGGTCGATACCAATCACCACCGACATTCTCCACCTCCTTGATCCAGGGGCCGGTGCGAGGGGTGGAGGGCACTCCTGATAAGGATCATGCGTGCAACGCCTGTTTCGAGCCACACCACCCACCCAGAACCCCAGCGGGTGTAGCCGCTCGTTCGAAAGCCAACCCAGAATCCGGGTGGCAGGCACTTCAAGAACCAGACCCGACCGGGGCTCCAGCAACGCTACGGAAACCGACTCCGCAGCACCCCCTACATCACTATCAGGCACTTATGTGCGCCCCCTGGAATAATGGTTCGGGCGAAGGAGGTCGAGGTGGCTAAGTCGGTATTGGAGATGTGGGCAGCGGCGAATGAGCAGATCGAACTCGTCTCTCCCAAGGAGTTAGCTGAGGAGTTGGCATCAGGGGAGATCCTACTCCTGGATGTTCGTTTGCCCGTCGAGATCGAGAGGAGGGGGTCGATTGGGGGGTCGGTCCCGATCCCTCGACAGGTCGTGGAATGGTGGGCAGACCCACAGAGTCCGTACTTCCGGTCCGATGGAGTTTTTGGCGATTTCGGCCGGCGAACTGTGACATTCTGCGATGGCGGAGGCAATGGGGCTTTCACGGCGGTAGCGCTCCAAGAACTTGGCTACAGAAATGTGGCCACCCTTGAGGGCGGCTTCTACGGGTGGGTGGGGGCTGGGCTCCCCATCACCAAGCCAGAAGACTGACGCAATCAGTGCCCGATGTCGCCATGTCTGGGTCGGTCCTTTCGGGAGTCGAGCGTCTTGGCGCAGTGAAGAGGAGAGGCATACGATGAAGAGAACTACTGTCAAGCTCCCGGATGAGGTTGACGCCCAAGCTGCGACACGAAGCACAGCGGCGTAGTATCACCGTGTCCGAATTGACTCGTGAAGCTGTCGAACATCATCTCGGCGGGCGGGACCGCCTACTCCGGGCAGCAGGCGCCGGGCGTAGCGGACGAGACGACATCGCGGAGCGAATCGAGGAGCTCCTTACCGCCGAGGTGGCCAAGTAGCGGTCCTGGTCGATGCCGGGCCGCTTTATGCTTACGTTGACGCCGACGACGGGCACCACCACGAGTCCCTTGATCTCCTCCTGACGCATCTCGGTCCCCTGATCGTCCCGACCCTGGTGGTCACCGAGGTGGTCTACTTCGTCGGAAGTCGTCTCGGCGCACATGCTGAAGCCCGTTTCCTGGGTGACCTGGCCGCGGGTGAATTCAGCGTCGAACCCGTGGCGGCATCCGATTGGCTGCGCATCGCCGAACTGGTGAGCGAGTATCGAGACCTGCCTCTCGGATCGGTCAATGCATCGGTCATCGCCACCGCCGAACGTCTCAATATCACCCAGCCTGCAACCCTCGACCGGAGACACTTCTCGATCGTGCGCCCCAGCCGCATAGACAGCTTCGAACTCCTCCCCTAAACAAGATGGAACGCTCCTAACAGCTGCGGTCTCAATAGTGGACGCATCACTCCCTTCGGCGAGAGTTGATGGCTCTCTTGTCGAGGAGGTTGTTGTGGCGAACCATGCACCCGGGCGGTGATGAGAGCCGTGGCCCGGCGGATCATCCACCTCACAGATGAGATCAAAGCCCACGAGAAGACGCTGAAAGTCTCGTCGACCAGGCAGCGCCTCAGTTGCTCACAGAATTCGGGATCGGGCCGATCACCGGGGTAGCTCTCTACGTCGGATCAACATCCCGGCCGGTGCCGCAACGAAGCCGCCTAGGCCCGCCTCGCCGGGGTCTCACCGATCCCGGCCACCTCCGTGCAAACCGAGACGGGCCTCGACTCAACCGAGCAGGCGACCGCCTCAACAACGCGTTACACACCGTGGCCGTCAGCAGAATCAGAGCCCATCCAACAACCCCAGTCCTACAAACAGAGACGTCTGGCGGAAGGCAAAACCGACCGGGAGATCAGACGCTGCATCAAGGCCACATCGCCCGCAGAGTCTGGCGACTACTCGAAAACCCACCCGTCGAAACCGCCGCTTGACGGACATAGAAGCATCTATTCCAGTAAGGACTTGAGATTCCGCAGGTTCCGCTCGAATTGCCTTCTCAGTTGCCTGCGGACCAGCGGTGTTGCCACTCTAAAGAAACCCTTGGTCTCCGCCTCGATCTGCATCGAGAAACGAGTTCCTCCGTTAACGGATCGATAGAGATAGGTCGCTTTGAAAGGCACAGGACCCGTCGTCTGAACGATCGTCATCCGTTCATTCGGTTCGTATTCCACGACTTCGTGAGAATCATCGAATGTCTTACCCATGAATTCGACATAGTTGATGAATGTGGATCCAACACCTACAGAGCCTTCTGAGGTCTTCTCCACCCTCGTGACCTCCTCCATCCAGGTTGGATCATTCTCATTGTTGGTCGAAAACTCGAACACTTCTTCGATGGGTGCGTCAATATCGACACTGACCTCAAGCTCTATCATCCAGACCTCCTCGCCGAGGCCTCAATAACAGGTTGGCGCATCGCTCAACGAGTCCTCGGCGCTCGCGAACCAACCATATCAGAAGGGTGTCGCGCCATACATAGGCGAAGCTCGCCCCGTAAGAGCCAGACGATCTGATCGGAGTGAGGCGCATCGATCAGCAATTCTGTGACGGGTGCCCTCAAACCGGTTAGTGGCTCCCGAACGGCATGCCTGAAGAGCGGGAGCGTGTCAAAGGGTGTATGTCCTGGTAACGGTTCGGCTCGAGGCGCGGGTGAACGCGACGCTGCCCGTCGTGTGCGGTTGTTGGATTGTGAGACGGTTGCGGTCGCCGGCGCCTGGTCGCCGCTAGTGCGGTCTGCAGCTGGGCTGTGCATGGTCATGCCTTCGCCACGCCCCCTATCGGCTGGGGTGGCATGGTGCTTTCGGCCTAGGTCTGGGCTCGGCTCAATCACTAAGCCGGCCACGCCATCGGTTGGGGGCCATGCCGATACCGAGCTCGCAGTCACCCGACCGCGTCCGACAGTCACGCTGCCTCGGGCGTAGCGAGGCTCCGGATCTGTCCATCACGTAGCCCGTAGTAGACGACCGACGGTAGACGGTGGTGTCTGACTCTCGATGACTCGGGGTTAGTCAAGCCCATGAGCAGACGTGTTTCGCCGAGGCAAACCTGATGACATCACCCAGCTTGGCGGTGAAAATCGCAGCGAGCACCGGACCCACACCATGGATCGCCTGGATCATTTGCCGGGATGGTCTTTGAACACGTCAGCGATGCTGACATCCAGCTTGGTGATCTCGGTGTCGTAGCTTGATCAACCTCCGCAGCGACCTCACCCGGGTCCTCATACGCCTCGGCCATGTCCGTGTCGTCCAGCCAGTCGCTGCCGCCGGGACCCCACAGGTAGTTGAGGAGGCAACAACCCGTCCTTGCCCAATACGGCATGCATCTGAGCTTTCAACCCCGGCACGCAGCTGCGACAGTTTGCGGCGGTAACGGACCAGCTCCCTCTGATGACGCACACCCTCCGGGGGAATCCAGGACTCCGGCAGCCTGCCCATACGCAGCAGATCAGCCAACAACCTGGCATCCGCCCGATCGTTCTTTACCCGCCGGTTGTCAAACCCAGCGATCCCAACGGATGCTCCAAATGGACCCTCCCTCCCGCTTCGGTGATCACATCCGCTGACGCGAACCAAAACAGCCGTCCAGGTCGTAGGTGCGACCGTCCACCGCTATCTGGACTGTCCCCGCCACCAACAGCTCCCGCTACCCGTGGTGCTCCTCGGTGCCTTCATGGGCGGCACTCTTCATGGCCAGGCTTAGCCTGTGGGCCCAGACCTGGAGGCCCAGCATGGCTCCGGTGTATTCCCGTGACTGGGTGAGCCCTTGATCCGACCGGGCTTTGAGTTCCATCACGTGATCGAAACGGTGCTTGACTTCGTGGTGGAGGGTTTCTGAGAGCAGGGCGATCAACTCGTGAGCTGAGCCGGTATCGATGGCTCGTTCGGCCACCGGGATGATCGGGCTCACGTCCATCCCGGCGGGTTTGAGACCGGTGTATGGGGCTCCCTCTCCGGCCCGGTGGAGCCTGACCACCGTCTCGGCGAAGTACAAGTCGGCCACATCTCTGGCCTCGGGTGCGGCCTTGCGGGCCTCGAGAGTCCTCGCGAAGGCGTCCCTGATCTCTGTTTCGGCCTCCGCGGGGGCGAAGCGCAGGGCCTCGTTCACGTCTTCGGTGTCCAGGGCCAACAGGGCACCCTGCACCACCGGTCCGTCTTTGGCATCACAATGCGGGGGCATGTGAAATCCACCTCCTTCATAAGGTCAGCGCGTGGACGCGACCGCGGTTGTCTCATGAGCGGCGGGTGAACCCGCCGCCTCTACTTGGATCACGCAGTATCCGGTGTCGGCCTCATCGTGGACCCTCCGACGCACCTCCTGAGCGACACGATCCACCTCCTCGACCACGGTCCCCGGAGCCACCTCCAGGTGCATCCCGGCGTGCACGGTGTCCGGTCCCACATACTCGGCTCGGATCTCATGGACTCCGAGAACCCCGGGAACAGACAGGGCCAGGCGGTCGAGCTGGGCGAGGTACTCATGGCTGGGGCTGCGGCCGAGAAGCATCGAAGTGTTGTCTCGGAACAGGCTGACCCCCATCCAAACGATGATGGTGGCCACCACGATCGAGGCGATGGGGTCGGCGATGGGGTAGCCGAAGCCGATGAGCAGCGTGGCTAGGAGAGCGGCGAGCAAACCGATCTCATCCTTCACCAGGCCGAAAATCTGTGCCTTGGCGGCGGCTCCCCGGTCCCGCTGGCCCATTAGACGCACCAGCGGCCAGGCGGCGATCAACATCGACGCCACCAGGATCCCAACCGCCAGACCCAGGTTCTCATAGGTCGTCTCCTCGGCCCGGAAGAGTCGAGGGATAGCCTCCTCATAGAGCTTGTAGGCGGTGAAGGCGATGAACAGGACGGCTGCGGTCAGGCCGGCCACGTTCTGGGCTCGCCCATGACCGAACATGTGATCCGCATCAGCCCTCTTCCGGGAGTAGAAGACCGCCACCAGAAGGAAGCCGGTGACGAACATGTCGCTCACGGTGTGGAGAGCCTCGGCCAGCATCGCCAGCACCCCGGTCATCAGGTAGGCGACAAGCTTGATGGTGAAAATGACCCCGTAGGCCACCAGGGTGAGTTGGAGGCTCCTCGAGTCCTTTGCCTCGCCCGTCCCACTCATTCGCCGCTCTTCTCCGTGCTGGCCGCCGGGACGCCCTCCACCACCTCGAAGAACTCCGGTTCCGGTTTGCCCTCCAAGAGGGGCATCACCTTCTCCCGCAGCTCCTTTTGGGTATCGCTGTTGTGCATGGCCATGAAGCTGTCGAAGCTGTCATGTTCCACCACCGCGGCATAGGTGCCACCCTCCCTCGGTATGAGCAGCCGGCGTCTGATGAACCCCGGGAACCGGGCGTAGGCTTCATTTGATTCGACGAACCACTCGCGGAAAGCGGCGTCGCTCCCCGGTTTGACCGCGGGATAACGGACGATGTTCACGAACATACCCAACACCTCTCGGCAACGTGGTGACATCCCAACAGCCGCCCCCTCGACGCAAGCCGCGGGGAGCCATCAACTCTTCTTCTGCCTCACACCTACCGAGGACGCGGTCAATGACTAGGGCCATAGGTCCCATCACAGACAATGGTTGCCAGTAGCAGCATTCTCAGCGCAGTCAACCCGTCGAGTCTCCCATCATCGGGATCATCGTCGGTGCGGCTTCTTGATCGTCCCGTCGCATCCTCTCGCCGCGATGGACGCGCGATGGTTCTGCGTCGCAAGGCCCTGCCGCCCCATGACTTATGCCTCTGGTCCCGTCGCGGACTTTGCGGAACCATTGCGAGAGACCCAGCTAGAAGTCAGGCCGTGTAGAGGGCGCGCCGCCACGCTCCGAGACGACGGGGTCGAGGAGAATGGACAGGGCGAAGACGAAGACGACGACAGAGAGGTGACCAGAAGTGCCGACGGACGTGGAGCGCTACCGCGACAACTTCACCGATGAGATAAACAGCGCCTACCTCTATCGAGTGGCGGCGGAGCTGGAGGAAGACGAGGTCCTGAGCGGGGTCTTCATCAGACTGGCCGAGACCGAGGAGAAGCATGCAGCGCTCTGGGAGGAGAAGCTCACCGAGGCGGGGGCCGCCGTGCCCGATCGAGAGCCAGAGCTGAGATCACGGTTGCTCGCCTGGCTGGCCAGACGAATGGGCCCGTCGGTGGTCACCCAGCTGATGGCATCCACCGAGATGTCGGGCCGCACCATGTACGACGACCAGCCCGAAGCCGCTGGCACATCACTGCCAGCCGACGAGCGCTCGCACGCCATCATCCTCGACGCCCTGCGCAAGGGGTCTAGTGAGGGAGTGAAGGGCGGTGTCCTGGCCCGGCTGGAAGGACGCCATAGGGCCGTTGGCGGAAACGCGTTGAGAGCCGCGGTGCTCGGCGCCAACGATGGCCTGGTCTCCAATACATCGCTGATAATGGGGGTCGCCGGGGCCGCCTTCACGGCCACGGCCGTTTTGCTCTCCGGCCTGGCCGGACTGCTGGCCGGCGCCATATCCATGGCACTCGGGGAATGGCTCTCCGTACAGAGCTCCCGGGAGCTGCACCAGGCCCAGATCGAAACCGAGCGTGAGGAAATCCTGGCGATGCCGGAGGAAGAAGCCGAAGAGCTGGCCCTCATCTACCAGGCAAAGGGGATGGCCCCGGAGGACGCGATCAAGGCGGCAAAAGACGTCATGGGCGACCCCGAAGCCTTCCTCGACACCAAGGTTCGGGAAGAGCTGGGCATCGATCCCGAGGAACTCGGTGGCTCCGCCTGGGAAGCAGCAGTCACCTCCTTCTTACTCTTCGCCACAGGAGCGATCATCCCGGTGATCCCGTTCTTCTTCATGGCGGGCAGCCCGGCAGTCCTCCTCAGCCTCGGGCTGGCGGCCATAGGCCTCTTCCTCCTGGGCGCGGCCACGGCTCTCGTCACCGGGACCGGTGTTCTGCGGACAGGCACTCGCTCCCTGCTGCTCGGGCTGGCAGCAGCCGGTGCCACCTATGGGGTCGGTTCATTGCTGGGCGTTGCCGTCGGAGGGTGACGAACATATCGGCTCCCGGAGTGCGTCCCGCATTGCTCAAACATGAGGTCCCGGCGCTGGTATTCCTACGGCAGAGAGCTGCTATCGCCTCGAGCCGCATTGACAGTGATGATCGCATCCTGACGGGAGGCCCAGATCAATGCCAGAAGATGTCTCCCGAGGGTCGACTCGATTTCGTCAGGCCGGACAGTAGACGCGTGATAAACGTCGTCCGGGTGGCCGCTCCATCCACGCGGATGGAAGCGATCAGGTGCTATTTGAGGTTTCTTCGCCGTCGCCCGGTTTGACGGGCGGGCCCATCTTTCCGACCGCGGCTCGAAGCTTCACCAAGAATTCGTCGAGCGGCACCCGGTGGATCTTGGCGGCCCGTTCCACGGTCAGCGCGGTAGTGAGGAACCGCCGGAAACTGTATCTGCCTACTCGTTTGACCCCGAACAGCTCCATGACCTCGGCGATGTCTCCGTACTCGGCGAGAATGTCCGAGACTTTGGTGTCTTTCGTAATGTCCATTTAGGTGAGTGGGTTGGGTTAGGACGGCGAGGCTACATATAGCCAGTTGCCGCCGCCACGGACGTCTTATCGGGCAGCGCGACGACCCGATGAGTCGAACAAGGAGTGTGCCCGTTTCCGGTGGACGGGTCGATTCGGTCACACATCGCATCGAGGAGTAGATGTTTCATCACTGGAGAGGGTGAATACGCCAGCGTTCGTAGGCGATGAAGCTCAGGATCATGATCACGGCCAGGTTGGTGCCAACGTTGAACAGTTCGCCTCGCCTGATATGCCATATGATGGCGCCGGTCATCAACACCATCAGACCGAGCGCGGCGAGAGGTGTCAGTCGGGTTCCTATCTTGGTCAGCCCCGGGAGGATCAGCCCCAAGCCGCCCATTATCTCTGCCACACCGGTCACATAGTGAACGGGCGTGGACAGGTCGTACATCCACTCCAGCTGGCTGGGAAGACCCTCGGGAACAACGAAGTGGAGGATACCGAGGAAGATGAAGAACAAGCCGACGACAATCTGCAGTGCCCATAGCCGACGATGCATTGCTAAACCCCCTGATTGATCGGGTCAGTCCGTCGGTCGGCCGAGGGATCATACACCAGCATCCACTTGGAAAGCTGCCGCTGTTCTCGGCCAGTTCGGCGTAAGCCGGCCACGTGGACTCATCGAGGCCTTTTATCGAACGCATACCCGAGTTTGTACTGTGGCTCACCCCACCCTGGACAGGAAGTCGAGGACGCGCTTGGTCATCAGGGCGGCGGCATCGGCATCGTACGACGGCAGTGTGCTGTCGGCGAAGTAGTGCTGGTCTCCCGGGTACAAGAACAGTTCCCCATCCTCCGCCTCGTCGACGAGCGCCTCCGCAAAGGCCAGGTCGCCCTCACCAACAAAGATCGGATCGCTGTCCATACCGTGCACCTGCACGGGCACCCTCTTCGGCCACGCATCGCTGAACTCCGACACCGGGACACAGGAGTAGCAGAGGATCGCGCCGCGCGCACCGGCGCGCGTCTGGGCCAGATGCTGCGCGGGGATCACGCCGAGAGAGAATCCCAGATAGACCATCTCAGCAGGCAATCCCTCGACCGCACGGTCTCCGCGGGCCATTACCTCCCCGAAGCCAATCTCCCCGGCATGGGCCACTCCCTCATCGATGGTGGCAAAGGTCCGTCCTTCGAAGAGATCGGGTGTGTGCACGGCATGCCCCACCTCTCTCAGCCCCTCGGCGAAGGAGACGACACCGGGGGTCAACCCCAGAGCATGGTGAAACAGGACGACGTCAGACATGGTCGACTCCTCCGGACTATCAAGGAACTGGAGCAACCGAAAATATTGGTCTGAAGTCGCTATGACCGTCAAACCCATATGTGCCCGACTACGACCTCGCCCACACCCTCGAGCTCACCACCCCCGATCAGGCACAGGACGTACGCCATCCACCCCGGACGACCATCCTCGGCTTTCTCTCTGAGCGAGCCGCCACCGTGACCGAAGTGGCGCGCGCCGTGGGCCACCCGAAGAGCACCGTCGCCTATCACGTCATCGCACTCCACGAGGCCGGTTTGATTCGCGTGGTGAGGATCCAGAGGGTGCAGCTCATCCGATCCTGGTCGGTAGCGCATGTCACGCACCGCCCCTCTCAGAAATCGGCGGAATCGCCCGCTCTGAAACCGGGGCAATCGGTAGCGGGTCCATAACGCTCCGGCCGACGAGGTTCAGCTGCCAATGGACGCTCGGCACGGCGCACGTCGAGTCACCTCTCGAGGCCATGCGAAGGTCGCTCTCGTGATCATCTGGACGCTTGCTGGTCGAGGATGCGACGAGGCCGGCGGCTCCCTCGAGAGCTCCCTTCGTCTCATAAGCGACGGTCGTGGATTCCTGGTGAGTTGTGCCTTTTCTCGACGTATATGGACACCTCTACAGGACGCCGACGAAACCGCGATGGAAGGGCTCGAGCGGCACCACGGCGAAGCTCAGATGGACACCAGACGGACACCAGACGGACACCCGACGGACACCAGACGGACACCAGACGGGCAACAGGTGATTTCGCTAGACCGTCGAACGGCTAAAATCCAGACTGGCCAGGTACTTCGTCTCGTGGGCGTTGACGGACTCGAACCGCCGACCCCTGCCTTGTAAGGGCAGTCCGAGCGGATTGTGTGTATCACGGCTAGCAGGCGAGATGGCCTGGTTTCGCAGGTGACACCCGGGTTTTTGTCTTTCCACGTCTCGCGATGGCTCACAGTGTTTCTCAGTGAGTGAAGCACTGGAGAAGCACTCGAGCCGCTCTGCTCCCGTCGGAGCCTTCTCGTGGGTTCAGTCAGAGCGAAGACATCGCGTCGAACCAGACTGAGCATTCGGAGGACGAATGCGACGAAGGAGCGCGCCCTCTCTCTGTCGAGCGCAGAATCGCTTTGGTACCACACGATCCGCAATCCGCCTCGCCGTGCGAAGTTCCAGGAGCGACGCGCGACTGGCTAGAAATACAGTGCCCAAGGCGCACATCAATCCCGTCAATATCCAGGGATAGTGGGCTGGCTCAGATCCGACCCCATCCCACCACAGGTTAATCCTCGCCGGGGACAGCCATGAAACAAGGAATACCGCAGCAAGGGCCATCGCTGCCCATACCGAGTAGTGCCTCGTCCATAGTCTGATACCCAGACTGGCGGCTAGCACTGCAATCGTCACCAGCGTTACCGCCTCGATGATCAATCGGCCAGTCAGCAGCGTCGGGGCGTGACCAAGCATAAGAACCAACGTGATCGAAAAGACATACGCTGCGCTGACCGAAATGAGTCGGGCAACCAGGCGAGAGCCTGGTCCGACTGGCAGTGCCATACCCGCCTCGCCATCAGTGTTCTCCATTGCCATGGCGACACCAATGCTCAATGCGGCGAAACTAAACCGTAGTGCCGTAAGTTGACTTGATAGTCCTGCCAGATCAGCCGCCCCCACAGCGGCAAACAGGGCTCCAACGGCTGAGGCGTGCATAAAGGAGCGCCAGTCGGCGGCGCGCGCTTCCACCCGGACTAGGTGTCGGAACTTAGCCGCACGTAGGCAAATCGCTCGGTACAAGAGGCTGTCCGGAGTCGCGAACGGAAATGCCGAACCAGCTAGCTACATCTTCTATTGTTGTTCTCGCGTCGGTGAGCTGGCTAAGGCGGGACGAAAAGACCGACTCGACCTCGGTCGTCGGCTGCTCGCTTATGTCGAGAGCGAGATTGGGTGCATCAGGACCGAAGATCGCGTTACCGAGCCCAACACCCCCTATTGAGGTTATCGGCCCAGCTTGTTCGGCGAGCTGTCTCAACAGCATCACACCGTTGTCCACGCTGGTCGCCGCCAACCAGAGTGGCACTACCGATCGCCCCTGACCATGCGCATCGCAATTGGCTTGATAGCCAGCAGGGAGGCCCACGGCCAAGTTCCCTGCTGAAGCAGCAAGAGCGAAGGCACGAACGGGCTCGTCGGCGTTTGGTTTGTCCCATGAGAATCCAGTGATGACCCAACCGGGTCCCGGATCAAAACCGTCGAAACTGGTGTTGGACGGCCTTTGCGCGACCCCCTTAACTCTTTCGGGCGCCAGTCTTGCGGCTCGAGTAATCGCACCATTCCAAACGTGGATCCATGGCTCGAATGTCGGATAGGCGCACAATGCGATGCCGTCAGTATTGGTGCACCGCTGGGCCAACGTAAGCTTCGTCCAGTCTGCTCGAGGACGATCCAAGGATTGTGCTGCCCAATTGACCGTCGGTGTTGCGGAGGCAACGACATACCCCAGAACGAACACCGTCGCCATCGCGACTGAAGTCGCCGCCACCAACCAACGTCTCTTTGATGTCGAGCGGTCCGCACGCCACATCATCCAGAGCACGACCGCCACGAGTACCGCTACAAGGTACATGAGACGCTGTGCGGACGGCCGAAGCAGGATTTCGAAAGGCGACTCAAACGAGCTTGGCGGCAACCACATCAGCAATCGACCAGCGTCTGATTGAGAAGGCCCGGAGGCTCCGATCTCGATATCGGGCGATGCGAGCAACTGAAGGAACAAGTACATAACAAGGAACAGCGACGGAGCAGAGCGGAATCGCCTGAAACCCCCCACGAGAGAGCCGATTGTCCACGCGATGGCTATCGAGAGGGGTCCTACTGCGACCTCCGACCAGATGATCTCGCCGGCAGGGTTGTTGCGGGCACCGATCAGCATCCACGCCGTTACGAGGATCACCGAGTATCCGACGGGTGCTGCCGCCGCCATTACCCGGCCCAAAATGCGAGCCTGCCGACCGTTTGGCAAGGAATCCAGAAACTCCTCGGTTTGCTGACGCCATTCGGATGAAGAGGAAGTACTACCGAGGAGGTAGGAAGCAATCGCCAATGGAAGCAGCCAACCCGAAAGTTCCACCGACAAGGTTTGCCAAACCACGGCCCCCTTGCCTAGCCCGACAACCCCGAACCAGACGGAGGCAAAGACCGCCAAGACCATTAGAGGGTGCCTCGCGGCGAGTAAGGCCTCAGATTTCCCAAACAGCGTCGTGGCAGCGACACCGTGAGACGTCACGTTGGATGACCTGATTCGCTCAGGCGTATGCGTTTGCACTGTTCCGCTTCATGAGTAGGAGATACCCGTCCTCGACCGTTGGCTCGACAGGCTCTCCGCCCTGTACCTCCCCGAGGGCTCGTACGCGCCCGTCGGGCATCGGCCAGCTAATCGAACCGGGTGCCGGATGTCCGGTAATCCATACCTGGCCTCGTGCAAGTTCGGCGAGGCTGCGGGGCGGGCCTTGGAAGAGCAGGCGGCCGTTCGCAATAACCACTACTTCACCGCTGATTCCCAGCACATCTTCTAGCTGGTGAGTAGAAACGAGAACGGTCGCACCAGCTGCTCCTATCGCCCCGATGAAACTCCTGAACGTTGCCCTCTGCTCGGGGTCGAGCCCTGCTGTGGGCTCGTCGAGGAGGAGTATCTTCGGCGATCCCATCAGCGCTTGTGCAAGGGCTAGCCGGCGCTGCATGCCTCCTGACAGTCGATTCACCCTTCGGTCTGCTTGTTCTTCCAAGTCGACAGCTCGTAGGCTCGCTGCTACAGCTTTCGCCCTCTCGTCGTCTTCGACGATGCCCTTCAATACTCCGATTCGGTCGAGGTGCTTCGACACCGAGATCCCATTTGGGTATCCGGTCGCTTGAGGCATGTATCCGAGCCTGCTGCGTATGGCTCGATTGTCGGACTCAGCACCGACCCGAATTGAGCCAATCTCAATCCCCCCACGGTCGGGCCGCATCACGGTTGCTAGGCACCGTATGAGCGACGTCTTGCCTGCTCCATTGGGCCCGAGCAACACGGTGATTCCTGGCCCGACCTGAAGGGAAACGTCATCGAGAGCGGTTACATCTGAATAGGTCTTGGTGACAGTCGTGACGACAATCACGTGCGATCCTGCAACCGAGTGCCCGCCCGCTCCGATTTGTGTGATGTCACGGGCAGTTGAACCAAGCTCCCTGCGAACCTGGAGGGCTATATGCCGTAGCACTACCGCCAAGCGAGCTCTCGTAGTAGCCCTGCGCGCGCCACAGGTCCTGTCCATGCCCAGCGCAGTTGGCGTCCGCATATCCGGTCACGCCGTGGCTGTTGCCGCTCCACTGGGACCATGTTCTGGTCGCCCACACTCCCGCAACCTTCTCCTGGGTCCGTACGCGTGAGTAGGTGACAAACTCCGGACTGCACTGCGCCGTCGTGGAGCCACGGATGACAGAGCCGCTCGTCTTCCAGCCAATGGAGGCACTGTTGGAGCACGATGCATATGCCGGGAGCGCTACCCAGACCGTCGCGGCCAGAATAGCAGCGGCCAATGCAGCATGAAATGCTCGGGAGTTCCGCAGATCAGGGCTGTAGGCAACCGCAACTGGCATTGCCGTTGTCGGTATTTGCCCTCGGCGGGTCTTCGCAGCTCGGGGTTTGAAGAGACTTCTTACCCTCGACATTCTTGAGTCCTTCCTCTCATCGACAGGACCCCGGTAAAGCGGTGCCAAATAGATGGCATGCGCTGGTTCCCTGTGTTCTTGACTCTTATTCGCCGATTGGGCCGTTCAGGTTCCCGAGACACACTGATGCCGCAGAGTCGAGATGAGAGTTTGCTGACCACGCTTCTTTCGACAAACTCGACCTTCCTTCAGCTTCCGAGGAAAGTCTCCTTCTTACCTCCTTCGCCAGCCTCCATGGCTGAGAATTCTGGGAGCCGACGCGGCGGCATTGCGTCAGCTGTGTATGAGAGCATCAGCTCTCTCTGATCTTCAATCCTCCGATCACCCTCTTTGGGTTCCTGTCGCGGACCCAACACGCCTCGCGGCGTCGGCTACGGGGCTCAGAGGTCGTCGGCAATACGCGTCTCTTCATAGTCGACGCTCAGAATCGCGGTGTCTGCAGGTATGCCCAGCTCCTGGTCGCCGGCGAGGAGGGTGCTTGTTTCTGATAGGAGGAGGCCGGCAGGATTGAGTGTGATGGTGTGCTGGGTTGGTGTTGGCGTGGTGTGGGTGATGCTGATGGTGATTGCCGAGGCGGTCCGCTCCACGAGATCAACTGGTAGCTGAGCGAGCAGGTCGAAGATGGCTGCTCGCGACTGGGGCGACCGGTCGGTCTCACGGAGGAGGTCTGTGGCCAGGTCGAAGACCTGGACGGCTTCGGGTCGCTCGTCGCCGCCTTGGGCTACATAGTCGCGGAGTGCTTCATAGAGGGCGTCGGGTTCGGTGGGCCAGTCGACATCGAGAATTGGGTCGGTGACACCGGTGAGCCGTTCGGTTTGGACCTCGTCGAGGCGGTCGGTGGCGTCGAGCCCGTGGCGGTAGTAGGCGGCTTCGGCGTTTGGGTCGAAGAAGGTTGGTTTGTTGTTGGTGGTATGGATCTGGATGAATTCTGTTTCGGGCTGCCGCCAGACTTTTCGTGTGGAGGGGAGCAGGTAGGCGACGAACTCGTGGTCGAGGCCGAATTCGACACCGGGTCGAATGGCAAGGTCGATCCGCTCGGAACGGGTGTAGATGAACGAGCCCTGTGGAACGTCGATAGGTGATGCAGTTCGGGCGGCTTCAGCGATTTCGGCAAGGGCGGCTTCAGCGGGGGTCGGTCGGAAGAAGGCCACACCGCCGACAACTAACAGCAGGAGCACCGTCGCCAGGGAAGGGAGCAGCCATCTTCGAGCGGGCCGCCTGGCGGTTTTCTGTTCGTTGAGGATGGCTGCCTGCAGACGCTGTCGGGCGTGTAGAAGTTGATCCTGTGACGGTTCGGCCGCTTGGGCTTCACGGCGGATCATCTCGAATGGGTCTGGAATGTTGTCACTCATCGTTACTAGTCGATTCGCCGATCTGGTCGAAAAGGTTCCGAAGCTTGCTACGGGTGCGGCTAAGCCGAGAGCGCACGGTGCCTTCGGCGATCCCCAACACCGAGGCGATCTCAGCGTAGGAACAGTCACCTATCGCGAACAACATGAGTACCTCTGCCTCCTCTTTTCGAAGGTGCTTCATCGCTTCTGCTAACAAAGGTCGATCCGATTCGGCGGCAACCCTGTTCACCGTTTCCCGACTGTGATCGAATTCTGACTCCGGATGTGGTGGCACCCTTCGATACGCCTTGTTCTGTCTCGCCCGACTCCGGTAGTGGCCGGCGATCAGATTGGAGGCGATCCCCCATAGCCAGGGACGAGCGCTCGGATAGGAGGAGCGGTAACGGTGACGTGAGGCGAAGGCCCGGAGAAACACCTCAGCGGCCAGGTCGGGGCCGTCGCTGGCACCCACCGCAGCCACGACAAACCGGTGAACATCGCGGTAGTGACGTTGGAAGATGACCGCGAACAGGTCAGGATCCTGCAACGAGCCTTCGATTACTTCGGCGTCTATACCCGGGTCATTCACGACACCACGATGCCACGACGGGTCTGGATCCGAAACAGGTCAGCTGCTCCAGTAAGACACCGACTCGGCCTTGTTGTTCATCGAAGAGGGCAGGTTGCGGGTGCCGGAGCCTACGGTGTCTGCATAAGTGCCCGTCTTGTTGGGTCCGTCGTGGTGACGCAGGCGGTAGCAGCCGTTCCACGAAGACGAGATCCGGTTCGCCCAGGTGGCCCCGGTGTTCCAGTACCCGCCTGTGCATGAACTGCCCACGATCGAGATGGAACTACCGCTTCCGTTCAGCCCATCGAAATGGGTTCCCAACGTAAACGAGAGGAGGGCTCCTGCCTCCGGATTGGAAAATAGCTCCTCACCCGACGGCGCCTCTTCGATGCTGATCGAGCCTTCGGAAGCCACCACCATGGCCTCTTGGAAAGACGAGAAACAGACGGAGTCGGCGAGGATCAGCTCACCGGATCTCGTCTGTCCCTCAACTTGGACCACACAATGTGACTCGGTGTCGAACACAGCGGCCCCCGCCGGGAGACCAGCCAGTAGGACCATTGAGACCACTGCGAGAACAACGTTCACTCGGATTCGGGACACATGAACCTCCACAGGTCTTGTTATCGATCATTCGCCGAAGACCGCATTTCGGTTCCCGGAACCGAGCAGTTCTCATCGACGAAGAGCTAATGGGGCGGAGCCACGGGACTCGCATCCTCCACAGGTCGTGTCTCGGGCTCCGCCCCGGCCGCGAAACCCATGGATTGGATACGCGAGAGCCGCTTCAGTTGCCCGTCGATTGTCAATCTGCGTGGTGGGCTCAGATACTCAAGACCTGGAGTTGGGTCTGTGCCACCTATAGCCCTCGGCCGAGTGAGCGTGATCGTTCTGCTCAGCGTCGGCGGGCTCGTCCCCGTTCTAGCGCAACCTGGATCTGTTTCATACGGTCGCTACCTCGTCGCCGCCGAATATCAGCTCTTTGAAGCGGCCAAGAAGCTAGCCAGATACATGCATCACCGGAACCTCGCGGGGCTATTGAGCCGCCGCTATTGAGGCGTCCGCAAGGGTCTCTATTCAGAATGGGCCAGACACACTCAACAACCACCTCATTCTGAAAGTCGACCGAACGCGAAAGACACTGAACATCGGAAGGACAGACAGCAGCACGTTCGTCTCACGGGTGCCCGCCGCACAAGCTGGAACAGGGAACCCGAACCCTCGTATCGGCGAATAGTTGGTTAGACGCCAGGAACCCGAGCAAAGGAGACGCAATGCGGAAGACGATACTGACCGTGGCTGTCGCGCTCGGTTTGCTGTTAGGAGCCGGGACGGCCTCTGCGGGATCGTTCGTTTACGTCACGACGACGAATCCCATGGCCGCGTTGACCGCCTACTACAGCAGTGTGGCCAACCACACGGGAAACTACATCCATGCATGCCAGAATCCAACCTTCTCCTCTGCAATCTACCTCACGACCTCAGGCGGGACCCAAATTCGACGGGTTGACGGTCTCTGTCCGCTACGAAATTGGGGACATCCCGCGGAAAACTCAACAAGGGCTTGGTGCGCGAACAAGACAACCTCATCCAAGTACGCCAAGTGCACGAAGTACACCTAATCGAGAGGAGAGAATAAGGTGAGAATCTCCCAAGCCATCCGAGTCGGACTCGCTTTCGGCGTCGCATTCGTTATAGGTGGTATCGCGGTGGCGTCCATAAATAGTCCGGCCGAGTCAGAGTTGACTCCCATGTTCAGCACCAGCCCTCTAAAGTTACTCAGCGACGGCTCGTCGCTCCTCGCCGATCCCAATGAAATCGGCTTTGACGAGCACGACCTGGACATCCTCACGGGAGCATCGATTTACAGAGCCGCCGACTCCGACGGCCTCACCGCCTACGTTGCCAGACTCGAGGACGGCTCGTTGTGCCTAATTGCGACCTCAGCGGCTGACGGTGGGGCGATGACCTGCGGAACGATGGACTCGGTCGCAGCAGGTCGACTCGTACTCCGAAGCCAGAACCAACCAGGCGATCCAAGCCTGTTCGTAGGCATTGCTCCAAACGATGTGATTGATGTTCAAGTCGACGGCACATCAACCTTCCTGGCCAACAATGTGTTCGTAGGCTCAGGCTTGCCAACCACCGATGAATACAGCCTCACAGGCGAAAGTGGTCAACGTGTCACCGTTGACATGAATGTAGACGGGGTTCTCAACGAACAACCCGGATCACATCCCGGCGACGAACCATTAGCCAATGACTAGTTGGCGTAAGCGGTAGCGACGCAGGAGTCCGTCGACGGTGAAGAGGAGAGGAAAGGAAACACCAGCAGTGATGGCTCATCCTGGTAGGCAGTCGGCTAGCTGTGCTCCGCGGTGAGGTTGTCCTGGATGATGTGGGTGGGTGTGGCCCAGCCGAGTGATCCGTGGGGTCGGTGGTGATTGTAGAAGTGGATGAACCCGGTGTAGGCGTGGTGGCGCTCGGTTTCTGAGCTCCAGTGGCGGATGTAGGCCCATTCTTCGAGGAGGATGCGGTGGAATCGTTCGACTTTGCCGTTGGTCTGTGGCCGGCGAGGCCGAGTTTTCTTCACCTGGGTGCTCGTGGCGTGACAGGCTCGATGCCACAGACCTGACCGGTAGCAGGCCCCGTTGTCGGTCAACACTCGTTTCGGGGTGACACCACGGGCGAGAAACCAGACAGCAGCCCGGTTCCAGAATTCGGCGGCGGTGGCGGCTTTCTCGTCGTCAAGGATCTCTGAGTAGACGAGCCGGCTGCGGTCATCGACTGCAGAGTGAATGAACCGGTATCCGACATGCCCCGCCCGATTTCGAGCATGTTCTCCCTTGAAGCCTTTGCCCCTGGTCCGCCAGCCGCCCCCAGGTGGGATCGCGGCGAGCTTCTTGATGTCGACGTGGATCAGATCACCTGGATTGTCCCACTGGTATCGGGTCACCGGACGAGGGTCGGTGGCCCGGTCGCCACGGTCGAGACGTCCCATGCCTGCCTGGTTGAGGATGTTCTGGACTGTCGACGCCGCCAAACCGACCTCGAAGCCGATCCGGTCAGCACCCCAACGACGTTCACCACGCAGCCGCACCACTCGCCGGCGCAGCTGGCGAGACGTCCGGTTCGGTGACGAATGAGGCCGAGACGACCGATCCAACAGACCCGCCTCGCCTTCGGCGACAAACCGGTCCCGCCACTTCCGGACCGTCTTCGCATACACCTGGAATCGCTCCGCAGTCGCCTCCACCGTCCAACCACGGAACAGGACACAGTCGACCATCCGCCGGCGTCCCTCCGGAGTGAGAGGCGCATTGGGATGCTGGGATCTAGCGTGCGACATGAGCCCTCCTTTTGAGTTGTGAGTCGCTTAACCCACAGTCTCATTCGGAGGGCTCAACCATTCACACCATTCCGCCAGGGACAACGTCCCCGGTTATCACAGCTAGCTGGCGCAAATTCACAGTCAACGACCGAGGCGCACACTGCGCTCCATGTCTTGGCGTTCGATGGCGCGTTGGCGAGCACGCCGCAACATTTTTTCGTGTTCGTTCTCTTCGCTCAGGTCTCGATGCTGAAGCTCTCTGGCGCGCTGTGGGTCGAGCTGGTCTCTTCGAGCGATGGCCGGCTGGTCGCCCCAGTCGCGGGTGACGGCTTGCGTGAGCAGATCAAGACCCGCCTCGTTGCCTTCCGTGACGACGTAGGCGTAGTTGGCATCTCGTCCTCGGGTCATTGGCGTGTAAACGCCTCGGCTGTCGGTGGGCCCTTTGACGAGAAGTAGCGCGGTGCCGACGGTGCGGCCTTGGGTGGCGTGGCTGGTCTGGGCGTACCCCAGTTCGACGTCATGGGTCACGTAGTCGGCAGGGAGTCGGATCTTCCCGGTGGATCCGGTCACTGTCATGCTGCCGTCGTGGTGGATGGCGTTGACCGTCCAGTGGTTGCGGTTTTTTACCATGATGCCGAGATGGGTGCGGAGTCTGCGGTCGTTGCGGCGGGTCACAACTTCATCACCGACCAACAGGCGCTGGTCCCCTACTCGTAGCCCTCGGTCTGAGGAGTCGAGCTCTCCGGCATCGATCCGTACTTGTTGAGCAAGCTGGTTGAGACGGTGGACGGTGTCGGTGGTGTTGGCCATGAGCGCCACCGACTCACCCCGGCCGCGTGCTTCCTTCCAAGCATTCATCACCTCTGATTCCATTTCGGTTTGGCTGCCGTCGTGGATCCTTCCGTATCGGTCGTACTCGGCGAGAACACCCGGATCTCCGCTGCGGAGCCGGAGACTGGCCCGACCTTCCCACCCATGTTGAAAACGGTGCACCTCGTCGAGTTCGACCGCTCCAAACTTGTCGGCGAGGTGGGCGAACATGCCACCGCGTCCCACCGCAGACAATTGTCTGGGATCTCCAACCAGGATGACCCGCCAGTGGTGTTGGTGGGCGAGCCGGGCCAGCTCGGCCAGTTTGGGGGTGTCAGCGGTGCCCGCTTCGTCGACGATCACTGTCGTACCGGCAGGGAGGTCGTATTCGGAGTGAGCTGGCCTGGTCGAAAGGGTGTGTTCGGTGAGCAGTTTGTCCAGGGTGTCCGCGGCCATCCCGGTCTCCGAAGCAAGCACCTCGGCCGCAGCAGCCGTGGGTGCCACCCCGAACACATTGCGGCCTCGACCCTGCAGGCGGCTGACGGCGGTGTCCAGGGTGGTGGTCTTACCGGCACCGGCAGGGCCGACGATCAGCTCCAGCCTTCTAGGACCGCTGACACGGGCCACCGCCTCGTTCTGTCCTGGCGACAACCCTTCGACCGAACGGAACTGCCGTCTGGCACGGTCCAGACTCGGAGCAAGACGTCGTCGTGCCCAGGCAGTCAGGTATTCCTCTTCATCCAAGATCCTCTGAGTGGTGAGAGCTCGATCCACAGGAGCTTCGGTGGTCGGTCTCCCATCCCTGCGGAGAGTTACACCGCTGGGAACGGGCCGGGAGATGTCAGCGCATCGCGTCCGCGCTGCTTCGTCCGCAAGGGTCTCAACGAAATCGGTCAACTCGTTCGCTCCCGCCGTGATGTTTGTCGGTACGGCCGCGGCGAGTTCACGGACCAGTTCGGCGGGTCGCCACGACGACTGTGCCTCAACCAGCGATCCCAGCGCTTCGCTGATGATCCGTGCTGCTTGGTTACGGTCGATGCCGTGGAGTCCACGCTGTCGTCCGATAGCCCTGTCGACCAGCCGTATAGGGTCGAGTCCCAAAGCTTCCACCCGCTGACGCCACTCATGGTGCAGTTCAGCGAGGCTCGGGGACCGGGGTTTGGTTGGCCGGCTCACCAACACAGCCTCCCGTTCCAGTCTCCACCGTTCCTTCGCCGTCGGCTCCCGACCCACGTTGGCGCGGAACCGTTCCAGCCTCTCTTCCAGGCACCATTCGATGTCGATGGTCCGCTGGGAGAACTCGGCCCGGACCTCCTCGGGGATACCGGCGATCTCGGCGATACCGCTTTCAGGGGTCTCCCATTCCACACCGAGACGACGGGTCAACTCAGCGCGGTTAGCAGCGTGATAGAGCGCCGACAGTGTCCGCTGATCACAGATCATGGGACGGGCGTCCAACGCCAGCCACCGACCGTCGGGTCCCCGTACCCGGTTAGCAATCACCGCATGAGTATGCAGTTGGGGGTCCAACCGACGGCTGGTGTGCTGACGGAACACCCCCACCATGATCCCCTCGGCGTCAACATGCATGATGTGGCCGTGTCGGCGCAGACGAGTGTGAGCATGATCCTCCACCCAACTCAGAACCGCTTCCACCGCAGTGTCGTGCGCCTCCGCCACCTGGTCACGTATCCACTCGTCGCCGACTGCGAAGAGCACGGACACCGACTTGGGAGCAGAGAACGTCGCGTCATACCCGCGGACAGATCCATCCCGATAAGCACGCCCCAGATGCTCGCCTGACACCGGATCCTGTCCCGCCATCACCGCCAGGAACGGCTCAGCATCGACCTGACCGGACAGTCCGAGGTCGGATGCTGCCTTCCCCCACCACCGACCTGGAGGCTCACCACCATCCAGGTAATAGCCAGGAAGACGCTCAGTGTAGTAACGGCCAGCCTCCACCCCCTTCAACGTGTTCAGCCGCACCGTCACCACACACCTCCCTCATCCAGGTGAGCGCAGCTGTGCAATCGTCTGTCTGAGAACAGTCGGTCGTTCCGCTGGGTTCTGAGCATTCGGTTTCTCTCCTCAGTCGGTCACCGGGTTGGGGTCCTTGGCTCCTTGGCGCCGTGGGCTGATAGGCCTGTGCTCGCTCTGCCTCGAGGGATGGAATGGATTCCGCGTCATCTGGCTCTCCGTCACCTCCATGCGATAGCCGCCATCGTGGGGGAAGAGTCTCGGAACGGTCTCGCAAATCACTCGTGCAAAACCTCTGCAACACCTCTGCAGTCGAAACCACCGCGAGAAATCGGATGACGGGCCGAGAACGCGAAGCCGCTGGTAGAAGCAGCTTTCCGAGACCGTTCCGAGACTATTGCGAGACCGTTGCGAGGCCTTTTGCGAGACTGTTGAGAGATTGGTCGCAGATGATCCAGCCGTGACCAATCCCCAGGCCGAAGGACCGCCCGGCAGTAGACCGGGCAGGAGACGACAGTCGGAACCATCCCGCCATTCGACCCTGGCACCCTGTCAGCCGAGTGTCGAGAACCCTGTCAGCAGACTGTCATCATCTGTCGAGAACCCTTTCGTGCCGGCGGTCGAGATCAATGACATCGCGCCGACAGGGTCCCGCCCATGATCAACGGTATGGAACAGCGGGACCGGCTCCTCACCGTCCAAGAACTAGCCGACTATCTAGGCGTACCGGTCGCCACCCTCTACCAGTGGAGGTACCGCAGGGAAGGACCCGATGGCTTTCGCGTTGGAAGACACGTCAGATACCGGTGGAGCGAGGTCGAGGCCTGGATCGAACAACAGCTCGCCAACGCCGATAATTGATCTGATCGGTAGGCTCGACCACGCCATGTCATCGAACGACATCGAGGGCGCAGCAGTCAATCCAACAAGGTACCGGCCGACTGACCGACAGGCGCACTGGCACGGTTGGCCGCCCAACTGGCGTAGGAACTGATGGCTGGGCACATCCGCAAGCTCGAGGGCGGCCGCTACATGGCCCGCTTCCCGTTGGGCCAACGAGGGAAATTCCGTTCAAAGACCTTCGAACGCAGACTGGACGCCGACCGGTGGTTGACCTCGCAGAACTCGGCGAGGGATCGAGGCGAATGGGTGGACCCAGCGCACGCCGCCGAGAGCTTCCGGGTCGTCGCTGACGGATGGTTGGCCGGGCGTCGTGACGTTGCAGAATCGTCGAGAGCCCGTGACACCTCGTATCTGCGGAACCTCATCCTCCCCTTCTTCGGACAGCTGCGACTCCGGGACGTGACCGCCGATGTACTCGACGGATGGGTGGCCACGTTGGACGAGGACTATGCGCCGGCTACGACGCGTAAAGCGTTCAACATCGCCTCGCAGGTCCTCGACCGAGCCGTCATCCTTCGCAAGATTCCGGCGAACCCGGCACGTGTCAAAGGTGCGGTGAGCCTGCCCGCCCTGGATCCCTCCGAGATGCGTTTCCTGTCCGTTGAGGAGTTCGGCGAGTTCGCCGACGCTGTAGACCCTCGATATCGGGCTCTGGTCGTCTCCGGTGCTTACACCGGTCTGAGATGGGGCGAGCTGGCAGGATTGAAGGCGAAGTACCTGGATCTCGGCGCCGGGACTGTCACCGTGGCAGAGTCGCTCTACGAAGTGGGTGGGAAGCTCGGGTGGAAGTCTCCCAAATCGAAAGCGTCGAGACGGACCATCACTCTGCCGCCGTATCTCATCGAGGAGTTGCACGATTATCTAGGGAAGCATCCGGTCGTCGGCGAGGGCCTCCTCTTCCCCGACACCGCCGGCGGGCCGCTGAGACGATCCAACTTCTCCCGCCGCGTCTTCAAGCCTGCGGTGGCCACCTCGGTGGGCGAGCCGATGCGAGTACATGACCTGAGACATACTCACGCCGCCTGGTTGATAGCCAACGGGGAGCATCCAAAAACCATCCAAACTCGGCTCGGCCATGGGTCGATCAAGACCACTTTGGACCTTTACGGGCATCTCATGCCGGGTCTCGACGAGGCGGCCGCGGGTCGGTTGGAGGGACCAGGGAAGCACTCAGGAAGCACTCAGACCCGAGCGACTGTCTCTGAGATAGTCTCAAAACAGACCAAAACCTCCGGTTGACCAGGGATTTCTCCTGGTGGGCGTTGACGGACTCGAACCGCCGACCCCTGCCTTGTAAGGGCAGTGCTCTAGCCATCTGAGCTAAACGCCCGGATATCCAATTCTATGGCCGGGGTTGCCCCGAGCCCACATCTGCAGCGATCAGATCGGCGATCTGCTCGGCTTCGATCCCAATCGCACGAAGCCTTCCCGTTGGCGGCTCGACAAAGCCGCAGAAGTAGAGACCCAGCTCGGAGGTGGGGCCACCCGAGACCATGGGACGCCCCTGGTCGTCCAGGAGCCCCTCCGTCCGCTCCAAGATTCGATCCACCCCCGGCTCGAACCCAGTGGCGAAAATGACGGCGTCGAACGGCTCGGAACCGCCACCGGTGAACATCACACCTTTTTCGGTGAACCTGTCGATACCGGGGCGCGCCTTGATCTCTCCGCTCCGCAACGCCTCTATCGTCCCGACGTCGAGCATCGGTACCTTCTGCTGGATGGCGATCTGCTGTAACGGACCCCAGGGCGCCTGGGGGATCCCGACCTTCGAGAGATCGCCCACCGCGATCCGGATTACAGGCTTCGACAGCCAATCCCCGACTTTGGGCGGGAACACCGAGAGCCAGGAAGCGATGGTGAGCACCGAAATGCCGGCGATGTCTCGGGGCACCACTACCACAGGATTTCTCACGCTGATGAACACGTGGGCTCCATGCTCCATCAGATCCAGGGCTATTTCCCCACCTGAATTGCCGAAGCCGACAACCAGAACGTACTGATCGACGTAGGGCTGACCGTTGCGGTAGTCACCCGAGTGGACAATCGTCCCCTCGTACAGCTCCTGCTTCGGATAGCGAGGCATGTGCGGAATCTGGCTGAGCCCGGTGGCGATCACCACATTCACAGACTCGGTGACCTCACCGGTCGTGGTGACCGTCTGCCAGAGATCACTCGCTCGACGGCAGTTGGCCACTTCGGTGTTGACCCGAACCCGGACCCCTTCGCTGACGGCGCAATCCTCGAGGTAGCCGATTACTTGATCTCGCGATGGATACCGGGGGTAGTCGCGCGGCATGGGGCGACCGGGGAGACCAGAAGCACCCTTGTTCGTGTGGAGATGGAGACGGTCGTAGTGATTCCCCCATGCGTGGGCCACTGTTCCACCTCGTTCGAGGACGATCGGATCTATCCCTCGCCGCTGGAGGCCGGCCGCGGTAGCGATCCCAGCGGGACCGCCCCCCACGATCACCGTGTTCACCCTCTCCAATCCGGCGGAGCGTACACCCCGGGTTTGGGTCGATGAACCTATTAAGCCCACTGTGGATAAATGACGATGGGATATCGACAATCCCAGATAGTGGGCAACCGCGTTCCTACTCTGGCCGACGGCGGTATGAGGGCATGAGCAGACAGTCAATCGAACGAGAAATAAGCGACGAGGCCATACGTCAGTACCTCGACGGCATCGGTACTTACGACCTTCTGACAGCCGAGGACGAGGTTCGTCTCGCCAAGGCAATCGAGACGGGTCGGAAAGCCGGGTCGGCGCTCGAGAACGAACAGGATCCAACCAAGAGGCGTCAGCTTCGACAGATGGTCCGGGCCGGCGAAGAGGCCCGGCAAACCTTCATTCGGGCCAACCTCAGACTGGTGGTGTCGATCGCCAAGCGATACAAGCGCTCCCGCCTCCCCTTCCTCGACCTCGTCCAGGAAGGAAACCTCGGTCTCATCCGCGCCGTCGAGAAATTCGAATACCGCAAAGGCTTCAAATTCTCCACTTATGCCACCTGGTGGATCCGTCAAGCTATCACCCGGGCCATCGCCGACAAAGGCCGGACGATCCGCGTCCCCGTCCACATGATGGACACCATCAACCAAATGCAGACCGCGGAGACCAACCTCACAAAGAAACTCGGACGCAAGCCCTCCGACGCCGAGCTCGCCGAGGAATCGGGACTTACCGTGGAGAAGATCATCGCTGCCCGCAAGGTGGCCCCTGAGCCGGTCTCCATCTTCGAACCAGTCGGCGAGGACAACACGACGCTCGGCGATTTCATCGAAGACGTCGATGCCGCAGCTCCGTTCGAGCTCATCGTCTCCAAGCTGAACATCGAACAGCTCCGTCACGTCTTGGAGCGGCTCAACGAGCGGGAGCGCACGATCATCGAGATGCGCTACGGGCTCGGTGAGCGGGACCCGGCCACCCTCGACGAGGTGGGCCGGCACTTCAATGTCACCCGTGAGCGCATCCGACAGATCGAGGCCAAGGCTCTGGCCAAGATGCGTCACCCGTCCACTCCGGACGGGCTGCGGGAGCTGGCGGTCGGCTGAGTCTTCCCCTCAATTTCACCTTCTGTGTGCAATGAACACCGCATCGTCGTGTTCATTGCATCCCGGAGGGGAGCCGCGCGGCTGAGTGGCCCGACGGATCCATATTGTACCGACAGAACCACTAGGCCGACGCGACCAGCTCCAGCAACTCCCCCCGATCTGCCTCGAGTGGTAGGTGAGCATCGGCGAGCCGGGGGCGGCCACGACCGCGACGACGGTGGAAGGGCTGGCCATCCCAGAAGATGACACCACCCCAAACACCCCACTCGAGGTTCTCCTCGAGCGCGATCTCCAAGCAGCGAACCCGGACGACACACTGGGCGCAGATCTCTTGGGCCCTGGCTAATTCGGCCGGTTTCTCGGAGAAGAACAGCTCGTGGCTCCCCTCCTGGGTACATCGGCCTTGTAGTTGTAGTTCTCTCAGTTGGTCATTCATGTCGAAACCTCGGCAGGTGATTGCGTTGGCGGCAAACAAAAAGCCGCCGGGATCCGGCGGCCAAAGTGGATCGAGTTTTCGTCAAATCACATGACGAGCGGCCGCCGGTCTGTGAAATCCGGCACATGTGCGAGGCCAGTGAGGGCACACGTGCAGAATTCCGCTGTTGCGGTGTCTGGTGCGGTGTTACGCATACGGATCAACGGCGCTCCTCTCTTCGGCTCCGCCATCATGCCTGATCTCGGTACGGACCGTCAAGGCAATTACCTCGATTTGTCCTGGATGTATCTGGTTCCGGTCGTTAGGCGGGCGCCGTAGAGTACGAGTCCATGTTCAGATTCATCTTCAAACTCCTCCGTCTCGCGGTTGTCGTCGTACTCGGAGCCGCCGTGGCAGCCAAGCTCTTGCTCGAATCGAACGCCGAGTCCACCACCGAGGAGATCGACCTCGTCTCCATATTTGAGGGCCAGCAGCTCGCCTCGGAGGCAGCTCCCTTCTATGGAGGCAAGGTGATGACCATGTTCGGTGGGGTGGTCCTCGATCTCCGCAAGGCCACACCGGCACCCACGGGGATCTATCTCGATCTCGCCTTGATCTTCGGAGGCTTGAGTCTCGTTGTGCCGGAAGGATGGCGAGTCAAGTTCGAAGGAAACCTGATGGCAGCAGGGTTCTCCGATGAGACCCGGACCACGGCTGAAGAGGACGTGCCCACGGTGACCGTCACCGGATTCGCCCTCTTTGGTGGGGTTCAGGCCACCACCAGGTCGCCCATCCAGGCAAGATCCTGATGGCCGTGCGAATCGAGGCGACCCGGCTGATCCCGGGTCGTGGAGACGTCGTCGACAACGGCGTCGTCGTCTTCGATGACTCCGGAATCGCTTTCGCCGGGCCCGGCTCTGACGCACCAGACACTACCGACGCCGAGGTCGTCGAGACGGAAACGGTGATGCCCGGCATGTGGGAGTGCCATGGTCATTTCATTGGGATCTACACCGCCAACATCGACGAGGCCTTCATCACCCGCCCCCAGCTCTCCTCGATGCGGGTGACCGCCGACGCCAAACGGGTCCTGGCGGCAGGGTTCACCTCGGTGCGCGAGATGGGTGGCCTGGGGACATTCCTCGGCCGATCAATCGAAGAAGGAGCCGTCGTCGGACCGAACGTATATGGCTCCGGATCGATGCTGTCGATGACCGCCGGCCACGGCGATAGCCACAGTCTCGACATCGGGGTGGCCCGGCAGTTACACGCTCACATCTGGGGTGAGGACAACATCGTCGACGGGCCTGACGAATGCCGGGCCGGAGTTCGGCGCATGCTCCGTCTGGGCGCCAAGGTGATCAAGGTGCACGCCTCCGGCGGGGTGTTGAGTGAATTGGACGACCCTCACCTCCCCCAGTTCACCCAGGCCGAATTGGAGGCGATCGTCGACGAGGCGGCCCGCATGGAGCGAATCGTCGGAGCCCATTGCCACGGCAAGCGGGGGATCATGAACGCTCTCGAAGCAGGAGTGAAGACCATCGAGCATGGCACCTTCACCGACGAGGAGACCGCCGACGCAATGGTGGAGACCGGCGCCGTCCTCGTCCCGACCCGGTTCATCGTCGACCTCCTCGTCCGAGAAGGTGAGGAACGGGGGATGCCGCGGTACGCGAAGAAGAAGATCGAAATGACTGCCGAGGCTCATGCCGATGGAATCTCCCTCGCCATCGAAAAGGGCGTCAAGATCGCGCTGGGTACCGACATTTGGGCGACCGGGGTCTGGGGTCGAAACGGCGAGGAGCTGCCGCTGCTCGTCGACTGTGGGATGACTCCGCTTCAGGCCATCGAAGCAGCCACCGCCAACGGACCCGCCACCCTCGGACCTCAGGCGCCCAAGGCCGGAGAACTGAAGGAAGGGATGGACGCCGATATCATCTGCGTGTCTGGTGATCCCTCTTCGGACGTGTCAGTCCTCGCCGATCCGGACAACGTGAGCCACGTGTTCAAAGGTGGCGTTCGTTACAAAGGTTGAACCCGCTCAGGCGATCCTCTCAGCCGATCGATGGATCTCCATCCACTGGTTTCGCTCCAGTACAAGCGAAGTGGCCAGACCCAACACCAATGCCCAAAAGAATCGGTCGAGGCCCAATAGCTCGATATCAGACACCGACACCGCGAAGGCGACCAAAGGGCCCATCAGCAGCGGGCCTCTGGTGATCTCCCGCAGAGATTGGGCGAGGATGCCGAGCACGGCCAGCCCCACGACCGCGGCCAGGAGCGGTCCGGGGATGAAATCGATCAACTCGACGGCGAACCCGGACATCAGGGCGATCAAAACACCGATCGAGGCGGCCAGATAACCGGCCCAGTGGCGGATGTCGTGATCGCCGGCGTCGGGACCTGCGGTAAGAGCGGTGGCGGGAAGGGACAGGGAAACTCCCATCGGGCCGAAGACCGAACCGATCAGTGTCCCCACGCCACTGACCAGAGAGACCACCTGTTCCGGAGGCTCGTAGTCCTGGTGTCGGAGGAAGACGATCGACGGCGCGTTTGCCTGGAGGGCGATGAATACGACCAGGACTGGTGTGGCTGTGACGATCGCCTCGAGGGTGAACTCCGGGAGGGTGAGCGTCACCTCGGGCCAGACCGGGGTGGGAATCGGACCCGTCTGAGATCCGACTATGGCGACAACCACACCGACGAACAGTGCAACCAGCAGCGCCGGGATTCGGTCTCCGAGGAACGCCCGGCTCAGGAAGTACGCGGCAAAGGTCGCACCTACCAGGAGAGTCGCCGTTCCCAACGCCGTGAATGCGTCGGCGAGGAGCCCGAGCACGGCCCCGGAGAGGAGACCATAGACGATCGGCGAAGGCAGCACCGAAGCGAGACGATGGGTGAGCCCCGAGAGGCCGAGCAACAACACGACGCCTCCTGCCACCATGGTCGCCCCCACGAGCTGGGGCCAGCTCAAATCACCCCCCAGCAGGAGCACGAAAATGAGGATGAAGACGTTGCCGGTGACAACGAGGGGCTGGCGATAGCGAAGGATCAAGAGGATCGTCAACAGGCTGGGGAAGCCCCAAACCACCATGATCCACGCCGAGGTCTCGTCGGTGGAGAGGCCTAGTTCCGACGCCGCCTCCAGTGGGATGCTGACGACCGCAGTGAAGATTGCTGCCAGGGATAGACCGGCCGCGACGGGTCGCAACATCTTGCGACGCGTCTCCACCCGCTCCCGGTTGACGATCACCCTTACTCCCCCGGTCGGTTCGTGCCGCCGTCAACCTACTCAATCGGGTGCGGACGATGGGTTCTGCGCTGATGCGAAACGCAAACGAGATGTTGGTGGGCCGTAGTGGACTTGAACCACTGACCTCTCGCGTGTGAGGCGAGCGCTCTAGCCGGACTGAGCTAACGGCCCGTAGGGACGGCACAGGTTACCGACCGGCGCCGCCATAGTCGATACCGGCCACCACGGCCCGATGGCACAATTGTCACCCCATGAAGCTCACCGAACTCGGCCCATTCCCCGGCGCCCCCGGCTACGACAAAGCGGCGTCTCTCGATGAATCCGACCCCCTTCGCCTCCACCGGGATCGGTATGTACACGCCGATCCCGACCTGATCTATCTCGACGGCAACTCACTGGGGCGTCTACCAGTCGACACCATTCAATCGATCGAGACAACCGTGCACGATCAATGGGGTGGAGAATTGATCCGCGCCTGGAACGATGGGTGGTGGGACCTCCAACTGAGTCTCGGTGACAAGCTCGCTCCCCTGCTGGGAGCCCAACCGGGTGAGGTCGTCATCTCCGACTCGACGTCGGTCAACCTCTACAAGCTCGCCCTCGCCGCGGTCATTGCCGCTCCGAGGGCCCGGGACAGGATCGTCACCGACGACCTCAACTTTCCCTCCGACGTCTACATCCTCGACTCCGTCGCCAGACAAACCGGGCGAACCCTCGAGATAGCGGAGTCAGACGGCACCAACGGACCCATTGCGCGGCTCACCGATCTGATCGACGAGCACACAGCGCTGGTCTCGCTCTCACACACGACATACCAGTCGGGTTACACCTACGACTTGGCGGAGGTGACCCGGCTCGCCCAGGAGACCGGCGCGATGATGCTCTGGGATTGCAGTCACAGCGTGGGCGCGATGCCGATCGACCTAGGCGGGGCCGACGTCGACCTCGCCGTTGGCTGCACATACAAGTATCTCAACGGTGGGCCGGGATCACCGGCGTTCCTCTACGTGAAAGCAGAACTACAAGACCAGCTGGCCAACCCGATCGCCGGGTGGTGGAGCCACGCCGAGCCGTTCGCCCTCGACCTCGATTATCGGCCGGCATCAGGAATCCGCAGATTTCACACCGGAACGATGCCAATCATCTCCCTCGCTGCCATCGAGGCCGGAATCGACGATGTGCTCGATGCTTCTATCGATGCGATCCGGGCGAAGTCGATCGCCCTCACCGAATACCTGATCGAAGAGTATGAGCGCTCGCTGCAACCACTCGGATTCCACATCGCCAGCCCCAGGGACCGAAACAAGCGAGGATCACACATCTCGGTCCGCCATCGAGAAGCCTGGCCGATCAACGTCGCGTTGATCAAAGAGGCCAGGGTCATCCCCGACTTCAGGGCACCCGACACCATCAGGCTTGGTCTGTCACCCCTTTACACACGTTTCGTAGATGTCCACACCGCGGTGCAGAGAACAGCGGGAGTCGTGAAAGCCCGCATCTACGAGCAGTACTCGGATGTAGTGACGACGGTGACATGAGACGTCATCAGTTCGAGCGGGAGGTCGACCGTGTCATCGAAGCATTGCCGCAGTGGGTCCTCGACGAAGTCGACAACCTGGTTGTGGTCGTCGAGGAGACCCCGAGTGCGGACCAAGGTGATGTGCTCGCGATCTACGAGGGTGTGTCGCTGGCCGAAAGAGGGGACTATTGGGGCTCCCTACCCGACCGCATAGTCATCTTCTATCGGCCCCATCTCGAGATGGGATTGACCGACGAGGAGTTGAAAGAGGAGATCCGCAGGACCGTGCTGCACGAGCTCGGGCATCACCTCGGAATCGACGATGAAAGGCTCACCGAACTGGGCTGGGACTAGCGGCGGCGCGTCTCTCTGATTCCCGCCTTTCTCAACACCGAAGCAGGAACCCCAAACTCGCGCCAAGCGGTGTAAGTCACGCCTTTTCGCTCCGAGTAAGAAGCAACATTCTCGACGAATCCGGCTTCCAAAGAGTGCATATCCTGGGAGTTCCCCAGATCCGCCAGGGCTTTTTCGATGTCGAGCTTGCTTTGAATCAAGTCGACCCTCTCCAACGGATTGTCCGTGGCTTCGAGCTTCTCGTTTACCCGCTCCACGCGTTTGTGGAGGCTCTCTTTTGAAACCGGGCGACCCGGTCTTCTCGACTCCAATGCACTGAGATATGCCTTGATCGCTCGCGCTTCTTTGCGACCCTGGGCGAGTGCTTCCTTGTGCTCGTTTGACATGGCCATGTGATCCATATTGCCAGAAAACGCAGGCACCGTTAGCCGGCCATGTCGTGGAGGAATCTCCGGGTGGAGGTGGACAAGCGGGCTGGGACTCCACGAACGTGGGGTAAAGGGAGGCGCCGAGAAGTCCCATTGTGCCCGCTTTGCAACCCGAACACAGTTCGCTCGAAAGCGAACCGGGTCCGGCTCAGTCGATAATCTATATCGATTCCCCCAGAGGAAAAGCCCCTACTACGCGCCGTGGCGGACTTTCACACTGCGAGAAGGAGCCGAAATCAGCCCTGATCGGCCGCCGGCATGGTTCCATCAGGATGTTCTCCGCAATGGGGGCATCGTCCATCGTCACGCCGGGCCTCGAGAACACGTCCGCACGACAGACAGGTGATACCAAGAGCGCAGGCGGGGTCTCCCATTTGCTCGAGGGTACTGCCCGCCAGCCACCAGTGAGAACAAACCTCCGGGTTGCCCGGAGGTTGTTCAGGAGTGGGCCCTAGTGGACTTGAACCACTGACCTCTTGCGTGTCGAGCAGACGTTCGTAGTTGATAGCAAGCCTGTGACCTGCGTTTATTTCGAAAACAAACCGCTCAACCGGAGTTTGTGTCACGCCTGTGTCACATAGTAGCGAGGAAGAGGCTGTCTTTGCCGTTGGCTTCGGGCTTCGTGAGCAAAGCTGGACGAGAGGTCTGCGGGGGACAACAGAAGTCTGCGCGAAGCTTGGACACCTGCGGAGCCACGCGGTCGTCAGATACGTCCACGGACGTGGTCAACCGGGATCCGTAGGCCGCGGATACACGGTTACCCCATATCCGAAAATCTCTTGACACGATTACCCCTATAAGTGATGCCGATCCCGGATCGCTCGATACTGATGATCGCCAGAGCTGGGTTCGCTGGAAGGCGTCTTCCACCACCGTATCACGCGTGATACGGTGGGTGCCATGTCAGAGATCTCCATCCGCGAACTGCGCAACCACGGAGGCGACGTGGTCGATCGCGCCGCCAAGGGTGAGCGACTCACCATCACACGCTCAGGGAAACCCGTCGCCGAACTGCGACCCCTAAGCCGGGAACCTGTGTCGCTCGATGTGGTCATCTCACGCCGGCGGCGCCTCCCGCCCGTCGACCCCGACCATTTGCGCGAAGATCTCGACAGGATCCTCGATCCGGCGCTCTGATCGATGTCCCGCGGGATCCTCGACACGAGCACGCTGATTCTGCTCGGCAGGATTCAGGACACCGACGCACTTCCCGACGAGCCGCAGATCACGGCGATCACCCTCGCCGAACTCTCGGTAGGACCTCTGGTGGCGTCTAACCAGAAGGAACGATCCGCTCGCCAGGCCCACCTTCAGCAAGCCGAAGCCGACTTCGAGCCACTCCAATCTGACGCCGCCGCGGCTCGCAGCTTTGGCCAGGTGGGAGCCGGTTTGCGCCGCGCGGGCGCAAGCCGGCAGCACACGCCTATGACGCCATGATCGCCGCGACTGCGATCTCCAACGA
>DASUUC010000017.1:0-8347 GCA_036374335.1 Acidimicrobiia bacterium
AGCCCAAGAACTATTTCGTGGTCTTCGAAGTAGTCGGTGATGCCGGCAACAGATCCGATCCGGTGTCGCTCGCGGAGATGGGAGCCGAGCTCGCGCCGGAGTCGGGTGGGTCCACCACGACGATGCCCGACGACGAGCTGAGCGCCGAGTCTAAGCGTCTGCTCTGGCTGGCGATCGCTCTTGGGGCAGCCTCGCTGTCGCTGTTGGCGTTCTGGGTATTGGGAAGCCGCGAAGAAGAAGAGATCGACCACGAGGACGAGACGGCTGACGCGGGGGAATGAGCATGGTCCGGTGGGCTGCAGTCGACGATGCTCCGGACCTCGCCGATGTCCACGTCGCCTCGTGGCAGCGGGCCTACGCCGGGATCTTCCCGGAAACCTATCTGAATGGTCTCGACCGCGCGGCGCGGGCCCGCTGGTGGCGACGGCACATCGAGGAGGGGGCCAGGGTCCTGGTCAGCGAGTCCGAGCGCGTGGTGGGGTTCTGTAGCTTTGGGCCCTCTGGCGACGAGGGCTGGGGGGAGATCTTCGCCATCTATGTCCATCCCGACCATTGGGACGAGGGGCATGGGTATCAATTGCTCGAGGCTGGAGAGAGGGCCCTCAGGCAGCAGGATCACGAGCGCGCTCTCCTTTGGGTCCTCGAGACCAACGAGAGGGGACGTCGGTTCTACGAACGACAGGGCTGGATGGTGGGCAAGCCGGTCCGGCTCGAGGAGATCGGCGGGGTTCAGGTCACCGAGCTCAGGTACGAGAAGAGCCTGACAGGCTCTTCCTGATCCGATCGAGATCGCGGGGGTAGGTCACTTTGACGTTGCCTTCATCGCCGGGAACTCCGGCGACTCTCACATCGCTGAAATGCTGCATGACCTCTACGGTGTCGTGCCCCTCGAAACCGGCCTGAGCCGCCCGTACGTATGCGGCCATCAGATCGGAGCCACGGAACACCTGAGGAGTCTGCGCGCCGTGCAGACCCGGCACCGGCTGATGGGTCCGTCTGTCGAGGATCAAACGGTCATAGGAGACGAGGGGAACCGCGCCACCCACCGACTCGGCCACACTGAAGAGACGTTCGATCATCACAGCCCCCACCGCAGGCCTGGCCGCATCGTGGATTCCAATCAGGTCGACTTCCCCACCGAGCGCGGCCAATCCCGCCATCTCGCTCAGGGTGCGACTGGCCCCGCCGGGAGTGACCGTGACGTCGTCACGGAGTTTCGCCACGGTCTCGGTGATCCCGGCCCGGCACACGACCACACACACGTCGACGTGCCCGGCAACTGCGTCGATGGTGTGGGCGATCAGGGGTCGGCCCTCCACGTCGACCATCAATTTGTCGGCTCCGAAGCGGTTGCTCGTCCCGCCTCCGACTATGACCATGGCTCTTGACGGCATTCCTGCGAGAGTACTTTGAAGCGCGATGATCTCTACCTCACGGCTGGCGGGCAGTCTTCGCGGTAATTGGGTCGCCTTCGACAAAAGTGGCAACCCGCTGGAAATCGACATCCCGGGTGACATCGGGCCAGCTGCCCTCCTGGTGTCACAGGTGACCGATGCGGTCAAGCGCCTCGACGGTGACACGGTGGAGTCGGTGGATCGAGATCAGATGTGGCTCGTCGAGGCGATAGTGCTCAACAGTGTGGTCCTGAGACGTTTGGGACACCTGGAGGCGACGCCTGAGGAGTTGCTCGCGGCGGTCAGGGAGGCGGGCTACTCCTGGCAGATCAGCCCGTTCTCCTCCCCTTGAGCGCCCAATAGGCGAGGATGGCGGCGATCCCTGTGGCCACGGCGCCTGAGGCGGCAATTGCCGGGAGTTTGTCACGAAGCGTCACGGCCGATTCGAACCTACGGACCTCCCAGCCGCGTTCGGTGGCAATGGCTCGGAGCGCGGCGTCGGGGTTGACCACGACCGGGTGTCCGACAGCCTCCAGCATGGGCAGATCGGTGATCGAATCGCTGTATGCATAGCTGGATTCGAGATCGAAACCTTCTCGTTCGGCCATCTCCCTCATCGCCTCGGCCTTGCCCGGCCCATATGCATACAAGTCCAATTGGCCGGTATAGCGACCCTCTTCATCCACGGCAGCACGGGTGGCGATCACTTCGTCGACGCCGAGATATCTGCAAAGGGGCCGCACGATCTCCTCAGGACTGGCGGAGATGACGACGACACGGCGCCCGGCTCCTCGGTGTTCCTCCATGATCGCCAGGGCTTCGGCATAGACCAGCGGGCTGACCACTTCGTCCACCGTTTCGGTCACCAGCGCTTCGATCTCCTCACGATCCCAGCCTTTCGTCATCGCCGATAGCTCATCCTTGATCCGTTCGAGTTGGTCGTGGTCTGCGCCAAAAGCCTGGTAGTACGCCTGGGCGATCCCCGCCTTGGCCAGCGTCGGGCCGCTGAGCAAACCGGCTTTGAACATTGGGCGGGTGAAAGCAAGCGTCGACGACTTGGCGATGATGGTCTTGTCCAGGTCGAAGAAGGCAACCGCGGTCACGGCATCAAGTTAACCGGCTCCGGGCGAGGGTCTTGTACAGCGTTCCCTCGGCCCATATGTTCGAGGAATGGTTGGGAAGGGGAGACACCCGATCTTGGGCGTGTGGTCGCCCGACCCCGTCTTGTCGACGGTGGCGCCAATCGGTCTTGCCGCCGCTGCCGGCACCGCGTTGGTCGTCGACCTGGTCACCACGACACCGGTGCCCGGCCGAACCTTGGCCGACCTGGTGGCGGACGGTCCCAGACTGGCCGAGCTGAGTCCTGGTCGGCCCGGTATCGCCCTTTTGCCCGGGGGAAACGTCGACCGGTCCGTCGGGCTCGACATGCTTCTCCAGCTCGCCGGACATTGGCCGGCGGTTGTCGTCCGGGCCCCTGATACCCAGCTCCCTTTCGCCGCGGTCCCGGTCGTCCCTCTGTTCCCCGGCAGGCTCGCCCCGACGACCCGGTTGAGCCACGCTGTGTGGCAGCCGGTGGGTGCGGGTGCGGAGCCTCCCGGACCTGGCCCGGTGCTTCCCAGTCTCCGCGCTGGTGTCGTCCGCAGACTGCTCTCCGGTCATCTTCCTCGTCGAAGCAGGTGGATCGCCGCCTGGCGACCGATCTGGGAGATGCCGTGGGCGTAGTGCAGCGAATCAGTAGGGCGATTGCGCTCGGTGACACCGACTTCAACCCCGACGACATTGCCTTTGAGGCCGGTCGATTGCTCGATGCGGAGTCTCCGTGGCACAACGCCCATTACGCCGCAGGAGTTGTCCATGAGATGACCGGCCTGGGGCCGCTCCAACGATTCTTCGACGACCCGGACATCAGCGATGTCTTGGTCAACGGGCCCGACGAGATCTGGATCGACCGCGGTTCGGGTCTGGAGCAAGTCGACGCCCGGTTCAGCTCCGCCGACGATGTGGTGGCAACGGTGGAGCGGGCGATTGCGCCTTTGGGTCTTCGCATTGACCGTGCTTCTCCGATGGTGGACGCACGGCTGGCGGACGGGTCACGACTCCATGCTGTCTTGCCGCCCGCTTCCGTGGATGGGCCTCTCATGGCGATCAGACGCTTCACCCAACGAGTCGCCACCCTGCAGGATCTGGTCGCTTCGGGGACGGCAACCGAAGCGCAGCTCGAATGGTTGGTGGCTGCTGTCGCGGACCGCAAGACAATCGTGGTCTCGGGAGGGACGGGCGCCGGCAAGACCACCCTCCTCAATCTTCTCGCCGGCGTAATCGATCCGACGGAACGTGTTGTGACCATCGAAGACGCCGCCGAACTCTGCCTGCCCGGACATGTCGTCCGTCTCGAAGCCCGTCCTGCCAATGCCGAGGGGGCCGGCGCGATCACCATCAGGTCGTTGCTCCGATCGGCCCTGCGCCTCCGTCCCGATCGGATCATCGTGGGCGAAGTGCGTGGCGGCGAGGCCCTCGATCTCATCTCCGCGCTCAATACCGGCCATCGCGGATCGCTGACCACAGTTCATGCGAATTCGCCTGAGGAAGCCCTCCTCCGTATCGAGACACTCGCGCTGAGCGCAGGTGACACATCAGAGGTCGCCGTCTCCCGCCAGTTGCTCGCTGCTGTCGACATGGTTGTGCAGCTCGAGAGAAACGAGAGCGGGCGGAGCATCGTCGCCATCGATGACCGAATCGGTCGGGAATCTCGATGATCGTCGCCGTCAGCCTCGCCATCGCATTTGCCGCCGGAGTCGACCCGCGCCGTCTCGCCTTGCTCGCGGGGGCCATCTACCTGCCGTTTGCGGTTGCCGGTCTCGTCGCCATCCACTGGTACCGGGCGCGCTCGGATGACGGCAACCGACCTGCCCTGTTCTGCGAGAGTGTCTCAGCCGAGCTCCGCGCCGGGGCCACACTCAGGGATGCGATTGCCACCGCAGCATCCTCCGTGGGGTGTGGCCTGATCCCAGAAGGGTCTTCGCTGGAAGACCTCTCCGTCACCTTTGCCGGGTACTTCCCCACCATCGGCGAGGAGCTTCGCCTCACGGTCATGACCGCGGCACGGGCGGGGAGTGACTCCGCGCATCTGTTCGATGAGATCGGGTCGCTCGCTATCGCTCAGTCGGAGATACGCCGCGAGGTGAGGGTCGCCACTGCCCCGGGCCGAGCCACGGCGCTTGTCCTCGTGGGCGCCCCCGTCCTCTATGCGATGAGCAGGGTCGGATCGGGACCGGTATCTGCCTACCTCGCCTCTGCCGAGCAGAGAATCGTGGCTTTGCTCGGCCTGGGTCTGTTTGTCACCGGTCTCATGACGGCTTCCCTCGTTCTCTGGAGGGCGTCGAGGTGACCTCGGTGATCACGGGGTCCATTGGCCTAGTCGTCGCAGGTTCGCCAGGGGCGGTGGTCGGTGCCGTGGCGCCCCATGTGTTGAGATTGCTCAGACATCGAACTCAGCCCGATCCGCCGTCCACGTTGATCCTGCTCCTGCTGCTGGTTCAGCTTCGCTCTGGCCTTTCCGTCCTCGCGGCGATCATCGCCGTCTCCGACGCCGTCCCCGAATACAGGAGCCTGAGGACTGTGGCGAGGGTCGCTCGGGTTTCCGGTCTGATGTCAGCCATGCCCTATGCCGATGATGACCTCCGGCCTGTGTTGGCTCAGCTGGCACGCGCCCAGCGGTCCGGAGCGTCGCTGAGCGGGTCGGTGCGAAGGATGCTCGAAGAGAGGCTGGCCTCCGACCGGGCACAACGGATTGCTCGAGCACGCACTCTTCCCGTCCGGCTGATGATTCCAGTGACTCTTCTGATGCTTCCCGGACTGATTCTCCTGCTCTATGCCCCCGCTCTCCTCGCGATGTTCGAGGACCTCACTGGAGTTCTGTCGTGACTTTCGCCGTGTCTTCCGCACTTCCTCCCGCACCGGTCGGAAACCGGAATGGAAGGAGTGTTTATGACACGCATATGGAACCGGGTGCTGGCTCGTCTCGACTCTGATCGTGGTCAGGCGACTGTCGAGTACTTCCTGGTGATCCTGGCCGCCACGGCGTTGGCCATCATCGCATTGAAGTGGCTGCAGTCGGGGAGTGGCGGGGGACTGCTGGGTGATCTGTTCGCCAAGGTCATCTCATGGGTGGCCGGCGCATTCTGAGCAAAGAGCGCGGCTCGGTGACCATCGAGTTCTTCCTGGTCATTCCGCTCTTGATCGTGGTGCTCGCCGCCGGGGTTCAGGTGATCTCGGTGGCGCGTGCCAGGGTCGAACTGTTGGGAGCGGTCAGAGAAGGAGCCAGAGTTGCTGCGACGACTCCCGATCCGGCGCGTGCGGTCGAGGCGGTCCGGAGCGCGATGTCGCCTTTCGAGCGTGATCGGGTCAGGATCTCGGTCAGCCGCCCCGCCGTGGTCGGCCGGCCGGCTCGAGTCACTGCCACCATCCGGCACGATCTCAACATCCCGTTCCTCGACGATCTCGGCGTCGAACTGTCGGCCACAGCATCGATGCTCGTGGAGAGATGAGTGAGCAGCGACAGGGGCTCGATGGCGGTGGCCTTGAGCGGAGTCACTGCCATCGTCGCCCTCCTCGGTGTCGCGGTGGCCGCCATCGGGATGCTCTACGGGGCGCGGGCTCAGGCCACGAACGCAGCCGATGCCGCTGCCCTGGCGGCCGCGGTGGACACGTACCCCCCGGCCTCCACGACGGATCCGGTGACGGCTGCCCGGCAAGCGGCGACGTGGAACGACGCTGTCCTGACCAGTTGTCGTTGTCCCCGAGATGCCAGCCTCTCCGCTCGAACGGTGGAGGTGGTGGCAACGGTCGAGGCGGTAGTACCTGTCTTTGGCCGAGTGACCGTAAGCAGTGCCAGCCGTGCCGAGTTCGACCCAATGCGTTGGTTGGGCCGGTGAGGGGAGCGGGCCGACAGACCGCGAACCCAGGGTTGGAGACACCGGTCAGCGAAGTCCAGCGCCCTCGGTTCGACACGAGACGTCTCGCGGTGCGAGGGCCGATAATCTCGACTGATGATCACCAGATCCGAAGCGATCCGCATGCTCGCAGAGTTGGCCAAGCTGACCACTCTCGACGAGGGGTCGCCGCAGGCTTTCAAGGTACGGGCCTACGAGAATGCGGTTGCCGGAATCGAGGCGTACCAGGGCGAGATCGACGGGCTCTCCAAGGCGGAGCTGACCGATATCAAAGGTGTCGGCGGGTCCACGGCCGACAAGATCATCGAGCTGAGGGACACAGCCAAAGTCGCCAAGCTGGAGGCACTCCGCGAGGCGTATCCCCCCAAGTTCGTCGAGCTGACCAAGATCCCGGGTCTCGGCCCCAAGACCCTGAAGATGATCCGCACCCAGCTCGGAGTCGAGGACCTGGAAGGTCTCAAGACTGCAATCGAGAGTGAGCGTCTCCGCGAGCTGCCGGGTCTCGGGGAGAAGTCGGAGGAGAAGATCAAGAAGGCCATCGAACGGCTCGGTCTCCATGGCAAGGACCGGAGGACTCCTCTGGTCGAAGTCTTTGGCTTCGCCCACTCATTGGCAGCTCGGATCGCCGCCATGGACGACGTCGACGGTGCGGTCCCCTGCGGTTCGCTCCGTCGCTTTTCGGAGACGGTCGGGGACGTCGACATCGTGGTCGGCACCACCAGCCCGGAGATGGTACATCAGAGTCTTCTCGAGTTTCCTGAAGTCGCCGACATCGTCGGATCCGGGGAGACCAAGACGTCCTTCCTGACACGAGAAGGCCTTCAGGTAGATGTCCGAACCGTGAGACCCGATCAATTCGGATCTGCCCTTCTCTACTTCACGGGCTCCAAGGCCCACAACATCCAGCTTCGGCAGAAGTCCCTCGACAGAGGTTGGCTGCTCAGTGAGTACGGGTTATTCGACGGCGATGAGGTAGTGGCTTCGGAGACCGAAGCCGACATCTACCGGTCGCTGGGTATGGATTACATCCCGCCCACGATGCGCGAAGGGGGCGGTGAGGTCGAGTTGGCTCTCGCCGGGAACCTTCCCGACCTGGTGACCCGTGACCAGATCAAAGGCGACTTGCACTATCACTGCGACCGCTCCGGCGATGGACGCTCCTCTCTGGAGGAGATGGTTGAGGCTGCGATACAAGCGGGCTACGAGTACATCGCGTTCACCGATCACGGAGAGAATCTGGCGATCAACGGGTCCAGTCGCGAGGAGATGCTCGAGCATCGTGAAAGGATCCGAAAGCTCGACGAGGCCCATCCCGAAATCAAGATCCTCTTTGGCTGTGAGCTGAACATCGGCGCCGATGGAAGTCTCGACTATGACGCCGACTTCCGTCTCGAGTTCGACTATTGCGTGGCCTCGATCCACTCCCACTTCGATCTCCCCCAGGACCGACAGACCGCCCGCGTACTCACCGCATTGGCCGATCCGGCGGTAAATGCCATCGGACACCTGAGTGGTCGCTACGTGGGACGACGTCCCGGAGTCGATCTCGATGTCGACGCGGTATTGGAGGGGTTGGCGGTCACCGGAGTCGCTTTGGAGATAAACGGGGCCCTCGACCGGCTCGACGCCACCACCGAGGTCTCCCGCGGCGCGATGTCCTTGGGTGTCGACTTCGTGATCGACACCGACTCTCATCATGTCTCAGATTTGCGACGTATGGAATATGGAGTCCAGTATGCACAGCGAGCCTGGGTGACCACCGCGCGAGTGATCAACGCCAGGCCGGTCGATGACTTTCTGGAGTGGACCCGTCGCCGCAGGGTCTAGGTTGAACTTCATGGCCAAGGAATACGAGGTAAAGACGGGCAAGCGGATCATCAGCTGGCTCATGGCGAGAATGGCCCGGTTCGGCCTTGGAAACTTCGTGGTCTTGACCACGAAAGGTCGCAAGTCGGGACAGCCCCGAGCGGTGACGATCTCACCTATCACGGACGGGGAGGA
>DASUUC010000018.1:0-15033 GCA_036374335.1 Acidimicrobiia bacterium
CGGCAGCTGTTCACCTCAAACGACGAACGCTCCGCAGCCCTCCCCGCCTGGCTCAACGACTACAACTATCACCGCAACCACAGCTCGCTCGGGGGAGGACCACCCATCAGCCGAGTGACACCAACCTGATGGCCGAGTACATCTAGCGTCCCGGTCCTGGTTGGTGACACTGAAAACAGGAGGTACCTCGTGTTCAATGATCGCGTAGATGCGGGTCGCCGTCTGGCAGAACATCTGACCCATCTGGGGAATCGGGATGACGTGGTGGTCTTGGGCCTCCCCCGGGGAGGTGTCCCGGTGGCCTACGAGGTGGCCACCCGTCTCAACGCCCCGCTGGACGTGATAGTGGTCCGCAAGCTGGGAGTCCCCTATCAGCCGGAGTTGGCCATGGGCGCTATCGGCGAGGAAGGAGTCCGCATCCTCGACTCCAGGATCATGTCCATGGCGGGCGTTTCCGAGCATGAGCTGGAAGCCGTGGAGCGGCGAGAACGCGCCGAGCTGCAGCGAAGGGCGGAGCTGTTCCGCGCGAGCCGGCCACGGGTGCAATTGGAGGGGAAGGTGGCTGTGATAGTCGACGACGGCATCGCCACCGGCTCCACCATCAAAGCCGCCTGTCGAGTCGCCCGCGGTCTTGGCGCCGTCCGGGTCGTGGTAGCAGCACCAGTGGCTCCCACAGACGCTACAGAGCGACTCGCAGGAGACGCCGACGAGGTCATCATCATCGAGCAGCCACCTTCGTTCTACGCCATCGGCCAGTTCTATCTCGACTTCAACCAGACGACAGACGACGAGGTGACATCCCTGCTGGAACGAGTAGCCAAAGCTCCGGTCGGTTCGCGGGCGGCCGACCCCCCAGAAAGAGGGGTGGACGGGTATGACGGAGATGTCCATATCGCCGCTGGGGAGGTCAGCCTCGAGGGACAACTGAGTCTTCCTCCCGACTCGACAGGCACCGTCATCTTCGTGCACGGCTCCGGTAGTAGCCGCCACAGCCCACGCAACCGCCGTGTAGCTCAGGCACTCAACCAGGCCCGTCTGGGAACTCTGCTCTTCGACCTGCTCACTCCCGCCGAAGAGCTGGACCGGGCCAACGTCTTCGACATCGAGCTTCTCGCCGATCGGCTGATCGATGTCACCGGCTGGCTCACCAGATTCGAGGAATGGCCGTCGCAACCCATCGGCTACTTCGGAGCCTCCACCGGTGCCGCCGCGGCCCTCCGCGCCGCCGCAGATCTGGGAACTTACATCGCCGCTGTGGTGTCGAGGGGCGGGCGACCCGACCTCACCGGACCGCGCATCTCAGACGTGGTGGCACCGACACTCCTCATCGTCGGGAGCCTCGACACGGTCGTCCTCGACCTCAACCGGGAGGCACGGACTCAGATGAGATGCGAAACCAGCCTCGAGACCGTCCCCGGCGCCACCCACCTCTTCGAAGAGCCGGGCGCCCTCGACCAGGTGGCCACACTGGCGAGACAATGGTTCGCCCGACACTTCCAGTAAGCCGGCACCAACCGTCCCCGAGCACGACCGGGGAGCCCCAGCGCATATTCCTGTCTGGCGACGTGATGACCGGTCGCGGGATCGATCAAATACAGGCGACTCCCGGTGGCCCGGCGCGGTACGAGTCGTGGGCCAAGTCGGCCATCCGATACGTCGAAATCGCAGAGCGCAGCCACGGGACCCCGAGGAGTGAAGCCCGAGTATGTCTGGGGAGATGCGCTGGCCTTCTTCGAGGCGTCCGGAGCCGAACGCCCGCATCATCAAGATCCTTTGTCGCCACGCACCTCGAGAATCTCGGCTTGTCGTGCCGGCTCCCCAACTCGGTGACCGCTGGCGACCGGCCAATCGCCAGCCTTGGCGTTCACGTTCACATGTGCCTCGTTTCAATGATGAGTGTTGGACTTTCGAATGGACAAGGGCCAAAGACCCGGATGGGATGCCACTCGGCGTCCTCTCCATTTGGGTCATGCAGACTTTGGGCCGCGATTCGGCGCGGACATGTATCGCTGTCCCCGGCATCCTGCCCCACATTCGATGAGACCTTGTTCCGCCCCACATCACGGCGGGGTGCTCACAGGTCGCGACGCACAATGATCCACGGTTGCGAAGACGTCACTTCTCCTCAATGGGCGTCCTCCGGTGGTGGCGGGGGCATGCGATGGCGTTCAGACTGACCCTGACCGGTGTGGGTGCGATGGCGTCACCTCGTTTCGCTCCCGCCGGGCTCTTGGTCGAATACGACGGAGCGAAAGTCGTCCTCGACGGTGGTGGTGATCCCGGCTCGTTTCCCGACGCGGTCGACGGGTGGCTGGTGACCGACGAGCGAGCCGAGCTGATCGGGGAGATTCGGGAGCTGGCCAGGGAGAGGGGAGTGGAAGCGGTCGTCGAACGATTCTCCGCTCGAGGTCTGACGCTGGATCCAATGCCGGTGATCCACACGTCGCATCCCACCTATGGCTACTCGATTCGCGCCGAGGAGCGTCACATCGTCTGGGCTCCCGAGTTTTTCGTCTTCCCGGAGTGGGCCAGTCACAGCGATCTCATGTTCGCCGACGCCGCGGGGTGGGATCGAGCGATTCACTTCAGAGGTTGCGTCGGCGGTCACGCGGCCGCCCTTGCGGTGAGCAGAGAGGCAAAGGAACGACAGGTAGGTCGTCTGGTACTCGCCCACATCGGACGCCCCACCATCGGGGCAATCGACCGAGGAGAACGACCACCTTTTGGGTCCTTCGGATACGACGGCGCCCGGTTCGAGCCGCGTCGCTGGCATCGATGAAGCGGCCGACGACCGAGCCACGTAGCTCCCGCGCAGCGGGTTTGTCATGGTCTGGGCGAGTCTGCAGAGGTGACGGTTCTTTCCAAGTCCGCTCAGGCAGCCGGGCCTGAGGTCGTCGGATAATCCACTGCTACATCAGTCCCGACCCTGGCTTGGAGAGACGTAGCGTCGAGATATGGCTTCTGTAAATCGAAAAGCCCGTCGAGTGATTTCCTACGCCGGTATTGACCGGTTCAGGTTCTACGGTTTCCCGGCTCCTCTAGCCTGGATCTCAACCGAGTAGGCACTCGGTACCCGTTATCACCCTTCGGGCTCTTCAACCTGAAACATACACCGCCCTTCGGGGGACGCCTAGGGCCAGAAGTCCCAAACGCGACCCACCTTCCGCGCTGGTGTCTGTGGCACCTGCCCGTGAGGACCTTTGCCTCTAGGAGTACCGGTTGATGCACCCGAAGATGCAGATGGAGTGATCGATGTACCGACCAGAACTCGACATACCGGATGAAGAGGCCCCAAGGCCCACGGAAGAGGGGCCTGTCATAGACTTCGAGTCTGATGGAGTCGACGTTCGAGGCGAGGCCGAAGCCGAACACTCGTCGTCCGACTTCTTCTCTGATGATCCGACCCGACGGATCGACAACGCGGAGCTAGACAACATTCTCGATGAGTTCGTCGATGTATCAAAGGGTCGGGATCTAGACGGGTTGAGCGAGTTGCTGACAGCAGACGCCGAGGCAGGCTTTCTGGGCGAGTCGTCTCGAGACGGCGTCGTCGACGGCTTCAACGACCTGTTCCTGAGATACCCCACACTCTTGGTGACCCGAGGTGAATCCGGTCCGGACCCGATCGTGGCATTGTGGATCTTCGACCGGGAGGCGGACCTCTTCGATCCCTTCGAGTACATGACCTTCGAGACGAGCGACAACGAGGAGGGTCTGATCCAACGGATCGACTACATCGATGAGCTCCCGGACTCCGAAGACCTGGTCGTGGAAGTCCCGGAGCGCTCCGAGCTCCCGGAGTGGGAGGATTGGTCTGAGCTCGACGAAGATTGAGGATCCCGCTGAGAAGAGGATGCCTTCTCGATCCTCCGGGCTCCTTCCAGGAAAGCTCCCCCCCGACCTGCTGGCATCACTGCTCGCCGACCTGCCCGATGCCCCTCCCGAACTGATCCTCGGTCCCGCCATCGGCGAGGATGCCTGCGCGATCTCGATTCCAGAGGGGGTGCTCGTCGCAGCAACCGATCCGATCACCCTCACCACCCATGCCATCGGCAAGTTCGGGGTCATCATCAATGCCAACGATGTTGCGGCGATGGGCGTCAAACCGCGCTGGTTTCTAGCAGTGATCCTGCTGCCGTCGGACACCCGATCCGAAGACGTCCGAGGGATCTTTGCAAGCATCCGAGACGGCCTGGAGGAGGTGGGGGCGGTCCTGGTCGGCGGTCATACAGAGATCACCGAGGCGGTCAGCCAGCCGGTGCTGGTCGGCCAGATGATGGGGACCAGCGTACAGGGGCATTTCGTCTCCACGGGAGGAGCCAGACCCGGCGATGTTCTGGTGCAGGTCGGTCTCGCTCCGGTGGAGGGAGCGGCAGTGCTGGCAGTCGAAGCCAAAGCAGCCCTTGGGGCGGTATCGGCGAGATCGTTGGAGGCAGCCGCCAACGCAGCGGACGCCCCCGGGCTCAGCGTGGTCGAGCCCGCTCTCCTCGCCGCCGGGCTGGGAGCGACGGCCATGCACGATCCGACCGAAGGTGGAATTGCCGCCGGTCTTCATGAGATGGGCCAGGCCGCCGGCGTCGCCCTGAGCATCGACACCAGGTCGATCCTCTGGTTCGAGCCCGGACTCGCCGTGTGCGAGGCAGTCGGGGCTGATCCTTGGGCGACACTCGCTTCCGGCGCATTGTTGGCCAGCTTCCCGCACGACCTGGTGGATCACGCCGTGGGCGAGCTCACCCAGAGAGGGCATGTCGCAGCCGTCGTGGGGTGGGTCGGAGAGGGAGCCGGGGTCAGCGATCAGGCCGGTGAGGTCATCCCCTGGCCGGAACGTGATGAAGTGGCCCGCATTCTCGAGAGCCGAGACACAACCGTGTCCTCATGACTCTCTCCTTACTGTTCGGATCGGCTCACACACGTCTGGGTCAGGAAATCGGGGAGATCCTGGGGGTGAAGCCCACCGTCTGTGAAGTCGAGCGGTTTCCTGATGGGGAGCTTCAGGTGGAGGTGGGTCCCCTGCAAGACGGGGATGTGTACATCGTCCAGCCGACGGGGCCTCCGGTGAACGATCATATGGTCGAGTTGTTGCTCTTGATCGACGCATGTCGCCGGGAGAGTGCGGGGAGGATCACCGCGGTAATCCCGTATCTCGGATATGCACGGCAGGATCGGAGAACCACTTCCGGACAGTCCGTAGCTGCTCAGGTCTTCGCCAGGGCCATTACTACGAGCGGGGCGGATCGCGTTGTGGTCGTCGACCCCCACACCCCTGCAGTTGAAACGCTTTTCGATGTGCCCGTCGAGTTGCTCACCGCTGTTCCGGTTCTCGCCAGGGCTCTGGAAAAGCACATCGGCGAGGACACCGTGATCGTTGCACCCGACCTCGGTGCGGTGAAGCTCGCCGAGCACTACGGATCCGTGCTCGGCAGGACGGTGGTCATCGTGCGCAAGACCCGCCACTCGGGCACAGAGGTGAGCGTCGAAGAAGTCGTCGGGGATGTGGCGGGAAGGCACGTGGTCATCGTCGACGACATGATCAGCACTGGAGCCACCATCCGCGCCGCTGCCGGCGCCGTCTTGGAGAGAGGGGCACTTCCCGACCTGCTGGTGGCCGCCACCCATGGTTTGCTCGTTCCGGCGAACAATGAAGATCCGGTCTTCCCGAGGATCCAACGGGTGCTGATCACCGACAGCGTGGCTGCTCGGCCCATACCCGGCGTGCCTCTCGAAGTCGTGTCGATCGCTCCGCTCCTGGCCGATGGGATCGATCGTCTACATCAGCGTCGGCCGCTGGACGATCTGGCAATGCGACGATGATCGCACCGGGTTCGATCGGGTGCAGAGCTCACGGCTCGAGCCAAGCAGACGTTTCGCCGACGATGTGTCTCCTTGGGCCGAAATGCCCTACCCATCCTGGCTCTGTGAATGATGATGAGGACAGAAGTCGCCGAGAGGAATATGCACGAACAGGAGCTGATGGCTGAGGTCCTGGAGACCCTGCAGAGCCTGGCGGACGCAGAGTTCGTCGGGGAGGTCGAGATCGCCCTGGGGCCAGGGGTCGACCGGGAAGATGCGGAGCGGGCTTGGGAGACGCTGACCGAAGACACACCATTGGCGGGCGCGCATGTCGTCTGGGAGCAGGCTTTGGATCTTCTGCGTTGCGGGGACTGCGGTCACGAGTACACCGGGGACCGCCTGGATTCCTGTCCCTACTGCGGCGGCGACGGTGTGGTCATCGAACCCACCGCCTCGGTGAGCCTCGGTCGCTGGGTTGGGGCCACGGTGTGAGCCATCGACATGGTTGGGACGTTCTCCTCTACTGCTACTAGCCGGAAAAGGGGACAATCATGTCATGCCCAACGGCACCCTCGTCTGGTTTGATGATCAAACCGGAGAAGGGCTCATTCGTCGTGATGGCCGTGAGTATCCAGTGAGGAACTCCGAGATCGAGACGGCGGCTTGTGTCCCGAACGCTCCGGTGCATTTCGACATCGTGCGTCATGAGGGGGTGAGGTGGGCGGTGAATGTGACCCTCCGACGGGGGACCCGTGTCTCGCCTCGGCAGCATCGCTTCGGCGACCTCGCCGGGGCCCATCATCCAGATGAGAAAGGCCATCACCCGCTGACAGACGACCGACCGGGCGTCGACCCCGCATACGAGGGCAGGCCGACAGAGCTTGTCGAGGAGTGGGCCCGCCTGGTCAACCTCGAGGACCTCTCGACTCTTCGGCTGCTGTATGCCCCTGAAGCCGTCCTCCGTGACGGGCGAAAACGAGTGGTCGGTCGTGACGCCATCATCGAGTTCTTGAGTACGAGATTCTCGGGGCTGTCGCCTCAGGCGAGGGTCCTCGGCGGCCGGGACGATGTCGTCGCCGTGGAGCTGAGCGAGGGGGGTCGGAGCAGTCTCGTCGAACTCGGGTTGGCCCATGGCCGGGTGGTGGAACAGAGGGTGCGGCCGGCGACTCTGCGCCGGCGACGCTAGTCCGCAAGACGGAAGCCGACGTCGATCGACGCGAGACGGGCCTTTCGAGGTCACACCGGGGCGATCAGGCCGTAGTGGCCGTCATAACGGTGGTAGACGACGTTGCCCCGGTGGTCGGTCGTACTGGCGTAGAAGAGGAACCGCTGGCCGGTGGCTTCGAGCCGGTTGATCGCCTCTTCGACGCTGAGGGCCGGCACCGGATGCCGGGAGGAGACCACCCTGGCGTCCGTCGGACCGAGTTCCGCGTCGGTGGCATGGAGCAGGGTGAGGCGGTAGCTGGCTTCTCCGTCTCGCTCGATGAGGGCATCCTGGCCACTGGTGAGGTCTCTGAAGAGATGGAAGTCATAGTCGAGTTGCTCCATCTCGAATACAGCCTCGTCGGGGGTCAGCTCGTCGATGGCGTAGGTCTTTTTGCGGACCAGCTGCCGTTCGGCCGGGGGACGGTTGTAGTAGTCGGGCCTGTTGGTGGGCGGATCCCCGTGCCGCCACTCACCGGGTTCGGGGACACTCCGACGCTTGCGGACGGCTTTTCGCCGTTGCGAGCGATGGTCCAACTTGTCGCGTAGGCGTCGTTGCAGGAGGTCGGTAGCTACGTGTGCAGTCTCTGCGGCCATGTGGGCTCTGACGAGGTCTCCGTCGACGTCGAGCAAGGCCTGTGCAATGGCAGGCCGGGTCCGGGCCGGATCCGAAGCGAAGGTGAGCTTGACTCGAGCAAGGAGCACCGGCTCTGTGATCTTGGCCAACACGGTACGGACACGATCGCGCGCATACTCGATTTCCTCTTCGGATATATCCCCGTGGGTGACGACGGTGATCTCCTCCGGAGTCGGCATCCGCTGGTTGCCTGTCATCCGATTTTGCCTGTGTCGGTCGTGGCCTCTCTTCCGACGTTTGAATCGCTCTGGCATTGACAGCCTTCCTTGGGCTCTGTCGCCCTGTATACGAGTATGGCTGGGCGGCCGCCAGGGTCCTTTGCCCCAACTGTCATCTTGGAGGGCTACCAGGGAACGAAACGCAGTCGCGCAGCGACCACATCGTTGGCGAGCCGGGTCTCGGTCATCACATGCTCTGTAGATCCTCCTGCTTCGATCACGGCACGGGAGAGGGCCTCGAAAGCGTCAGGCAACGGCTTGGTCTCCACACCGCACCTCGGACAGATGTCGGTCCTCCGGGAGAGCGCTCCGCAGGCGCTGCACTCCGAGCCTTCCATTGTTGCGCCGTCGTGGATCAGGAGACGGGCGATGGCGTGGCGGCTGGCGGCTTCGAAGACACGATCGACGCCTATGGCACCCAGATCACCCTCCCCGGCCAGGGAATAGACCTCATCGACCTCCCGCGACTCCTCCCGTCGCTCGTAGGACTCCTCCAGCTCGGTGACGCGCTTGGTCAGGCCCGCAGGGGTGAGGGTGTGCAGATCGATGACGAAGGTCTCTGTGATTTCTTGGACCTGTGGCTCGAGATACGCCAACAACGCTTGTGTGGTGTCGTGATGGCCGCCCACCAGCACCAGGTCGATTCTTCCTTCCCGTCGCATCCGCCCTACGCGCCCGGCCACCTCCCGGAACAGGTGGTTTCGCACCTCCTCACCGTGCTGACGGTGACGGAACTCGTCCAGCCCGTACCAACCTGCGAGGTTGGTCTTGCGGAGCTCCTCGGCTTCGACGATCTGTCGGTCGAGTATTTCCCCCATGTGGTAGGAGAAGATCTCGGCGCGGCGAGAGTCGAGGACCACGACGGCGATCCTCCGGAACTCGTCGAGGACCGCCTGGAGAGGCCGGAGGTAGGGTGCGGGGCCCACCACTGCCCAGTCCCAGACCCGTCGTGGCATGGTCAACCGCTCCCTGAGCCCGAGCTCATCACAGATGAAGACCGCCACACCCGGATAGGGCAGCCGCTCCAAGGTCCCAGCCATGGCCAAGACCTCCTTCGCCGCGGCGCGAAGAGCCATCGAAGAGCTGTGGTCGAGATCCCCGGATGCCGCAAGCCTCTCTACGGGGTCCATCAGATTCCGGAGGCGAGGTCGTATCGATGCCCACTCTGTTTGTTCTGGATGAAGGGCGAGATAGACCGACAAGATCGGTGCCGAGGGACTCTCGATTCGCGACAGCCCGTCCAGGGCCTCTTCCAAAACGCTGGCCACTTTGCACCCCCTCGGAGATGAACCCAGCTTCTCGACCGTATCGATGGAATGCGGCGAGAGGAAGGGTCATTGGTCACCATTCGCGACCGCCGTGTCTGCCGCGTCTTGTTGGTCTGCTGGGCCTCTGGCGACACCTGGCTTCCTCGGCATAGACAGGATCACACCAAACAAGCCTATGTCACCTCCACCTCGGTCCCATCCGCCCCGAATCGAAGCTCGAGCCGTTGCCAGGCCGTGCTGTTCGATGCTGTCTGCGACCAGATCGGTGAAACGCCTGGCGTGGATCCGGGAAAGGTATCCGATCGGCCTGTCATCGATCCGCACCTCTATCCCGTTTCCTTCGACTGACACCAACTCGGCTACCGCCTCGAGGTCGACTCCACCAAAACGACGATGTCCGCCGGCCAATGACAGGAGCTCGTCCTGGTGGAAGGACTCGCCGACGACTTCGACCGTGGCTTCTCCGCTGATTGTGACCGGTTCTCGTTTCCCAACCCATCCCTTCATTCGACTGCGAGGGGTCGGTCGGCGCGGTAGGCCGAGCTCGCGGAGGAGACGGCCGGTGCTTCCGCCAATTCGACAGGCAAAGCAATACCAACGGCAGCCGTCGGCATCGATGTGGAGTGACGGATGATGGTCGTCGTGAAAGGGGCACAGGTAATGGGCTTCTCCATCGGTCAGTTCGATTCCGGCCTTCGTCCACGCTTCCCGAAACTCTGCTCTCTCCTGAGCAGTTCGAATCGGGAAGGGCTGCCTTCTGTCCTGTCTCCTCGAGCTCGGGGCTTCCACCAGCTGGCTCACCCATTCCGGAAGCGGTGCCAACATCCTGGAGTAGTCCAACCATCGATATGGCTCTCCTGAAGCATGGCGGCTAGGTGGGGCGACGATCAACCCGCGTTCTGCTTTCAACTCGACGCCCATACCGAGCTCCACGGATGGGAGCTCTCGGTCTGGCCTGGCATACCAGAGATGTCTTCCGCCACCCCCGGTCTCGCTTTCCAGGGTGGGAGGAAGCCCATCCATGCGCCACAGCGTCTCTTCGCCCCCATGACGGGGGTCGACATCGATGGTCACCACACCGGACACCGACCCCGTAACCACCCCCACATTCGCCTCCGGCCACAGGCTCCACCAGTGACACACCTCGTGCTCTGTGGCGGGCTGGCTCATCGCGTGCTCCCAAAGGATGTGGGGGTGCTTGGCCGGGGACGGGCATTCCGCACGTCCACAGGTGCAGGATCCGGAAGAATCCGCCGAATGCATCGGAACCACCGACCATCCGCGGCGCGCATAGAGCAGGGCCCACTCGACCGGCCGCGATGGGGAAGCAGTTCCCACGTTCACTCCACCCTGCAATCGACTACCAGGTTCTCACCCATCGGTCGAGTCGTGATCTTCAGGTCGAAGAATCGGTCGATGACGTCCGCGTTGGTCGCGAAGTGGGTTGAGGGCTCGGAGGTGAGGAAGGATCCACCTTTGGATTGGGTCAAGGGAACCAGGAGCTGGTCGGCCAGGTGCAAGCCGACCGCGACGCCGGAGTCCAAGTAACGGCGTGTCTTCGCCACTGTCCGGGAGGCCACCTCTTCGGCAGGGAGTCCTCTTCTCCCGAATCCGGTGAATACCTCCGTTACCCGTTCGCTCTCCACAACGAGGATGAGAGCATTACCCGGTCCGTCGGCGTCTATCGCCTCGGCAGTCAGAGACTCCTTTGGCCAGTCGAGGCCCTTCTCAACCACGGCCAGCTCCCGGTGTGCGATCGAAAGGGGAAGACGGGACACCAGCGAGCGCGCCCAGACAGAGCGGATCGCTCCTCGCTCGAGCAGGTCGAGACGCCTCCAAGTGGCGTTCCCGACCAGTGCCCGGATCCGACCGCCACCTACGGGGTAGAACCCGGGCTTCTCCAGGAACAGGGTCAACTCGGCGCCCATCCGGCGCAACAGGGGAGTGAAGCTGAGATCGAGAAACTCGAAGGGAGGTGCTCCCTCGTTGTGCGTTCCACCCTCGATTACGAGCCGGGACTCCCCGTCGGCGCTGAGCAGTGGGACGAGTACGGTCTGCAGGACCAGCCCGGTGCTTCCGGCTGTTCCGATGTCGAAGTGGTACTCACCGGCCCGGACCTCGCCCGGCTCGAATGTCAGAGTCTCCGAACCGAGGATTGCCTCTTCCGTCGCTGCGTCGGCGATCTCTGCTGCCGCTCTTACGGCAGCGAGGTGTTGGGGCAGCAGACCGGGTCTGTGACGTGCCGCCCGGATCTTCTCGATGGAAAACGGGACACCGGTGAGAAGCGAGCAGGCCAGGGCGGTCCTGAGGATCTGACCTCCACCCTCACCCTGCGAACCGTCCAGCGCGAGCATCTCAGCAGCATCCAGGTGCTGTCATCTAGCGTCCCAGATCTGCCCTCTTCGGCTTGGTCAGATCCCGATGGTCATCGAGCGCCATGGTGATGGGGTCGGCGTGTGTTCCCGCGTTGAAGGTGATCCTGGGGCTGTCCAATCCGTGGTCGACCAGGGTCGGAACCTCATACAACGCCCCAAAGGGCGGTTCCGCCCCCGGTTCGCAGTCGGGGAACGACGCCGCGAACTCGTCCTCCTCGGCCAGACGCAAGCTCCCGGCGCCCAGGGCTCTTTCGGCTTTCTCCAGATCGACCATCTCGTCTCCGGGTATCACAGCCATCACCAGCCGATCATCGGCCATCAGTGACCGCCTCGCCATCCCCCTTACTGGAAACGTACCCGACCTTGGCAACTTCACCGGCGGTAGGCCACGGGATGTGTCTGCGTCTCGTAGCCGACACCATGCTCCATCAAGTACCTACGGACCGGTTCTGCAGAAACCTCAACATCCCCATCGTCGTTCGTTTCCATTACCGGGATATCGGCGGACACCAGGGCAGAAAAGACATGTGATGGGGACTGATGACACCGCTTAGGGGTTGAGACGTGCACATTGGTGCCCGATTCCCTGGCTGAGGAGACGCGATGGCATTGAGAGCCCGGGACCTTCGGCTCTACCCGGCCTCGAGATGGTCGGGCAAGGTGGTACTGAACATGACAGAACCAGCCCGCAAAGCGGGCATGAACCCCGATTCTCCGGTGTGTGTGTTCGCTCCGTCGCTGTACCTCACCGTGACCATCGAAGAGCGAGACGGATGCCCCGAGGCAGGTGAGGTGCACCTCCATCCGGGCGGTCAGGGCTTTTGGATCGCCCGCATGCTCGCCGAATTGGGGGGCAATCCGGTTCTCTGCGGGCCGATCGGGGGAGAGGCGGGGGCGGTCCTGGAGGCGATCGTGCCAGCTTGGGGAGTCCGTCTTGCACCGGTGTGGACGAAGAGCGCCTCCCCTTGCCGGGTCACCGACCGACGTGGTGGCGAGCGGGCCATAGTGGCCGATGGCCGCCTGCCACTGGAGCGGCATGAAGCCGACGACCTCTACGACAAGGTCCTCGAGCTTTCACTGCGCCACCGATGCTGCGTGATCACCGGGACCGACCCCAACGACTTGCTGCCACTCGTCTTCTTCGAGCATCTCGGGGCCGATCTGAGCGAGATCGAAGCCCTCGTAATCGCTGACCTCCACGGTGACCAACTCAACGGACTGCTGACACATGGGGCCCTTTCCGTGCTCAAGGTAAGCGACCGCGACCTGATCGCAGACGGGATCATCCCCGACCGGTCGGACGCTTCGGCTCGTAAGGCGATCACCCACTTCTCTGACGAGGCGATCGAATGGTTGGTCGTGTCCAGGGCAGAGCAGGGCGCGTTGATGGCAGCCGACGGGTCCATCTACCGGAGCCAGCCTCCGAGATTGGAAGTAGTGGACGAGATCGGAGCAGGCGACTCGATGACTGCGGCGCTGGTGGTGGCGAGGCTACAGGGTCTCAGGCCCCAGGAAGCACTACGGCTCGCCTGTGCCGCCGGCACCGCCAACATCACACGGCATGGCTTGGCCAGCGCCCCCGCCGAGCTCATCGAGCAGCTGACGGGCGAGATCGGGGTCGAGTTGGTGGGATCGAAATGAGCGCCCGTTTCGACGGCAACGGCAACCACGGGAACGGTCCAAGGATGGTGGGCGAGCCCACGGTCTGGGACCGTGTCGTGGTCGACGAGCGGCTACACGCTCCTCCTCTCAAACCTCGCCTCCTCGTCACCAACGACGATGGCATCGACGCCCCCGGCCTGAGAGGACTTGCCGCTCGCCTCGCAGAGGACTTCGAGATCGTCGTGGTAGCGCCGAGCTCGGACATGAGCGGCACTGGAACCGCCCTGGGCCGGCTCGACTCTCAGGCCGGCGTGGAGTTGAGAAGGGTCGACATGGACGGTGTCCAGCATGCTTTCACCATCGAAGGCCCTCCCGGGTTGGCGGTAGTCTCCGCCGGGCTCGGCGCATTTGGGCCCAAGCCGGATCTAGTCGTATCAGGGGTCAATGCGGGCATGAACACAGGGCATTCAGTAATCCACTCGGGAACGGTAGGGGCGGCGCTCACCGCGCGTACGCTCGGGATCCATGGCCTCGCCGTGAGTCTGGCCTGGTCCGACACCTGGCACTGGGAGACCGCCTTCACCGTGGCTAGATCGTCAGCGGACTGGGTGCTCAGTCATGTCGGCCCCCGGATCGTCCTCAACCTGAATGTCCCTGGCCTCCCTCTGTCAGGGGTAAAGGGGATTCGGTGGGCCGATCTCGACGAGTTCGGCTATCTCAGGGTGGCCACCGCCGACATCCCCGGAGAGCGGATCGAATTCGAGTTAGCCGGATCGACGGCCGGCCTCGATCCGGCTAGCGACACTGCCCTCTGCTTCGACGGCTACGCCACTGTCACCCTGCTCTCCCCGGTGCAGCCTCTCCCCTTCCCGCCCGCCGACCCCACCGAGATCTGGCGTCCGACGTCCATGCAGACGACTCGGAAAGGGAGCCCTACCGGTGCAAGCGAGTCACGTGGGTGGCTCCAGTCTTCGGGCTCGAGGGGGTGACGTGTCGCGCCGCCTCTACTCGAGGAACATCCCAGCCAACGCTTCCACCATCTGACCCTTCCCTTGAGCCAACCAACCTTCGGCAACTGAGGGTTCTGACTCCAGGCCCTTTCGCACTCACAGTGACAATCGATGACTGGAAATAGGAGAATCACACCGACAGTCGCCGGCATCGTCGACCTGGCCATCCTCCTTGGCGTACTTGACCATCAGTGATCATGGTCGTGATCCAGCCTCACTGCGAGCCTGGTCTTACGAGTCTTGCTTCCGCGGTCAGTCGACGAGAAATGTGATCTTTACGTCGACCTGATACTCGACGACCTTCCCGTCCTCGATCCGAACCTTCTGGTCCTGGATCCATGCCTCACGGATCGCATGGACCGATTCACCTGCCTTGTGCACCGCCTGCTGTATCGCGTCCTCAAAGGATTCGGTTGACCGGGCTGTGAGCTCGATCACCTTGGCAACCGACATGCTTACCTCCATTCGATGGTCTCGGCACGACCATGCCGTGCGAAACGCCGGAGGGCCAGGGGCGAAAGACCCACATTGCCGAGAATCTCTTGTGTATCGAGTGGTCGTCGTTCATTTCACACCGGGATGACGGCGGAGACACCAGGTCCAGAAACACCGATTAAGGGACTTTCTCCCCTACCTGAGCCGGACATGGGTAGACAGGATCACACTGGAGGTGTGTCTGATGTCTACCGACCGGATGGCGGCTGGCCGACAAAAGGCTGAGCGTCTGAAGCAACTCGAGCCATACATCCATGAGGTGGTGTGGTGAGCAGGCAGTCATCGGGACGAGACCCGTTTCTAGATCACGCCGAGGAAGAGGCGGAGGGGACCGAGATACTGGAGCCTCTCCATCATGGGGCCCTCCTGGAACAGGAACGTGAGGAGGCCCAGGGTGTCGAGGTGTTCGAGGATCCCGACGCCACGCTGCCGGCG
>DASUUC010000019.1:0-27485 GCA_036374335.1 Acidimicrobiia bacterium
CCCCCAGACCCAGCCTGGCAGCAACGCCCAGCGGCAACGAGGCGAGCATCTCGCCGGGTGACAACGGAAGGGCGATCCAGGTCCCGGCCATCCGTATCCGCCCATGGCGCTGTCGCCGCTGCAGACCGTCACCGAGAAGGGCGATGAGGTCCACGAGGATGTCGGTGTCGATCGACGGATGAAGACGGTGGCTACCCAGGTCGACCCGCATCCCGTCGACCCCGGTGCCACCGGCGAGGCCTCCCGTTCTCTCCTCACGTTCCAGCAAGGTGGCGGGGAGACCAGCGGGACCGTCGCCGAGGACGACGACGCGGCTCAACTGGCCTTGGAGTCGGCCTCTGCGGTCGGGTAGGAGACGGCCTCGGGGCCTTGGTATGAGAGAGAGACGTGGTCGCCCGGGGAGAACACGGGTGCGGCTATGGAGCGCACGATGATCTCGGTGCCGTCGACGTCGACCCGATAGGAGCAGTCGTGTCCGTAGAACTCGACGCTCTTGACTCGCCCTTCCGAACCGGGGGCCAGGTAGATCTGCTCCGGCCGGAGCAGGACGGTGTGCTTGCCGAACGCCTGATCGGCGAGGGGAATCGACCCGAGGACCGTGTGCGCGCTCTGTCCGTCGGCGTCGGCGAGCAGGAGGTTGGCCTCGCCCACGAAAGCAGCCACCCAGGGGTCGATCGGCGACGAGTAGAGAACTCCCGGTGGAGCCTGCTGACGGATGACCCCATCCCTCATGACAGCCACCTCATCGCCGAGGACGAAAGCCTCACCTTGGTCGTGCGTGACGAACAGCGTGGTCATCTCCAGCTCACGGAGAAGGGCCCTGGTATCGGAACGGACTATCGCTCGGAGCCCGGCATCGAGGTTGGAGAACGGCTCGTCCAACAATAGGGCGTCGGGCCGGGGGGCGATGGCTCGGGCGATGGCCACCCGCTGTTGCTCACCGCCGGAGAGCGTGGAGGGCATTCTCCGCCCGAACCCGGACAATCCAACCATCTCGAGAGTCTCCTCCACGATTGCCCCGCGATTCTCAGTGCCTTTGGGCAGGCCGTATGCGACGTTCGTGGCCACATCGAGATGTGGGAAAAGTGCCCAGTCCTGGAAGACCATTCCGATCCTTCGCCGCTCCGGAGCGACGAAGGTCTCGCCGTTGGTGAGGATCTTGCCTCCCAGTGAGATCGTGCCTGCTTCGGGACGCTCCAATCCGGCGATGGCGCGCAGCAGTGTGGTCTTGCCGCAACCGCTCTGTCCGAGCAGGGTCACCGACGATCCCCTCTCGACGGTGAGGTCGACTCCGCGGAGGACGCGCTCGCCTTCGAAATCCTTGGTGACCCCTCGCACCACCAGTTGTCGGGACGAGGAAGTTTTCACTATCCCCATAGTATCAATAGGCCCACCACACCCAAACCGTACGGCCCCCCTGACATACGCGTTCCTAATGCTCCAACTCCCATATATGGGAGTTGGAGCGTCTCATTCGACACCGGCCTCCACCCGAGTGACCACCCGGGCACCCAATGCCACCGCCGAGCCCGGTTTCCGCCGTTCCCGGCCCAGGTAGATGGCGATCGGGATCATCGCGGTCAAGACGATTAGCAAAGCGGGCACGGCCGCCGCCGCCCACCGCGACTCCGATGCCAACTCCCACACCCAGACCGAAGCAGTCGTGAATCCGAACGGCCTTATCAACAGGACGATCGGAAGCTCTTTGAGGACGTCGATGGCAACCAGCACCGCACCGGCCGCGGCTCCGGCACCAGCCATCGGAAAGTAGATCTGTTTCATCACCCTGGGTGGGCCGGCGCCGAGAGTGTGGGCGGCGTCGACCGTCGACGGGGTGATCTTCTCCATGCTGGCGTCCACCGACCCGTAACCGAGTGCCATGAACCTCACGATGTATGCATAGACGAGGCCGGTGAGCGACAGCAAGACGATGCCTGCCGGATTGGACCCGGCTACCCCACTCACCCAGCCGATCATCACCAACACTCCAATGGCCACCACGGGCCCGGGGACGGCGTAGCCAACAGTGACCAGATGGGCGGCTCGTCGGACCAGGGGGGAACCACTGAACCTGGCCCCGCCGGCGGCGAGCATGGCGAAGAAGACACAGCCAAAGGCCGCAGCAACCGCCATACCCAGGCTGTTGGATAGAAACTCGAAAGCCCTGGTCATGTCGGTCACCACGGCCGGAGACGTCCACAGCCAGTAGAGGAGTTGGACCAGGGGCACGATGATCGCCGCCGAGAGCACTGAACCGCAGATCGACACCGCCACCGCGGCCTTCCACCCCCGCAATGGGACCCGCTCGATGTCACGCGGTGCTCCGCGCTGGTGGAATCGGGCCGGACCGCGGAGGAGACGCTCGAGACCGATGATGAAGAGAGCGATGAAAAGCACCAGCGCTGCGAGCTCCACCGCGGTCTCCCGATCGAACATACCCCGCCACACCTGATAGATCCCCACCGAAACGGTTTGGACGTTGAAGTACTGGACCGTGGCGAAGTCGGTGAGGGTCTCCATCATCACCAACACCATCCCGGCGGCGAGAGACGGACGCGCCATCGGCAAGACGACGCGACGCAACGCCGCCATCCTGTTGTCCCCCAGCATTCGGGCAGACTCATAGGTGGCCGGGGTCTGCTCACGTAGGGCGGCACGGGCCAGGATGTAGACGTAGGGATAGAGCGACAATGACATCACGATGGCCACGCCGACGGTCGAGCTGACATCGGGGAACCAGACCTCGGGACCGAACCAGGAGCGCAGTGCCGTTTGCACCGGGCCGGCGAAGTCGAGGACGGCCAGGAAGACGAAGCCGAGGATGTATGCAGGCATGGCCAGCGGCAGCATCAGGGCCCAGGTGAAGATGCGGCGACCGGGAAATTCATTGGCGGTGGTGAGCCAGGCCAGCCCCGTCCCGAGGATGAGCGTTCCGACCCCGACGAGGACGAGGAGGACTCCCGTGGTCGACAGCATCTCCGGGAGCGGGCCGCTCCACAACTGGCTCCAGACGTCGAGCGACGGTGAGAAGGCACCCAGACCGACGAGAACTATGGGGGCGATGATCACAGCGACGACCCCGAGCGTGATCCCGGTCCAAATGGGCCTGCGCCCGCGGAGACGTGCCGGCTCAGTCGTATCCGACCTCATTCATCAACCGCACCGCATCCGCGTTGAGAGCTGCAAACTCCGCTGCGTTCAGCCGGTCCTCTTTGAACTCACCCCAATCGCGCACCAGAGGGGGAGGTGGCACGTCGGGGTTCACCGGGTATTCGTGATTTCCGTACACAAACGATTCCTGGCCTTCCGCAGCCAGCCACTCGATGAGTTGTGTCGCCAGCCCGGGATTGTCGGCGTTGGCGATGACACCGGCTCCACTCACATTGACATGGACTCCCCGACCATCCTGGTTTGCCCAAAACGGGAGCACGGGGAAGTCGGGGTCGTCTTCGAGCAGACGTGCCAGATAGTAGTGGTTGGTGATGCCGACATCGCATCCACCGGCGGCGATGGTCTCGAGGATCACGATGTCGTTGGACATGATCTCGGCGTCGTTGGCCACCCACCCGCTGACTACCTCCAAGGCGCCGTCGTATCCGTGGTGGTAGATGAGGCTGGCCACCAACGATTGGGTGTAAACGTTGTTGGAGTTGCGCATGCAGAGTCGGCCCGCCCATCTCGGGTCGGCCAGATCCTCGTAGGTGGAGAGCTCCGATTGGTCGACCCGGTCGGGGTGGTACATGATGGTGCGGACCCTCTTGGAAAGACCGACCCACAGCCGATCGGGGTGGACGAGGTTGTCGGAGATCATCCCGAGGTTGGCTGTATCCATCGGTTGCAGCAGTTCCTCCGAGGCTGCCAGCTCGAGGTTGGCCGCGTCGACGGTCATGAACACGTCGGCGAGAGTGTCCTCACCTTCGGTGCGAAGCCGCTCCCGCAACTCGGCATCGCCCCCGTATAGGAACTCGACATCGACACCGGTCTCGGAGGCGTACTGCTCGAAGGCCTCTTCGAGGTCGTAGTGGCGGCCGGAATAGACCCGGACGGTCTCCTCACCCGAGAAGGAGTCGACCACACCACAGGAAACGAGAGCCATCGAGAAGAGCACGAGGGCGATCGTCAATCGGACAGATGACAAAGGCTTCATGGGGTTCTTTCTACTACCGCCGTAGTGCTTATTAGGGCACCCTAACGCGGGCCCAAACGGCGAACAAGACCGTTATGCAGTTCGAAGGGGGACCCCTAGAGCCAGCCGGCCCTTGGCAATCTCCAGTAGAGAAGCGGCCTTTTGGAAGAAGGCTCCCAGACGGTGTCGACGACGCCATGCTGGAGAAGAGCGGCCCGGGTGGCCCCGGGGCTCCACGTACCACGGCGGAGCGACGATTGGGATCCGTTGTGACCGGAGCGAGGGATGGCTGTCCACCACGGAGGGACGCCAGGACCGATTTCTATTTCAGCCCGACTCGTCGCATCGGCGGCGACAGTGGCCATCGACCGTCACTCCGCAGGTTCACGTGGCGGATCCAGGTTGTGGCGGCGATGCCATCCCTCATGATCCTCCTTCAGGCGATCGAGCATCTGCGGGATGACATCGGCGCCCGGTGCTAGGGCTCGCACCTGAGAAGCTCCCGGGCCCTGCTGATCTCGATCTCGACGTGTTCGGATGCGCGATCATCAACCACGAGTGCTTGAACGGATCCTCGCCGGACGGGTTCTTGTCCCGCATCCAAGCCCTGCGGTCGCCATAGACTCCGGAATCTCCTGAGTCGCCCGGTCGGTGCCATGCAAGGCCAGGCCGATGTTGTCCTGAAGGTCGGCAGCTGAAACGCGTCTCGTCGTTTGACAGCATTGCTCACGGGGTAGGGTTTCGCCCATGTTCGGGCGGAACGCATGGACCATCGGGAGACTCGGTGGGATCGAGATCCGGATCGACCCATCGTGGAGCGTCATAGCGTTCCTCATCGCCTACTCGTTCTTCCTCGTGCTCGATCTCGAGTTCACCGAGATCGGCACCGCATCGATGATCGTCCTCGCCGGCGTGATGGCCATCATCTTCTTCGTCAGTGTCTTGCTCCACGAGCTGGCCCACAGTTGGATGGCCGTGGCGCGGGGCGTCGAGGTCGAGAGCATCACCCTGTTCCTATTCGGGGGGGCCACCAAAGCCGACCTCGAAACCAAGGATCCCAGCGACGAGTTGGTGATCGCAGTCGTAGGACCTCTCACCAGTCTCGCCATCGCAGGGGCGCTGTGGCTGACCGCCATAGCTTTCGGGTCGGGCACCATCGGCGGATTCGTGGCTGGCCGACTGGGGTGGATCAACCTGGCTCTGGCGGTCTTCAATCTGGTTCCCGGCTTTCCCCTCGATGGTGGCCGGGTGCTTCGCTCGTTGGTGTGGCGACGCACCGGCGACATCGTCCGGGCCACTCGGGTGGCGGCACGTGGCGGCCAGCTCGTCGGGTACGGGCTCATCGCCATCGGTGTCCTCGAGATCCTCTTCCTCGGCGCTCTAGTAGGCGGACTCTGGCTCATCGCCATCGGCTGGTTTCTCTCTCAGGCAGCTCAAGCCTCGTTCCTCCAGATGCAAATGCGCCGCATCCTCTCTGAAATTCCCGCGTCCCGGATAATGAGCGACCGTCTGGTGGAGATTCCGGATCACCTTTCGATCCAGCAAGCAGTCGACGAATACTTCATGCGCCACGACTTCAATGCCTTCCCGGTGAGCGACGGCGAGGACACCGTGGCGCTGCTGACCATGAGCACCGTCAAGGGAGTCCCGCGCGACGACTGGTCGACCACGACCGTGGGAGAAGTCGCCGAGCCCCTCGACGACAGCTGCACCGTGTCCCCGTCGGAGCCACTCGACGAGGTCGTCGGCAAGCTGATGGGCGGCGACCTGCGTCGAGTCGTCGTCGTCGACGAGGGTCACGTGAAAGGCATCATCACCCCCCGTGACTTGAGCCGGTGGCTGCAGCGCTCCCAGGAGCTCGGGCTGGTCGAAAGGGCCGGCACCTGAGCTGGTCGGGGGACGGCCAGCCAGCCAGTCCCCGATCGAGCTGCTATCGGAGAAGGACGTCACCGACGGCCCGATGCAGGGACATCGCGTCGACGTAGCGCTAGACACCTCGACATCGGGTAGCTCTGGCATGTCATCTTCATACCTGGCATGCCTCGCCACTCAACACCGGACGCGTCGGCGTCGGCTGTCCACACCTCTTCGAGATCGCCAGTGTCGCGCAACTCGATCGCATGCGTCCCGTCATCGTCTACTGCTATGACTATCTGTGAGATATGAGCCCACGAGCCGCGGCGCGGCTCGTAGCCATGGGCTTCACCCGCGTTTACGACTATGTCGGGGGCAAAAACGAGTGGTTGGCCGCCGAACTCCCCGTGGAAGGGTAGAGGCGGGTCAAATCCGATCTGAGGACCTGGCCCGGCGAGCCCGCCCACGTGCCGACCAGATGATTCGACGACAGCCGTTGATCGGGCTGAGCTCGAACAATGGGGCTTTTGTGTGGTCACTGGCGAAGACAACATCGTTCATGGTCTCGTGAGCCCGAGCGACTTGGCACCTTATCCGCCTTGAAACAGATCGATCGATTAGAGGTCCATTTGTGTCGGTAGCCAGCGAGTACGGCGAGCTGTTGGGCGCCTCTATCGCGAGGACGCCCAAGCCCATCTGGAGGATCACTGATCAAGCCGGTCCATGACTCTTTTCTGTCCCCTCGTCGGAGTCGGAGCGGAGGTGGGGGCCTGAGCAATTCCTACTCATTGGTCGTGCATCACCAGTCGACCGTCAGAAGACCATCCTGTCGTCGTATCCGGACCCCCTCGCTCAGGCTCTGGTCCCGAAACAGTCGGCCCAGCCAGTCGACTTCCTCACTGGTAGGCGCGACCAGCTGGAATCGATGGACCTTGGTGGGCATGATCTGCAAGCCCTCGAGCTCACCGGTGTCGTTGTCGAAGCTGACGATGTACCAGCCGCTGAGCTCGGGGCGAAACTCCTCATAGCCGTGGATTCCCTCGTAATCAGTGAGAAGATCACCGCAGCCGTAGAGGATCAATCGGCCCTTGTAGATCTCAAACCCAATCGGATGATGCGAGGAATGACCGTGCACCACGTCGACACCGACCCGATCGATCAGAGCCCGGGCAAACCTGCGGTGCACCGATGGGATGCGATAACCCCAGTTCGGTCCCCAATGAATCGAGACCACGACGATGTCACCCAGCCGGCGGCTCACGTCGAGCGCCCGATCGACCCGCTCGATCCAGGAGTCGGAATATGAACCGAGGAGAGCAACCCCCGGCCGTCCCGCCCCCGCCCCCCACTCCGGATCGACACCACTGGACGGAGAGCCCAAACCGAGGACACGGACACGACCCGACCGCTCGGTGGTGACCGAAGCTGGTTGCCAGGCCTCAATTGCGTCTCGACCCGCCCCGGTTCCGGTCACACTGAGCCGATCCAGCGTGTCCAGGGTGTCAACCAGTCCCGCTTCGGACCAATCCAGGATGTGATTGTTGGCCACGACCGCGGTGTCGATTCCCCCGGCGACGAGACAGACAGCATTGTCGGGATGAGCCCGGTAGTGGATGCCCTTGCCCGGCCATGGGCGACCCCTGGCCGTCAGGGCGGTCTCCAGGTTGACGATCCTCACATCGACACCTGCGGCGGAGAGGCGAGCTGGGCTGTCTCCCCAAATGTAGGCGGGTTCGACTCCTCGAGGCAGCGGGCCGGACTTGTCCTCGGCCAGCTCCACATACTGCAGCGCGGAGCGCGCCCACCTCTCGTGGAGACTGGGGTCACCAGGATGCCTCATGATCTGATCGATCCCCCGACCGATCATCACATCTCCAGCGAGAGCAATCGACAGGGGCTTTGTGCCGGGGGAAGTCAAAGCTCGACCTCGAGACCGTCACACGCCGGTCTGGCCCTGGCACAGAGTCCTTCCGCGAGTCGGACGAGGTCATCGCGAGCTGGGGCAGATTCGCCGATCTGGGTGAGGTAGGTCTGATCCACAGACCAGCGAGACACTTCGGCGAGGTCTTCGTCGATACGGAGGTGCCTCAAGCTGCGTCCCTGGTGTGTGGCTCCGTCGTCGACGACGAGCACCAGGGAGTTTCGGGCGAATCTGCAGAGGTCGGCTCTGGATCGGGCAACATCCGAGGCGTAGGCGAGCCTGGAGTCCTGCGATCTGAGACGCCGCGCCACCGTGGAGAACGGCTGGCTGTCGCGGCGTGAGGCACCAGCTGACACGACATGGTCCATGCTCCAACGCATCGTTGGTCTCCAGGCCCGAATGCGTTCCGGTCGCATTGGCTCGACTCCCGCGATCGATCCCTGATCATTTGGGGTGTCTCGGTGGTCGCACAGATGGGCACGACAGGCGTCTTGACCTTCAGCCAACGGTCCAGCGACGATATCCTGCCACTGGCATCGGCGTGACAACGGGTGCGCACGACCGCATCGATCTCATGCAGACCTCTGGATCGATCTTCGAAGTCCCGGGTGGCGTCGACCGGAACCGAAGGCGGGCGGTCCACTGCGAAATCCGAGCTCTCCAGGCGTAGCGACTGTCCGGTACCGGTGTGCCACCAGTCGCTCCAGTTCCAACAAACCGATACTGAGGCTCTGACAAAACCGACTCCTGATTGGCGGCGGTCTCAACCTAGCGCCGAGCCGCGATGCCGAAACATGCAGGCGTGGCTCGACGCAGAGCACGGAGTCGGCATCAAATAGGCATTCCTCCCCTGTTTCGAGATATCAACGACGGAGTTGAATAGGGCCCGTGACATCTTCTGGTTCCACGCGCCTCGTCCTGGTGCTCACCATCGCGGGCCTCGCTGCCGCCGGCATTCTCTTCTCATTGGATCTGGACCGGGCCGTGGACGTGGCGCTGATCGCGGTGGCGGTTGTCCCTCTTCTCCCATTGACCCGGGAGTTGGTTGCCAGGCTGCGACGCCGCCAGCCCGGTGTGGACATCATTGCCGTGTTGGCAGTCGCCGCTGCCCTGGCCCTTGGCGAATTCCTTACCGCCGCCATCATCGGCCTCATGCTGGCCACGGGCCAGTTCCTCGAGGACTACGCAGCGGGCCGGGCTGAAAGAGAACTCACTGCGCTCATCGATCGTGCACCTCGAATCGCCCACCGACTGCAGGATGGTCGCCTCGATACAGTCGAGGTCGACGAAATCCGACCGGGTGACCGGCTGATGGTCAAAGCCGGCGAGGTCATCCCCGTCGATGGGGTCGTCAGCAGCCTCAACGCACTAGCCGACGAATCGGCGTTGACCGGGGAGCCACTCCCTGTTGAGAAGCAAATAGGAGACCTGGTCAATAGCGGTGCGGTCAATGTGGCTGATGTGTTCGAGATGCGAGCCACTGACGACGCGACCGACAGCACCTATGCCGGGATCATCCGGCTGGTAGAGGCAGCCAAGGAGTCGAGAGCCCCTGCTGTCAGGCTGGCGGATCGCTGGGCGGCGTGGTTTGTGCCCATGACCCTGGTCGTCGCCGGCATTGCGTGGGCAGCCTCGGGTGAGCCGGGACGCGCCCTGGCGGTGCTGGTGGTGGCCACGCCGTGCCCCCTCCTGCTCGCGGTTCCGATCGCCGTGGTTTCCGGCATTTCCCGGGCAGCCCACCGGGGTGTCGTATTCAGGAGCGGTGCAGCTCTCGAGATGCTCGCTCAAACCCGGAATCTCGTAATCGACAAGACCGGCACAGTCACGATGGGACGGCCATCCCTCCGCTCAATCACGCTCTTCCGGCCAGGCTCGACCCAGGATGAGATCTTGTCTCTGGCAGCATCCGTAGATCAGGTGTCGACCCACATCCTGGCTCGAGCCATCGTCGAAGCCGCGCGGGGCAGAGCACTTTCGCTGGAGATGCCGACCCAGGCCACCGAGTTTCCCGGCTCGGGTGTGGTGGCCGACGTGAAAGGCAGAAATGTGGCAGTGGGCAAGCTGGCTTGGCTGCTCGACGGACGTCCGGCACCACCGAAGGTGAGTGAGTTCAGAAGAAGTGTCGCGCGGCTTGCTCCTACCGCGGTCTACATGGCGATCGACGGTGATCCAGTGGCCGCGTTCGTGTTCGACGACGAGATCAGGCCGGACGCGGCTCACACCATTCGCGCCCTTCGACGCTCCGGGGTTGCGAGGGTGGTGATGGCCACCGGCGATCATCCCGTCGTGGCCCGATCGGTGGGCATCGCCACCGGTGTCGATGACGTGCTCGCAGAGGCCACACCCGGCGACAAGGTCGAGATCCTGAAAGAGCTCCAGGCTTCGGGAGTCACCGCGATGGTCGGTGACGGCATCAATGACGCCCCCGCCCTGGCAGCAGCCGACGTCGGGGTGGCGATTGGCGCCAGAGGAGCCACCGCATCGTCGGAGGCCGCCGACGTCGTGTTGGTCGTCGACAGGCTGCAGCGACTGGTCGACGCCATCGGCATAGCCCAGCGATCCCGCAGCATCGCGGTGCAGAGTGTGGTCATCGGCATGGGCCTGTCACTCACGGCGATGGGGGCCGCCTCGTTCGGTCTTCTCGCCCCGTTGGCTGGAGCTCTCATCCAGGAGGGGATCGACGTTATCGCCATCCTCAATGCACTCCGGGCTCTGGGTGGACCGACGCCCGGCCAGGCCGGTCCCAAGGTCTCCCGCGAGTTGTCCGATCGCCTACGCGCCGAACACGAGTATCTCCGCCCCAAACTGGAGAGGATCCGGGAAACGGCAGACACACTGGACTCGCTCACTCCGGCAGAAGCAAGAAAGGCTCTCGTCGCACTAGAAACCGTGCTGGCCAAGGAGATCCTGCCCCATGAGAGAGCCGATGAGAATGAGATCTACCCGGAGATGTCGAATCTGCTACCTGGGGAGGATCCTATGGCGACCATGAGCCGCACCCATCGCGAGATCTTCCATCTGGTCGATGTCTTGCAGCGTCAGATCGCCGACCTTCCCGAGGAAGGCCCGCAGACGCCGGACATAGTTGATCTGAGACGCACCCTCTATGGTCTCCACGCCATCCTCCATCTCCATTTCGACCAGGAGGAAGGGCTCTATCTCACTCTCCAGGACGGATAGGAGGCTGCGATGGATGCCGACCACGACCGCTCGGAGCCAACTTCATCGAAGAGGTGAACAGCGCATTTCTGTAGCGGGTGGCGGCCGATCTCGAGAAAGATGAGACACTCAGCGGGGTGTACATCCGTCTCGCCGAGACCGTGGAGAAACACGCAGTCCTCTGGAGGAGAAGCTGAGAGAGGCGGGCGCGGCGGTCCCTTCTCGCGAACCAGACTTGAAATCACGGATCCTCGCCGGACTTGCTCGTCGTCTCGGTCCGTCAGTGGTGACCCAGGTAATGGCATCCACCGAGTTGTCGGGACGAGCGATGTACGACGACCAGCCCGAGGCGGAGGGCACTTCCCGCCTTTATCTCTGGTTGGACTCGACTTCAGCAGCCACCGCGTCCAGGTCGCCGGCAACAGGCGTCCCCGTCCAGGTATGTAGTCCCGCCAAGGCTTCTCGGTGACGTGCGATCTGGTCCGGTCGTGCCACCACCCGGATCGGGATGTCCGACCTCAGCGAGCTCTTGTACTTCTGCAAGATCGCTCGATGCTGGGGACGACCCAGATCGAGCTCGAAGATGATCCCATGAGCTCCTTGGGCCAGGGGACAACCTTCATCAGTGAGGATTGGGCAGAGGGTTCCCTGAGGTGGCCCGTGACACACCCTGACTTCGTGACCGAGCCCTTCCAGAAACGCCCGATCGACGGGTTCCTCGCCTTCGGGAAGATCGAAGAGAATGTAACTTTCGGCCATAAGGACCTCCTTGTCGCGAGCCTGGCCCAGCATCGGCGGGCCAGGAAGGGGCAAAGGTCACATTTCAGGAGAAGTGATCCCGAACCGACGGCGAAGATGAGCTCCAATAGGAGAGAACCCGATGTATGACTTCCTTCCCGGAGTTATCCGGAGCGGTGGGTGACGGTCATAAGACTCCTATTGTCTCATTCTCAGCCAGGAAGGCACCTGGCACCCGTGTCACACGTCGGGCTCTTTCAACTCCATCATATCGAGAGGGCACCCGACGATTAGGGCCGAAAGTCCCTTCCTGTTGATCCAACTCCAGCACAACCGGCTGTCTTTGGGACCTAGGACCCTGTCGACCCTTGGAGAGGCTTGGGATGATGCGCCCAGGAGGTGACTACCATTGACCGACCGGTTTCGCACCATCATCGAGCCCTTCCGCATTCACAGCGTCGAGGACATCGCGCTGACTGATTCGGCACAGCGAGAAGCGGCCCTGGGTCGGGTCCATTACAACCTGTTCGGGCTTCACGCCGATGAGGTGACCATCGACCTGTTGACTGACTCCGGGACCGGTTCGATGTCGTCACGTCAATGGGCCGGGATGATGGTCGGCGACGAGTCGTACGCCGGGTCCAGATCCTTCTTCCGGTTCAAGGAAGCGGTGGAGCGTCTCACGGGGATGCCGGAGGTGATCCCAACCCATCAAGGTCGGGCCGCGGAGAGAATCCTCTTCACCGAGATGGTGCCTTCTGGAACCACCGTGCCCAACAACACCCACTTCGACACCACTCGAGCGAATGTCGAGTACCAGGGTGGCGAAGCACTGGACCTGGTGATTCCCGAGGGACTCGATCCGGTGAGTAAACACCCGTTCAAAGGAAACATGGATCTCGCACGTCTCGAGGCGGCCCTCGATGACATCTCGAGGACCATCCCGCTGGTCATGGTCACCGTCACCAACAACTCCGGTGGTGGCCAGCCAGTCTCCATGCAGAATCTGGGAGAGGTCTCATCCCTGTGCCGCGAGCGGGGAGTCCCCTTCTTCCTCGATGCCTGCCGTTTCGCCGAGAATGCCTGGTTCGTGAAGATGCGAGAGCCCGGATTCGAGACGCACACGCCGGCCGCCATCGCCGCGCAGATGTTCTCCCTGGCCGACGGCTGCACCTTCTCCGCCAAGAAAGACGGACTGGCAAACATCGGCGGATTCCTGGCGATGCGAGATGCTGAATTGGCCGAGAGATGCCGCAACCTCCTCATCCTCACCGAAGGTTTCCCCACCTACGGTGGTCTCGCCGGTTATGACCTGGAGGCAATCGCCCAGGGTCTCGAGGAGGTCGTGGACGAGTCCTATCTCCGTTACCGAATCCGCTCCACCGAGTACCTGGGGGAGAAGATGGCCGCAGCTGGAGTCCCCATGGTGGAACCACCTGGGGGCCACGCCATATACCTCGACGCCAAACGCCTCATGTCCCATTTGCCACCCCAGCAGTACCCGGCCCAGGCACTCGCAGTCGAGATCTATCGGACGGGAGGGGTGCGTGGTGTGGAGATCGGGTCGGTGATGTTCGGCCAACCCGGACCCAACGGTGAGGAGGTCCCAGCGCAGATGGAGCTGGTACGTCTCGCCATCCCCCGCCGCACTTACACCCAGAGCCACATCGATTACGTGGCCGAGGTCATCATCGACACTGCAGCCCGCGCTCCGGAGGTCCCCGGCTACCGCATCACCTACCAAGCTCCGTGGCTACGTCACTTCACCGCGGAGTTCGAGCCGATTTGATCGAGGCGAGTCCACCCTGTCCTCTATCCGGTCGGGTCGACCGTTGGCTCTTGACCAACTGGCCTTAGATCCCATGACCATGAGATCTTCGACCCTTACCTACCCCACTGGGGTGGGGGTACTTCTCGTCGCGGTGATCGATATGTGGTATTGGCAACACATGGGACTCTGGGGTTGGATGATGATGCTCGCCTTCTGGGTGTCGGTCTGACCACGGCGGTGCGGAGGGGCGGGTAGAGCCAAATGACCCGATTTTCTGCGACGCCGCTCGACTAGCCAATACCGGCCAACCTGCCAAAGGACCTGGATGAGGACCCGTGCATCTCCTGACCATTGACCCTGGTAGTCGAAGCGGGCCGAGCGCAGACTCGCAGGAAAGCGGATTTAGGAGACCGGTTGCCTTTCCCGACGGTGACGTTTGCCATGTTTCTGGTGATCGTCATGATCATTTCGTGGCTGCTCCGGCCCCATCCTCGAATCTGAAGTGGTCGCTGCTCTCCGCCAGTTGGGTCTTCTACGGATGGTGGGATTGGCGTTTCGTTGTGCTGCTGGCAGCGGTGATCGGCACCACTCACCTGGTGGCAACTGCGATGGCCACCTGGCCAAAGTCGCAGAGGGCCTGGCTCACCGTGGGCATCATCGCCGACCTTGGGCTCCTCGGTTTCTTCAAGTACTACGGGTTCTTCGTCACATCGTTTCTGGGCCTGCTCCGGCCACTCGGATTGACCCCCCAAATCCCCCTCTTCGAAGTCTTCCTCCCTATTGGAATCTCCTTCTACATATTTGAGTCAATCGCGTATCTCATGGAGTTGCGTCGCGGTATCGTCGGGCGGCTTCCTCTCCTCGATCTCGGCACTTACCTCAGCTTCTTCCCCAAGGTCCTCTCCGGACCGATAACCCGGCCCAGCGAGTTCGGCCCACAGCTGACCCGACCCATCGCGTCCTCCGACCTGGATGGACCAAGAGCCTTCTGGCTTCTCGGACGTGGGCTGTTCAAGAAGTTGGTGATCGCAAGCTACATCGGGAGTGCGATCACCGATGGCGTGTTCACCACACCCGGGCAGTACTCCGCCCTGGAGGCTCTGGTTGGCATTTACGGATACACAGCACTCATCTACGTCGACTTCAGCGCCTATACCGACATGGCCCGTGGGGTGGGGATGTTGCTCGGATTCACCCTTCCCGAGAACTTCCGCCGCCCATACACAGCCACGTCGATCCGTGACTTCTGGAGCCGTTGGCATATGACACTCACCCGCTGGCTACGGGATTTCCTCTTCCAGCCACTGGTTGTCTCCGGGTCGAGAGGACGGGCGACTCGGCTGGGCAACCTCGTCCTGGTTATGCTGCTCGCCGGCCTGTGGCACGGCGCGGCCTGGACTTTCGTGGTTTGGGGTGGCATCCACGGTGTGGCAATGGCTTGGGAGAGACTCCGTCGTGAACGAAGGCGCAGCCAGGGACGCACACCGGATGGAACGACGGGTTGGGCGAAGCTACGAAGACGATTCCTGACCTTCCACCTGGTGGCCTTCGCCTGGGTCTTCTTCCGGGCCGATTCTGTCTCCGCGGCTTTTGACGTTCTGGCTCGGCTGGGGTCATTTGGCCCCGCCCCAGGAGTCACGCCGCTTCTGATCCTGGTCCTAGCATCGGTGTTTGCACTCCAGTATTTCCCGGAGAGTTGGTCGGGCCGGGTGCTCGGCGGATTCCGGCGTATCGGCCCGGTCCTGCAGACGGCGGCTCTGGGTGGCCTCTTGCTGGTGGTCGATGTTCTAGGACCCGAAGGCGTGCCTGCCTTCATCTACACCCGGTTCTGAGATGCCTGCGATGAAACCATCCACGCTCGAAGCTCAGACCAGGCCCAGACGAGCGAGGCATGCTATCAGGCGGCACTGGTTCCCCTGGTCGAACGTACTGGTTCTGGTCGGCGCTCTGCTGTTCGGCGCCATGCTCAATGGGCGCGCCTTGCTCAGCACTGCTTCCTCCCTGCAGCCGGGATGGGAACGTACGTTGATGACGGCGGCGGCTCAGCTCCTCGTGGACACCGGAGAGGTTCTCCACCTAGATGTCCCCCGGGAGATGATCGATCGCGAACTACGACGGGTGCCCACAACCACACCGGCCCCCATCCCTCAACCAACAACAACGACGACAACCATCGTCACGACGACGAGTGCTCCGGCTGCAACCACCCAGCCACAACAGACGACCACAACCATCCCAACCACCACCACCCTGCCCGGCGTGTTCACACCGACTAGGGAGTCACCCGCGCACTTGTGGGTCGCCGGTGACTCTCTCACCGAGAGATTCGGACCCTCGCTCGTGAACCTTCTTGCCGACACAGGCGTGATCGATTCGAGACGGCAAGTCGAATACTCAACGGGTCTGACCCGTCCTGACTTCTTCGATTGGCCTCGACATCTCGAACAAGAATTGACCGGCAATACGACTGACATACTGGTGTTCATGGTCGGCGCCAATGATGGCCAGCCGATACAGACCTCAGCCGGCTGGATTCCATTTGGGACTGACGGGTGGGTTGAAGAGTATCGGCTGCGAGTGGCAGGAACAATGGACTTGGTTGCCGACCTCGTGCCTACGATCTACTGGATCGGTCAACCGATAGCTCGGTCCAATGAATACTCAGCGAAGATGGCTCTGATGGACGAGATCTACGAAACCGAGGCCGCTCGACGCCCAAACGTGGGGTACATCGACACCTGGGCCCTCTTTTCCGACAGCGACGGGAACTACTCCGCTTATCTGCCCGATGCCACCGGCACCGAGGTCCTCATGCGAAGCAGTGATGGTATCCATCTCACCGTTGACGGCGGAGACCGCCTGGCGGTCCTTGTTGGTGAGGTCATCGGAACAGATTGGACGCTGCCAGATCCTGGCGAGTGACAAAGCTGCCAGGGCTGATCGGCCAATGCCGATTCCTAATGCCCAGGGACGGTGGCCTCAGTGAGTAGGGTAGAAAACCCGCTGGACACCCACCGGTTCCAAACTGTCGCATCGGCACGCGACCGGGCTCCTGGCTCAGATACGGGTAGACGTCGTCGCCGACACCACGGCCGTGACGAGCACATCGCGTCCCCGGTGGTTAGCCGCTGGCTACCTCGTCCTGTCGGGGCAATCTGTCCGACGGATCATCGAACATTGGCGCGGTGGCCGGGTCGAGAACCCGCACGATGCCACGACCGTAGGCACCCAACGCTTCTCCCACGCCGCCGTGGAAGGTGGGAAAGCCGTAGATCATGTTGACGAGATTGGCCAGGGGTGTCTGCTCGTGCATTGCGAGAGTCAGAAATGACAGGACTTCCGTGGCCCGCGGCCCGACCACCGTCGCGCCGAGCAGTCGATCCCGACTCGCGTCGGCGACGAGCTTGATCACACCTGCATTTCCCGTGGCATGTAGCCAGCCGCGGAACGTGGACCTCAAGTCCTTCACGGTCACCGTCACGTCGTGTCCCGCATCTCTCGCCTGGCTCTCGGTCAATCCGACACCACCCACCTCGGGATCCGTGAAGGTGACTCTGGGCAGCGCCGAGTAATCCGCAGGGCGGGGTTCACCGCCGAGGATGTCCTCGACCGCGATCATCCCCTGGTACCCGGCGACCTGAGTCAGCAGACCTTTGCCGGTGACGTCACCGATAGCCCAAAGGCCGTCTGCTGCACGCATCAATCCGTCGACTTCGATGAAGCCGCGATTGGTAGTTGCTCCAGCTGCGCTGACTCCCAGCGAGTCGGCATCCGCTCTTCGACCGGTGGCGACGAGCAGACGCTCGGCGGTCTCTGTCGACCCATCGCTGAGATGGACCGCAATCGCCCCATCATCTCGTGACACAGACTCGGCGCGTACTCCATTCCTGATGCTGACCCCATCCTCTCGCAGCCCATCGGCGGCCAACTCGGATGCCTCGGGCTCTTCCATGGCAAGCACGCGGTCTCGTCCTTCGATGATGGTCACGTCGGCACCAAATCGAGCAAATATCTGTCCCAGCTCACAACCGACAGCCCCCCCACCGAGGATGGCCAAGGACGCTGGCAGCTTCTCGACCTCCACGGCCTCGTGGTTCGTCCAATACTCGACTTCGGACAGTCCGGGGACCGGCGGAATCAGCGGCTGGGAACCGGTTGCGACCAGAACAGCTCGTCTCGCAGTGACGGTTGTTCCGTTCACTTGCACCTCACGGGGGCGGGTGATCTTGCCCCAACCCCGGACGAATCGGCCTCCCTTGGCCTCGAAACGAGCGACACCAGCCGCATCGTCCCAACCTCCGGTGACCTCGGCGCGGATTCGAGAGGCGATGATGCTCCATTCCGGTTCGACCGTGACCTTGCCCACCAAACCGTCTGCTCTTCGTGCCTCTTTGACCAGGTTGGCGGACCTCACCATCGATTTGGTGGGGAGACATGCCCAAAACGGGCACTCCCCACCGATCAGTTGAGCCTCGATGCCAACGACTTCGAGCCCGGCAGCGCTGAGCCGGAGAGCGGCATCCTCACCGCAGGTGCCCATACCCAGGACAATCACGTCACATGTTTCGCTCAATTCGCCTCCGTTGTCTATCGATCGGCTTGGATGCCCAATTCGTCAAAGATCTCCTGTGCGGCCTGGAGATGTGAGCCGGCCTCATCTTCGGTTATCGGTGTCGACCGTAGACATCCCAGGCGCGGAACGCGGCCCCCGATTCCCCACCAAAGGTGACGAATGCCGCCACGGAAACCACACGCCCGCGGTCGCGAAAATCACGCCCCAGGTCCCCCACAGGGCCAGATTGACCAGGACATAGGCAAAGAGGTGCGCGCGGAATTCGCGTCTCCCCTTCAGCCGCCTGACGGCCTCGGCCCCCAAATCAGTGTCGACCCCTCCACTGACGGTTCGAACAGCCTGCTCCATCTCCAATTACCTCCATAGATCCCATTGGGACCGTGTGTGTCGGCCGGAACCACTGGGTGATCATCCACATTGCTGACCACTCGATCATCCGCCCCAATCGGATATCAGGGAAGAGCCAGACTTCACAGATCCGAGGGGAAAGGGACTCCCCCACGAATCAGGCACACGCCCGAAGCCCGGAGCCGGCCAACGCTTGGGCAGGGTGTCTGCAGCCTGGGTTCGTGGACGTCGCTACGGTGACCTCAGCCAGCGAGGTGAGACATCCGCCACCGGGCGACATTGCGTTTCTATGCAGAGTTGCGGGATTTCCTGCCCGATGAGGACCACTCCGCCGCCATCATTCGCGAGTTCGACGTCTCGGGCAGCCTCAAAGACCTGATCGAGTCATGTGGTGTTCCCCATACTGAAGTCGACCTGATCATCGTCGAGGGCGAGTCTGTCGGCTTCGACTATCCGGTGCACGACGGCGATCACATCAGCGTTTACCCGGTGTTCGAGTCATTCGACATCAGCCCGATAATCAAGGTGCGGGGAGAGCCATTGCGGGAGACGAGGTTCGTGGCGGACGTCCACCTGGGGCGCCTCGCCCGCTATCTCCGACTGCTTGGCTTCGACACGCTCCACGACAAGGACTGGGGCGATGCTGATCTTGCAGAGATCTCATCGAAGGAACGACGCATACTGCTGACCCGGGACGTGGAGCTGCTCAAGCGCAGCACGGTGACTCACGGCTATTACCTACGATCCGACGACCCACGGACCCAGGTGGTCGAGGTGACCCGGAGATTTCATCTGGACGACGACCTTAAACCGTTCACGAGATGCATGATCTGCAACGGCCCGGTGTCACCCGTCGACAAAGCGGACGTCGCTCATCGGGTCCCCTCCCGCACTCGGGAGCGTGTCGACGACTATGCGCGATGCGGCAAATGCGGGAGGGTCTATTGGCAGGGCGCTCACAGGTCGGGACTAGAACGCGTAATCAACGCCAGTCGAGCCCGGGGAGGGGGACTCCGCTGAGCGGTGGTTGGAACCCTGGGTTTGCCGGCGTCGGCAGTCCGCACCGAACTCAGGGCGCCAGACTCCGCTGAGCGGTGGTTGGAACCCTGGGTTTGCCGGCGTCGGCGGTCCGAGCAAGCATGCTCACATGAAGGAATACCGGCCCACGAACATGTGTTCGCTGATGTGTGAAGAGAGATACTTCAATCAGACCGATGAAGACCACGCGCGGCAAGCCCGCTGACTCATCTGCCACCGATGTCCTCGGCCAGTATCTGGCCGGTATCGGTAACTACGAGCTGCTCGATGCCGAACAAGAGGTAGAGCTCGCCCAGACGATGGAAGCGGGCCTCGAGGCGCGCTCTCGTCTCGAATCAGGAGAAGGTCTGGTCTCAGCGGAGCGGACACGCCTGCAAAGCCAGGTCGCTGCCGGCGAAGCAGCCCGCCGACGTTTCGTGGAGGCCAACCTGAGGCTGGTGGTAGCCAACGCCCGTCGGTACGCCGGCAACGACATCGAGATGGTCGACCTGATCCAGGAGGGGAACCTGGGCTTGATCACCGCCGTCGAGAAGTTCGATTGGCGAAAGGGTTTCAAGTTCTCTACTTACGCCACCTGGTGGATCCGACAGGCCATGCAGCGGGCCCGGGCCAACCTGGGTGACACTATCCGTCTCCCCGCCCGGCTCCATGACGCCCTACCGGCGGTCCGTGCCGCCGCGGAGATGCTTCAGTCCAAGCTGGGACGCGCCGCCACGCCAGAAGAGATCGCGGCCGAGACCGGGATCGACGAGGACGACGTCGAAAAGGCGTTGAGCGTGGCCTCCACGGTCGCCATCGAGACACCAATCGGGGAAGACGGCGCCACCCTGAGCGACTTCATTGCCGATGTCGACGCCATCGCCCCCGACACCGAGGTCGAATTGCGCTTGGCCGAGGACGCCTTGCGCTCGGCTCTCGCCAACCTGTCTCCCATCCATCGTCGTGCTGTCGAGATGCGTTACGGCCTGGCCGACGGTGCCCCGGCGACGCTGGCACGGATCTCGAGTGAGATCGATGTTCCCGAACATCAGCTGAGACCACTGATCGACGAGGCGCTGCAGCAGCTAGCCACTGCTCTGGCCTCGTCTGAGGACATGCTCGCCGCCTGAACAATCGGGCGGCCGGTCGCCTGCTCGAAACAAGGATCAGCCGCACCTCTCGAACCTAGGGTCCAGACACCGCTCGCCGAAGTCTGCCGGCCCAAAGTCTGGAAAGCTGAGGGTGTGAACGTGCCGCTGACTCAACAAGATCTGGTACGAGCGATTCTCGCCGCCGGGGTCACCGACGAGCGCCTCATCGAGGCGCTCCGCACCATCCCTAGAGCCGAGTTTGTTCCCGAGCGTGCCCGCTACCTGGCCTATGAAGATCGGCCGATACCAATCGCCCACGACCAGGTGACAACCCAGCCGTCGCTGTCGGCGGCGATGATCGAAGCCCTCGAGCTCACACCATCTGGTCGAGTCCTCGAAGTGGGAACGGGCCTTGGCTTCCAGACGGCGCTCTTGGCGCACATGGCGAAAGAGGTGGTGACCATCGAGATGTGGGAGGACCTGGCAGAGGAAGCTCGATCCAATTTGGCGCACCTCGGGATCGCCAATGTCGATATGCACATTGGGGACGGCACAGTAGGTGTGCCCGAAATGGCGCCGTTTGACGCAATCTTGGTTTCCGCGGCTTTCACCGAGGTGCCCGGTCCGTTGGCCCAACAGCTGGTCGAGGGTGGACATTTGGTGCAACCCATTGGACCCGGCGGAAGAGAGATGGTGACCCTCTATCGGCGAGAGAGGAACGGCCTGCAACCGGTGAGGTCGATTACTCCGGCACGGTTCGTACGTCTCGTCGGCCGTAAGGCGTTCCCTCCCGAGAAGGAATGATGGCCCGATGACGCGCAACACCCAGGTTCCGTATCATCTGAGCATGGACATCGAATACCCGAGCTTCGGCACCTTGGTGATCGATGGCAGACGGTACGACCATGACGTGGTCATCGAGGACGGGAAGGTCATGGAGCGGGACAAGTCCCCGTCCAAACCACTGAAGGCCCGCTATGGACACACGCCCCTCTCCGTCGAGGAGGCGATCCCATGGTCTGGCCCTAGACTGATAGTCGGGACCGGATACTCGGGCAGTCTCCCGGTCTTGCCCGAGATCGAACACGAGGCGAAAAGACGCAACGTCGAGCTGTTGATGGCGACCACTGCGGAGGCCGTCGGCTTGCTCAGTAACAGCGACGAGCCCACCGTCAACGCCATTCTCCACGTCACCTGCTGACCGAAGCCGAATCCATAGCTGGACGAAGCAACCCCTGAGACGGGATCGTGACTTCCCGTCAGCATCGATTGGAGGAAGCCGCGAGCGGGTTGTTGGTGGTGAGGTTTGCTTCGAGTCGGGCTTGGAGTGGGTCGGCCCGTCTACAGCCACAGAAGGCTCATCCTCGAAGCGCTCAGCCTTTTCGACAACTGAGAGCGGGTCCAGAGTTAACTGGATCACCAGGTCAGCGAGGGTTGCCCTGAGCGTGGCGGTTGTCACTCGACCGAGTCGGATTTGATCGAGGTTGCCCGATCACCCGAGCGCGCCCTTCAAGGCTCCTCATGCGAGATCCACTGGGGATTGGCTGGCGTTGCATGTTCAGCCCGGACGCGGTGCTCACGTTCGCAGGGGTGCCGGGTGGCCCGGTTGGCCGGCTGGTGCCGGAGAGCTGGCGGGAACTCCCACTGAGGTAACCAGCATCGGCTCGGCCGAGGTTGCAAAGTAATGCGAGACGAGGTCGTCGAAGAACGTCAGACCGGTGGCACCCAAACCCAGGGCGAAGGCACACAACGCCAGCCGGCCCGAGACCACTCCGGACTCGAATTGGGCGACCCGATATCCACGTGAGCCAAAGGACTCCAGGATCGAGTCGAGGTCAGCGCAGTGAAACACTGTGTAACAGGAATCTCCACCCAGGGGTTGTCCCAGACACAGGTCAGCGCTCTGTTCTCTGACGTGGTCAACGTATCGGATGAGATTCAATCCGGTTTCTCCCACGTGGTATGCACCAGGATCGAGTCCTTCCACTGCGTGGACATTGACGAAGTGGTCGAGGAGGGTTCCGTGAGGCACGACATCGGTTCCCACCGCTCTCGACGCCGCCGCGATCGGCCAATCCAGTCGATCGCGTGTCACTGTCCGATGCACCATCCTCCGCGTGGATCCCCGCCGCAAGATGATCTCCTCGATTGGATCCCCACTTTCGAACGGGCTCTCCACTTCAGACGGAGCACTCTGACCGAACCCGGAGCCGGCTCGCAGCCAGCTCTCCACGTCGCCGTCGCCCAGCTCGCTTCCTGCTTGGGCTTCCTGCAGCAGTGGAAGTCGAATTGGTCGGGGCGCCACGGGGGAAGCGTCGATGGACAGAGGCTCCAGTTCAGGCGATGACGATTCCTCTACTCCTCGATTGGGACCGATATCGACGATTGCCAATGGCATCTCGTCATCTCCATCGACTCCAACCAGCTCGTTGACTGCCACATCCTCAAATCCAAACCGTGTTCGATGTTCCAGCCCATGGGCGTCGGCAACCGCCAGCAGGTTGGCGATCATCGTCCCGCTATCCCAGTAGAGATGACGCCATCCCCTCTCCCCGTACTTCCACGTGGTCCGCCATGGTATTCCGGTCAGGACGATCGCCAGCGGGGCCTCCACGCCGAGACGGCCACGATGGTCACCCTGTCGTAGCGGAGTCAACGCGAACTCGAGAGGGTCGAAGTGATAAACACCTGCGTCCATTCCGGCCATGGCATCGTCTCCGATGAGGGGGTACACCTCGATGGGATGCAGGTTCCCCGCTGACATTGCTGCCCTGAAGTGAATCCGTCGGCCCGGTGGGCCTGCCGTCCTCGTCACCCCTGCGCTCAGGAAGAGAAGGGTTGCCAGCAACGACGAGTCGAGCCCACGCTGTGCCCCTCGCGTCCCGCTCAGCACTGCCGTGGCCGGGAGCGAGGAGGACACGAGATCGCGGGACAGCGGGATCCGGCCGATGTCTGTGTACTTCTTGAACGGTCGTGGGGCGTTGCGTGGGTCAAGCCGCTGATACTTGATGAGACGCTGTGGATAGGACGGTGGTGTCCCGTGTTTGGTTGATTCATGAAGGCGTCTTGCACTCTGTTTGTCGTTCATCTCGAGTCCGGTGCTCTCGGCCGGCGCGACGTCACGGTTCTGACCGTATTCGCCTCCGCGACGATGCGTATCACGACGTGGCGTCGAATCCAGCGGTGTGCATTCGACATTGCAGACACGAGGATCAACAGAAGGAGTCGTCTTGGTCACCTCGGCGTTTCCTATCATCTCTACCCGCCAACTCCCACGACTGGTCGCGTTCTATGTGGGTCTCCTCGGCGGTGGCTCCACCTATCACTTCCCCGGTGACGGGCCACCTCAGTATGCGGTCGCACCCCCTATCACTTCCCCGGTGACGGGCCACCTCAGCATGTCGGCATTCAAACGGGCGACTCCCACATCGGGATTGCAGAGGTCCCCGACTTGGATGCCGTCGGGAGCCAACGGATTTCACTCTGGCTAGATGTGGATGACTGCGATGCCACAGTGGATCTGATCAGACGATCTGGTCGCCAAATCCTGGACGAACCGTCCCACCAAGCAGGGGGAGAGAGAATTGCCCAGGTCAGCGATCCAGACGGGAAGGAGATAATCGTCGTCAGCCCTGGATCGGGTAAGGCCAAGCTCCGCGAGGGCTCGATCAGTCCGGGCCCATCTCACCACGAGACGCCTAACTTGAAGAGGGTGCACGATGTGAGCCTGCCGTTCCGAGCGGGCACGGTCAGTTGGGACGTACTGCGCCGACCCGTGTTCCTTCTCGGTGGCATGCGGGCACTCCTTCTGCAGATCTCCGAGCCGGGGATCGCTGCCGGAGTCGCCGAGCACTCTGACTTCACCAACCGGGTCTTCGATCGCATGCGAGACACGGTGGAGCTCATAGTGGAGGTCGGTCTCGGAGATCCAACCGAGGCGCAACGGGCTGTTATGGAGATGAACCGAGCCCACCGAGGCGTCCGAGGCAAGATGCCAGACGGATCCACCTATGACGCGGCGCAGCCTGAGCTGCGGCTTTGGGTGCTGACGACACTCATCGACACCGTCCTCGTGGTCGAAGCAACCTATGTGGGGGAGTTTCGGGAAGAGGAGCGTGCCCGCTATTACCGCGAGTCGCTCGAAATCGCCCGGGTGCTGGAAGTGGCCGATCCGCCCCAGACACTCGACGAGTTCCACCGCTACATGACCGAGCGGTTCGATTCGCTCACAATCACCGATCATGCCCGCCAAATCGCCCACCATGTCCTCTACCCGGACCTTGGCTGGACACCACAATGGTCTTTGGCACCCATACGTGCCATCACGGCAGACCTCCTCCCCGCTCGGCTTCGCGAGGGCTATGGGCTGAGTCTCTCGCCACGACAAGCCAGATGGCTTCGACGGTTTCAGGCTTTGTCCCGGGCCACCCTCCCCAGGATGCCGGATTGGATACGCACTTATCCCCTGCTCCGCCCCATCGCCGGGCTCAAAGACCGCATTTCTCACTCTCGGAACCAGGAGGAATAGCCCCCGGGATGGGAGTGTTTCCACGCCGATGAGCTCGATCGACCAGGCACAGCCGACCAGCGGCCGTCTCGACTCGGTCAATGTCGGTACACCCCGTCAAGTGGAGTGGCACGGTCGAATCGTCGAGACCTCCATTTGGAAACACCCCGTGGATGCCCCGGTCCCGGTTCGTGGCGTGAATCTTCGCGGCGACGATCAGGCCGATCGTCGTGTCCATGGAGGCCCGGACAAGGCCGTGTATGCCTACTCATCGGAGGACTACCTGTGGTGGGCCACCACGCTCGGGATCGAGCTGACTCCGGGCACTTTCGGAGAGAATCTCACCGTCGGCGGGCTGGCCCTGAATGATGCTCTGGTCGGAGAACGATGGCAGGTCGGGTCAACCATCCTCGAGGTGTCCCAACCCCGTCTGCCTTGCTTCAAACTCGGAATCCGGATGGGCGATCCCGGGTTCGGGAAAACCTTCGAAGCCGCGGAGCGCTTCGGTGTCTACCTTCGAATAGTCGAAGAGGGCCTCGTGGAGGCCGGCGACCCCATCAAAGTTGTCTTCCGGCCGGACCACGATCTCACCACAACCGAATTAGGTCGCTCTTCGCCCCGTCCGTCCACCGCGATGATCGAACGAATCCTGGCCGTCCCCCAGACGCCCGACTCCTGGCGAGAATGGGCAGAGCTCGCCCGCCATCATCACAGCCGCCTCTCCGACTGAACCGACTGTCGGGGTCCTCCAAATTCCGTCACTCGCTCCCAATAACGTCCATGACGACCAGGAAAGGGAGAGGACATGGATGGTCGCACACTTGCATGGCAGGACCAGGAGCGAGCCTGGCTCACCGACACGATCCGCAAACACGGCTGGGCCGTTGAGTACATCGGGGGTGGCTTCTGCAGCCACCCGGACTGCTCAGGAGGTGACGACGGGGGTCCGCCCTTCGCCTACACGGTCGGCCTCTACGGGCTCGGTCATCCCGAACTGCTCATCTTCAGCCTGGATCCCGAGGCAGCGTGGGCCGTGCTCGACGCCTTCGGTGAGCGCATCCGCGCCGGCGAGAACCTCATCCCCGGCCAAGAGCTCAATCTGGACGGTCATCATCACCGTTTCGTCGCCGAGGTGGTGCCCAATCCGGGCCAAATCGTCTTCTGCGCCAACGACTACTACGAGCGGCCTGTCGAATTCTCCGTGCCTGTCCTCCAGTTGACCTACGACGACGGGAAGGGGGTATACCCGTGGGATGAAGCCCATCCCGCGCCGGAAACGCAGCCCCGGCCGGGCACATTCGCGGCCTGAGCTCAGGAATCCGAGCGACCAGTTCACCTACATGCTTACGTGCTGGAGTGACCAATCCAAGGCGGCCAGCGCGGAAAGAGGTGGTGGGAAAACAGGGCATGTCGACGCCTTTGGTTGCCACGAGAAGCTCGATCTCGGTGCAGCCGGTCAATCCCTGGGGCTCCTGCGTCTACGAGCCGACCGATCACGGCGAGGATCGCGACTTGGACTCAAACTTGGCGGCAACTCGCGAACTGATCACCCGTGGAGGTGGTGGGTCGCTACCGAGCGACGGTGCTATTTGGCGGGTTCGAAGATCTCGATCGGGTTGCCCGATGGGTCCTCGATGAGGATCTGCCGACCGCCCCTACCTTCCACGAGATCACCGCGGACGGAGACACCGTGGCTCTGCATTTCCTGGAAGAACCCGTCCAGGTCGTCAACCTCGATCTGAAACCGGTTCCAACCTCCCGGGCTGGGAGTCCCGCCGGCGGTACCGGCTCCACCTGCACCGGGCGCATTCAGGAAGAGGCGAAGCTCCCCTTTGGTGAGGGAAGCGAAACCGGGAGCGGGATGCATCTCGACCTCGAAGCCCAGTCGGTCGCGATAGAACTCGATTGCGCCGTCGACGTCTTCAGTGATGTAACGAACACTCACGGTCATTCGCAATCCTCCTGGTCACTTCCTGTTCGGGCCCTACCCACAGCGTATAACGACACTCTCTTGGTGTCAGCGCGACCTGCTGCAACGTGCGCTGTGCACGTCTCGTGCTGCGCTCGGCTCGAATGCCGTTCTACGCCGAGGCGCTACGCCATCACAACAGCGCCCAACTCGGCATCACCGAGGCCTTAGGTCGCCCACTGACCCCTTCCAATGGACCGGGAGACCGTGGAATCGGCCATAGGCACGTCCCGTGTCCTCGAGAACCTCGCGTTCGGCTTCGCTGAGCTGACGGGACGGTCTCACCTCTAGCTCGACGTGGGCTCGGCTCAGCCGACGCCGCCACCGCCCGGCGAGTTGACCGTCGACTATCAGCGCGTGGTTGAAGGCGCGCCCGTCGATCACCCGGGGAGGAGAGGCGACGCCGGCCGC